>NZ_LIXE01000006.1:0-195245 GCF_003584965.1 Vibrio sp. PID23_8 | reverse complement strand
CGGCACCATCACGGTTCCAGCGGGCGTGAAAGATTTCACCATCACCGTACCAACGGTGGACGACACAGAAGTCGAGCTCACGGAAGACTACACCATCAGTGTCGGTGGCAAGGAAAGCACCGGCAGCATCTTAGACAATGACCAGCCAACGGTCCTCATAACTGATAGCACGACAGAAAACCCTCAGAATGATGACAAAGTAACGGGTGAAGAAACGGCGAACATCACCGTTGATTTTGGGGAAAATGTTACTTCAGGTACCGCGACTGTACGTATAACCGATACAGAAGCGCAGAATGGCGAATTCCCCGCAGGAGATAACGACATTATATTGGAGGTGACGTTATCTGAAGGAAAGGCGACAGTACCTGGTTATACGGTTATCACTAATGATGATGGTACATTCACCATTACAGGCGTGGATGTAAGTGCTTTAAAGGATGGCATTTTAACCGCTGATTCAACGTTCAAATATCAAAATGGTCATGAGGTCAACGTTAATGATATTGTCGCTAAAGATAGTGAGTATGGTACCGATGGCAACAAAGATGGAGAGATTGACGGCCCAACGCTAACTATTACAGACAGTACCGTTGATGACGGCGATGACAATATCACCGACTCGGAGAGAGCAACAATCACTTTCAACCATGGTGAAGGGGTTAATACGGGCTTATCGGGTGTGAGCGATCTAAAAGTTGTGAATGGAAGTTCTATTATTACTTTGACTCTAGCACTTGGCTCTGACGGCACTTGGACCGCATCTGACGGTACAGGCAACGTTTATTCAGTGACCGGTGACGGGCCATACCAGATTGAAGGGGTGGATGTTAGTTCATTGGATGATGGTCAGCTGACTGCATCGGCTACCTTTACTGATCAAGATAACAATACAGCCAGCGCGAATGATGATGTTCAGAAAGCGTCAAACAATCCGCCAACTGCTGATGACTTCTCTGTGAGTGGTGATTACTTATCTGACGATCCATCCATTGACTTCGCACCTCACGCTAAGGATGTGGAGGACGACCAAGACGACACTAAAGTTACCGACATCGAAATCACATCGTTGCCTGAACATGGCTATCTCTACTACTTAGACGGAGACACAGAAGTCAAACTCTCTGTTGGAGATGTGATTCCGGAAACAACGGACGTGAAATACAGCCTGACGACAGAACTGTTTGGTTTTGATTCATCGGATGTGTCAAACATCGCAGATGGTACGATTAGCGATTCAATAACGATGAACGGGTTGACTTTTTACGCGGGGACGCTAGATAAATCGGCAAATGAACCAATATATAATCGTTTTATCAAAGTTGATCATGCAAATGACCAAGTCGGTTTGGCTGTTGTAGAGCAAGGTGAATCGGGTAACGGAGATGAGATTAGTACTTCAGAGTTTATTGCGATAAAACTCAACGAAGGGGTTGAAGCCGATCAGGCTGATTTAAGCTTCGCTAGCTTGAACAATAAGTTTAATAGTGGGGAGGCTTGGATTACAGTTGGCTTCTATAAAGACGGTGTATTGATTTCAACTCAGAAAATCACAATAGATGATATTACCAAGACCGGGAATCATTCTGGTACCGCTACGGTTTCTCTTGATGGCTTCTTTGATGAGCTAAGAGTATTCCCAGAAACCAATAGTAATAGTGATAAAGCAAGCTTTACCATGGTTGGAGCCGATGTCACGAGCTTCAATGGCATTGATGACTCATTCACTTATAAAGCGATAGATTCTGATGGAACCTACAGTGAAGAAGCAAAAGTAGACATCAGTATGGAAAATGTGATCGATGCGCACCGGGTGCTCGGTGGTGGAGGCGTTGATACCTTTACCTTGTTAGAAGGTGCTGGCTCAATGGTACTTGACTACCAGTTAGCGGCATACTTCGATGAACACGGTCTGCCTGTCTCAGGTAAAACAGGACAGCAGCAAGTCAGCATTTCTGACGACCTTATCATTTCTTCTGGCCATAGTAATGACCGTATTGATCTCGGCGCTGGAGAGGGGAACTATCGTGTTGATACAGGAACCTCAATTCCAAACCTCAATGGACTAGTTGATAGAGAAACCTTCGAGAGCTTTGAGTTCATGACTGCTTCAGAGGATAATATTCGGGATTCTGATGGCGCGCTTAAAAGCTCTATTGAAAGCCCAGTACAACCTTTAACCGACACAGTGAACTTAGGTTCTGGTCACGATAGGGTTGTTAGTCAAGGAGGAAATTTGGCCGCTTTCGGTGGTGCGGGCAACGATATTCTCCGTGGCTCTGATGATGGCTCTGATGGTCTTCGAGGAGGGGCCGATGACGATGTTCTTTACGGCCGTGGTGGCGATGATTACCTACGAGGCGACTCGGGCAACGACATCTTGATTGGTGGGTTAGGTAATGACTTACTGAGTGGTGATGATGGCGCTGATACCTTTAAGTGGGGCGTTTCTGACCTTGATGGTTCAACAGACACCGTTGCCGATTTTGATAGTTCTGAAGGTGACATTCTCGATTTTTCTGAATTGTTTGAAGATTTAGAAAGTGTTGAACTTGATGCTATTTTGGATTCGCTAGAAGGAAATAGTTCGACAACAGACGAGCGTGGAGGGTTTGATGTTTCGGTATCTGATGATAGCGAGCTGACGATAACAAAAGGTAGTGATAGCTTGACTATCGACTTTTCTGGTGCGTCAGACGTTACGTCAAGTCTAATCGATAGCCTAAACACGTTAAAACACGATTAAAGGTATGTGTTGTGTTGAGGGCTGAGACTGGCCCTCAAATAAAGCCTATCCTGAATAGAAACAAAAACGCCACTAGATTGATGTCTAGTGGCGTTTTAATTTAACGAGTAAAGGGAGACTTATAGTACCTTACAAGCAAAACCTTTCAGGTAGAAGCCCTCTGGATAAGCGCTATCGGTAGGGTGATCCGCAGCTTGCTCAAAGCGCTCGACGAACTTCACTTGACGGCCAGAATCGACCGCTGCGTCGGCAATGATCTTTTGAAATAAATCTGAGCTCATTAGGCCTGAACAAGAGTAGGTCAGTAGAGTGCCACCTGGTTTTAGGATTTGCATTGCCAACATGTTGATGTCTTTATAGCCGTTCGCACCAGAAGTCAGGTTATTCTTGCTCGACACAAACTTCGGCGGATCCATAATCACAACATCAAACTGAGTGCCTTGATCACGGTATTCACGTAGTAATTTAAATACGTCCGCATTCAGGAATACAGCGCGCTTTTTCGAAATGTCGAACTCGTTGAGTTCTGCGTTAAATTTAGCCGTGTCAAGTGCAGGTTGAGATACGTCTGCGTTAATAACGCGCTTAGCGCCGCCCTTTAATGCGTAGAGGCCAAATCCACCCGTGTACGAGAAACAGTTTAAGACTTCTTTATCTTTGACGTATTTCATCGCTTGTTGGCGGCTGTCACGTTGGTCGAGGTAGAAACCGGTTTTGTGTCCACCAACGATATCGACGCTGATTTTCACGCCGTTCTCTTCAATCACGACAGATTTTGGTGGCTCTTCACCGTGGAGTACGCCAGTTTTCTCTTGTAAGCCTTCTTTCTTACGTACCGCGACATCAGAACGTTCGTATACATTACAACTAGGGAAACACTCTACTAGTGCATCGACAATCGCTTGCTTGTTGTATTCTGCTCCCGCACTTAAAAGTTGACATACAAAGAAGTCTTGGTAGCGGTCAATGGTGATGCCTGGTAAGCCATCAGACTCGGCGGCGATTAGGCGGTATCCGGTGAGACCATCACGTTCAATCACATCTTCACGAAGAAGCTGAGCATCTTTGAAGCGCTTAACGAAGAATGCCTTGTTGATGTCTTCCTTTTCAAAACTCCAGATACGTGCGCGGATCTGAGATGCTGGAGAATATGCAGCTTTAGCTAGCCACTTTCCATCGTGAGTGAATACATCAACGGTTTCGCCAAGAGAAGGTTCACCCTCAACTTTATTGATGCCTCGAGAGAAAATCCAAGGGTGCTTACGCTTAACCGATTTCTCACGACCTTTTACTAGATAGATAGCAGCTGTCATTTCTTTAGCTCTTATTAAATTTTGAAGGGGCGTATTGTCCGGGATGTTGTCTTCAAAAGCAATATCCGTTGGTAAACCAATCATTTGCTGAAGTGTTAATTATTGCATTGTAAGAGAGATATTAAAAAGGGCCACCGAAGTGACCCTTGCTATTTGTTCAACGTTATTAGGCTTTTAAACCCGTTAACAACGATTCCATCGTATCGCTTTGTGCACGAAGTTTCTCTACATTCTGTGTCGTTGTGCTGATCATGGTGCACACGTTATTTGCTTGTACACGGATTTCTTCAACGCTTGATGCAATGTTATCTGCGACCACTCCTTGCTCTTCAGCTGCCGTTGCAATTTGGATACTGCTGTCGGAGATGTTTTGGTTTTTATCCGCAAGAGAACCAATCTCGAGATCGACTTCCGCCATTAACGTTTGGCCTTTGTTTGCATTTTGAACCGTCACGTCCATCAACTTAGTCAGTGATTGGCTGTTACGCTGTAATGCTTCAATCATGGTTTGGATTTCAACCGTTGCTTGCTGAGTGCGACCCGCAAGAGCGCGAACTTCATCAGCAACCACCGCAAAGCCACGACCTTGCTCACCCGCGCGGGCAGCTTCGATCGCAGCATTGAGCGCAAGTAGGTTGGTTTGCTCTGAGATGCCATTGATCGTCGTGACTACCTCATCAATTTGTGCAGCATTGGCGTCTAGCTCTTCCACTGCCTGAGAAGCGGATTGGATCTCGGTTGAGAGATTAGAGATAGAGTGAAGGGTATTCTCGACCTTAATTTGACCAGATTGAGCAACACTTCGTGCGTCATCTGTTTGTGCACTCGATTCATGGGCTAACGTCGCGACTTCACGAATCGTAGAAGCCATTTGTTCTGTCGCACTTGCTAGCGAGTTTAAGTGCTCTTGCTGCGTGTTGGATATTTCTGAACTGTTGTGAATGGATTGATTAAGGTCTGAGCTAATTTGTTGCATTAGCGCGACAGATTCTTGAATCGACTGAACCATCTTTTGTTCGCGTTCGGCGACTTTGTCGATAGTAATTGCGATTTCGCTGAACTCATCACGAACAGGGAAAAAATTCATACGAGCGGTTAAATCACCATCAGCAAGTGTGTTTAATGCTTTGTTCATCGTAAACATCGCGCCACCGATGAACGTCATGATGTAATAAACGCTTAACGCAATAAAGAAAAGGGTAACAAGGACGATGCTAACTTGAGTGCTTGTTAGCGCTGTCCATAACGTTTGGTCGTGATTGATCTCGAGACTAAATGCGCCGTTCATTACAGATACGGAGCCAGTGCCTGTACCAAAAGAAATGGTATCAGAATTTGCAATTAGGTTTGCAACTTGTGTTTGCGAAAGGTTGCCGGCTTCAATGAGCCCTTTCATTAACACCAACTCTTCTTGATTCATATCAGAAATGAGAGTGCCTGCGGCACTGTTCATAACGAATGTTAGAATGATTAATGCGAGAACGGGGAGGAAGAAGAGTAAGTAGAACTTCTCTTGTATCTTTAAATGGATGAGATATTTATCAATCCAACGGAAAGCAATTTCTTTCATAATTATTATAACCACATAAAAACCCACTATCCTTAGTGGGAGAAATAGAATGAAATAATATATCACCCAATATAATGGAGCGGTATAAAGATGAACCTAAAGTGTGAGAAGTTTACAGTAAAAGGTCATGTTCAAGGAGTAGGTTTTAGATACCACACTTCACACCAAGGATTGAAGCTTGGTCTAACGGGTTATGCTAAGAACTTGAACAATGGTGATGTAGAAGTGATGGCTTGCGGCACGGAGTCACAAATTGCTGAGTTTTCGATTTGGCTGGAAGAAGGCCCACGGACGGCAAGCGTCGAAAGCGTCACTAAGGAGAACGCCTCCTTTAAACCTTTCCGTGGGTTCAAAATCCTATGACATTACAAACACTTAGCTGGTTTTGGTAGACCTGCCAGTTTTGTGGCCTGTTTAGCTGGCCCCTTCTTGAACAGCTTGAATAAGTACTTACTGTTGCCTTTTTCTGGGCCGTGTGCTTTTTCCATCGCTTTTACAAGCATTCTTACCGCAGGAGAGGTATTGAACTCTTCATAAAATACACGTACGAAATGAATCACTTCTAAGTGGGCTTCTGTTAGCTCAATTTCTTCTTCTTTTGCCAAAAGCTCAATCATGCCTTCTTCCCACTGTGTGTAGTCGAGTAGATAGCCTTGAGCATCGGTTTCAATTTCTTTACCGTTGTAAACGAACATCGCCTTTGTATCCGCTTATTAATGACTGATAGTTATAGGGTAGCTTAGAGAAAAGGTGATTCTCAACAAAAGAATCTCAATCTCATGCTGAGCGCAGTAAAATCGTACAAGCTAAGTGGAGTGCTTTGATTAGGGATATTCAACAATTTGCCATTTTATTCAGGTTGTTAGAAAAATATCGGGGTGAACACTTTAAATAATGCATAGGTATTCTACATATCGATTAGCGTAGGTTTGGTTAAACGAAAAAGCCCGAAGGAAGTACCTTCGGGCTTTTGTGTTTAAGTTCAATCCAACGAATTAGTCGTCGTTCATGATGCCTAAAATGCTTAGTAGGCTGATGAAGATGTTGTAGATTGATACATATAGCGTGATTGTCGCTGAAATGTAGTTTGATTCACCACCACGGATGATACCTTGAGTTGTCATAAGAATCGCCATGGTCGAGAACACAATAAACAAGCTGCTCAGTGCTAGGTGTAGGATCGTTGATTGGATGAAGAAGCTCGCAACCATACCGACGACTAGAACTACAAACAATGACAGCATTAGGCCACCCATCATTGATAGGTCACGTTTCGTTGTTAGCGCGTATGCGGACGCAGCCATGAATGACAGAGCAGTACCGCCAAGCGCGGTTAGAACGATGTCTCCCATGCCAGCACCGATGTACATGTTTAGGATTGGACCGACGGTGTAGCCAAGGAAACCTGTAAATAGGAACGTAAATACCAGGCCAAGGCTATTATTGCGGTTTTTCTCAGTCAAGAACAGCAAGCCATAGAAACCAACCAGCATTAGGATGATACCTGGATGCGGTAGATTAAACGCCATCGATACGCCAGCCACAACGGCGGACCAAAGTAGAGTCATAGAAAGTAGTGCATATGTGTTACGCAATACTTTATTGGTTTGTAGAGCACTTTCTTGAGTAGTAGTGCGAGTAAACATAGGACTGTTCATAATCTTCCTCTATAAGGGATTTCTGGTCTTTGATATATAGACATATATGGGCATGAAAGTTCAAAAAATCAAGCTTAACTTGCCTATATCTGGTACAAAATGATAATAGAAATAATGTGTTATGTATGTGGCAACTTGTAACACAATATTACTGCGTTGCATAGCGAAGCGTCGCTTGGTACCTAACGCGATGTAAGCCAGTTCACGACGTTCATTGTGATATGACTCAATTTACAACGTCTTGAACCAACTGCAGTTTCGTAACAATAAACTTGAGAGCATGGTTGAATAATGAAAAGCACTGATTTAATGTCAGCGCTTTTCATTTTATCTAAATTCTCAAGCTACTGTTAGTGATGAAGAATCTGAGCCAAAAAGTTTTGAGTTCGGTCTGACTGAGGATTTTCAAAGAAATCAATTGGGTTGTTCTCTTCAATGATTTCTCCGGCATCCATGAAAATAACACGGTCAGCGACTTCTTTAGCAAAGCCCATTTCGTGTGTTACACAAAGCATCGTCATGCCTTCTTCTGCCAATTCTACCATTACGTCTAGCACCTCTCGAACCATTTCTGGATCAAGTGCGGACGTCGGTTCATCAAACAACATCACTTTCGGGTTCATACACAGAGAGCGCGCTATCGCTACACGCTGCTGTTGACCACCAGATAATTGTCCTGGGTACTTGTCAGCTTGATCTGGGATCTTAACGCGCTCAAGGTATTGCATTGCGACCGCTTCCGCTTCTTCTTTGGGCATTTTCTTTACCCAGATAGGCGCAAGCGTGCAGTTCTCTAAGACCGTTAGGTGAGGGAATAGATTGAAGTGTTGGAAACACATACCAACTTCGCGGCGAACCGCTTCGATGTTTTTCAAATCTTCGGTGAGCTCTGTACCTGAGACATAAATGCTGCCCGCTTGATGTTCTTCTAGGCGGTTGATACAGCGAATCATGGTTGATTTTCCTGATCCCGATGGTCCGCAGATGACAATTTTTTCGCCTTGCTTGACTTCAAGGTTGATGTTCTTCAGTACGTGAAACTCACCATACCATTTATTCATGTCCTTTAACTGGATCATGTAATCTTGATGTTGCGTCATAATACGTCCTTGATCTTAATGAGTTATCGTTTGTGACCGGTATGAAGTTTGTTTTCAAGCCATATTGAGTAACGCGACATGCCAAAACAAAATACCCAAAACACTAACGCGACAAATACATAACTTTCCGTTGCGAATCCAAGCCACTCCGGGTCGGTATTCGCAGCTTGTCCAATACCAAGTACGTCGAACATACCAATGATAAGTACAAGACTGGTATCTTTAAACAGACCGATAAAGGTGTTCACAATGGATGGAATGGTGATCTTAAGCGCTTGGGGCAGAATGATCAGTCCCATCTTCTTCCAGTACGTTAAACCGAGTGCATCGGCGGCTTCATATTGGCCTTTAGGAATCGCTTGCAGACCGCCACGAACCACTTCGGCCATGTAAGCGGCACTAAACATCACCACGCCGATCAGAGCGCGAATGAGTTTATCGGTTTCTGAGCCTTCGGCTAAGAACAGCGGCAGCATGACCGATGCCATGAACAATACAGTGATTAGTGGGACGCCACGCCAAACTTCAATGTATACGGTACAAATACTGCGAATAATTGGCATTTCTGAACGTCGGCCCAATGCTAATGCAACGCCGATTGGCAGTGATACAACGATACCCACGAGCGCAATGATCAGAGTAACGAGCAAGCCACCCCATTTGTGTGTATCTACCACCTCAAGCCCAAACACGCCACCATATAACAGTGCCGCAACTAGAAATGGATAGACGTTGACGAAAAATAGCCAGATCCAAACTCGTTTAGGTGTTTTCTCATAGGCCAGCAACGCCGTGAAGATCGCTAACGTAATGTAAAACAGGCGAGGGCGCCATAGCTCCGCTTCTGGATAGAAGCCGTACATAAACTGCTCCCATCGCACACTGATGAACACCCAACATGCGCCATCACGACTACAATCGTCGCGCGTTGAACCAATCCAATCTGCATTGATAAACGCCCAATCAATAATGGACCAAAGTGCAGCAATTACGAAGTACGCAAGAATAAGCGTAATGAAAGAATTTAGTGGGCTAGTAAATAAGTTTTTGCGTAGCCAACCAACCACACCGACAGTATTTGAAGGTGGTGGGAGATCAGGCTGAAACTGATGTGTGCTCATATTATCTCTCCACCAATGCTACTTTACGGTTGTACACGTTCATTAACGCAGACGTAATCAAACTTAACGTTAAATATACCCCCATAGTCATGGCGATGATCTCAATCGCTTGGCCCGTTTGGTTAAGTGTTGTTCCTGCAAAAACGGACACGAGATCTGGGTAACCAATTGCCATCGCCAATGAAGAGTTCTTAGTCAAATTTAAGTACTGGCTAGTGAGTGGAGGAATGATAATGCGCATAGCCTGAGGAATGACAACAAGTTTAAGCGTTTTGGCACGAGGTAGACCGAGAGACATCGCCGCTTCGGTTTGACCATGACTTACTGCATTTATCCCTGAACGGACAATCTCTGCGATGAATGAGGCGGTGTAAACGCTCAGAGCCAGAAGCAGTGCTGCTAATTCCGGAATGATGCTAATACCGCCACGAAAGTTGAAGCCTTTTAGTTCAGGGTAATCGAGAGAGATAGGCATGCCAGCTAAGAAATATACCAAAAGTGGAAGACCAACGACTAAGCCTAGCACAATCCGGACCATTGGTGTTTGTTGTCCAGTCAAGCGTTGTTTGTTTTTAGCCCAGCGTCCAATCAGTAGGCTTGCAAGCACGCCCAAAATAAATGCGGCAATAACAAAACCACTGCCATGTCCCATTACAGGAGATGGTAAGAAGAGACCACGAACATTTAAGAATATGACTTCACCTAGGCTGATACTTTGTCTAGGCGAGGGTAGGGCTTGTAGAACTGCGAAATACCAGAAGAAGATTTGCAAAAGAAGAGGGATATTACGAAAGGTCTCGATATAAACCGCTGCAAGACGACTGATGAGCCAGTTGGAAGAAAGTCGTGCGATACCCATAACAAAACCAATAATGGTTGCGAGGATAATCCCCAAAACAGAGACTAACGCGGTGTTAAGAAGGCCGATGAAAAAAGTTCTCCCGTAAGAGAATGTTTCATCATATTCGATAAGAGTGAGCCCAATCCCAAAGCCCGCCTCTTGGTTTAAAAAATCAAACCCAGTTGCAATACCACGAGCGTTAAGATTGGTAAGTGCGTTATTAATGATGGTGTAAAAGAAAAAAACCAGAGCAGCAATCGCAATGATTTGAAAAAGCGCAGAACGGAAAACTGGATTATAAATCAAGCTTTTCTTTTCGTTTGGCTTGGACATCGTAGTTAGTAATGCATTATTCGTCGGTTTCATACAGCGATAACCTCAAACCTATATCTATAGATATCTATGAAACCAGCAGCCATTCGTAAGTTATTCGCTGAAAACAGGATGACAGTTTTATTTGCTGAAGCGGCAAACTATAATAATCAGGTGCTGTTTTAAGAGATTGTGCCCTCGTGCTGGCTGATGGCTAACTGATCGAGACGGATATGATCAAGAAAAGGGCGGCACTAACCGCCCTATATCGCTTCTCTTATCGGATAGGTGGTGCGTACATGAAACCGCCCGCATTCCAAAGCGCATTGACGCCACGAGAAATTTGTAGAGGAGAGTTTGTGCCCACCGTACGCTCGAAGCTTTCACCATAGTTACCGACTTGCTTAATAACTTGGTAGCCCCAATCGTCACGAATGCCAAGACCTTTGCCTTTCGGACCATCTACACCAAGAATACGTTTGATGTTTGGATCGGTTGATTTCAACATTTTGTCGGCATTCTTTGAGGTAACGCCGTATTCTTCGGCATTAATCATTGCAAATAGTGTCCATTTTGCAATATTGAACCATTGGTCATCACCTTGACGAACAACCGGACCTAGAGGCTCTTTAGACACGATTTCAGGAAGCACGGTTGCTGAAGATGGGTCTTGTAGGTTTAAACGAAGGGCATAAAGACCAGATTGGTCTGTAGTGAGTACGTCACAGCGACCAGCATCGAAACCTTTGGATGTTTGTGCTGCAGTATCAAATACGACCGGTTTGTAAGACATGCCTTGATTACGGAAGTAGTCTGCTAGGTTAAGCTCTGTCGTTGTTCCCGACTGTACACAGACTGAAGCGCCATCAAGTTCTTTGGCACTTGAAATACCAAGATCCTTTTTAACCATAAAACCTTGGCCATCGTAGTAGTTCACACCAACAAAATTGAGACCAAGAGCAGTATCACGATGAAGTGTCCAAGTGGTATTACGAGGAAGCACATCGATTTCGCCTGATTGTAATGCTGTGAAACGTTCTTTCGCGGTAAGAGGAACATATTTCACTTTGCTTTTATCCCCAAGCACAGCGGCAGCTATTGCTTGGCAATATTCTACGTCGATACCTTCCCACTCACCTTTTGAGTTAGGGTTGGAGAACCCAGGTAGACCAGTACTGACACCACATGTAAGAAAACCTTGCTTTGTGACTTTGTCCAAAGTAGTGCCTGCTGCTTGAGCTGACATTGACATCATGGCAGTGGAAGCCACTACTACGGAAGCAAGAACTGTTAATTTATTTGCCATTTGTATCCTTCCTGTATGATCCATGTTTAATCAGGAGCGACCTGATACAACGTGTCCAATTTATTAGTGTTATCGTCCTAGATGGTTGTTTTACGAATAAACGACAATCGATAAATCAACCAGTTATAAGCGTAGAAAAGGATCTGATAATTCTCAAATATATAATTTAAAAAGGGTTTTGAAGAGAATCACAAAATGCCTACAAATTAGAATGACGAAATGTAAAACAGTTGTAAATAGTGCAACAAGTGGTTAATTCAGTGCGTCAGAACAATCGATAGTCTGGTTGAGTAAACTGTAGAATAATTGTTTGTTCTTAAAAGTGTCAGCAGTTGTGCGAAACTGAGTTAGCATGAAATTCGAACAAAAATTATTTTTGATATCGAAACTTGGTGAAGTGGTTGCCCAGTTTTTGGTAGCATGAGTCTAGACAGTTAATTGAAATCATCATGGATTGAAATGCGATACTTTCCCCTGTTCTTAGATTTAGTATGCAAGCCAGTGCTTATTGTCGGTGGTGGTGAGGTTGCGAGCCGTAAGGTTGAAGCGTTGCTTAAAGCAGGAGCTGACGTCACGATTGTATCTCCAACACTTGTTGACTTCCTGGCCCAATTGGTCGATTCGCATCAAGTGAGTTGGATTCAACGCTTTTATTCTAGTGACATTGTCACTAAAACATTTGTCCAAGTATGGGCGACGACTGATAACCCAGAGATTAATCACCAAGTTTATAAAGATGCAAAGGAACTAGGAATCCTAGTTAATGTTGTAGACGACAAACCATATTGTGACTTTATTACACCTTCGATGATAAATCGCGGGCGCATTCAAATTGCTATCTCAAGTGGTGGCGCATCCCCTGTACTGATTCGTAATATTCGGGAAAAGCTTGAATCAATCCTCCCACAGAATATGGGATTAATTGCAGAATTTGCTAACTCCAAACGAAACTCGATCAAAGAAGCGTTACCGAGTGTCGATCTGCGTCGAAAGTTCTGGGAGAACTATTTTTCTAATCCAGAGGTAGAAAATGCGCGTGATAATCGAGAGTTGGAAGCCATCTATCAGCACACAATGGCAAAACCGTTGGATGAGAAAGGCAGTTGTACTTGGATTCAGGTAGGTGCTGACGTCGAAATGCTGCCGATTAAAGCGGTGCGATATATGCAACAAGCTGAATCTGTTCTGTATTCGACGAAGTGTGCTGCTGATGTGATGGAGCTGGTTAGGCGAGATGCAGAACGAGAAGCGTTCACATGTGCAGCAGAGTTATCCGATAGACTGGCGAAGGCAAAAGAACAAAACTTGCGTATATGTGTATTTATACGTCAGGGCACGAGTGAGTTCTCGTTACTTCAAGGGCAAGACTTAGTTATCTGATTGAACCGCCTACACCGATGCAAACAAAAACGCCAACAAGTTACTTGTCGGCGTTTTCAATTTTACGTCAAACAACTAATGACGTGGAGAATAGTGCTTAATCACGGAAATTGTTGAACTGGAATGGTTGACCCAGTTCCGCTTCACGGATAGCCGCCATCGTTGCTTGTAGATCATCACGCTTCTTACCAGTAACGCGAACTTTATCGCCTTGAATAGAAGCTTGAACTTTTAACTTCGCGTCTTTGATGAGCTTAACCACTTTTTTCGCTGTTGGTGTATCAATACCTTGACGGAAAACGATGTTTTGTTGCCAGTTCTTGCCTGTAATATCAGGCTTTTGTGCGTCCATTGCATTCGCATCAATATTACGTTTTGCTAAATGACCACGCAAGATGTCACGCATTTGCTTTAGTTGGAAGTCACCTTCCGCTAACATTTTTACGTTTTCTTCTACTAGCTCAAAGCTCGCATTCACATTGCGGAAATCAAAACGAGTAGACAGTTCACGGTTAGCGTTATCAACCGCATTACGAAGTTCAACGGTATCGATTTCTGAAACAATATCAAACGATGGCATGGAGATTCCTTGATTATCTTGTTATAGGGAAATTATTTACTGGATTTTACCGCATCTGACAGCATATCCAGTATAGTCACGGTATCATCCCAACCTAAACATGGATCAGTAATCGATTGACCATAAGTTAGGTTGTTAATATCCGTCATTGGCTGGTTGCCTTCAATGATGAAACTCTCTGCCATGATACCAGCTATGCGAGTGCTGCCTGATTTAATCTGATCACAGATATCTGCGGCAACATCGATTTGTTTTCTGTGCTGCTTCTGACAGTTCGCATGGCTGAAGTCTACAATCAAACGCTCTGGCAGACCAAACTCAGCGAGTGCATCACACGCTTGCTTTATCGATGCCTCATCGAAATTAGGGCCTTTCTCACCACCA
Organism: Vibrio sp. PID23_8; assembly: GCF_003584965.1. Taxonomy (NCBI): domain Bacteria; kingdom Pseudomonadati; phylum Pseudomonadota; class Gammaproteobacteria; order Vibrionales; family Vibrionaceae; genus Vibrio; species Vibrio sp. PID23_8. The sequence goes on along the minus strand of NZ_LIXE01000006.1, from coordinate 180,934 downwards.
CGTAAAATGATGTGACCATAAGGGTTACCACTGGTGCGGTATACGGTCATACGGCCATTCTTATCTGGAGAATAGAAATAATGTGACGCTTGGGCTGCACGAATCGCATCAATAGCAATTTTCACATTACCGTTCGTTCCGTTCTTGAAACCAACTGGGCAAGATAGCGCTGATGCCATTTCACGGTGGATTTGAGATTCTGTCGTGCGCGCGCCAATCGCGCCCCAAGAGATCAAATCAGCAATGTATTGGCCTGTGACCATATCAAGAAACTCAGTAGCGGTTGCAAGACCAAGCTTGTTGATATCCAGTAGTAGTTTACGAGCTTTGTGCAGACCTGCCTCAAGCGCGTAAGAACCGTCTAGGTTAGGGTCGGTAATGAGACCTTTCCAACCAACTACTGTACGAGGCTTTTCAAAGTAAGTACGCATCACAATAAACAGTTCGTCTTTGTAATTATCTTGAATTTGACTTAGGCGCGTAGCGTAATCTAGCGCTGCATCTGTGTCATGTACTGAGCATGGGCCCACAATAGCAAGAATACGATCATCCTCACCGGATAAAATGCGTTCAATTTGGCGGCGAGATTGAGCTATACGTTCTGCGACATCGTCAGTGATAGGGTGCACGCTTCCAAGTTCAGCGGGGGTAGGCATCGGACCCAAAGGTTGGGTTCTCAATTCATCTGTTTTAATAGGCATGTTATAGCTTTATTCTCTATTGCGAAGCGGTAAAGATAACGGAATTACACTTAGGAATAAACCGTTTAACGGGATTCTTCTCTAGTTAATATCGAATTGTATTCAAAGGCGTTGATATTCATTGAATACACTTATATATAAATTGTAAGAATCGCTTACGATATCAATACATGGTTGTTTGGATGTATAACAATTTTTTCGAAATACTAACAGTGTGAATAGGTTGATTGTTCCAAACTAAAGGGAATAGTGCGAGTTAATCATCAGTGACACTGTCGCTAAAGAAGGTTTTTTTTAATCAATGACAACTAATCATCAACATTACTTTGACATTTTTTATCTTCATTGATTAACTGGTCAGACTAGCTTGGTAAGGAGACCAAAATGTTATCAGCAGTCCGCCGTGCGAATCTTTATCTCAATCTTTTCGGTTTTTCTAAAGTCCCACTTATCTGGCTTTGTCGACCAAAGATACTCGCCATTGATGACAAGCATGTAGAAGTGAGGATCCCGCTTAGAAGAAGAACTAAGAACCATCTCAATAGTATGTATTTCGGCGCGTTAGCGGTGGGAGCTGATGTGGCTGGCGGCTTTCTCGCCATGAGTAAAGCGCAAGAGCAGGGAGAAAAAATTTCGCTAGCATTTAAAGGAGTGAATGCCGATTTCTTAAAACGCCCTGAAGGTGATGTGCATTTTGTGTGTTACGATGGTCCAGTAATTGATGAGATGTTGCGTACCGCGCTAGAAACGGGTGAGCGGGTAAATCAGGATGTTAAGATCACCGCGTTATGCCCAAGTATTCATGGTGATGAACCAATGGCTGAATTCTCTCTGACATTATCGATTAAAAAAGCAGCCCAACGTTAGGCTGCTTAATTGATGTTGAATGGGCCAATTAACTCAATTCGATTTTCTCGATAGAGACGATTTTTGAACGATTCAAAACGACTTTCCATCGATAGAATACGGGGGCATCGGTGTGGTTGTCTTCTTTGACAATCACATTGAGCAAATGCCTTTTCTCGACGGATTCTTTACTGACTTGCCCATCATGTAAGCGGTAAACTCGGTTTGTGCTTTTATCCATTAAACGGATAATAGGGCGTAAACTGAAGTTCAATATTTCTCGTGTTTGCTCATAACCACTTAAAAACATCGATGTCGTCATTTCAGTCTTAGCGTGATAATGAAGAATCTGTTCTTCGCGTTGTACAACTCGCTTCTTGCGGATATTTTGAATACGATCTGGCAGGCTCGATAACGAGCGATAATCGAGCCATTCTAATTTACGGCCAACGACTTTTTTGGTTGTTGGATCCATGTATTTCTTACGCCATTTGGGCTTGCCTTTACGAATCCAACGCCACATGGCATCGCGCAGATCGTCTTTGAATATTTCACGTAATGCGTAAATAAACGACATGGCAATAATGAACGACGCGGAAATCTCACCAAGATAATCGCGAGCAAGAATCACGGTTGAAGTCACCACGACCATCACTAAGCCTGTCGCTATTCCTTTGATCGCACGCTTGATGTTATTACCCATTGATGTCGTCTTTTCGCTAAGTACGATTGGGTGTTCAATCAAACGTCGTAACAATCGCATTTTATTAGACAATCGAGTGACGTCTTCAACTACGCTTGCTGAATTGTAGTTATTCAGCTTTCGGTGCGCTTGTTCTTTCTCACAGAGTATGATGAGGCGTTCTTTAATCGTACTATAGTCACCTTCACGAGGGAGGTGTGCGACAAGGGATAAGAACTTTTGTTCGGTATACCATGACAAATAGTTATCGATATTGACATAGTAACGTTTTAGGTTTTCTTCGTAAGGAATTGAACGTCGAAGTCGTTTCAAGATATCGATGGTCAGCTCAATAACGTCATCTACTTCCTCGCCTGTTACGCTGTCACTCTCATGTTTGTTCAACGCCGCCACTGCTTTATCTAAAGCGATGACGTATTGATAAGCAAAAAGGCTTAAACTGACTCGGTATTGCTGATTGGATAAGCGGCCTCGTTTTGCTAATCGGCTGTGAACAAGTGGGAGCAGCGCTTCTGTACTGTAGTAAGCACGTTTTTGCGTGATGGAGGTGTAATAGAATTCAGACTCACTGATGATATCGGCATTTAAACCAAGTTCGCCAGGGACAAAAATGTAGATATCTAGGTCGAGTGTTTTACTCTTTGCCAAAGCATGGCTAATTTTTAGGGTGATCGAATCCTGTTTGTCGACGGTGACCAAGGAAAGCTCCTGATTTTGCTAACGCGTTCTATACCGATATGCGTCCTTGGGACGTGGCAACTTAAGGTCAGCTAGGATAAATTGTTGAACCATGACAGCATAACAGAGAGGTGTGTATTTCTCTCTGATTTTCTTGTTAGTTTGGGTATAATTCCAATTAAATTTAAAAAGAGACAAACTCAATGATTAAAATTGGTCAAATTAACAGCTTAGAAGTCACTAAAAAGGCTGATTTTGGTGTATTTCTGGATGGTGATGAGTACGGCTCGGTATTGCTGCCTAATAAGCATGTACCTGAAGGTACCGAAATTGGCGTTCACCTCGACGTTTTTCTTTACTTCGATTCGGAAAGCCAGCTAGCTGCGACCATTGAAAAGCCAATCGCTCAAGTAGGCGAATGGGGCTTAATGACCGTTGAAGGCATCAACCAAACGGGTGCGTTTGTTAACTGGGGAATCAAAGAGAAAGATCTTCTGGTCCCATTTAGTGAGCAACGTGCTCGCTTTGCTCCAGGTCAAAACATCTTAGTTTACGTGTATACGGACAAAGCGTCTGGTCGCATCGTCGGTACAACAAAGTTCAACAAGTTGCTAGATAAAACACCTGCGAATTACGAAATTAACGAGCAAGTTGATTTGATTATCGCAGAGCGTAGCCAGTTAGGTTATAAGGCGATTGTGAACGGTAAACACTGGGGTATGATCTTCCCATCAGATGTATTCGGCAAGTTGTTTATTGGCAAGCAACTAAAAGGCTACATTAAGCAAATTCGTGAAGATGGTAAAATCGACTTAGCGCTACAAAAAGTCGGTGTAGCAAAGATGGATGACCTGTCGAGCAAGATCCTTGAGTTGTTAGAGAAGAAGGGGGGATTCCTTCCTTTGAATGATAAATCAGCGCCAGAAGCGATTTTTGACGCCTTCCGTACCAGTAAAGGTACTTTTAAGAAGACTATCGGTGGTTTGTACAAACAGGGCAAGATCGTGATTGAGAAAGACGGAATTCGTCTTGCTTAAGCTCGTTTTATAGAGAGCCTTTCAACCAAAAAAATGGCCCAAATTCGTCCTTATTTTGGGCCTAGGGGAAACGGCTCTTTAGAGCCCGCGCTAAACTCGTTGACCAACGTGGTAAGTTGGTGAACATAGAGAGAAATGCCTATCAAAGCTTACCTTTGATACATTCAGTTTAGTACAGGGCACTCGGATCGCTAGTGAGCCCATTCCTAATCATGCTATAGAGCCCCAAAGCCACCGTAAATACGATGGCTTTTCATTTGCTTATAAAGTCTTAAGCACAATCAAAATAGATTTTTATCTCTAACCAATTCTCTTGGTAAACCATTTTTAATGCGATTGCTGACCCATTTCCCAAGGCCAATGATTGCACCTTCGTATTTTACAAACACTTCGCCTTTGCTTGTTTTTGTATCAACAGACATATTCTGTGGACGAACATCACGGCCCATATACCATTCACGCGCTTCTTCGATGGTCAACTCAATCGCGTTGGATTCTGACCCCGTCGTTAAAGCAGTGGCTACCTGATGCTGCCAACGGTAACCATTTTTGTGAGCTTCTGCGATTTTAATGCCCATACGAGAGAAGCGCAGTTCCCCGATCATTGGCTCTAGAGCATCTGGGAATAGCCACACATCGTTGTCACGAAGCCAAACGGCGCTGTCTTTAGGTAGTGTGATATCTAGCGCAGTGAGAAGCTGTTTTGAAATCTCTGCAAATTCTTTGTTGGAAGCTTTTGTGAATGGGAATTTACCCATACGCTTTTTCACCTTAGGAGCTTCAGCGCTAGCAAGTTTGCGAATACGAGCGACAAAGAAACCTTCACAGTCATAAACCTGAGGGAAAATGTGTAAAAAGCCTTCTTCGGTCAGGGATGCGCTAGCGTTTTCAAACAAACCTTCAAGGCTTTCGAATTCGACGGCGTCCCCGAACGTCTCTTTGAGGTGATAACAGACTTGTTGGTTTTCTTCGGTACTTAATGTACAAGTTGAATAAACCATCACGCCGCCAGGTTTTAGGGCGTGAAATGCACTTTCAATCAAATCTTTCTGGGTGCCTGCAATGTCAAGCACTGACTCTTGTGTCCAGTTTTTCATGGCATCTTCGTCTTTGCGAACGGTGCCTTCACCTGAGCATGGCGCGTCTAACAATACCGCGTCAAACCTTTCAGGTAACCAACCACCAAATACGCGTCCATCAAAGTTACTTAGAGCGGCATTGCGGACGCCACAACGTTCAATATTGGCGTGCAGCACTTTAACGCGGCTCGCTGCATATTCATTAGCAACTAAGATACCCTGATTGTTCATTAAAGCGGCAATTTGAGTGGTTTTTGAGCCTGGTGCTGCCGCTGTATCTAGCACTGCATCATAAGATTCATCGTTCATGAATAGAGCCGATACGGGCATCATTGAGCTTGCTTCTTGAATGTAAAACAAACCAGACATGTGTTCTGCGGTATTGCCTAACGGTACAACAGACTCATCCGCTTCAATCCAGAAACCTGTCTCACACCAAGGTACGGGTGATAGTTTCCAACCTTTTGCTTCTGCACGTTGCAGGAATGCTTCAACCCCAATTTTCAGTGTATTAACACGAATGCTCTTACGCAGAGGTTTTTGGCATGCAGCGACAAAGTCTTCCATATTGAGGTGGGCTGGAAGGATAGTTTGGATTTTTTCCAGAAACGCGTCTGGGATGTAAACGTTAGAATGCAAAGTAAAATCTCGATTGCAGAATTTGCCGCAAATGATATACGAAAGCGACACAGAAACGAATAGTTCGCATGGTGTGGGAAATAAAAAAGAGCAACGTTTGTTTGCTGCTCTTTACTCAATCACGTGATGGTAAACCCATTATGGTTTTGGAATGGCAGTCCGCCAGTGGGCCCAATCGTCTTCAGCCTTAGGGTAGAGATAGAAAGAGTGATCTGGTTTAGCTGCAGGTAAAATTTGCGATTGCTCTGGTGTAGAGAAGGCAATCCCGCCTCTCATTAAGCTATCAATCGTGCCTGCTTTAATGTTTGCGCCTGTAATACCGATAGAAACGTCGACACCGGAAACATTCCAGAACACACTGTTTTGACGAACGAGATAAGCATACTTAGGTTGAATTTCAATCTGTGTAATAATCCGGTCTGCGAAGTCACCCAAGCGTACACTCGTTACTTGACCGACTTCCATTTGACGGTAAAGAACAGGAGTGCCGACTTGAATTGAACCTCTTTGTTCACTCTGTAAGGTAAACGAGGTGCCTTGCTCGTGATGGCGCATCGGTTCAAGTTTGAATTTAAATTTCGCAGTACCTTGACCAGGCTCGACACTGATGGATTTAGAGATTATCGCATCAAGATTCTTCACGCCGTCTAGACCAATCTTGGGCTCTGTAAGCCAAAAATGCGTCCCTGATACGGCAATATTTTCTACATATTCAGGTAATATTCGAGCAGTGACCTCTACGATTTTTCGACGGAAATTGGGTACAACAAGCGTCACTTCGCCTACCTTCACACCTTGATATTTAATAGGTGTACCTTTAGTGACTTCTTGGGTGCCGTCCGTTTCTAATGCGATCTCGCGGCCAAATTTTCTCGCATGGCTTTGATCTTGATAGAGCTTCCAACGTGACCCGATTTTATTCTCGATCCCTGGTATAGAGTCAAAAGCAATGCCTCCTTTAATTAAAGACTTTAACGGGTGCGCCTTGACACTTACGCCAGCAAGTGAGGCATCAATCTCTACGCCTGAACGATTCCAAAATACGGTTTGTGTCGTCAAAAGGTGAGCGTAACGATTTTCAATGGTGGCTTTCACCATGACGCCACCATCCACCAAGTTAAAATTAGAAATGCTACCAACAGGCAGGTTACGATAGAGTAGAGGGCTGCCTTTTGAAATTGGCGGCAGTTCAGTGGCGAACAAGGTTAAGGTTTTCGAGCCACTTTGGTTGTATTGGGCTAACTCTGCCAGTGATGCGCTCTGGAAGAGCTGATACTCTTTTTGAATACCTTTGTCGCCTTGGCTAACAAAACTGATCGAACCGCTTAAAAGCTGTTTTGCTGGTGGAACGGTAACACTCAAGCCGGATTCGGTTAGCTCAGCAGACGCACTACCAGTGACATAGAAACGGTTGTCTGACTTGATGAGATGCTTGTATTCGTGGTCGATAAGTACATCCATAAAGACCTCATGCTGCGCTTTTTTAGCTTGGACTTTATCAAGCAGGCCAACCTTGATGATAGAGCCAACAACAATGCCTTTGTAAAGTACATTCGCACCACTGCTTAGGCCGAAAGAGTTATCAGAAACCAAGCGAATCGCGACGGTTCTTTCTTGCTGCTGGTTATAAACGTTTTTACGAATGGCGGTGAAACGACGAGAACGGTCTCCCTCACCAGGCACGATAGTTAAGAAGTTACCGCGAACTAAATTGCTAATGTTTTCCACACCGTATAGAGAAACTTTTGCTTCTTCCAAAATGAAACGTGTGCCTGAAGTGAGCATGTCGCTAAACGCTGGTTGAATCGCTGCAGAGGCTAAAATGACTTCACGTCCCTCAGACAAGCCTAAATCCGTGATTTGACCAACTTCAATGCCGCGATACATGATCGGGGCTCCTTCAGCACTGATTTTGTTGTCATCAGGTAAGGTGATTTTGATAGGAATACCACGACCAGCGGTTTTTAGATCTTTGTACAGTCGGAATTGAGTATTTTCATTAACGGGTTCGCCATCATCCGGGGAGTCCACCGCAATAGCGCCACTGAGCAGCGCACTCATACTCTCTAGTCGAACATCAACGCCTTCAAAACCAATGCTTGCGCCCACACCGCTCACATTCCAGAAACGGCTACGGCTGTTTATAAGGTGGCTGTATTGGTCTTGGATATTTGCCTGAATGGTGATCGACTTTGCATCATCATTGAGTTGATAACTGTACACCTCACCAATTGGGATTTTTTTATACACAATCTGTGAACCGATTGAGATTCCGCCTAGGTCAAGACTTTTCAGTTTAATATTTAAACCTTGAGTAACATGCAGATCGGTTGGTGCGGATTCAAGGGCGTGGAACTTAGTTTCAAATTCTTTACTGTCGCCAGGTTGAATCGAAATATAGTTACCAGAAACTAGCGCATCTAACCCAGTTACACCGGTCAAGCTCGCCGTTGGTTTCACTAACCAAAATCGTGTTTTTTCGTTAAGCAGTTTTGTCGCCTCTGGGTAGATATCGGCATCCACATAAATGCTGCCTAGATCTTTCGACAAATTGATGTCTCTTACCATGCCGACTTCTAAACCTTGATAACGGATAGTCGTACGCCCCGCGACTAAGCCCGCGGCATCTGAAAAGTATATTTGTACACGTTGACCGGCATCATGAAGTGATTTGACGACTAACCATCCGGCGAGCACTATGGTTAGAATTGGTAAAAGCCAAAGGGGAGAGATGCCTTTGCTCCTCCTTACATCGGGTACGTAGGACGTTTGAGAATTATTCTGATCACTCATTAATTGACTCTTTTTGTGATTGATTTGGGACTTGGTCCCAGATAAGCCTAGGGTCAATGCTATCAGCGGCAAGCATTGTGAATACGACAACTAAACCAAAAGCGACGGCGCCATATCCAGGTGTAAAATCGAGAATTTGACCACGATCGACTAAGGTCATCATGATGGAGATAACAAACAAATCCATGACCGACCATTTGCCAATCCACTTGATAGCAAAGTAGACCATCATTCGTTGTCTTTTGAACACGGAACGTTTGAACTTGATGCATAACAATATGTAAGCAAGTCCGAGTATCTTCACGACTGGTACGACAATACTGGCAACAAAGATGATAAACGCGATACCGTACATCCCATTTTTTATGAGTGCTGCAACTCCGGAGAAAATCGTGTCTTCTAAGCGCTGACCATTGGTAATTAAAATGGAAATGGGTATCAAGTTGGCAGGGAAAATAGCGATGCCTGCCGTAATCAAATACGCCCATGTTTTTTGAATAGAATGTGGTTTACGATGGTGCAGCGTATGATGGCAACGTTGGCACTGATCACCTTCGGGTTGTGACAAATGACATTCATGACAGTGGACATCTTTATGTTTAAAAACATAAGAGGATTCCGCTTTCCATGCTTCCCAGTAGCGCCGAGCACTGAATCGAGAGATGAGTAATACTGTTGATATTTGGAGTAAAACCAACCCGATAAGGCCTGGGCCTACATAAATATCCGAGTAGTCTTGTAATTTAAAGCATGAGATAGCGATGCTGACAAGAAACACGTCAATCATCGCCCAGTGTTTGAAGTGCTGAGTGAGCCAAAGTGAAACCTGTAGTCCTCTGAACCAACGCTGGTATAGAGATAAATGTGCGACAACAACGGAAGTGCAGACGATCAAAGGGGCTAAAGAACTACAAAATAAAATCAGTAAGGAGAGAAGAACAAAGCCCTCTTGCATTAGCGCAATAATACCGGACGGTAATGTTGCAGGGATCATGACACCAAATAGTCGGATGCTGATGAAATCGAAAAAGTGAGAGGGTACGAAAAGAAGAAGGCAAGTAATCGCGATTGCGAGGTTACCAGATAAACTTGGATTGCCGCCACGATATAACTCGTGCCCACAGCGAGGGCAGTGTGCAAGCTTACCATCGGGTAATGGAATTATATCGACAGGCAGCTCGCAACCTTGGCAGAGACGGATTTTTTTTGGTTGCATCGCATGCTTATGCAGAGAGGTCATGCCGATCTCTCAACAAATAGCGCTTTATGCGTGGGACTGAATGCCCCCATATAAGGTTTGATATAAGCCTTCTTGCTCGACGAGCTCACCATGAGTACCTGTTTGTGTCACTCTTCCATCTTCAAGCACATAAATCAAATCTGCTTGCTTAACGGCGGATAAACGGTGCGCGACAATCAGAGTCGTTCTACCGTGTAAGAATTCGGTTAATGCTTTATGGAGTGCCGCTTCAGTAGCGGTGTCCAGCGCTGATGTTGCTTCATCTAAGATAACAAACTGTGGATTACTCAATATCATACGAGCAATCGCGAGTCGTTGACGCTGTCCGCCTGACAAGCGAATACCGTTACGTCCAATTTGTGTATCTAAGCCGTGGTTTAACTGAGCGATCACATCTTGTAACTGAGCAACTTCAAGTGCGTGCCACAAAGACAGTTCATCAAAATGACCACCTAGAGTCAGATTATGCCTTAAGGTGTCATTAAATAGTATAGGTTGTTGTAATACCACAGCAATTTTATCTCGAATTACTTCGAAACTAATGTCTTCGGTTAGCTCATCATTATAACGAATCGTTCCCGTATTCTGTCGATAAACGCCAATCAGCAATTGGATTAGCGTTGATTTACCCCCACCACTTGCGCCGACCAGCGCCACTTTATTTCCCGCGGGGATGTGCATTGAAAGAAGGTTTAATACCTTATTCTCATTGTTGTAAGAAAAGCTGACGTTTTCAATTTTCACATCAACTTCTCGATGACCACTGAAAGGATTTACCTTTGAAACGGGTCTATCTTCTTCCTCCAGTTGTAATAAGTCATTAATGCGTGTTAAAGCTGCCTTAGCGCTGTACCAGGAAAATTGAATACCAAGTAACTCTTGAACAGGAGAGAGCATGAACCACAAATAGCCAAATACAGCAAAAATTTGCCCAATGGTGAGATCGCTAAACACAACCATTAACATGGCGACGGCGCGGAATAATTCAAAGCCAATTAGAAACAGCAGGAATGAAACGCGACCAGCTGCTTCGGATTGCCAGGCATATTTATCCGCATCAACTCGTACTTGGTCTGCACTGGTTTTTAACTGTTGGAGAAACTCACGCTCTTTATTGGCCGCACGTAATTGGTAAATCCCATCGAGAGTCTCGACCAATCGGTTTTGAAATAATTCGAACGAGTGGTTTTCTTTACGCTTGAGATGTTTGACCATGCTACCTAATTTTCGAGAAAAATAGATAACGATAGGGTTGACCAACAAAATGAACAGACCTAGGCGCCAATCAAGCCAAAGCAAGACAATCGCAGTCCCAAGCACAGTAAGCAAACCAATAACGAATTTTGCGAGCGTCGAACCGATAAACTGATCAATCGTTTCAATATCCGTAATGAGATGAGCGTTAATACCTCCGCTACCTTTCGTTTCATACTGGCGAATGCTGATGCGACCGAGTTTATCGATCATTTTGCTGCGCATTTCGTAAGTGATCGTTTTGGAAACGAGAGTAAATTGACGGCTCTGAAGGATGTTAAGCGCTTGCCCGCTAGCTCGCATAAGGACAACTAAAAAGAGTGTAAAAAAGATATAGCCCGTAGGCGTGTGCCACGTATCGGGTAATATGGCGTTCATCGCAGCAACACCAGATGCGGGTGTTTCCAATAAGACTTCATCGACCATCAAAGGCATAAGAAGCGGGATTGGAACACTAACCAAGGTCGCAAGAACGGCTATCAAGTTCGCAACAATCAGCTTGGACTTGTGCTTTTTCACTTGTGTTATCAACCAAGAACGGCTAATAGTGTCGTTTCGAGAATTCATTATAATTGAGAATAAGTCCTATTAAAGATGGGCTGCATTTTAGCGCCATACTAAGAGAATGGAAGCTTAAATAAAAAGTAGGAAGTTAATATGAATATAGAACAATACCAAAGACTTACCAAGCAGGCAGTTGCACTGATCGAGTCAGAAACAGACTACATTGCGAATCTCGCAAACTTAAGTGCTCTGCTTTTTATGGAGTTAGAAGACCTCAATTGGGCTGGATTTTACCTCTTGAAAGGAGATGAGTTAGTTCTTGGCCCCTTCCAAGGTAAGCCAGCTTGCGTACGCATCGCAATGGGACGAGGTGTCTGTGGTACTGCTGCACAAGCAAATAGTGTACAAAGAGTGTACGATGTTCATGCGTTTGAGGGGCATATTGCTTGTGATGCGGCGAGTAACTCAGAAATTGTGATTCCGTTTTCGATTAATGGTGAAGTCGCCGGAGTGCTAGATATTGACAGTCCAAGCGTTGGTCGATTCAATGAAATAGACGAAGAAGGTCTCACATATTTCATGGTTGAAGTAGAAAAGCTGCTTAATTCACACGCGAACAACGCATAAATTCGTCCGCGAGTGTGGTTTTTCCTTGGCATCTCACTATAATACGAGAATATTTTTCTTAATGCTTCGCGGAAATCCGCTCAAACCAGGAACCCTCATGACTGAAAAGTTAAAAAACAGCAAAGAAGTTATCGCATATATTGCTGAATGTTTCCCTAAGTGCTTTACTTTAGAAGGTGAAGCAAAGCCTTTGAAAATTGGTATTTTTCAAGATCTAGCGGAACGTCTAAATGACGACGAAAAAGTTAGCAAAACTCAACTTCGTGCAGCGTTAAGACAGTACACTTCATCATGGCGTTACCTGCACGGTGTAAAACCAGGTGCGGTACGTGTTGATTTAGATGGCAACCCATGTGGTGAGCTAGAAGAAGAACACGTAGAACACGCGAAAGCAACGCTTGCAGAGAGCAAAGCGAAGGTTCAAGCTCGTCGTAAAGACCAAGCACAGAAAGCTCGCGAAGAAGGCAAGGCAAAAGCAAAACCTGCGGCTAAAAAGCCACAACAGCCTCGTCGTCCAAGCAAGGCAAAGACACAGAAACAAGAAAAGCCTGTAGAAACACGTGCACTAAACGCTGATGAAGTTACCGTTGGCAATGAAGTTAACGTGAACATGGGCAAAGGAAACATGGCTGCGACCATTGTTGAGATCAATAAGGATGATGTACGTGTTCAACTTGCTAACGGCCTACAAATGGTTGTAAAAGCGGAGCACTTGCGCGCATAAAGGAGATACTCCTACGCATGAATTGCCGTTCAAAAATGACACTGATTGCTGCTAGCTTTTTGCTAGCAGCTTCAGCTCAGGCTCTCGAGGCCAAATTAAACAGAGATGATCTGCCAGTTCTTTCTCCTGAAGTTCAACATGAAACTGCCAGCAAACGTGTGACATCTCGCTTTACTCGCTCTCATTATAAGCATTTCAATCTTAATGATGATTTCTCCAAAGCGATTTTCGAACGCTATGTGGAAATGCTTGATTATAACAAGAATATCTTCACTCAAGATGACATCAACGCTTTTAACGATTGGTCAATCAGCCTTGATGACCAGCTAAAAGCGGGCAACAACAAGATTGCGTTTGATGTGTATAACCTTTCGATGCAGAAGCGTTTTGATCGTTTCGCCTACGCTCTGACTCTATTAGATAACGAGATTAAGTTTAATACCGAAGACTTTATCGAATTGGATCGTTCTGAAGCCGCATGGCCGAAGGATGAAGCAGAGTTAAATGAGTTATGGCGCCAGCGTGTTAAATACGATGCACTCAACCTTAAACTGACTGGCAAAGAGTGGCCAGAAATTAAAGAGGTTTTAGAGAAGCGTTATAACAATGCGATGAAACGTATTACTCAAACCCGAAACGAAGATGCGTTCCAACTATACATGAATGCGTTTGCGCGTGAGGTGGATCCGCATACGAGTTATCTTTCTCCGCGTAATGCTGAGCAATTCCAGTCAGAGATGAACTTGTCCCTTGAAGGTATTGGTGCAGTTTTACAAATGACGGATGATTATACTGTCATTCGCTCTTTGGTTGCTGGTGGACCTGCGTCTAAGAGTAAGCAGCTTGGAGAAGGTGACCGAATTATCGGTGTTGGCCAAGATGGTGAAGACGTCGTCGATGTCATTGGCTGGCGTTTAGATGATGTAGTTCAACTTATAAAAGGTCCGAAAGGAACGAAAGTGAACTTACAGATTCTACCTGAGGGCAAAGAAGCGAAGAGTTACGTTGTCACTATTATGCGTGACAAAGTGCGTTTGGAAGATCGCGCAGTTAAATCTGAAATCATCGAGAAAGATGGGAAAAAAATTGGTGTTCTAGAAGTACCAAGTTTCTATGTTGGATTGTCGAAAGATACTGATAAGCTGATATCAGAGCTCAAAACGAAAAATGTGGACGGTATCATTGTTGATTTACGTAACAACGGTGGTGGTGCGTTAACAGAAGCGACCGCATTGACGGGACTTTTCATCAAAGAAGGTCCAGTAGTGCAAGTTCGTGATAGTTACGGTCGTATCAAAGTGAATGCTGATACTGATGGTAAAGTCAGTTACGATGGCCCTCTAACGGTATTGATTAATCGTTACAGTGCTTCGGCTTCTGAAATCTTTGCCGCAGCAATGCAGGATTACAACCGCGCAGTCATTCTTGGCGAAAATTCTTTCGGTAAGGGTACCGTACAGCAGCACCGTTCATTGAATCATATCTATGATTTGTTTGATAAAGAACTGGGTTATGTTCAATACACGATTCAAAAGTTCTACCGTATTGATGGTGGCAGTACTCAGAACCGTGGTGTCGCGCCAGATATCGCCTATCCAACGGCGATTGAAGCGAGCGAAACCGGAGAAAGTGTTGAAGACAATGCACTCCCTTGGGATAGCATTGATAAAGCTCAATATCAAATGTTCCCTAGCAATGACACATTGATTACTTCTTTAACTGAACGTCACGCTAAGCGTGTGGCTGATGAGATGGAATTTCGCTTCATCAATGAAGACATTGAAAAGTATCGTAAAGAAAAAGACGATAATTATCTGTCGCTCAATGAAAAAGTTCGTGAAGAAGAATCAGATAAAGCAGACACGCTTCGTTTGAATCGTATCAACAAACGTCAGACGGCTCTTGGGAAAGAAACGTTCAAGTCATTGGATGATGTACCCAAAGACTATGAAGCACCGGACGTTTATTTAGATGAATCCATCGCTATTACAGTTGACATGATCAAAAGCTAAAAACAGTCATAACGGCTAATAATAGTGAGATAGAAGAGTGAGTTATCGTGACTCACTCTTTTTTTATGCTTTTTTCTCGATAAGTATCGTGTGTAAAAGAGTGCTTCATACGCTTAATTTGCCCCAATAAATTACGTGATATAGATCAAATTTATCGCATAATTGAGTTCTAAAGCCTAAGCTGAAAGAAAAGCATAAGGGGACCGATATGAAATGGACCACTATTTTACTTAGCTTTTGTTGCTTCGCTGCCTTTGGAGCCCAAGACACGAAAGAAGACAAATTGAGCCAATTTGATACACCTTTTCTCATTGGAGATTGGTATTTAATGAATCCCAATCCAAAGGATTCCGAAGAGAATTTTCGTGCGATCAAGCTGACTTTGGGGTCGGACTATACCTTCACTATCGATATTCAAAAAACGGATTACTCCATCGATCACTGGGAAGGGCTTTATAATGCCAATGAAGACACCATAATACTTGGCTTAAATACAGACGCACCTCAAATCTATGCTTACCGAAACAATCACAACACGCTCGATCTAAATGGTGTGACCTTTACCAAAGGTTTGCCCAACGCGCTTGCTGGTATTTGGTCGAGTTCGCATTTGGCTGGAGATGTGATGTTAGCAAATAACATCAACCAAATGGATCTGATACTGCAGCCAGATTTTGTCTTCATGTTTCGTGTCTCCAACGAAGCGGGTGAAGAGTCAGTGAAGCAGGGGGTCTACTACACTGAAGGTGACCATTTGGTTCTCTTGTATGAAAATGGTGAGCAAGGCACAACCTATAAACTCAAGAAAAATGAGCTGACGATAGAAGATTCTAGCGGTGAGATGTACGCGGTGCTTAACCGAGTAAGCCCCTAAATGATCTAACGTCACTATTTCACGGTAGTTAATTAATAGTGAAATATCCTATTGTTGCTTAAATGTTAAACAGAAAGCGGAGCTAAGCCACTAAAAGCTCCGTTTTTTTATAGAAAGACTTGTATTCTGATACCACAAACTCTACAAATAGCTTATATCGTGATACCAGTAAGAGGTGTTTGATCCTCTGGTCTTGGTATTTTTGTGATTCTATATACAAGGATTTATGGACATGTCTCAAGCCCCTCAAGCGAAATATCGCAAAGATTATACCGCGCCAACTTATACGATTACTGATATCGATTTGACGTTTGATCTCCATGACAACGACACCATCGTATCCGCAGTATCCAAAGTAGTACAAAAAGGTGAGTCAACCACGTTAGTGCTAGACGGCGAAGGGTTAGAGTTACGCTCTGTCCAAGTGAATGGTGAAGACTGGTCACACCATGAAGTAAAAGAAACGTCATTAGTTCTTACCGATCTGCCTGCAGAGTTTGAGTTAGCGATCATCACTAAGATTGACCCAGAAGCTAATACAGCACTTGAAGGTTTGTACAAATCTGGTGGTGCATTCTGCACGCAATGTGAAGCGGAAGGTTTCCGTCGCATTACATATTCCCTAGATCGTCCAGACGTTCTCGCGAAATACACAACAAAAGTGATTGCAGACAAAGGCGTTTACCCATACTTATTAAGTAATGGTAACCGTATTGCAGAAGGTGACGCAGAAAACGGTCGTCATTGGGTGCAGTGGCAAGACCCACATCCAAAACCAGCGTACCTATTTGCTCTAGTTGCCGGTGACTTTGACGTTCTGCGTGATAAATACACTACAACCTCAGGTCGTAAAGTTGATTTAGAAATCTTTGTCGACAAGGGCAACCTTGACCGTGCAGGTCACGCAATGACCTCGCTTATCAACTCAATGAAGTGGGACGAAGACAGATTTGGTTTAGAGTACGATCTTGATATCTACATGATCGTGGCGGTTGATTTCTTCAACATGGGCGCGATGGAAAACAAAGGACTAAACATCTTCAACTCGAAATTCGTTCTTGCTAATGAAAAAACAGCAACAGACCGTGAGTACCTGGGTATTGAAGCGGTGATCGGTCATGAATATTTCCATAACTGGACTGGCAACCGCGTGACTTGTCGCGATTGGTTCCAACTGAGCTTGAAAGAAGGTCTAACGGTATTTCGTGATCAAGAGTTCTCATCGGATCTTGGTTCACGTGCAGTCAATCGTATAGACAACGTTCGTATTATCCGTGGCCCACAATTTGCGGAAGATTCAAGCCCAATGTCACACCCAATTCGTCCAGATAAAGTTATTGAAATGAATAACTTCTACACGCTAACTGTGTACGAAAAGGGCAGCGAAGTGATCCGCATGTACCACACACTTCTTGGTGAAGAAGGTTTCCAAAAAGGCATGAAGCTATACTTCGAACGTCATGATGGTACAGCCGCAACGTGTGAAGACTTCGTTTCAGCAATGGAAGATGCTACGGGCGTTGACCTTAAGCAGTTCCGTTTGTGGTACAGCCAATCTGGTACGCCAACACTCCGTGTAAATAGTGAATACAACGCCGACGCAAAAACTTACACGTTAACGGTTGAGCAGTTTACTGAAGCGACTCACGACCAATCAGAAAAACAAGCGTTACACATTCCGTTTGATATCGAACTCTACGCACAAAACGGCAACGTGATCCCATTGGTGATCAATGGTGACTCGGTTCATAATGTGTTGGATGTGAAGCAAGATAAACAAACCTTCGTATTCGAAAATGTAGCTGAACAACCAGTACCATCGTTACTTCGTGAGTTCTCTGCACCAGTGAAACTGGAGTATGACTACAGCGATGAAGAGCTGTTCTTCTTGATGAAGCATGCAACGAACGATTTTGCTCGTTGGGATGCAAGCCAAATGCTACTCGCTAAGTACATTCGTCAAAACGTAACCAACGTTCAAACGGGTGGTGAGGTGCAACTTTCAGAAGAGCTAATCGACGCGTTTCGTGGTGTGCTTCTGGATGAGAAGCTAGAACCTGCGTTTATCGCACAAGTTCTGTCTCTGCCTTCGATCAACGAAATCACTGGCTGGTACAAGCAGATTGATATTGATGCAGTAGATACCGTACTGAATAGAATTACAGTGTCACTTTCTAACGCGCTAGAAGATGAATTTAGTGCGACATATCACGCATTGAACCAAGCTGATTACAGTATCGAGCATGCAGCAATCGGCAAACGCGCACTGCGTAACCAATGTCTACAATTCTTGGCTCATACTGAAAAAGGTAACGAGCTAGCAAAAGCGCAATACGTGTCAGCAAATAATATGACTGACACAATTGCAGCAATGAACGCAGCAAACAATGCTCAACTGGAATGTCGTGAAGCGTTAATGGCGGACTACAGTGACAAGTGGAAACATGATGGCTTGGTGATGGACAAATGGTTTGCTCTTCAGGGTAGCAACCCGGTAGAAAATGCACTTGAGAAAGTGAAAGAGACCATGAACCACGAAGCGTTTAGCTTAAAGAACCCGAACCGTACACGTAGTTTGATTGGTTCGTTCCTAAATGCAAACCCAGTTCGATTCCATGACAAATCAGGTTCTGGCTATCAGTTTGCAGGTGAGATCCTTCGTCAACTGAACGACACTAACCCACAAGTGGCTTCTCGTTTGATTGATCCACTGCTTAAGTTCCGCAAATACGATGAAGGTCGCCAAGCGCTGATTCGTGCCGAGCTAGAGAAACTGAAAGCGATGGACAATCTAGCCAACGATCTATTCGAGAAAGTGACTAAAGCACTAGACGAATAATCGACAAAAGAATAGGGTGGTCGTTATGATCACCCGCATTCCTTAACTATTTGTTTCGATCAAAATCCGCGTCCATGAACCAGTATTACTTCTCTCTCAACATCTCTTATCAAACATTTCTGTCACACTATTCTGGTGCTGCCAGTTCGGTACAAGTCATTACCGATAATGGCTTAAGGCTGCAACTCGCCACATCAAAATTCCGACCATTTCTTAGTCAATTAGGCATTAAAGGTCGTTTTAGACTAACAACTGACCAAAATAATAAGTTTCTAAAGTTAGAAACTCTGTGATGGCTGATATTCCTAGAGAGTTAAATAGGAATCTTAGTCACATAATCGGACATTTCACCTCTTACCACTGTGTTTTTTGTTAACCATTTGTAATTATGCTTTTACAATAACTGCATGCATTACCTATGATTGGTTTCTGGGCAGATGCCAGTTACTGATTCCCCCTACAAAACAACAATTCTAATGTGGAGTGTGAATATGACCGCGCGTGAAAATGTAGTGCCGGTTCTGCTTGAAAAGGTATACCAACTGATTCAAGACAAACTCGAGCTTTCTCACCAACCGCTTGTAACTAAACTTGCTCAACACTTATTTAGTAACATTGCTGATGATGATTTGATTCAGCGAAATGAATCCGACCTTTATGGTGCTGTTGTTAGCCTCTGGCACCATATTAATGAAAAGAAACCTGAAGAGATTTCTGTCAGAGTATTCAATCCAATGGTCAGCCGTCAAGGTTGGCAATCGACTCACACTATCGTTGAAATTGTTGTACCAGATAGTCCATTTCTTGTTGACTCGATTAAGATGGCGTTGACGAGACTTGATCTTGCTTGTCACTTGATGCTGAATAACCCAACTCAGTTAGAGCGTGATAAGAAAGGCCAAGTAATTGAAGTAAACGGCGAGGATGGTGTTCTTCAATCACTATTCCATATCGAAGTGGACCGTTTGACCAGTAAAGACAAGATGCAAGCATTGAAAGCAGAGCTGCTTGCAATCTTGTCTGATACTCGTCTTGTCGTCGATGACTGGAAACAGATGGTTGAAAAACTCAAGATCGTCACTAACGAACTGGATCAAAATAAAGATCGAGTGTCAATGAATACGGATCGTTTAGATGAAACGATCGAGTATCTACGCTGGTTAGGCGATCATAACTTCACCTTCATGGCTTACAAAGAATATGATCTTGTTAGTGTTAACGGGGATAGTGAACTTAAGCCAACACACGAAAGCGGTTTAGGTCTCTTCGCCGATGAAAAACGCGTCCGCAGTATAAAATTGTCGGAGCTCTCTGATTCTGCTCGTCTAGAAGCAAAAAAACCTTACGCACTCATTATTACTAAGGGTAATCAAGCGTCCCGTATCCACCGTCCAGCATATACGGACTACATTGGCGTTAAGAAATTTGATGAAAATGGAAAAGTCATCGGTGAACATCGCTTCACTGGGCTCTATACGTCAGCCGTGTACAACCAAGCAGTACACAGTATTCCATTGATCCGAGAGAAAGTGGGGCGGATCCTTGAAGCAAGTGGCTACCGCCATGGTTCGTATTCTTATAAAGCGCTTCACAATATCCTCGAAAACTACCCACGGGATGAATTGCTTCAAGCTCGTGAAGAAGAGCTATTAGAAGTGGGAATGGGCGTCGTTCAAATGCAAGATCGTGACTTGTTACGTCTTTTTGTGCGCAAAGACCCATTTGGTCGTTTCTTCAGCTGTATGGTTTATGTCACTAAAGATCGTTACAACACAGAACTTCGTCGCCAGACTCAACGCATTCTTAAACAATACTTTACCTGCGAGCAAGAGGTTGAATTTACAACATTTTTCTCGGAAAGTCCGTTAGCAAGAACCCATTACATTGTTCGTGTAGACAATAATAATATTGATGTAGACGTGAAAAAGATTGAACAGAACTTAATGGAAGTTTCCACTTCTTGGGATGATCGCCTAAAAGAATCCATCATCGCTAACTTCGGTGAAAGTAAAGGCCTACCTCTTTCTAAAGAATACATGAGCGCATTCCCACGTTCTTACAAAGAAGATATGATGCCAGGTTCAGCGGTTGCCGATATTGAACGTCTAGAAGCGCTTAGCGACGATAACAAACTTGGCATGTTATTCTATCGCCCCCAAGAAGAGTCCGTCGATTCCAAAGCGGTTCGCTTGAAACTTTATCATCGCGATGAACCAATTCACCTTTCTGATGTCATGCCGATGTTGGAAAATCTTGGCCTACGCGTGATCGGTGAGTCACCGTACGAAATTGAAAAAACGAATGGACAAACGTGCTGGATTCTTGATTTTTCGATGCTTCATAAGAGTGAAAAAACCGTGGATCTTCGCGAAGCACGTGACCGTTTCCAGCAAGCTTTTGCCGCAATTTGGAATGGTAGCCTAGAAAGTGATGGCTTCAACCGTTTGGTGCTAGGTGCCTCTCTATCTGGCCGTGAAATATCTATTCTTCGTGCTTACGCTCGCTACATGCGCCAAGTCGGCTTCCCATTCAGTCAACAATACATTGAAGACACATTAAGTCATTATCCAGATTTGGCAACTGGCCTTGTAAATCTATTTACTAAACGATTTGACCCGAAGCACAAGGGAAGTGAAAAAGGTCAAAATGATCTGATTAAGAAAATTACGGAACAGTTAGATCGTGTAGAAAGCTTGGATGATGATCGTATTATTCGTCGCTACATGGAAATGATCACGGCAACACTTCGAACCAACTACTATCAGTTAGACGAAGCTAAACAGCCTAAACCTTGGCTATCATTGAAGATGAAGCCGAGTGAGATTCCAGAGATTCCTCAGCCAGTTCCTGCATTTGAGATTTTCGTTTATGCACCGGATATTGAAGGTGTTCACCTACGTGGTGGTAAAGTAGCACGTGGTGGTTTACGTTGGTCAGACCGCCAAGAAGATTTCCGTACCGAGATTCTTGGGCTAGTAAAAGCGCAACAAGTTAAGAACACCGTTATTGTTCCTGTGGGTGCGAAAGGTGGCTTCGTTTGCAAACGTCAACACACGTTAAGCAACCGTGATGAGATCTTTGCTGAAGGCCAACGTTGTTACAAACGCTTCATTCGTGCACTACTGGATGTATCGGACAATATCATCGAAGGTAAAGTGGTTCCCCCTAAGAGCGTTGTGCGTCATGACGAAGACGATCCATACTTAGTTGTCGCAGCAGACAAAGGTACAGCAACGTTCTCAGATTTAGCAAACTCGGTTTCTGACGAGTACAACTTCTGGTTAGGTGATGCGTTTGCATCAGGCGGCTCTAATGGTTACGACCACAAAGCAATGGGGATCACTGCTAAAGGTGGTTGGGAGTCGGTGAAACGCCACTTCCGAGAAATGGGCATCAACTGTCAGACGACTGACTTCACTGCGATTGGTGTTGGTGATATGGCTGGTGACGTATTTGGTAACGGTATGCTGTTATCTAAGCATATCCGGCTACAAGCGGCCTTCAACCACATGCACATCTTCCTTGATCCTAATCCTGATTCAGCCACCAGCTGGGAAGAGCGTAATCGCTTGTTTAATCTGCCTCGATCAAGTTGGGAAGATTACAACTCCGCGTTGATCTCGCAAGGTGGTGGTATTTTTTCTCGTCGCGCGAAGTCGATCTCATTGACACCGGAAGTTCAGAAGATGTTAGGTACAAAGAAAGCGTCTTTGGCACCAAACGATCTGATTAAGATGATTCTGCAAATGGAAGTGGATCTGCTTTGGAATGGCGGGATCGGAACCTATGTGAAAGCATCCACAGAAACCCATACGGAAGTTGGTGACCGTGCGAACGATGTGTTACGAATTGACGGCCGTGACCTAAAAGCCAAAGTCGTGGGCGAAGGCGGAAACTTAGGTATGACACAACTTGGTCGTATCGAATATGCGACTAAAGGCGGCCGTGTAAATACCGACTTTGTTGATAATGTTGGTGGGGTTGACTGCTCAGATAACGAAGTAAACATCAAGATCTTCTTGAACAGCCTCGTTTCTAATGGTGACCTGACTATCAAGCAGCGAAACCAGATCTTAGAATCGATGGAAGACGAAGTTGGTGTCATCGTATTGGATGATGCCTATCGCCAAGCGGAGTCAATCTCTGTAACTGAACAGCAAGGCGTGAGTATCGTAAAAGAGCAAATACGTTTCATTCATACCATGGAAAAAGCAGGCTACTTGGATCGAGGGTTAGAGTACATTCCAGACGATGAAACTTTGCTTGAGCGTGAAAAGCAAGGACTTGGTTTGACCAGGCCTGAGCTATCCGTCTTGGTTGCGTACGGTAAGATGGTTCTTAAAGAGCAACTTGCGGTAGCTGAAATTGCTGACGATGAATTCCATGCTAAACAGCTTGTCGAATACTTCCCAAGCGAGTTACGCCGTAACTATAAACAGCAAATGACTAACCATCCACTACGTGCTGAAATCATAGCTACCGCACTTGCGAACCAAATGGTCAATGAGATGGGCTGTAACTTCGTCACTCGTTTGCAAGAAGAAACGGGGGCAAGTGTTGTCGACATTGCAAACGCATACAGTGCAAGCCGTGAAATCTTCGAATTGGCGGATGTACTCCAGCAGACACGTGCATTAGATAATGTTGCGACGGCTGCGGCGCAGTATGAAATCATGTTTTATGTTCGTCGTGCGTTGCGTCGGATCTCCCGTTGGCTATTACGCAATCGTAGTGCGAAGAGTACAGTGACGGAGTTAGTTGCCATGTACAAAGGTGATGTACATGCCATCACTAAAACATTAGACGATATGCTGGTCGCATCAGAAGTTGAGGAGCATAACGAACTTGCACAGAAATGGATGGCGTGTGGAGTAGAAGAGAAGCTTGCAAATCATGTTGCTCGTCTATCTAGCCTTCAGTCTGCACTTGATATATCAGCTGTCGCTAACGAGACTGGCAAAACGGTTGAGCAGGCGTCGAAACTTTACTTTAACTTAGGTGATCGTTTGTCACTACACTGGTTCTTGAAACAAATCAATAGCCAAGCGGTGGATAACAACTGGCAAGCATTAGCAAGAGCCGCATTTAGAGAAGATCTCGATTGGCAGCAACGCCAGTTAACTGCGCAAGTCTTAAATTGTGGATGTTCGACGCCAGATCTTGATGTGATGCAAGCTCTCGATGATTGGATCATGAGTAATGAATCCTCATTACATCGCTGGGAGAGTATTCTTAATGAATTTAAGGTGGGTTCCGTACACGAGTTTGCTAAATTCTCTGTTGCGCTACGTGAGCTTGTTCTCCTTAACTTAAATTGCTCAGCAAGCGAGTAGGAGAGTAAATTAAAATTACAAGAGCCTCGTCAACACGAGGCTTTTTTGTTTTCCAAATAAACAAAATAAGCGACAGTGTCACGTTTGTTGTGTTTAAAATTGGATGAAACCGTTTGCTTTTTGAATATAAGTTGCCAATTTTGATGGGGAGTTTGATAGTTAATCTATTGATTTTATGTAAAATCGTTAAAGTAAAGATACTATTTTTCTTAATTCATTCATTTTCATTGAATTACTTGCAAAAAGAGTAAATAATATTGTCCCGTTTACACGGGGCTTTTTTCTTTCGGAGGCACAATGCTTTACCGTCTAGCCAGAACTGGCTTTTTCCAACTTGATGCCGAAAAGGCACATGATCTTGCAATTCAAAATTTCCAGCGTTTTAACGGAACACCTCTCGATCTTTTCTATCGACAACAGCTACCAAACCGTCCAGTAGAATGTATGGGACTGACATTTCGTAACCCAGTCGGTCTAGCTGCTGGTTTAGACAAAAATGGCGAATGCATCGAGGCATTTGATGCGATGGGCTTTGGCTTTGTCGAAGTGGGCACCGTAACGCCTCGCCCACAGCCAGGTAATGATAAGCCTCGCTTGTTCCGTCTAGTTGAAGCGGAAGGTATCATCAACCGAATGGGTTTCAACAATATGGGGGTGGATCATCTTGTTGAGAATGTAAAGAAGGCAAAGTTCAACTGTGTACTTGGTATCAATATCGGCAAGAATAAAGATACACCGATTGAGAAAGGAGCAGAGGACTACCTGATTTGTATGGAGAAAGTGTATGAGTATGCTGGCTACATTGCAGTGAATATCTCATCACCAAATACGCCAGGATTACGCTCTCTTCAATATGGTGAAGCGTTAGACGAATTGCTATCAGAATTAAAAGCAAAACAATCTGAGCTTGCAGACAAATATGGTAAGTATGTACCGCTAGCACTGAAAATTGCGCCAGATCTGACTGATGACGAAATTAGTCAGATTTGTGAATCTTTGTTGAAGAATGAGATTGATGGTGTCATCGCGACGAACACCACGTTGGATCGTACGATCGTTGAAGGTATGAAGCATGCGAATGAAGCGGGTGGCTTAAGTGGCCGTCCAGTACAATCACGTTCTACCGAAGTGGTTCGCAAACTTCATGAAGAGTTAGGTGATAAACTTCCGATCATCGGCGTGGGTGGCATTGACTCATATGTCGCAGCGAAAGAAAAAATGATGGCAGGTGCTCAACTAGTTCAAGTTTACACCGGCTTTATATATCATGGCCCTGGTCTGGTACGTGATATCGTTAAGAATCTATAAAACTCGCAGTTAACTTGTTGAGAAGTAGATAGTTATAACATAAAAAAGGGGAATGCGTTTCCTCTTTTTTTTTATCCGTTCATTTGTAAAATTTGAAATCATGAGTAGGTAATTAAGCGTCTTACCTCTTACCACTGAGTCACGAGTCACGAGAGAACGGAATAATGCTTAAACCTAGCGACAAATGGAATTGGTATTTTGACGAGCAAAAAGCGTGTCTAATGCTGGACTTAGGGGAGGAGATGATTTTCCAAACCAATCTGTGCCGTAAACTGCTGGTCAACTGCGCCTTCTCAAACAATGAGTTTACTGTCGATGACGCAAGCGCGTTTCAAACCTACAGCGAAAAGATTCGTTGTCTCGACATCAGTGAATACCGTCAAGCTGAGCTCACTCTCTACTGCGTTGCAGCAAACCGTTTTCATAAGCCTGTCCAACCTAAGAGCTGGTTTTTTGATGCGCAATCCTGTGGTCATGAGCCGGAAGAAGGGGATATGGTCTTCCTTACTAATCAATATTCTGAAGGTGTGTTCATCGTTCTTGATCCCGGCGAGACATCCAGTCTTTGCATTTATGTTGGGCAAGAAGATTTCCTTCTTAGCAACAATAAGACACTACACTTTGGACAACCAATCAAAGTGATGCATGATCGAATGGCCAGTGCCAACCACCTGTTTGTATTAGCCCCTATGGCGATGGTGGGATAATTTCCCTTTTGATTTACTTCATTTCGTTCCTTTGTTTGCATTAATCGACCAGTCCGGTCGATTTTTTTTTACTTTTCCCATGCCGTCCTCTGCTTTTTTGAAGCGTCATCACACAGATTACTGGTTAATTAATGCTCATGTAATCATGAACTAAGTCACTATTACGCAAAATATTTCCTACAAAATCTGTGAACATAACCCAGAGCTGAACTGAATTTTGCGTCATTTATTCCTCTATATCGCAATTATGTAAGTAATTTTCAGTGTGAATTTATGATTGGTATAGACCAAAATCTATGTAAATAAGTATTCACTTCGCATTTGAGTACGATAAATATTAATTGGGGAAAAACGGTAGCACCGGAGGATAAATGATGGTTTGGTGGAAGTTACTGATCAGAGATTTGGTGGCAATTTGTACTAGCAGAGTCAAAATACCTTTAAAAACGAGGCATTGATCGTAAAGTCAGGTATAATTAAAGCTATTTTTTATCAGCGAAAGAACACTATGAATCAATATCTCGCGGTAACTTCAAACGGCATGGAAAACTTGCTTGTTGAAGAACTGACAAATCTAGGCATTGAAAACGCAAAACCAGTACAGGCAGGCGTTAAATTTAAAGCAACGAATGAGCAAATTTATCGCTGCTGTTTGTGGAGCCGCTTGGCGTCTCGATTTGTACGTGTTTTATCGGAATTTACCTGTAATGACGATATGGATCTTTATCTGTCTACGTCTTCAATTAACTGGGTAAACCAATTTCACAGTTCTAAGCGCTTTGTGGTGGACTTTAACGGTACAAACAAAGAAATCCGCAACAGTCAATATGGTGCAATGAAGGTAAAAGATGGCATCGTAGATTGCTTTGAAAAGAAGGGCTTACCTCGTCCGAACATCAGTAAAGAGTCTCCAGATCTCCGTGTTCACGTACGCCTTCACAAAGACAAAGCAATTCTAGGTGTTGATATGGTGGGTAGCGGCCTGCACCAACGTGGCTACCGCCCAGAGTCTGGCCGTGCGCCACTGCGTGAAACTTTAGCGGCAGCTATCATCCTACGCTGTGGTTGGGATGGTCATCAACCTTTACTCGACCCTATGTGTGGTTCAGGTACGCTCCTTATCGAAGCGGCGATGATGGCAGCAAATATGGCGCCTGGCGTTAAGCGTAAGCAATGGGGTTTTGAATCCCTTGAAGATTTTGAACCAGAGACGTGGGCAGAGATTAAGTCTGAAGCAAATGTTCAAGCGCGACGCGGCGTCAAAAAAGTTGACGCTAAGTTTTTTGGCTTCGATAACGACCCTAGAGTTCTGAAAGTGGCGCAAGACAATGCCCGCAGAGCTGGTGTTGAAGAGCTAATCGAATTTGCGCAAGGTGATGCGGCGACAATTACTCGTCCGGCAGGCTTTGAAGCTGGCGTTATCGTATCAAACCCACCTTACGGTGAGCGCCTTGGTACTGAACCTGGTTTGATCGCCTTATACACGGCTTTCGGTGGTCAGTTAAAAGCAGAGTTCGGTGGGTGCAAGGCATCTATTTTCTCTAGCTCAGATGAATTGCTTAGCTGCTTACGTATGCGTGCAGACAAACAGTTTAAACTGAATAACGGTGCGTTACCGTGTCACCAAAAAAACTACAGCATTGCAGAACGTAACGCTGATGAAGTGAAGGGCGTAGATACGAGTACTCAAATTGCACCAGACTTTTCAAACCGTCTTAAGAAAAATATCGGTAAGATTGGTAAATGGGCACGTAAAGAGAAGTTAGACTGCTACCGAATCTATGATGCAGACTTGCCTGAGTACAATGTCGCTATTGACGTATACGCGGATCAAATCGTGATTCAAGAATATGCGGCACCTAAAAATATTCCGGAAGAGAAAGCGAAACGCCGTCTCACCGATATTATCCGCGCCACGATTCAGGTGACCGGCGTTGAAGCGAACAAAGTAGTACTTAAAGTTCGTGAAAAGCAAAAAGGTCGCAGCCAATATCAAAAACTTGGTCAAGTGTCACAAACGCTGGAAGTGAATGAATATGGCGTGAAGTTGATCGTAAACCTTCACGATTATCTTGATACAGGACTTTTCCTTGATCATAAAATCACGCGTCGTCGTCTTGGTGAAATGGCGCAAGGAAAAGATTTCTTGAACTTGTTTGCTTACACTGGCAGTGCGACAGTGCATGCTGCAGTGGGTGGGGCCCGTTCTACGACGACCGTCGATATGTCAAACACCTACCTTAACTGGGCAAAAGACAACATGAAGCTCAATGGCTGCGTTGGTCGCCAGCATCATTATGAACAAGCTGACTGTCTCCAATGGCTAGAGAATGCGGCCGGTGAATACGATCTTATCTTTATCGATCCGCCAACGTTCTCTAACTCAAAACGTATGGATACATCGTTCGACGTTCAACGTGACCATATTAAGTTAATGACGAACTTAAAGCGTCTATTGCGTTCTGGCGGCACGATTGTTTTCTCAAACAACAAACGTCACTTTAAGATGGACGAAGCAGGGTTGGCAGAGCTAGGTTTGAAAGCTCAAAATATCTCGTCTCAAACACTGCCGCTAGACTTCTCACGCAATAAGCACATTCATAACTGTTGGATCGTGACTCACGCTGAATAAAGGATGAACAAGTAAAAGGATGTTAAACGTGCTTACATTATACAGCACTGAAGGATGCCATCTCTGTGAGATGGCGTTTGACCTCGTAGGCCAGGTTGGTCTCGCCGAACAAACAGACGTCGTCGACATTGCGTTTGACGACGCACTCTTCTCCCATTACGGCGTCACAATTCCTGTTTTAAAATATCAAGATTCTGAGTTGAACTGGCCGTTTGACTTGGAACAGCTCACACATTGGTTGGAAAATAATGGCATTACTTACCATTCATAACGCGCAACTGGCATTTGGTGATCATCCACTGCTTGATAAAGCAGAGTTTGCACTACAAGAAAACGAACGAGTTTGTTTAGTAGGGCGAAATGGTGCTGGTAAGTCGACTTTAATGAAAGTGCTCGCCGGCGATATACTGTTGGATGACGGCAAGATTCAAATTACGCAAGACGTCGTTGTTTCTCGTCTGGAGCAAGATCCTCCTCGTAATCAAGAAGGTACGGTTTACGACTACGTTTCTGGTGGTTTAGCCGAAGTCGGAGAACAATTAAAGATCTACCACGATCTTCTCGATCTTGTTGCTCATGACCCAAGTGAGAAGAACATTAATCGTTTAGCGAAGATTCAAGAACAACTTGATCATCTCAATGCGTGGCGCTTTGATGACCGAGTAAAGAACGTACTCGCCGCACTAAAACTCAGTGCTGAGACTAAACTAACGGATTTATCCGGAGGTTGGCAGCGTAAAGCGGCATTAGCGCGTGCGCTGGTATGCGATCCTGACGTACTTCTACTTGACGAGCCTACCAACCACCTAGACGTCACGACTATCGAGTGGCTAGAGAACTTTCTCAAGGATTTCAAAGGTTCTATCATTTTTATTTCCCACGACCGTGCTTTCATTAAGTCAATGGCAACTCGCATTGTTGACCTAGACCGTGGGCAGTTAGCTTCTTTCCCTGGTGATTACGACCAGTACTTGAATGATAAAGAAGAGATGCTTCGTGTTGAAGAGATGCAAAATGCAGAATTCGATAAGAAGCTGGCTCAAGAAGAAGTCTGGATTCGTCAAGGCATCAAAGCTCGTCGTACTCGTAACGAAGGGCGTGTTCGCGCACTTAAAATGCTCCGTGAAGAGCGTCGTGATCGTCGCGATGTACAAGGCAAGGTTAACTTGAACATAGATGACGCATCACGCTCTGGCAAAATTGTATTTGAAGCAGAAAACGTCTCTTTTGCTTTTGAAGGTAAGAAGATCGTTGATAACTTCAGTTTCAACATCATGCGTGGTGACCGTATTGCGCTTATTGGCCCGAACGGCTGCGGTAAGAGTACCGTACTAAAGCTCCTGCTAGGCCAACTCGAAGCCCAGTCAGGTCGCTTACACTGTGGCACTAAACTCGAAGTGGCGTACTTCGACCAATACCGTGAAATTCTCGATCCAGAAAAAACCGTGATTGATAACCTTGCCGATGGTAAGCAAGAAGTGATGGTCGGCGGTCGTCAGCGTCACGCATTGAGTTATTTACAAGATTTCTTATTCGCACCAAAACGTGCTCGTACTCCAGTCAAAGCACTGTCTGGCGGTGAAAAAAACCGTTTGTTACTTGCTCGTATCTTATTGAAACCAAATAATTTGCTTATTCTCGATGAACCAACCAACGATTTAGATATCGAAACGTTGGAACTTTTAGAAGAAATGCTTGCCAATTATCAGGGCACGTTGCTTCTTGTGAGTCACGACCGTGAGTTTGTTGATAATACAGTAACCACGAGTTGGATTTTTGAAGGTAACGGCGTAATCGAAGAGTTCGTTGGTGGCTACCACGATGCGAAGCAGCAGCGTGAACAAGTTCTAGCATCACGCTCGGTGATGGAAAAAGCAGCGAAGATAGAGAAAGTGGTTGAGGAAACTCCCAAAACAACGCAGCCTAAGAACAATTCGAAGAAGTTATCGTATAAGCTGCAAAGAGAATTAGAAGCTCTTCCAGCTAAACTAGAACAATTAGAATCGGACATTGAGACTCTACAAGAACAGGTGAATGACCCAGAGTTCTTCACCAAACCTGTAGAACAGACTCAACCGGTATTGGAACAACTTGCTGCCGTAGAGCAGGAGTTGGAAATCGCGTTCGAGAGATGGGAAGAACTCGAAGCAATGCAACAGGATAGTTAAGAATTCCATGAATTGTAGTAACAAATTCAAATTAACCGCTGTCGCTATGATGGTGGGTACAGCGATGAACGCTAATGCAGCATTGTATCAAGTTGTTGAGGTTCAGCCTGATGCAATAGATACAACGGATAAAGCCGTGTTTGGCGTTGCCATTCAAGCCGGTAACGTGTTTGAAGATAGCGATCAAACAATGCCTTATAAACTAGGCTGTTTCGATAACGGTGCCGATTGTAACGAAGATACGTTCGCTTTGGCTGGTGAAACGCGCCCAACAAAACTGTCTGATGGACGCACTCTTCCTTCACTATTAGCTGGTAAATCCATTGACGGCGTGAATTTTAGAGAGGAAGTTCCGTTTGCCTCCGATCCACGTTTCCGCTCATTAGAAGATTATGACGAACTTGAATCGTATTGTTTTTTCAATTTGGGTTATGAGACCTGTGAAAGTTGGGCTTCGAGTGTTTGGGCGCCATTAAATCAAGTTCGTTACACGCTCAATACAGATTCCGTCGCGCTGGCATTTGTTGAAGGTCAGACATTTGATAACCAGTATAATAATGTCATTAACGCTTTAGACGAGAATGTAGTTCCCATCGGTAATCAGAGCGTACGAAATCCTGTGGTGAATACTCTCTCAGAGAAGTTGAAAACCGGTAATCAAGCGATTGCCCCAGGTGAACAGCCTAAGTTTGAAAAGTTAAATCCTGAAGATACCAGAACCGCTTATGCTCAAGTACGGGCTTGGAGCAGTGATAGTAAAACTGGCTTGATCTCAGGCAGCGTTTCTTACGCACAAAGTAACGATTACGGGAATAATTACGCGTCAAAAGCTGCGATTTGGGATCAAAATGGTAACGTATCTCAGATTAATTGGCCTTCAGGTAAAATTATTGAAGATGATCGTCTAGCACAAGGTAGCCTTCGTGATTTTGTCGTTTCAGAGGCGGGGGATTCAATCTATGCGGTCGGTTTCAATACGTGGGATTCGGATCGTAACTACCTTGATGCTACTGTGTATAAAGGCAAGTTTAGCACTCCCGGTGTTATCGAAACTTTAACATGGGAACCGCCTAAACAAGTTTTGGGCGCAAGATCTGACGATGGTTCTGATTACATATTTACCAACACAGTCATTGAAGCGATCAACAAAAACAAACTTGCTGTAGGCGAATCAAAACTGAATACGCCAGAAAATGGTGCTCAAGCGAACCGTTTATTCGTTATTAAAGATATTGAGTCACCATCAGCGACATATCTTTCTGGTGATATTTTCTTCCCTGGAGCAGGTGGTGAAATCGGTGGGCTAAATAACTACAACGAGATCGTGGGTCAAATAGACGCGGAAAATACCCGTGAAGATGGCGGTAAAGCACGACGTAAGCGTGGCTTCATCAACCCATATGATTTCACAGGCACAGATCCAGATCGTCGAGCTATTTTTGATAACCAAGCATGGCTTCTCGACAACCTGACCAACGATGGTGATGCTACTGGCAACAACAACCAGTTCCGAATTGTCGATGCAACGGATATCAATGACGCAGGCGTTATTTCTGCGACTGCAACGATGTGTGAAGGAGGCTATGACACCACGGCTCACAATTCACTTTGCAAAGGCGGAGAGGCTAATGCAGAGAAAGTGGTGGCAGTTAAGCTAATACCATTAGCAAATAAAACAGCAGAAGACATCGTTAAGCGACCTGTTGAACAAACTGCGGCTGAGCGTCAAGGTGCTGGCCTTGGTCTTTGGGCTTTGACACTAATGGGACTGTTTGGGTTCCGTAGAAAATAGTCAATAATTTTCAAATCAAGCAGAGGTTCACAGAAATGGACCTCTGCTTTTTTTATACCTTGAGAAAAGCAAAAATCTGATCGATCCTTGTAGTTGGAGTCATAAAAACTCCATTAAAGTTTCACAAAACAGATGTACGTTAGTAAATGGACCTGTATGAGGAATTAACTATGAAGAGACAAAAGCGTGATCGCCTAGAACGAGCTCAATCTCAAGGATACAAGGCTGGTTTGAATGGTAGGTCTCAAGAGGCCTGTCCTTATCAGCAAGTTGACGCTCGGTCGTATTGGTTAGGTGGTTGGCGTGATGCCAGAGATGAAATACAGTCTGGTCTCTACAAATAACTCTCCACATACAATAGAAGGATTCGAAAGGGCTCGTTAAGAGCCTTTTCTGCGTTTATACCCAAGCCACTTCAAGACGAAGGTATGCAGTGACTAGATCTAAAATCATCGTCTTCTCTGCAAGTTAAGCATGGTAATTAGACCAAGTATTTACACGTTCATAACGTATACACAAATGCAAAATAGCAAAAAGGCTCCAATGGAGCCTTTTATAAGTATTGACCAACGTAGGGCAATTAGAAGCTAGATGTATCTTGGAACAAACCCACTTTCAGATCTTTCGCGACGTAAATTTCTTTACCGTCAACACATACGCGACCGTCTGCCAAACCCATAACCAACTTACGATTTACGACGCGCTTCATGTGGATCTCATAAGTGACTTTCTTCGCCGTTGGCAGGATTTGACCCGTAAATTTCACTTCACCAACACCTAGAGCACGGCCTTTACCTTTGCCGCCAACCCAACCAAGGAAGAAACCAACAAGTTGCCACATTGCATCCAGGCCAAGGCAACCAGGCATTACAGGGTCACCAGGGAAGTGGCAGTCAAAGAACCAAAGATCCGGAGTAATATCCAATTCCGCAAGGATCAAGCCTTTACCAAAATCACCTTCCGTTTCTGACATTTTGGTAATACGATCCATCATCAGCATATTTGGCGCAGGCAACTGCGGGTAACCCGGACCAAAAAGCTCGCCTTGGCTAGAGGCTAGAAGATCATCACGGTTATAAGAATCACGTTTGTTTTGCATTATCAATTACTCCAATTTTTGATAGATGCATGTTAGTGAACACGTGTACGCTAAACAACTCCGATCAGTACTAGACAAACCAGTTTTTGATGCGCTCCACAATTCCTTCCGGATGTTCATGTCTTTCAAAGTTTTCAATACGTTCCGCAATCTTACTGATGATGCTGTCGTCTTCACCTCGGAATGGTTTGCTCATCAACAATGGGATAGCTTCATCAACCGTGGATACTGACCAAATATGGAACTCACCATTTTTGATGCTATCGATCACTTCTTTGTGCAGTGCAAGGTGCTTTAGGTTTGTTTTTGGCATAATGACGCCTTGCTCACCCGTAAAGCCTTGATGCTTACAAACTTGGTAAAAACCTTCAATCTTCTCATTCAATCCACCAACGGCTTGAACACGGCCAAATTGGTCAACGGCACCGGTTACGGCTATTTGCTGATTAACCGGGGTTTCCGATAATGCACTAACTAAACAACAAAGTTCGGCAAGAGAGGCACTGTCGCCATCGACTTCGCTGTACGACTGCTCAAAAACAATAGAGGCAGCATAGGGTAGCGGCGCATCAAGATCGAGTGCCGAGCTAACAAACGCCTGCATGATCATCATGCCCTTAGCGTGTAGATTGCCACCCAGCTCAGCTTTGCGCTCAACGTCAGACACGTCACCATCACCAAAGTGAATAACACAAGAAATTCGAGCAGGCTCACCATAAGAGACAGGGTGTCCAGCCATATCAATCACAGTTAAGCCATTGATTTGACCAATTTGTTCGCCTGTCGTTTCGATGATCACCTGACCATCACGGATATCATCCACAGCGCGCTGCGGTAGATAAGATTCGCGATAATATTTGTCATCTATCGCTTTATCGATAGCATCAAAATCAATGGCGTCATTTTGTGTATATTGACTTGCCAGCCCAAGAAGTTGGTTATGCCACAACACGCCAAGAGGCAGGTAATGTTGGTCTTCAGTAAAACGCATACCCGCCAACATCAACCTTTTGAACGCAGTATCATCCAACGGTGGTAGTTGATATTGATTACAAATCCAATGAACGAAACCAATATACTGTTCAAGGTTGTTCTCAGACAGGTGGATATCTTCTTCTACCTCGGTATACATGGTTAAACCGGCAGAAAAATCGTCGTCAACATATTCGATTTCCGCTAGTTGATTGCGGTCGCCGGTAATGATGAGTTTAATATCGTACTGTTTTGCTTCAACTTGTGAGCTAGGAAGGCGACTAGGGGTAATATTTAGTGGATGGAATGGCGCCCCCTGAATTGCAGACTTTATACTTGGCCAATGTGCGGCATTTGCTAAAATCAAATTGGCAGGCACAATCAAATAGCCGCCATCCGCTTGTGAAAGTAGACCAGACTCAATCGATACTTGCCCATCTTTGTTCACGCAAAAGCGGTCGAATAGTGCCTTAGCATCTAAAGACTCGGTGATAATAACTGGCCCAACAGATCCACTTTTGACGGTATCTCGAATAAAGCCTCTATACACAGA
Source organism: Vibrio sp. PID23_8 (assembly GCF_003584965.1). NCBI lineage: Bacteria > Pseudomonadati > Pseudomonadota > Gammaproteobacteria > Vibrionales > Vibrionaceae > Vibrio > Vibrio sp. PID23_8. The sequence continues at coordinate 145,820 of NZ_LIXE01000006.1, read as the reverse complement.
GTTGTCAGTACAGTTCACTAATAAAATGCGAGTTAAGCCTTTAATGTTGATAAAACGCGTTATCGTCGCAACCAATCGAGGTTGAAGATCACAGAATGTTTTCGTTGCGATTGATGACGTGGAGCTTAAGAGTGCTTCATACGGTTCAAAAGAGGGGGTGACGTCTTGCCAGTTAAGTTGGTTCATTAAAGTTCATCGTAATTCAATATTGACGCCATTATAGCGAAATGACGAATAACTCCCTAGTCCGAATTTACGTAATGAAAATGGGGCGAATATGACATAGGTTGAAATATCGACAAATCAGTGATCCATATCGATACTTTAATGACTTTTAATTGCTGAATCTGACCAGTTGGGTTACGCTGTCACCAGAAGAGATTTAAGGGTCGAAAGGATGAAATATCAGCAACTTGAAAATTTGGAATGTGGTTGGAAATGGAAATATCTGATCAAAAAGTGGAAAGATGGTGAAGCGATCACGCGACATATAGATACCAGTGAAGCAGATGCGGCAGTTAATGAACTACGTAAGTTAGAACATGAACCAACGCTCGTACTTACTTGGATCGACAACCACATGTCAGAAGCACTTGAGAATAAGCTTAAGCAAGCGATTCGTGCAAAACGAAAGCGTCATTTCAATGCTGAACAAGTTCACACTAAAAAGAAATCCATCGACTTAGATTACCGAGTGTGGGAGAAGCTGTCCAACAGAGCGAACGAGCTTGGTTGTACTTTGTCGGATGCTATCGAATATTTGTTATCTGAAGCATCAAGAAGTGAAAAAGCCAGCCAGAAGGTAACATCGATTAAGGAAGATTTGAGTAAGTTATTATCTAGCTAGGGAGTAACAAAATGCTATATGTAATATTGATTGCTGCAGTTGTTATCTTTTGGCTTATCGCGGTTGATAGGCCCGTTCTCAAAGTGTCTTTTGAAAACGGACGCATGTCTAAAGTGAAAGGCCATCTACCTCCATCTTTTAAACACAATTTGCAAGATATCGCCGAACACGATCCATTTAACGGTGAAATGAAGGTCTATAGTCAACGAACAGGAATGCGATTGGCATTTTCAAAGGACGTGCCTAAAAAGGTTCAGCAAAGAATACGCAATGTCTTTCCTCATCAAGGTTTTAAGACAAACAAAGATAAAAAACGCGCTTAGGTTACATATCCATTACGTAGCACTGTTAAACGGGACGCATAATTGCGTCCCGTTTCTATTTTATATCCGTTAAATCGGTAACCTTGAAATCAAGGTTGATAGTAATAGAGAAAACAAAACCAATGCGCTACGTTGTCACAATTTTAGTGTTTATCTTGTTGAGTGCGGTAAGCTACGCCGATGACGCTGAAACCAATCCATTGGCTAGAAAGATCAAAACAAAACTACAAAAGAGCGTCGATAAAAGGTTTGACGAATACCATGGTTATTGTGATGTCATGATTGAAATGGAACACAAAGGCAAGAAAGCCTGTATAACAAAAGTTAGAGGAAGTGGAGACAGCTCTGTGTGCAAATACGTAAAGTCCAAAATAAAAATAGGAAAGTGTTACCGCTATACCATTCCAGAAAAATACATTCGCTTGCACATTTCGTCGAAAGGATAAAGTGAAGCGACCCTAAGTGACTTTACAACTTAAGATTCAGAGAGCTGTCACTGCAAACGCGTGAATCTTGGCATTAACATCACATTTATTTTACTAAACAAGCAATTTCGTCTTACATTAAGACAGCGGTATTGGAGGATCTAGACCAAATACCAGTGGCACAGCGCAGTGACTACGGGGCAGCATTAGCGCAGGCTAGGGCATATGCAATTTATGATGGGCTAGCAAGAAGCGATATCATTTATAAAAGACACAAGCCATTCTGGTTTGCCAACGTGCAGATATCGGCTCAGGCGCTAAAAGCGATTCGAGCCACCACACCAGGAAAAATGACACTGGCATTTTGATTTTATTACAGTGTCACGTTGTTGACGTAAAGCATTCGGTATGGTTCTTGAGGCTTATGCGTATGGAAGCGAAATGAATTACAAGGAAAGAAATAGTGAATAAAAGATTATTAGCTATCTATGTAGCCTCCGCGATGGTGACTGCAACTGTCTTAAGACTTCCATTACAACATGATTCTTGGGTTGCGAATATACTGGTCAGCTTTTTAGTGTTTACTACTGCGATTTTTGCTTGGCTGTATCACAAGGAAAAATGTATAAAAACTGATGTACGAAACCGTGATGACGATGACAACGTTTAAAACCTGCAACAAGGTTTCATGCCCAGATGAATAACGATTTACACAGCGGACAGGGAGTCGATATCTGGGCATATCGATTGACCTCGACGGACTTCAAACATCATTTTTCCTTAGCATCAAATGAAGCCTAAAGAAAAGCCGAACCTTAGCTGTTGCGGTCGGGGATTTGGTCATTTTTCATAGATTGCACAAAACAATCGTCAGAGATAGTACAAGTCACTTGGGTTATAAACATTCACAAAATAAAAAATTATAGCTTGTTTATCATATACTTATAAAAGTCACAATCAAAGTGTTAGCCTTTATTAACAACCAACCCCTTAGTGCGCATTATATGTGTTATGTTAAATATGATGTACACGTATGCGTATTTATTACCTGGTTAGGCTCCTATCCCTCTCAGATTTAAAAATTAAGGGGGTTCTGTGTATACCATTAAACATAATCGCTATTTACCATAAAATACTTAATATAGATCTTAATAATCTATCGATTGTTAAGATCTATATTAATGCGCTACGCGGTTTCAAATAATGACTGAATTGCTTTGTAGATATCTTGTCTACGAACTGGTTTAGAAACGAAACCATCCATTCCTGCTTGCAAACATGTGTTCTTGTCGCTTTCTGATGCATGAGCTGTAAGCGCTACAATGGGAATTTCAATTCCTTTATTTCGGATTAATCTTGTTGCTGTTATACCATCCATCACCGGCATCGAAATATCCATTAAAATCATATCGATACTTTGACTGTTCTCATCTAAGAGCTCTATGGCCTTCGCTCCATGATTCGCAATGTAAACATGATGGCCTAGCTTATTAAGTATTAATTTGATGACGAGTTGGTTTGATTCGGTATCTTCAACAATGAGAATATTCTTTGTTTTTGATGGTCTATTTGTTTCGAATTTGACTGGGAACTTTTGGTTATTACGCGTTAATACCGGGATTCGAATTTTAAAATGTGACCCAACATTTTCCGTACTCTCTACACTGATCGTGCCACGCATCATTTCAACCAAATGTTTTGTAATGGCGAGCCCAAGCCCAGAACCACCAAATCGACGTGTGATTGAGTTGTCAGCTTGGTGAAATGCAAAAAAGACATGTTCTAACTTTGACTGTGAAATACCTATCCCTGTATCAGTAACTGAGATCAACAGTTCACCACCGGCTTGCGCTACTGATACACCGACATGTCCACGGTCCGTAAACTTAATTGCATTTCCAATTAAGTTAAATAAAACCTGAGACACTCGTGTTGAATCAATCCAATACTGAGTGTTGTTATCTAGATTACAACTTATCTTAAAATTCAGACCCTTACTTTTAGCCACTTGTTCTTGTTGTGAAATGACGGACGTGACAGTGTCACTAAGATTTGTCCATTGCTCGCTGAGTTGGAAACTGCCCGTTTCGATTTTGGATAAATCAAGAAGGTCACTTATGATTGCTAGTAACAGTTCTGCAGAGCACTCCATCTGATCTAACACTTTGGATTGGTCATTACGTAGCGTTGATTGCTTTAAGACATCTAACATGCCTAATACTGAATTTAGTGGCGTGCGTATTTCATGGCTCATCATGGCTAAGAATTCAGATTTAGAATGGTTAGCTTTCTCAGCTTCTTCTCGTGCTTTCGCTAACTCCGATGTTCTAATATCAACAATACGTTGTAACTTTTCTTTGGTTTCGATGTCGATAACCGCTCTTTCAATCAATGGGCTAAATCGTTGCAGGGTTTCTTTGTGTTCGAGGCTGAAATGCCCTTTTTGTCCCCCAATAAGCAGGATAATATTTTGAGTAACTTCTGAACAAATGCCCGCCAATATCACCGAATTTACATGATTTTGAATAAAGCGATTGAAATGACTCAACTCCATTAATTTCAATGGTTCAAACACCAAAATGCAGTCTCCATTGATCACCCTATTAAACGTATTACCCTGTAACCAACTTACGTCTTCAAAAACACTATTCGTCGAGATAAGCGTGACAAAATCTTGTCTACTTTCTTCACGCGTTATGACAACAAAATCATCGAAGTTAATATATTTTTTAAGGATCGTAATTAGGCCTGTGAATATCTCGTTTCGGTTTCGAGCTTCACTCATCGCAGAGATGGCTGATAGGATCGCTCGGTTTTCATCTGCGAGCTGTTTTTCTCGTTGCCTTGTGTGCTTGAGTTCGGCTAATGCCTCTTGCAACGCTTCTTGTTGAAATATTTCTGAGTGTTTATTTTTCATAAGGTTTGTGGAAAATAGCTGATGAAATCATCAAGTTTCCATGTCCATGTTCACCACCTATGAATCGCCCCTGCTCACCAAAGGTGAATGGACATATAAATGGTAGATTGTCGAGTTCTTGGTTAATTTGATCACAAACAGCATTTATGTCTTGTTTTAAGTGCAACATAGATCCAGCACAAAAGATATTAATCACGCCTATTTTTTGCGAATCTTCCAACTTTTGATTAAATGCGCTGCTAACCACCCTCGCCGCTCTGGCAATCAGTTGCTCACGGCTTCCTTGCATCAGGGTGAGCGCCTCTCCCTCATTGACAGCGGAAAATAGTTCAATTCCACCATCATCGGTTTCTCTTACTGGATGGGAGAGTTTGTAGTATGGTCGACCATATAAATTCCCCGCGACACGTCCTAATGGATACGCACTGGTGTTAGTAAAGAGGAAGCTATCTCTTGCTAAATGCTGTTCGTGATATTTGGTCCATTTACGATAGACCCCAAGCGCGGGTTGGTGATCAATTTCTAGTATACAGCGACCTTGTGTTTTAGTCGCGATACCGCCCAACTCTGTCGGTGAATGACCAGCGCTAAAAGCAATCGCAGCCGGTTGAGATGAGTAAAATAACGTTAAGCTGACCCCGCTTTGTTCATAGGTTTGAGTGGTCATAATTGACCAGTTTCCCTCAATATGATTATCGGCAGCAGAGCCCCCTATGATGGGGATTAAAGTGCCAAATCGGTTATCTATGTACTCGATGATCTCTTCTTCTTTGCCAGGAGTCGAGTGCAACAGAATCAGATTAGGGACTTCGCCGGGACATTCCGCATGGTGTAACGCCATGTTCAATGCCTAATTTACACTTGCTTTTATACTCGTGTTATAAGTCGCGATTCCAGTACCGTAGGCGTACTGTCCCGAGTCAAAAATCGCTAAAGCCGCGATCACTGGCCCCTTATGATACCCACTATTGGTCATGATTGCCTGGCACGAACTGGCGCCGTGAAAAGAGATATCGGGAAAGTACTTTAGAATTGCCTCATGAATAGCTGTAAAGTCATACTCCTCAGTATAGTAGCAGATGAGATGACATAAATTGGCCGCATTAAGCTCTGAGTGAATTTTTGCTATCGCTAAATGTTCGTCTGTTATATAGGTAAATGTGGTTTGGCAGTGCATACGCGTTTATTATTTTTTCTACTTTACTGTTATACCACTGTTATAATTTACTGCTACCTAAGAACGTATTAATTGTGCATAAAATCCACAATTAATACGGGGCAGATCTGATTTATAATTGTACTTCGATGATATTTTTGCTTGATTTGAAATGAATCACTCTTTCTTTCGAAATATCACTCCAGGCAACATTGTGATGGTTATCATCAATAACAATAAACTCACCGGATTGATTTAGATCAACTTTCACACTGTCACTTTCTGAGCTTTCGATCGAAAATCCGTCAGTAGCTTTGTTTATTATGATTTTTTCAGGTCCAATTGTTACATCACATCGCTGTTTTTGTGAACAATCCACAATGCTGCTTGCTTCATAAGTAAAGGTGCGCCAGAAAAAGGCACCAACTAAAAGACTGAGCATGATTAAGATTTGTGCAAGTCGCGCCTTTGTTAACTTTTGTGCAGGCATAATTCCTAATATCCTTGTTACAAACTTCAAACTTTTTAAATAAAACTTGAATTCCAGAGGCTTAGTAAGGTTACTACTCTGTCATTGAATTGTTAATTCAAGTATAGTGCCTGGCTGAAAATGCCACTTTTTATTAAAGTCAGCAATAGAAAAAAGTTATCATAACACTTTAATTCTTGAGTTTACTTGGGTGGTGTTACGACGAAAGTCGTGTTGGAAGTGAAGTGTAGTTAATTAGAAATTGGAAGCATGCAAATGAGCCAAGTAAAGCAGCTTGAACAAAACTACAACTATACAGTCGTTCGCCAATTTACCCTCGTGACCATTTTATGGGGCATAGTTGGTATGGCTGTTGGTGTTTTGATTGCCGCTCAATTAGTTTGGCCACAGCTAAACTTTGATACGCCGTGGTTGACGTACAGTCGTTTACGTCCGCTGCATACTAATGCGGTAATTTTTGCGTTTGGTACAAGTGCTCTGTTCGCAACATCTTATTATGTTGTTCAGCGTACCTGTCAAACGCGTCTTTTTGGTGGCCCACTCGTTGCCTTCACCTTTTGGGGTTGGCAAGCAATCATCCTTGCTGCAGCAATCACCTTACCTTTAGGTATTACCTCTGGTAAGGAATATGCTGAGTTGGAATGGCCAATTGATATCGCTATTGCGATTGTATGGGTATCTTACGCGGTGGTGTTCTTTGGAACACTCGTTAAGCGTAATACTTCTCACATTTATGTGGCTAACTGGTTCTTCGGTGCCTTTATCATTACAGTAGCAATACTTCATATCGTGAACAGTATGGCAATTCCTGTCTCTCTCGGTAAATCATACTCGATTTATGCCGGTGCAGTGGATGCTATGGTTCAATGGTGGTATGGGCACAATGCGGTAGGTTTCCTACTGACCGCTGGTTTCCTAGGTATGATGTATTACTTTGTCCCTAAACAAGCTGAACGCCCTGTTTATTCTTACCGTTTATCTATCGTTCACTTCTGGGCACTGGTTTCTCTGTACATTTGGGCTGGTCCTCACCACCTACACTATACCGCGTTACCTGACTGGACTCAGTCTCTAGGCATGGTGATGTCTTTGGTTCTATTCGCTCCGTCCTGGGGTGGTATGATCAACGGTATTATGACGCTGTCTGGCGCATGGCATAAGCTTCGCTACGACCCTATTCTACGTTTCCTAATTGTTTCGTTGTCTTTCTACGGTATGTCTACGTTTGAAGGGCCAATGATGTCAATCAAGACGGTAAATGCCCTTTCTCACTATACGGATTGGACCATTGGTCACGTTCACTCTGGTGCGTTAGGTTGGGTTGCTATGGTTTCTATTGGTTCTGTGTATCACCTAGTTCCTCGTCTATTTGGCCAAGAGCGCATGTACTCTGTTAGTTTGATCAATGTGCATTTCTGGTTAGCAACGATCGGTACGGTTCTCTACATTGTTGCGATGTGGATTTCCGGTGTGATGCAAGGCCTAATGTGGCGAGCTGTGAACTCTGACGGGACATTGACTTACAGCTTTGTCGAGTCAGTAGAAGCGTCTTACCCATTCTATTTCGTACGTTTCCTAGGCGGTTTCATCTTCTTGTTAGGTATGTTCCTGATGGCATACAACACGTACAAGACGGTAACTGCGACTAAAGAAAGCTTAAAAGCTATCCCTCAACCGGCATAAGGAGATTAAAGAATGAGTAATAATTCGAATAATCGCCACGAAATCTTTGAACGCAATGTCGGCTTGCTGGCTATTTTCATCGTTTTTGCCATCAGTTGGGGTGCGCTTGTTGAAATCACACCTCTGATTTTTCAAAAGCAAACGACTGAGCCCGTTGAAAACCTACGTGCTTATACCGCTCTGGAAATGGAAGGTCGTGATGTTTACATCCGTGAAGGGTGTAGCGTTTGTCACAGTCAGATGATCCGTCCATTCCGTTCCGAAACTGAACGTTATGGCCACTATTCTGTCGCTGGTGAAAGCGTATGGGAGCACCCATTCCTATGGGGTTCTAAGCGTACTGGTCCGGATTTGGCTCGCGTTGGTGGACGTTACTCTGACGAGTGGCATCGCGTTCACTTAATTGACCCACGCGAACTCGTGCCAGAGTCAAACATGCCAGGTTTTCCATGGCTAGAAGAGAATGGACTAGACGGTAAGCTGACGCAGAAGAAACTAGAAGTGTTCCGCAACCAGTTCGGTGTTCCATACACAGATGAACAAATTGCGAATGCGGCTAAAGAAGTCGAAGGTAAAACAGAGATGGATGCAATCATCGCTTACCTTCAGTCTCTTGGTCATGCAATGTAGTAAGGAGGTCATATGGATTTCGGTACAATTCATAGTATTTATACCGTTGTGCTCTTCGCTAGTTTTATGGGCATCGTATGGTGGGCATTCAGTAAGAAACGCAAAGCGCGCTTCGAAGAAGATGCTAACTTGGTGTTTGCTGACGAAGAACAAACGACCTCAAATAACCAAGGAGTGAAGAAGTAATGACTACATTCTGGAGTCTCTGGATTATCGTGATTACTGTCGGTACGCTAGTAGGCTGTGCGATCCTCTTGACTTGGTGCGCTAAAGATAAAATGGGCGTCGAGGAAGGGGAAGACATGGGCCACGAGTACGATGGTATTCGCGAGCTTAATAATCCACTGCCTAAGTGGTGGACTTACCTATTTGTGAGCACTTTCGTGTTTGCAGCTATCTATCTGACCCTATTCCCAGGACTAGGCAACTTTAAAGGTGTCCTAAACTGGCAAAGTTCAGATCAAACTGTTCGTACGTTGGAAGAGTCAAAAGAAGCCATCGCGCGCGCGCAAGAAAACAAACAACTAAACCAGTATGCGAAAGAGCTGGATGATGCTGATGCATATTTTGGCGAAGCATTCCGCAAACTTGCACATAATACTGACGGTCTGCGCCCTATTCCTGAAATTGCGCAAGATCCAGAAGCAATCAAAGTTGGTCAGCGTTTGTTCTTACAGAACTGTTCTCAGTGTCACGGTTCTGATGCTCGTGGTCAAAAAGGTTTCCCTAATTTAACCGATGATGCATGGCTATATGGTGGTGAACCTGCAGCGATTGTTACTACGGTAATGGAAGGTCGAATCGGTCAAATGCCGGGTTGGAAAGATGCACTTGGCGAACAAGGTGTTCAAGAAGTCGTAAGCTACACGCTTAGTCTTTCTGGCCGTAAAGTTAACGCACGTGAAGCTGCTGCCGGCAAAGCCCGCTTCGTCGTATGTGCGGCGTGTCACGGTACTGACGGTAAGGGTAACCCTGCTGTTGGTGCGCCGGATCTGACTGACCAATATTGGTTATTCGGCGACTCTCGCGCAGACGTTACTGAAACGGTAATGAACGGTCGTTCCGGTGTAATGCCAGCTTGGAAGGACATTCTAGGTGAAGACAAGGTTCAGCTGGTTTCGGCTTACGTCTGGAGCCTAAGCAACTCTGATAATAAGTAACATTTCAATAACGGCCCCTTTTATAGGGGCTGTCTTTCCTTTAAATTTAAAGCCTTACAATTTTTCATTTAGCTGTTGAGAACATTTTTATGGTAAAGCCTTGGTATAAACAATTCTGGCCGTGGTTCCTGATCATCCTTCCTCTTACTGTCATTGTATGGACAATCGTCACCGTTGTCGTTTTCGCTAGCAACTCGGTATCGTTGGTCGCTGAGGATTACTATAAAAAAGGTAAAGGCATCAATATCGACATCAGTAAAATGAACGTCGCTCGTGATCTTGGTCTCAACGCGACGGTTTCTTCTGGTGATGACACCATTGTTATTAGCTTGGTTAAAGGCAAGTTGCCTCACTTCCCCGCATTGATGGCGACATTTACACACCGCACTCTGCCAGATCGTGATTTCACCAAGCTATTGACGGCAGATGCAAAAGGCAATTATCGTCTAGCTGCGGATGAGTCGATCCAAGGCCCTTGGTTCGTCGAGCTTCAACCCCACAACAAGGAATGGATGATTCAAGGTCGAGTCGAGTTCCCAGCATCACCAACGCCATTAATGAAGTAAGTCTATGTGTAAATCCTGTTATCACTGTGGTGACGATGTACCAGCCAACACGGATTTCAAAGTAGAGATATTAGATGAAATTCGCGATATGTGCTGCCCAGGTTGTGAAACTGTGGCACAAACCATTATCGACAGTGGCCTTGTCTCCTACTACCAATACCGAACGGCTCCAGCTGAAAAGGCTGATTTAGTGCCTGAGCAACTTCAAGCTTTGGTTCACTATGACAACGAAGAGGTCCAATCAGAGTTCGTGCGTAACCATGAAAATATCTCTGAGGTCACCCTTTCTTTAGACGGTGTTTCCTGTGCCGCTTGTGCTTGGTTAATTGAGAAACAAGTCTCAAATGCAAAAGGCTTAGTATCTATTCGTGTCAACACGACCACTAACCGTGCACTTCTTGCATGGGACAAAACACAAGTTCGCTTAAGTGAGTTGCTTTCAGTTATTCATAAGTTGGGTTATAAAGCGGCTCCGTTTGAAGCAGATAAACAAGAAGCTTCTTATCATCGCACGATGAAACAATACCTTTATCGCTTGGGTATCGCAGGCCTGGCGACGATGCAGGTAATGATGTTGGCTGTCGCTCTGTATCTCGAGGTCTTTGGTGACCTAGAGCCTGAATTCAAAAACTATTTCCGTTGGGTAAGTTTGATCTTTGCCACTCCTGTGCTCCTTTATTCCGCACTGCCATTCTATCTTAATGCTTGGCGAAGCATTCGAGGTCGAACGTTGGGCATGGACGTACCGGTCTCTATAGCATTGATCTTCGCCTACGTGGCAAGTTTAGTTGCGACCGCAACAGAACAAGGAGAGGTATTCTTTGAGTCCATTTCGATGTTTACCTTCTTTTTGTTGGTTGGCCGCTTTCTGGAGATGCGCGCTCGAAGAAAAGCCGCTGCGGCAAGTGGAAATCTGTTGAAACTCATTCCAGCAATTGCAACCACTCTCGAAGGCGAGCAAATTCCAGTTAAGACTCTAAAGGTCGGCGACCGCATTCGTGTCCTTCCTGGTGAGCATATTCCTGCAGACGGAAAAGTCATTTCTGGGCGGATCCACATTGATGAATCTATGCTTACAGGTGAATCTGTTCATGTCGTAAAAAAAGCTGGCGATGCTGTCTATGCCGGCACACTAAATGGCGAAGAATCTTTTGAGCTTGAAGTCACCAACTCAAAAGCGGATTCGATGATTTCTAATATCGTACGCCTGCAAGACGAAGCACAACACTCCAAGCCTAAGATCGCCGAGATTGCGGATATAGTAGCGCGTTACTTTGTTGGTGTGATTCTGATTATCTCTGCAGGAACGTGGTTCTACTGGCATCAAACCAAGCCAGATGATGCATTCTGGATCATGCTTTCTGTTTTGGTTGCAACTTGTCCATGTGCGCTATCGTTGGCAACACCAACGGCTCTAACCTGTGCCACTTCTCGCATGGGGAAGTTTGGTATCCTACTGCGTAAAGGACATGTATTCGAAACGCTTTGTAAGATCAATCACCTTGTGGTGGATAAAACTGGCACTTTGACCAAAGGGGACATCGAAATCAGCGAGACCAAAACGTTTGGCGTGCTCACCGATAGAGATAGTCTTGCGATTGCAGCAGCGCTTGAAGCCCACGCTAACCACCCTATTGCTCGCGCCTTTTCTAGCTTTGTAAAACAGGATGTGGCTGTAACTGACGTTCAAAATATCATCGGCTCAGGCATTCAAGGCGCATGGGGAAATAAAACCGTAAAGATTGGTAGTGCCGCATTTGTGCTCGGTGAAGCCAGAGATGAAAGTAATGCCGTTTACTTATCGGTAAATGATAGCCATGTGTCTACATTCTATTATCGTGACCCAATCCGTAAAGAAAGCCGAGCGTTTATCCAACGTTTCGCGGATGCGGGTATTAAAACCACATTGCTGACTGGTGATTCACGGCAAAATGCACAACCGGTTGCGAACGAAGTCGGTATTGATCATGTAATCGCCTCTGCAAAACCGGAAGACAAACTCGCATACCTTAAGAGTCTAGCTCAAAACGACATCACGATGATGGTCGGGGACGGTATTAACGATGCGCCTACATTGGCGGGTGCCCACCTTTCAGTTGCAATGGGTAGTGGAACCGATGTAGCGAAAGCTTCTGCTGATATGACGCTTCTTGGCGACAATTTGGAAAAGTTATTGGAAGCCAGATTGCTTGCGATACGTACAAGAAAGATAATTCGAGAAAACTTAGCTTGGTCTTTGGGTTACAACCTGTTAATTTTGCCGCTGGCAGTCGCAGGTCTCGTCGCACCGTATGTTGCTGTAGTTGGCATGTCTGCGAGCTCTATAGTTGTAGTTTCGAACTCTTTGAGACTGCTTAAAGAAAAGTAAGAGAGCTAACATGGAAAGTCTTTACATATTAATCCCTATCGCCATTGTATTGGTTTGTGTAGCTGCCGCCGTATTTCTTTGGGCCGTTCGTAGCGATCAGTTCGAAGACCTTGAGCGGCAAGGTCACAACATCCTATTGGGTGAAGAAGAAAAAACACATAACAAAAAATCCTAGCCTTATTATATGAGTCCAGACTTTATTGGAGCTTTTATGATCGGTCTCGTTGGGGCCGGTCATTGTATGGGGATGTGCGGTGGTATCGCATCGCTTCTCTCCATGAGCACACCAAACCACACGCCATCCTCATTAATTCCGCTCTTTTATAATGTGGGGCGCCTCTTGAGTTATGCCGTTATTGGTACGCTCGTGGGTGGCATGGTTTCCGGTCTTTCTGAGCTTAGTGGGTTGACTCAGCCTTTAGCTTGGCTTCGTTTTATCGCTGCGATGTTTATGATTTTGGTCGCTCTGTATATTGCTAAATGGTGGCAAGGCCTACTGTTAATAGAAAAAGTTGGTCAATATATTTGGAAGTACATCTCTCCCGTAGGCAAGAAATTATTGCCATTAAAGCGCCCTATTCATGCACTATCATTTGGCTTTATTTGGGGGTGGTTACCTTGTGGTTTAGTGTATTCTGCGTTGACTTGGTCAGCGGTGTCCGGTGGTGCAATGAATGGCGGTTTAATTATGTTAGCCTTTGGCCTGGGCACACTCCCATCAATGCTAACCGTTGGTTATGGCGCAACTCAATTCAAAAAGCTTCAAAAGTCTGTAATATTTAGAAATATTTCAGCCTTAATCTTAATCACTTATGGTCTATATACCGCATTCGGTGCGATGGTAATGCTTGGTTTCAGCTAATCTTGAAGTCATTCTCATCAATATTTTTGCTACCCTTTATGCTTAAGCAGTGATAAAATATTGATGTATATCAAATAGTGAAAGGTTGTTATGATTTCTGAAAAGCCTGCAACAAAGCGCATCCAATCAGGCGGTTGCGCGATTCATTGCCAAGATTGTAGCATTAGCCAGTTGTGTATTCCGTTCACACTGAATGAGTCTGAACTTGATCAGTTGGATCAAATCATCGAGCGAAAAAAGCCTATCCAAAAAGGGCAAGAACTTTTCAAAGCGGGTGATGAGCTTAAATCGCTGTACGCGATTCGCTCCGGAACGATTAAGAGCTACACGATTACTGAGCAAGGCGATGAACAGATCACAGCATTTCACTTAGCGGGAGATCTAGTCGGTTTTGATGCAATTACCGGTGATTGTCACCCTAGTTTTGCTCAAGCACTAGAAACTTCTATGGTGTGTGAGATCCCATACGAGATCCTTGATGACTTATCAGGAAAGATGCCTAAGCTTCGTCAACAAATCATGCGTCTGATGAGCAATGAGATTAAAGGAGATCAAGAAATGATTCTGCTCCTTTCCAAAAAGAATGCGGAAGAACGTTTGGCGGCTTTCTTGTACAACCTATCAACGCGTTTCTCGCAACGTGGCTTTAGTCCTAGAGAGTTTCGTTTGACCATGACACGTGGTGACATTGGTAACTATCTTGGTCTAACCGTTGAAACCATTAGCCGACTACTTGGGCGCTTCCAGAAATCTGAAATTCTGAGCGTGAAGGGTAAGTACATCACCATATTAGATCATGATGCATTGATGGAACTTGCTGGTGTAAGTAAAAATTAAATTTTCCTATCAATTGATGTAGCTCGTAAATGAGCTACATCATATTTCTTCCAAAATCCCTTAAAAATTCCTCTATATATCACTTAAACTGAGCTACATTAAAAATGTACCTTGTGTACTCCAATATACTGATTTATCTTATTTTCAGTAATTGGTTCTACAACATAAGTGGGCTTAGTTATGAGTATATACAGTAAGATTCTTGTTGTTGCTGACATCAATCATGATGAGCAGCCAGCTCTTGCAAGAGCAGTTCAATTAGCTCAAAAAAGTGTATCCCGAAGCCGAATCACTTTCTTTCTTTCAATCTACGATTTTTCGTATGATATGACTTCAATGCTATCGGTTGATGAAAGAGATGCTATGCGTCGGGGGGTTATCCATCAACGCGAACTGTGGATGCGTAAGATTGCCCAGCCGTATTTAGAAGATGGATTCGACTTTGATGTTTGTGTTGTTTGGCATAATCGCCCTTATGAAGCAATCATTGCTGAAGTGTTCGCTGGTGATCACGATATAGTGATCAAAGGAACTCGTAAACACGACGTTCTAGAATCTGTCATTTTCACGCCAACAGATTGGCATTTGTTACGTAAGTGCCCTAGCCCGGTACTTCTCATCAAAAATGCGGATTGGCCTGAGCATGCAAGAATTCTTGCTTCTGTTCACGTTGGTTCTGAAAACCCAACTCATATTGACCTGAATGACTCGATGGTAGAGCGTCTTAAAGAAATCAGCAATCGACTCGACGCTGAACCATTCCTCGTTAATGCTTACCCAGTCACTCCAGCTAACATTACCATTGAATTGCCAGAATTCGACCCAACAACTTATACCGATGCCGTTCGTGGGCATCATTTAACGGCAATGAAAGCACTTCGTCAAAAACATGGTTTGAACGAAGAGCAAACCATCGTTGAACAAGGTTTACCAGAAGATATCATTCCAGCAACGGCAGAAAAGCTAAATGCAGCGATGGTGATCCTTGGTACTACAGGGCGTACAGGCTTATCAGCTGTGTTTATCGGTAATACCGCGGAACATGTAATTGATAAAATCAATTGCGATGTATTGGCCTTGAAACCGAACGGTTACATTAGTCCCCTTGATCCTAACACTGCCTCGTAATGTTATTTTTTACCGCTAGAAATCAAAATCCCCCAATTATTGGGGGATTTTGATTTAGATGTTAGTGACATCGATAAACATGGACTCATCAATGTTTGTCGAAGATACCACCGCTTCACTAAATTCATATTCTTCGCGATTGCCTTCACGATCCAACGGAAGATTCACAAAATCAAACAATTCGCGGTCCGCCAGTTGACTTGGGCTTACATTCTGAATTGATTTGAAGATCGCTTCGACTCGGCCAGGCGTCTTCTTATCCCATTCAATCAGCATCGCTTTGATTGATTGACGCTGAAGGTTCTCTTGTGAGCCACACAGATTACAAGGAATAATTGGGAATTCTTTGTGTTCTGCGTACTTAATTAAGTCTTTTTCGCGACAGTAAGTTAGAGGGCGAATAACAACGTTACGGCCATCATCAGAGCGTAGCTTTGGTGGCATCGCTTTTAAGCGAGAACCGTGGAACATGTTTAAGAACATCGTCTCAACAATGTCGTCCATATGGTGACCAAGTGCTAGCTTAGTTGCACCAATCTTCTCAGCAAAAGAGTAAAGCGTACCACGACGTAGACGTGAGCATAGGCCACAAGTCGTTTTACCTTCTGGCACCTTCTCTTTCACAACGGAGTATGTATCTTTATCGACGATGTAATAAGGAATGTTCAGTGTTTCAAAGTAGTCCGGCAGAATGTGCTCTGGGAAGCCTGGTTGCTTCTGATCAAGGTTAACCGCAACTACTTCAAATTTAATAGGCGCAGCCTTTTGTAGATTCAGCAGGATATCAAGCATCGCAAATGAATCTTTACCACCGCTTATACATGCCATCACAACATCACCTTCTTCAATCATGTTGTAATCTGCAATGGCATTTCCAACATGTCTTCTTAGACGTTTCTGAAGCTTGTTGAATTCAAGGGTTTCTTTTCTTGTATCTGTTTGGTTCATCACGGGCTCTCACATCGCCGAAAAATCGACTGTAGGACTTCCTAACATGGGTTTCTTTGGGGCGTGGATTATACGGGCTTTTTACGTAGGATTAAATCTTTGTGTGATGGAGTCCATCAATAAATCGCACGAAAAGAGGTCGAAGAGCGTTATAAATAACAAAGAGCTGCTATTGCAGCTCTTTAAAAATCAAATCGCGATTAGTTTGTTGCGTTTGGTAGATAAGGTAATACGCGAGTCGTTGGCTGTGGCAAAGTCATATACCCGCCCTCTCCAATTTCGCTCAATGCCACTTGTACTTTGCCATTAACAATCTCCTTTATTGAGCCGTTAGAGAAAGTAATTGTGTCATTGAGTTTGTTTGCGAACTCCATCGTGACACCTTGTACTTCTGGAGTGAACCAATTAGCAAACATACCACCTAGATCTTCTAACAGGGTCTGCATTTGTGGAATAAGTGGCGTAAGTTGTTCGTAAGATACGTTACCCTGTAGTACTTCTTTCGTCATTACTACTAATGAATAATCACAGCGCGTGTCTTTTGATGTGTGCACAAACACCAACGGATTTGCTGATTTAAGGTTTTTGTCGACAGGGAGCGGCAGCTCTTTAGTCGCTGGAATCACGAACTCTTCGTAATGCTCTTCTTTTTCCATCCATGCTTTTTCTATCTCACACAACTGCTTAGTTTTAGAATCCACAAAGAAAATGCCGACTTTTACATCATCATTACCTTCTTTGTTATTGTTCTTTAGTTGCGTGTAGAGCTTAGAGTACGTAAACATGTACTCTTGAGCGTGAGTCGCAGGCGATACTAACACCAACATCGCACTGCCTAGTAAACTTAGGCTTAACTTCTTCATTGAACCGTTATTTCTTTTATTATATCCAGTAAGCGTTATTGTGACGAATCATCGCACGCAAGTCATTAACGTATCCGATACCGCGTTCTGAATATGCGAGCAAACCATGTGTCAGCTCTGATGCTGTCGCCACAGATAACAAATCCTTTTGTTTCCCTGCTAAGTTAGCGCGTATATCACGCAAGTCAGCATAAGCACGGTTACGATTAACATTCATAAAGTAGCCGTGTACAGACTCCTGTACAGTATCAAACATCTTTACTTCATGTGTGTTACCGGCGCCACGTTTTGCAGGAACAATTCCACAGCCCTTCTTATAACACCATTGACCAAACAAGTTGTTCGCTTGAGTAGCAAAACGAGAGGTCCCCCACGCAGATTCATTCGCAGCTTGAGTTAATACTAAAGCTTCTGGCAACACATTTACACGCTTGAACATTTCATCCAACCAAGTTTGCGTGACTGTGTTGTCGTCTAGTGGGAAAGAATAAAGTGCAGCCAAACGCTCTGCATAAGACGTTTGCTCGGAAGTCACATCTCCAACCTGTAATGACGTTAAAAATGCTCGCTCTTTCTCGATACGTTGATTTTCTAACGCAATTTTAGGACGAAGGAAATCAAAGAACGCTGCCTTTTTGTCTTTCGTATCTTTAATCGAATTGAAGTCCGGGATCTCACCTATGTGTGGAAGGTGCGAAAAATCCGGATATGAAACAGGACCTTGCACGACTTGCGGGTCGATTGCATTGCGATATTCGCGGTCGTAGTGCAAATAAGGGCCTACAGAAGCAAAAGTGGCGGCTATTAAGATAGCCGTCACTCGTAAACTCATTGATTTTAAGGATTTAGGCATTAAACACCTGAGAGTTACCATCGTGATCGTTTTGCTGTGTTGCTACGATCTTCAATTTGATACCAAACATTTCGCGGTACAGAATTCCCTTTAAATGGAAGAAGAACGGTAATACGAAAATGAGGCCTATACCATAGAACATTGCCGCAATAATAAACATCAACATGACGCTTAAGTAAAGCCCTGCAACCACAAAAATCTTTTTGTTTATAGCTCGAAGCGACAGTAGCAGCGATTGCATTGGAGGGACTCGCTTTTCACAAATTAGCAAAATCGAATGGCTAAATGCTAAAGATAAATAGAGGGATAGCAATGGAAAAATTGCACCCACCGCACCTTGCAGCACTAAACTAAATAACGTAGCCAAAATGACCGGAATGGTAAACTGAAGCCCCTTTCCTACATGACGAACTTTGGTCTTCAAGCCTGCAACATGGCTCATCGCCATTAGGCTAACACCGGCGTAAATCGGCGCACTGATCACTTCGTAACTAAAGTTTGCGACATAAATGGCGGTAACAATGTCACTAGTAAAAGACTCTGGATTTTGCAACGCATCTAAAATAACGCTTGGGTCACCCAACTGCAGTTGGAGCGCAATATAGAAAATACCCAGTTGGACAAAAAGTAGCAGGATAATTGCAGGCGAAAATGATAAAAATTGCTGAATAGTCGTGCGCCAAGCTTCGCTAAAAACGGCACCCGCTTTTAGTTCGTATTGACCAGAAAGAGCTCGCTCTACACTCCCTCCAAGATTGAAGTCTTTCTCAAAATCGTTGTTCATATATCGTCCAAGGCTAACATGTAAAAATTTTTCTGGAAAACCAGTGTATTAATATTACGCTCATTATAAAGAAATCTGTCGATGTCTAAAATCATAATCCACTTACTAAACTTGCAATATCTGTGATTTGGTCAATAATTAATCACTTGCAAGCTTATGAAATTGAAAACAATTGCTGATTTAAAAATTGGCTTAACAGATTGTAACAATGTCGTTTATATACCTGTAAAAACAGTATGGTAAGGATTGTTTACTTTTGCCTGCAAAATTTTTTCTGTTTCAAGATAAGAAAATGCTTTGATTTCACAATTTTGGTGATTATCATGCGCGCCTCAAAAGTGAATGACTAATGTCACATCAATTGGTCCAAACCCAATTTGAACGTGGGAGAAATACAGACGTTGAACGCTAAACAGCAAGCAGGAAAGCCAGTAGTTCGTCTATCTGGTATTAGCAAAAGTTTCGATGGTAAGGAAATCATCGGTAATTTAAATCTGGATGTTAATCATGGTGAGTTTCTGACGATTCTTGGCCCTTCTGGTTGTGGTAAAACAACAGTTTTACGCATGATCGCGGGTTTTGAAACGGCAGACAACGGTCAAATCGTTTTAGATGATCACGATGTAACCCAGGTTCCTGCAGAGCAAAGGCACGTCAACACAGTATTTCAGAGTTATGCGCTCTTTCCTCATATGACTGTGTTCGAAAACGTTGCATTTGGTCTTCGTATGCAGAAAACACCTGCTGCTGAGATCGAACCACGCGTGATGGAAGCGCTACGAATGGTACGCCTAGAAAAAATGGCGCAGCGTAAGCCTCATCAACTTTCAGGTGGACAACAACAACGCATCGCGATTGCTCGTGCCGTTGTTAACAAACCTAAGGTACTGCTGCTAGATGAATCTCTATCTGCTCTTGATTACAAACTACGTAAACAAATGCAGATCGAGCTAAAACAACTTCAACGTCAGCTAGGAATTACCTTTATCTTTGTAACTCACGATCAGGAAGAAGCCCTATCAATGTCTGACCGCATTATCGTTATGCGTGATGGTGTCATTGAACAAGATGGCTCTCCACGTGAAATATACGAAGAGCCTAAAAACCTCTTTGTGGCTCGCTTTATCGGTGAGATCAACGTATTCAACACGACCATGCTTGAGCGTATCGATGAGAAACGCATTCGAGCAGAAATCGAAGGTGTTGAAGCGGTGGTATACTTCGACGGAGAAGCACAAGCCGGTGACAAACTACAAGTACTACTTCGCCCAGAAGACTTGCGCATCGAAGAGATTAAAGAGTCAGAAGAAAAAGGCATCGTAGGTCACGTGACTGAACGTACCTATAAAGGTATGACATTGGATTCCGTAATTGAGCTGGATTCAGGTATGCGCGTGATGGTAAGCGAATTCTTTAACGAGGATGATCCTGATGTGGACCACTCTCTCGGCCAGAAAGTCGCGATTACTTGGGTTGAGAGCTGGGAGGTAGTACTAAATGATCAGCAAGAAGCTTAATCTTCAGAACGCGATCATTACCCTAATTGTTGGTTGGCTAACACTTTTTGTGTTGATCCCGAATCTAATGATAATCGGTACAAGCTTCCTGACACGTGATGAAGCGAATCTAATTGAATTAACGTTTACCTTCGACAACTACCTTCGTCTACTGGATCCCCTGTATGCGAAAGTGCTAATGCACTCTTTCTACATGGCGATCATTGCGACGTTGTTATGTCTAGTGATTGGTTACCCATTTGCTTATATCGTAGCGAAGATGCCTGAAAGATGGCGTCCGTTCATGTTGTTTTTGGTGATTGTACCGTTTTGGACCAACTCTCTGATCCGTACTTACGGACTTAAGATTGTTCTTGGTACCCAAGGCATTTTGAACAAATCACTGATGGCAATGGAAATCATCGATAAGCCACTGCGCTTAATGTACACCGAAACAGCGGTTATGATCGGTCTCGTTTATATCTTGCTTCCGTTTATGATTCTGCCGCTTTACTCGGCAATCGAAAAGTTAGACAACACGTATATTGAAGCTGCAAAAGATCTTGGTGCGAACAAAATCCAAACGATTACTAAAGTCATTTTACCGTTGACAATGCCTGGTATTATCGGCGGCTGTCTATTGGTACTGCTTCCAGCACTAGGTATGTTCTACATCTCTGACCTTTTAGGCGGCGCGAAGAACCTACTGATCGGTAACGTAATTAAAAGCCAAGTATTGAACGCTCGTGACTGGCCATTTGGTGCAGCAACCAGTATTGCCCTAACCGTCGCAATGGCTATTATGCTGTACGCCTACTATCGCGCAGGTAAACTATTGAATAAGAAGGTGGAGCTAGACTAATGGGACGCACAGTTAGATTTAGCTTTATGACGCTGGTATACGCATTTTTGTATCTGCCAATTATCGTCTTAATTGTTAACTCATTTAATGCCAATAAGTTTGGTATGAAATGGGGTGGTTTCACGACCAAATGGTATGAAACGTTAGTAAATAACGACAGTTTAATGCAAGCTGCATGGCATTCACTAAATGTTGCGGTATTTTCCGCAACGGCTGCTACACTTATTGGTAGTTTGACTGCCGTTGCCCTATTCCGTTACTCATTTAAAGGTAAAGGTGCAGTCAACGGCATGTTGTTTGTTGTAATGATGTCACCTGATATCGTGATGGCCATTTCATTGTTGGCTCTGTTCCTAGTATTAGGCGCACAACTTGGCTTCTTTACTTTATTAATTGCTCACATCACTTTCTGCTTACCATTTGTTGTGGTAACAGTATATAGCCGACTAAACGGATTTGATGTGAAAATGTTAGAAGCGGCAAAAGACCTTGGTGCAAGTGAATGGGTTATCTTAAAACAGATTATCCTTCCTCTTGCTAAACCAGCGGTAGCCGCAGGTTGGTTGCTAAGCTTCACCCTGTCTCTAGACGATGTGATTATCAGCTCGTTTGTAACAGGACCAACCTATGAAATCCTACCATTGAAGATCTATTCAATGGTGAAGGTAGGCATTTCACCTGAGGTGAATGCATTAGCGACGGTTATGTTGATTGTATCTTTGATTTTGGTAGTGATTTCTCAGTTGCTAGCAAGAGAAAAAGTAAAGTAAAATCTACCACCGTCAAATCATCAAACAGAATGGTTACATCCCATTCTGTTTTTCTATCTATCGTCCAGTTAATTGGACAACGTTTGGTTTGGAGCTAACGTCAATGAAAAAATGGGCTACTCTATTAGCTGGTAGTGCATGTGCGCTTTCTCTGTTCTCTGGTTCAGCGGCAGCGGACGACAAAGAATTGGTATTTATGAACTGGGGTCCTTACATTAACAGTAATATCCTAGAGCAATTTACCAAAGAAACTGGCATCAAGGTTATCTACTCGACTTACGAGTCGAATGAAACGTTGTATGCAAAGCTAAAAACTCATAACCAAGGTTATGATCTAGTCGTACCTTCAACTTACTTCGTCGCAAAGATGCGTGATGAAGGTATGCTACAAAAAATCGACAAGTCTAAGCTGAAAAACCTCGGCAACCTAGATACAAATTACCTAGATAAGCCTTTCGATCCAAAGAATGACTACTCTATTCCACACGTTGTTGCGATTACAGGTCTAGCAGTGAATGCTGACATGTACGATCCAAATGACTTCCAAAGCTGGGCTG
This sequence comes from Vibrio sp. PID23_8, assembly GCF_003584965.1. Taxonomy (NCBI): domain Bacteria; kingdom Pseudomonadati; phylum Pseudomonadota; class Gammaproteobacteria; order Vibrionales; family Vibrionaceae; genus Vibrio; species Vibrio sp. PID23_8. The sequence continues at coordinate 123,295 of NZ_LIXE01000006.1, read as the reverse complement.
ACTTATGGAAACCTGAGCTTGAAGGTCAAGTAATGCTGATGGACGATACTCGTGAAGTATTCCACATTGCACTGCGCAAACTGGGTTACTCTGGTAACACCACAGATCCAAAACAGATTGACGAAGCATACGCAGAGCTGCAAAAGCTAATGCCAAACGTACTAGTATTTAACTCTGACAACCCAGGCGCACCTTACATGTCTGGTGAAGTTGGTGTTGGTATGCTTTGGAATGGTAGTGCGGCAGCAGCTCAAAACGAAGGCATGAACCTGAAGCTTGTATTCCCTAAAGAAGGTGGTATCGGTTGGGTTGATAACTTTGCTATCTCTTCTGGTGCTAAAAACGTAGATGCTGCTCACAAAATGATCGACTTCTTACTGCGTCCAGAAATTGCTGAGCAAATCTCTCGTGATACTGGTTATCTAACAGCGGTTGCAGAATCTAACGCGAAGTTCAAAGACGTTGCTCCACTGTTCCCTTCTCAAGAAGATCTTGACCGAGTTGAATGGCAAGATTCTGTCGGTGACATGACAGTGAAATACGAAGACTACTTCCTGAAGCTGAAAGCGGGTCAATAATCTGCTTAAAAAGGCATCTACTAAAAAAAATAGGCAGCAATACGCTGCCTATTTTTGTCATTGACTGATATACTTTTATACCCTATTAACTTGAGGGTTCAGAGTGTCATCACTATTTCGAATTCGAGGTTATTTAGGTAAACGTAGCCAGGTTTATTTGACGCGGCTTCAAACATTGTCACCTATTTATCCAATAATGATTGAGGTTGGTGATCCGAATAAACAGGATTGTGCTTATCGCAATGGGTCTATCAATACCATCCGGTGTTGGTATGTGCTATTGCTGAACAAAACGGAAAACAAATGAAAAGTAAATTCTACGCAAGCGCACTGTGTGCAGCGACTCTAATCGCTACCCCTGCAATGGCGGCTGATCAAGAACTTTATTTCTACAACTGGTCGGAATATATTCCAAATGAAGTTCTTGAAGACTTTACAAAAGAAACTGGGATCAAGGTCATCTACTCTACGTACGAGTCTAATGAAAGCATGTACGCAAAGTTGAAAACTCAAGGTTCTGGTTACGACTTGGTAGTACCGTCTACCTATTTCGTATCAAAAATGCGTAAAGAAGGCATGCTGCAACAGATCAACAAAGAGAAATTGTCTCATTTTGCTGATCTAGACACTAACTTCCTGAACAAACCGTTCGACCCGAATAACAACTACTCTATCCCATACATTTGGGGTGCGACGGGTATTGGTATCAATGCAGACATGCTAGATAAGTCTTCTGTGACTAAATGGGATGATTTCTGGGACAGCAAGTGGGAAGGCCAACTGATGCTGATGGATGATTCTCGCGAAGTATTCCACATTGCATTGAGTAAGCTTGGTTACTCACCTAACACAACGAACCCAGATGAAATAAAAGCCGCTTACGAAGAGCTGAAGAAGCTAATGCCAAACGTATTGGTATTTAACTCAGACTTCCCAGCGAACCCATACCTAGCAGGCGAAGTTTCACTTGGTATGCTTTGGAATGGCTCTGCATACATGGCTCGTCAAGAAGGCGCGAACATCGACATCATCTGGCCAGAAAAAGGCTCTATCTTCTGGATGGACAGCCTAACAATTCCAGCTGGCGCTAAGAACGTTGATGCTGCGCATAAGATGATTGACTTCCTATTACGTCCAGAAAACGCAGCTAAGATTGCACTAGAGATTGGTTACCCTACTCCAGTGAAAACCGCACACGAGCTACTACCGAAAGAATTTGCTAACGATCCAAGTATCTTCCCACCACAAGAAGTGATGGACAGCGGCACATGGCAAGATGAAGTTGGTGAAGCAAGCGTGCTTTACGATGAGTACTTCCAAAAACTAAAAGTAGACAACTAATCAGTCTGTCGAATTAGTTTAGAAAAGCGGCTTCGGTCGCTTTTCTTGTATCTGGAGTATGGACAAGTACCCGGTCCAAAACACAATGCATAGGAATATTTGTGTCCTACACGTTTGTTTAAGCGCTAGCTTCGTTTTCTAGCGCAAGAATTTCGGCAACCAATTTTGGCACTTCAACGCTTGCTTTGCCGTAACGTTTCTCTTCAAACTCACTCTCGACTGCACTTGGTTCTAAATTGATTTCAATGGTATGCGCACCATGCATCTTCGCGTCATGAACAAAACCTGCAGCGGGATACACAACGCCAGAGGTACCGATAGAAATGAACAAATCTGCCTCTTCTAGGGCGGCATAGATTTCTCCCATTCGCAAAGGCATTTCACCAAACCACACTATGTGTGGACGCATTTGTGAAGGAATTTGGCAACAATGGCACAGCTCACCGGTTTGAATGTCTTTCGAATGCTCAATGACTTGATTTGATTCACTACAACGAGCCTTTAGTAACTCACCATGCATATGAATAATGTTGCTGCTGCCGCCTCTTTCATGAAGGTTGTCGATATTTTGGGTAATGACAGTCACTTTGCCCGAAATTTCTGCTTCAAGGCGTCCTAGCGCGATATGTGCGGCATTAGGTTGTATATCTTCACCCTGCAGTTTTTTTCGGCGTTGATTATAAAAACTTTGGACCAGATCCGGATCACGCGCAAAACCTTCAGGTGTCGCTACATCTTCAATGCGATGATTTTCCCATAGGCCATCTTGAGCGCGAAACGTTTGAATACCGGATTCTGCCGAAATACCAGCCCCAGTTAGTACTACAATATTTCTATAAGGGAAATTCATAACTCATCCTTGTCGTTCTTTTTCACAAGCTTAACACTGGAAGATTAACAACAGTAGTAATATGGATTAGACCATAGTCGTAATGACGTTAACTAATGTTTCGTTTTGAGAGGAAAAACAATGACGCGAGCCGTTTTAGCTCTTTTTTTACTTACCACCCTAGCGGGCTGTCAACTCACACACGTTGAAGGTGAAATTGACGACGTGAAAGTCAAAGTGAGTACGAACGATAGCAAGCACTCTGGTAATGGTAACTTCTGTCCTCCTGGTCAAGCTAAGAAAGGCAACTGTTAATACTTGCTTTGAAAGATAATAAGCATAAAAAACCCTCGATAAATATCGAGGGTTTTACGATTATAGCCTCACGCTTATGAAACCATCATTCTTTACAGATTTGGGCCAGTTGAAGGACGATGAGGCAAATTATTACGTAGCTGTTGCATACCTTGATACATACGTAGGAACCACACGAGAATCGCTAGTGCAGCAAACAGCATGCCTATCCATGGAATAAAGTATGCGATGGTATCCAGTAGTGAACTGTGTACCCAATAGTCGCTCACACCAATTAATACACCATTCGACGTTGCAACCGTTACGATCAAAACCACGAAGAACGTCAGGTAAAGGAAAAAAGTACGAATCAAGCCATAGTAATGAGAGTTCACCACATCGCTGTCATCACCTTTATCCAAACGGTAACCTGCATAAATGATTGCGATAACGCCTGAGATCAAAAACGTAAACGGGGTCAAACAGCTCAGGATGTATGCAACCCAAATCCCGTTATGATGTTTGTTCATTCGCTTTCGCTCCTTTTACTTCCGTTTGTGCCACGTTTGAGTCACCAATGGCGTCTTGAGACTTCACATCTTCATACCAAAGATCGTGGTGCTCTTTCGCCCAGGTTTCGTCGACTTCACCAGTGACCATTCCCTCTAGCGCACCTTCCATACCGAACAGACCAATGTAGATGTGGAAGATAAAGCCACAGATCAAAATAAGCGCCGATATTGCGTGAATAAGGTTAGACAGTTCCATATCACGACGAGTCTGGCCAAAAATCGGGAAATCCAAAACTAAGCCACTGACCGCGGCGATGGCACCAAAGAAGATTAGCAACCAGTAGACTGCTTTCTCACCACCGTTAGAGAACCCTGCTGATGGGTGCGTTCCTTTGTGCTTACCAACCATACCACCCATTTTCATAAACCAACGAATGTCAGTCATATTAGGGATGGATTTGCGCCACCATTTCAGCAGTACAAAGATGAGCAAGATAAAGAACAACGGCCCGATGTAGTTGTGGTATTGCTTCGCGAGCATCACTACAAAGCCCCAGAACTCGGTCGATACATATGGTTTTAAGAAGTGTTTACCGTAAACCAACATTAAGCCGCTGAATGCCAATGTCAAAAATGTAAACGCCATACTCCAGTGAAGTGCCCGGTCTAATCGAGACCAGCGTTTTATCTTTTTACCCGTTCTAGGCTTACTTAGCATCAGAGGACCTACGAATAAGTAAGCCATGATCACCATTGCGATACTACCGAAAATAGCCACAGCACCAGCTGGAGACATCCATTTTTCTTTCAGTAAATACCATGCCTCGCCAGGCGTATTGATTAACACTTCATGCTCCGGAGACATGGATCCTGTTGTACCTGCCTCTCCATCTCTGACTTGACGCCAGAAATCAGCACCTGCAAGTTGGATAACTTCTGCCTTCACAATTTGTTGAGCTTGGCTCTCTTCTGCATGAACTGGTAACGTCACAGCCAGCAACAATGCTGTTAACACAAACAGCATTGCCAGAGGCGCACGTTTAATGGAATGTAACATGAGTCTCTCCTAGATCAGCTTTTGGTCGCATCATAAGAAAGGTCGTTTCCGTCAGTCCAACCTGCGTTTTTCGCTCCGCGTTCAACCACTCGTTCACGAAAGATGTCTGAAATTTTTTCAGCGTCTCCGGCCAGCAAAGCCTTTGTTGAACACATTGACGCACATAAAGGTAGTTTGCCTTCTGCGATTCGATTTGAGCCGTAAAGCATTTTTTCTTTCTCAGAGTTAGGCGGTAAATCTGGGCCACCTGCACAGAATGTACATTTGTCCATTTTCCCTCTTTCCCCAAATGCGTTTTGTTTTGGAAACTGTGGTGCGCCGAACGGGCAAGCGAATAAACAATAGCCACAGCCGATACACAAATCTTTGTTATGTAAGACGATACCATCTTTAGTTTGAACAAAACAATCGGCCGGGCAAACGGCCATACAAGGTGCATCGCTGCAGTGCATGCATGCTACCGAGATAGAGTTCTCACCTGGCTCGCCTTCATTTAAGGTAACAACACGACGACGCTGAATACCCCATGGCACAGCTTCAGTATTTGCGTTTTTACATGCCGTCACACAACCATTACAGTCGATACAGCGCTTGGTATCACAAAGGAATTTCATTCTTGCCATTTTAGTGCTCCTTACGCTTTGCGAATGTTACATAGAGTTACTTTCGTTTCCTGCATCAAGGTAACAGGGTCGTAACCGTAAGTGGTTGCCGTATTAGCCGCCTCACCGATAACGTAAGGGGCTGAACCTTCAGGATATTTATCAAGAAGACTCTCACCTTCGAATTTCCCACCAAAATGGAATGGTAAGAATGCTAAACCTGGTTTTACACGCGATGTAACCATTGCTTTCACCTTAATACGCCCGTTTTCTGCACCTTCAACCCAAACGTCGTCTCCATCTTTAAATCCAAGATCGTTTGCGTCTTTCAAGTTCACTTCTACAAACATTTCTTGTTGAAGCTCGGCCAACCAAGGGTTAGAACGCGTTTCTTCACCACCACCTTCGTACTCTACTAAACGGCCAGAGGTTAGAATAATCGGGTATTCTTTCGCTTTATCCTGCTCTTGGATTGATTTATACAATGTAGGTAAACGGAAGATAGAAGCCTTATCGTCCCATGTTGGGTAATCTACAAGTAAATCTCTTCTTGGTGTATAAAGAGGTTCACGATGCAATGGCACACGATCCGGGAATGTCCACACAATTGCGCGAGCTTTAGCGTTACCAAACGGAATACAACCGTGTTTAATCGCCACGCGTTGAATCCCACCAGATAAGTCAGTCTTCCAGTTTTTATCTTCTGCCGCAACTTTCTCTTCTGCCGTTAGGTCATCCCACCATCCAAGCTGTTTGAGCATTTTGTCAGTAAATTCTGGATAGCCGTCTTTAAGTTCACAGCCTTTCGAGTAGCTATCTACCGCCAGTAGGCTTTGACCTTCAAATTCAACACCGAAACGTGCACGGAAGTTACCACCACCTTCAGCAACGGTCTTAGACGTGTCATAAAGTATGTGAGTACCTGGGTGTTTCATCTCAGGTGTACCCCAGCATGGCCACGGTAACCCGTATGTTTCGCCATTTACTGGACCACCAACCGCTTCAAGTGTATTGAAATTGAATGTATGCCAGTTCTTCTGATGGAGTTTTAAGCGCTCAGGGCTTTGACCTGTATATCCAATCGTCCACATGCCTTTGTTGAATTCGCGAGTAATGTCTTCGATTACAGGCTGGTTGTTCTCAACTCGGATGTTTTTGAACAGAACATCTTCATACCCAAGTTTTTTCGTCAATAGGTACATGATTTCGTGGTCAGGTTTCGAATCAAATAGTGGTTGAATAACCTGATCACGCCATTGAATTGAACGGTTTGACGCTGTCACACTACCGTGTGTTTCAAACTGAGTCGTAGCAGGAAGCAAGTAAACGCCATCAGTACGATCGTTCATTACCGCAGCAACGGTTGGATATGGATCAACAATCACCATCATATCCAGCTTCTGCATTGCTTTTTTCATCTCTGGACCACGGGTCTGAGAGTTTACTGCGTGTCCCCAGTAGAACATGCCACGAATATTGGCACGTTGACGTATTTTATCTGTTTGTTCTAGAACACCGTCAATCCAGCGAGAGACAGGAATACCTGCGCTGTTCATTGGCTTTTGACCAGCGTAAGTATTGTTATCAAAGCGGTTTTTCACCCACTCGTAATCAAGATCCCAGACTTTCGACCAGTGACGCCATGCGCCTTCCGATAAACCATAGTAACCGGGTAACGTGTCAGATAGTACACCCAGATCTGTCGCGCCCTGCACGTTATCATGGCCACGGAAAATGTTCGCACCACCACCCGATTTACCTAAGTTACCTAATGCGAGTTCAAGTATGCAGTATGCACGAGTATTATTGTTACCTGTCGTGTGCTGGGTTCCTCCCATACACCAAACAATAGAGCCAGGGCGATTTTCTGCTAGAATTTTGGCGGTCTTGTAGACTGTCGCTTCATCCGCTCCCGTCACGTTTTCTACAACTTCAGGGCTCCATTTTTCTACTTCAGCACGAATTTCGTCTAAGCCAAACACTCGCTGGTAAATGAACTCTTTATCTTCCCAATTGTTTTTGAATACATGCCACAACACACCCCAGATAAAGGCAACATCAGTGCCAGGACGAATTGAAACATAGTGATCGGACTTGGCAGCTGTTTTTGTGCGACGTGGGTCAACAACAACAATCTTACAACCATTGGTCTCTTTGGCTATAAGAATGTGCTGCATCGCAACAGGGTGCGCTTCCGCTGGGTTCGAACCAATAAACAATATGGACTTGCAGTTGTGCATATCATTGAACGAGTTGGTCATCGCACCGTAACCCCAAGTGTTTGCAACACCGGCAACGGTTGTTGAGTGACAAATTCGCGCTTGGTGGTCAACGTTGTTGGTACCCCATAACGACGCCATTTTACGGAACATGTACGCTTGTTCGTTGTTGTGTTTTGCACTGCCTAACCAAAAAATTGAGTCAGGACCTGATTCTTCACGAATCTTCAGTGTCTGCTGGCTGATTTCTTCTAATGCTTGTTCCCAAGAAAGCTTCTTCCACTTACCGTTTTCAAGTTTCATTGGGTACTTAAGACGACGTTCGCCATGGCCATGCTCACGCAATGCAGCGCCTTTTGCACAGTGGCCTCCGGCATTGAACGGATGATCGAATGCGGGCTCTTGGTCAGTCCACACACCATTTTGAACTTCAGCGTAAACACCACAACCCACAGAGCAGTGTGAACATATAGTACGTTTCTGCTCAACCTTTGCTTCTGGATCGACACTTTTTGCTTGTGCTTTTTTCATCATGCCCGGTGCAAATAGGCTTGTACCCACAACAGCGCCACCAGCAGCGAGCGAGGAGTTTTTCATAAACGAACGGCGTGAAATGCCAAGCTGATTCGTTTGCTTGCTCACACTGTCGGAGCGTTTGACTAATTTCATTCGTTATCTCCTAAAGTGTGTTGTAGTAATCACGAATATGTTGCGTTTCGCGATACCCTGTCTTCTTCACGTCTTTTTCAGAGGTCTCAACCGTTTCTGAAGCGCTTGCCACTCTTGTTGTTCCAGCGACAACCGCACTAGCTACGGCTGCAGTTGTTAAGCCTTTCAGGAGCTCCCTGCGGCTTGTGTTTATTTCTTTATTATCTTTCATCATTGCTTCCTTACCTTACGGTAGAACTGTGGAGACTTATGCCTCTCTATCGATATGTCCAAGTACTACTCGATTACTCGTAATCAGTGACATTTTTCACATCAATCTTTAATTTGTGCTTACTGCTTTTGGTATTTACGCTAAAGCGCACTTGCTCTAGGGTTAAGAATGCTTCACACAGTTGGGCAACAGGCTTGTAGAAGTTCGCGCTCTGTGCCTTTTCAAGTTGACGAGTAAATAAGGCAAACCAAGGGGCGATGTGTTTGTTGAACACCGCTTGTTGTAGCGCTTCATCTTCCCCTGTAAGCATCGACATCACTTCGCAAAGTGCAGCAATGTGATCTTCTGGCTCTTTCACCTGCTCATCGCGCTCGATACCAATCAATGCTAAATCCCGACGGATTTCTGCTAATGGTTTTTCCATTAACGATCCAGTTAAATGCCATGAGCTGAAAGGCATCACTTCGCCGCGGCCAATACCAATAAAAAGATTTTGGTATTCGTCTTCTAGATCTTCATGACTTGATTCTTTCGCCGCTTGCTGCAGTGCGACCCACGCTTTTTGCATCGCACTTTCAGATGGTTCAATTTCTAACGCCGTCAAAAATTCAATCATTTCTGGTGTTGGTGCACTGCGACAAAGGGCTGAAAGAACTAAGTAGATCTCTGCTCTCAGTGTTTGTTCTTGTTCTAGTTGCGTATTCACTGCAAGCTCCTAGTATTTCAATTGTTTCATTGGCTCTGCCGCCATCGATTCAAACATATCGATCACACGACAGTCTTCACACATGGCAATACGGTTAATCGCGGCTTCGTCCGAGAAATGAGAGTGACCACGTAACTTATTCTGTAACATATCAATCATAGTCTGTGGTGCGAAAGGTTTATGGCAACGCACACATTCCGCTGCTTTTTCCTCATGAATTACAACTGCTTTCTGGCGTTCTTCTTTCACCCAATTCATGCGAGGTATTAGCGTCAGAACATTTTCAGGACACGCTTTTGCACATAAGCCACATTGAATGCAGTCTTGTTCGACGAATTTAAGCGATGGCGATTGACCGTCGGTATGTAGAGCACGTGTTGGACAAACCGCCACACAACTCATGCACAACGTACAATCTTTGCTCTGGCAAGAAACATTACCGTATGGAGCGTTCGCTGGCAGTTCGACTATGTTCTCTACAGGAATTCGAGAAGAAGACATGGCATCAAGCGCAGTAAATAGGCGTTGACGCTTATTGCCTTGCAGATCGCCTAGAGCAAGATCGAATGAATCTGTGCAAAGTGTCGGCGGACCTTCACGTAGCGATTCCAAGTAAAGGATATCGATGGTCTCTTTGGCGATACCAAGTTGATCCAACAGATGTTGCGCGATCCCCACTTCGTTGTTCAGAATACGAATAATCGTTTGTGGCATAAAGCGAGAAGCCGCGAACAACACTTGTGTCGCGCCATTCACCAACGCAGCGAACCAAGTATCGATACCGATAGAAGGTAGCTCTTCCACCACAATTGGTATCACATTATCTGGCAGCATTTTCAGTGCCATTACATTGTAGCTTTCATGACGAGAACTACAGATAATCACGATAGGATCAAGTCCACCAGCAAGCTCATAATTAGCGAGCATACGCTCGATAAATTTTTGTGTTTCTTCTGGATTTGGCAGCGCGTAATGGATTGCTTCGGTCGGACAAGCTGTTGCACACGTACCCACACCCTGACATAGGTATGGGTTAATCTCGATACGATGACCGGTCTTATCGCTACCTTCACTTGATAGTGCGCCAGCAGGACAAGCATCCACACAGCGCTCACAACCTTTTACGCCACGAGAACTGTGCGCACACAGGTCAGTGTCCAGACGGAAGAATTTTGGCTTATCAAACGTACCCATTAACATTGGGATTTCTTCTAGCGCTTCTGCCAGTTTTGGATAGCCGCGTCCTACTGGGTAATAGCCCGGAACTGGAACCTCTTCTGACATACAGCTGCTTAAACAAAGATCGAGAACAACATCGAAACAATCACTATTAATAGCGACTTTTGCTAGGTTGCTTGTTAGACCGTTTTTTTCGATAAGCACTTCAAACGTACCTAGAAAACCAGAAATCTGAACCGAGTTTGCAAAGTAAAGTTCTGGATTAGAACCTTTCTCTCCATCGGTAGAAAGCAGTGTCAGGCTGTTCATTTGAGATAGCTGTGCGGCGGCACTCTCGATGATGGCTGTCGGTCCAACAATCAGTGTATTACCGCCACTCTCGTAGCTCACCGTTGGTGGAATAAGATTGGTCAACTCTACGGTATTCTCAAACGCATATAGACGCGCTTTACCGTTATTGGAAGTTGCTTGTTCTAATAGTTGTTTCAACATTGCTCAGTTCCATTTATACGTATGGATAGTTTCTTCCATCTTTCATTGTAGTTAGCGCAGGTGATTCTGCTGATTAACTCGGCAGTAACTACCCCTTTAGGTAGCACTTCATGGGTTATCAATGCCTAATAGGCAACTTTTCTAACTTCAAAAAGAATAGTAATGAGCAACAGGATGCAAATGTCGCGCCAATTAAATATCGCTTTATTTTCAATTACTAAGCTATTCACCTTGAACATTGTAGGAATAAAAAAACCGACTGGGACATTTTGTCGCAGCCGGTTCATTGAGCGTTTGGTCAAAATGTACCTATTCTTTATGAGGTATATTTTGTCCCACCTCTTCAGGTTTCATTTTGTCTCTAGTGTATCACTTTCACCAAACACTGTTTTTATATCCAGGTCTTTTTGTTCCTCAGGGATTTCGCCACCTTCGGTTGGTTCTGCATCAGTCGCTTCAATGTCACTTTTTTCATTAAATTCGGATAGTTGTGAATCTTCTTCTGCTGGTTCTTCTTCAGTTTTCTCTTTCACCCAATCACGAAGTGTTTCTGCAACGCCTTCAGAAAGCGACTTTAGGTTACTGTAGTCATCGTCGTAATCATCCAAACCATCACGAACGTTAAACTCTTCTGATAAGAACATCTTACGCAATGCTGCTTTCTTAACACTCTCTGAAGCCTTAGACACCAATAGCTGCGCTACGGACACCTCTTCAGGATCGTTTGATTCGCTTGAGGCCTCTTGAGCTGAAGCACCTAGTGTCTCCGCTGCCACTGCTTTCGTTTCAGTATTTGGTTCTTCTTGTGTTTGTGCTGTTTCTGGTTCAATAAGTTTATTAGACTCCACAACCTCAGCGTCTTTAAGTTCGGTTATGGATTCTTCTAATTTACGTTTCGACCAACGGCTAAAAAAATTAGTTGCCATTTGCTCTGCCCGCTCCTTTTCGTTTCTTACGTCTTACTTCTAACAATTCACCGTGACGACCAATAAAGGCTTCCATCCAAGCTTGAACGGCTAACGGCATATCATTGGATAATACTAAGTTATCGCCATCCATATATTGCGCAGCGACAGTTTGAGACGCTGTAATTAATTGAATCGTTGGTGTATCACTAGAATCAAGATTGTCCATAACCAAGAAAAGCTTCGGCTGCTGTGAGCTCAGGTTAAAGCGATAATCGGTGCGTTCATCTTTATGCAGCTGTAATAAGCACACATGTTGAGTGTCTTCGGTTGGATAAATTTCAAACCTCGTCAATTGCCACTGCGTCGTAACCCAAATACCCGTGCTTATCTCATGCTGTACGAGATCGACACCTATCGACCACAAATCTTCATTTTTTACGAACTGCTTCTTATCCGACATAATTCACCCAATTTGTTCTATGTTGACTTTAAGACAGAAAAGGACATGTTGTACTTTGCTTTCAACCATTTTAGCGGTAAAAAGCAATATACGCGCCAAACTGAGCTCAATCTTCACTAAGCTCATAAATTCAAAACTAGTAGAAATTCAAATATTACCTGTGTCATTGCTGCGATATCGCGGAATTAATTCATAATCGTACCAATGCCTCGCAATTTCCCGCATTACAGCTATTTTGGAATGAGAATTGCTCTGTAAGTAGCGTTAAGACGAATAGACCCATTAATGAGAGCGTTCATCGGCTCTCTCATTCATTAGGACATGACTGTGGTAAAACCAAACATTATTAAAACCAGTGAAAATCCCCTACAGACCATCGAAGTAGAAGTGTTTGACGAATACGGCGAGAAGCTGACTAAGCAAATCGCGTGTGAGCGCCCTCTTACCGTGATGTTGAACTGGAAGGAAGTTGTTACGCTAATGACGCTTGGCTCTCGCCCTGAGGCTCTTGTGTTGGGTTATTTAAAGAACCAAAGCTTCTTGTCTGATTCTAAAGCGATTGAATCCGTCATCATTGATTGGGAAACACACTCGGCTGCGGTTATTACTAAAGAAAATACCGAACACCTAGAGGGCGCGCTTAAGAAGAAGACTGTGACCTCTGGTTGTGGTCAAGGCACTATGTACGGCAACGTGATGAAGCAGCTCGAAGATTACCAAGTGCCTCAAGTGCCATTGAAGCAATCTGAAATCTACGCAGCGCTTGAAGCGTTAACGCATTACAACGATACCTACAAAAAAGCTGGTGCAGTGCATGGCTGTGCGGTGTGTAAAGGTAATGAAGTGCTGTCTTTTGTGGAAGATGTTGGTCGTCACAACGCGGTTGATACGTTGGCTGGAGAAATGTGGCTTAACCAAGAGACGGGTGAAGATAAAATTTTCTACACAACTGGCCGCCTTACATCAGAGATGGTGATTAAAGTCGCACAGATGGGCATTCCTGTTCTGTTGTCACGTTCTGGTGTGACACAAATGGGTCTGGATCTGGCGAAGAGATTTGGTATTACCACCATTGCTCGTGCAAAAGGTCTTCGCTTCCAAGTGTTCACTGGCGCAGAGAAGGTTGCTTTTGACGTAAAAGGTGAACAATAACCTTTTTCGTCTTCTAATTAATTTTACCGAGTACATTGAGGCTTATTCAAATGGATGTGAACGATGAACAGCGAGCGACTATTGAATTACCTACTGACTCCCAGTAGCATCATTCTGTCGGTGCTGATTACGCTCGCCCTTGTTGGTATAGGCACTTACCTCAAGGGACAATTCAAAGAATAAACGACATAAAAAAAGACCTCGCTAAGGAGGTCTTTTTCTTTAAGCTAACAAGCAATATTAGTGGTCGATACCACGAGATTTTAGGAACTCAGAGTAAGTGCCTTTAAAGTCTGTGATTTTACCATCGCGGATTTCGATGATACGTGTTGCTAGTGAGTCTACGAATACACGGTCGTGCGATACGAAGAACAATGTACCTTTGTACTGCTCTAGTGCCGTGTTCAATGATTCGATCGATTCCATGTCCATGTGGTTGGTTGGTTCGTCCATTAACAGCATGTTTGGTTTGTGCATCATTAGCTTACCAAGCAGCATACGACCTTGCTCACCACCAGACAGTACTTTTACTGACTTCTTAATGTCATCTTGGCCAAACAACATGCGACCTAGGAAGCCGCGAACAACTTGCTCGTCGTCACCTTCCTGACGCCATTGCCCCATCCAATCGGTTAAGTTCATGTCTTCCGCGAATTCATGAGCGTGGTCTTGTGCGTAGTAACCGATGTTCGCGTTCTCAGACCATTTGAACTCACCAGTACGTGGTTCTAGTACACCAGCAAGTGTGTTCAATAGGGTTGTTTTACCCACGCCGTTCTCACCGATGATAGCAACGCGCTCGCCGACTTCGAAAATTGCATTGAAGTTAGCAAACAGATCGTCTTCAAAACCTTGGCTTAGGTTTTCAACAATCAGAGCGTTACGAAATAGCTCTTTTGATTGTTCAAAACGAATGAATGGGTTTTGACGGCTAGACGCTTTCACTTCATCAAGTTTGATTTTATCGATTTGCTTAGCACGAGATGTCGCTTGTTTTGCTTTTGATGCGTTTGCAGAGAAACGTGCCACGAACGTTTGAAGTTCAGCAATCTGCGCTTTCTTCTTCGCGTTATCAGACAGTAGACGTTCGCGAGCTTGAGAAGCCGCTGTCATGTACTCATCGTAGTTACCTGGGTATACACGTAGCTCACCGTAATCCAAGTCAGCCATGTGGGTACATACTGAGTTTAGGAAGTGACGGTCATGCGAAATGATGATCATAGTGCAGTTACGCGCGTTTAGCGTGTCTTCCAACCAACGGATCGTATCCATATCCAAGTTGTTGGTTGGTTCGTCTAGTAGCATTACGTCTGGGTCAGCAAATAGAACCTGCGCTAGAAGCACACGAAGCTTCCAACCTGGTGCGACTTCGCTCATTAAGCCGAAGTGTTGCTCCATTGGAATGCCCACAGCAAGAAGAAGCTCACCCGCTTTTGCTTCTGCCATGTAGCCATCCATTTCTGCAAACTGAACTTCAAGATCAGCCACTTTCATGCCATCTTCTTCACTCATTTCTGGCAAAGAGTAAATGCGGTCACGTTCTTGCTTCACCTCCCACAGTTCTTTATGGCCCATGATTACTGTATCAATAACCGTGAACTCTTCGTATGCAAACTGATCCTGGTTTAGTTTTGCAACACGCTCGTTTGGATCGTAGCTTACGTTTCCACTGGTTTGCTCAAGCTCACCACTTAAGATCTTCATGAAGGTTGATTTACCACAACCGTTAGCACCGATTAAGCCGTAGCGATTCCCGTCCCCGAACTTAACTGAGATATTTTCAAATAGAGGCTTCGCACCGAATTGCTGCGTAATGTTATTTGTAATTAGCATATGACTACTATGTGGGAAATGTGATTTGGAGCGCATTATATGCGTTATTGAACCGTAAAGACAGTTAAGAAACGACAAAAGACTACTCAGGGTACGATGACCTAAGCGTGCCTATAAGTAACGACCAAGACCCCTTACTCTAATGCTAATAATAACTACACTATACCCAGGCATCTCGAGGTTACTTGGGTATATATACAACCATTATTTAGTAGAAGCGGGAAAGAATGACATAAGTTTACTAACCAATAACGCACTCGCTATACCAATGCCACTTTCCAGAAATCGCATACTCGCATTCTGAAACGGATTTACATCAGACATAGTCGAAACAATAATGATGACGGAGAATGTCACACACGCTAATTTAATATGTTGTGTAACGTGGAATAAGCTGCAGACAAACACGGTAAGTCCAATAAGCAAAGCAAAACTTATGATATGAAATGGGATAAACCCTAGATAAATCGTTGCAATCACGCCGCCAATAAATGAACCAATTAATCGATTCTTCGCTGTGCTTAGATTTTGCTTCCAACTATCCGCCTCTATTACAATCACACCTGAAATGACAGACCACATTCCCCCTAACAAAGCCGTGCTAGGGTAAATCCATAGATTGATGTAATAGCCTAATGTAAAGGCAATCAACCCCATCAACATATAGCGAATAGAAAGACGTAAATGCACATTCATCGATAGGGTTCCTACTTTCTAGGTGTCTTCCGGTTTTGATATTAGACCGATACTATCAGCATCAATTTGTTCTTCTTTCAAAATATTTTGTTTATGTTCACTTGCGATATAAGTGTACATGACGGGAAGAACGAACAGAGTAAACAATGTACCGACTGCAAGGCCAGCAACGATAACTAACCCAATATTGTAACGTGAGGCTGCCCCTGCTCCTGTGGCAAAAAGAAGTGGTATTAACCCGGCAATCATTGCCGAGGTCGTCATCAAGATAGGACGCAATCGAATCGTGGCAGCCTCCAAGATTGCATCATGTTTTGAGGCCCCCTTGAACATTTGCTCTTCTCTTGCGACCTCACACATGAGAATGCCGTGTTTAGTAATTAAACCCACTAAGGTAATTAAACCAACCTGCGAGTAAATATTGAGAGAGGTCTCTCCTGATATATGTGTCCAACCTAACGCAATTAATGCCCCACTAATGGCGAGTGGTACGGTGATCATTATCACTAGAGGATCACGCACACTTTCAAATTGACTCGCTAATACAAGAAATATGATCGCGAGTGCTAAAGCAAAGGTTAAATAGAGCGAGCTTCCCTCTTCAACAAATTGTCTAGATTCACCCATAAAATTGTAATTGTATCCCGTAGGAAGATCGGTTGTGGCCAACTGTTCAAAAAATGCAATCGCATCTCCCATCGCGACGTTGGGTGCAGGGACGGCTTCAATTGAAATCGAATTCATTTGGTTAAAGTGAGGCAGAGATTTTGCCTGCCCTTCAACGGTATAACTGACTAAACTAGAAAGTGGGACTGCTCTTCCATTTTGTGCAGTTACATAAAACTCCTCGATGAGACTTGGGTTGTCACGAAACGAACGCTCGACCTGAGGGATCACTTCATAAGAACGGCCATCGATATTGACACGATTAATGTAACCGCCTCCCATCATCGTTCCGAGTGTTGCCCCAATTTCTTGCATCGTCACACCATAAGCGCCTGCAGCCTCACGATCGACATTTAAACGAACCAAACCCGAGTCGTACTTAAGGTTCACATCAGTGTAAACAAATAATGGGCTCTTTTTTGCTTTATCTAACAGCTTGTTACCAATAGCATATAACGTCTCAAAACTCGCTGGACTGGTAATAACGAATTGAATCGGTAAGCCTCCGGAAGCACCTGGTAATGAAGGCATTTGGTACGTTGTTGCTTTCATACCTGGTATTTTTTTTATTTCTTTGTTTATGTTGGCTGATATCTCTTTTTGGCTAAGGTTTCTTTCACTCCAAGGAATTAACGGGGCAATCGCCAAACCTTGACTGCTGGTAGGCACGCCGATTAGTGCCAGTGATGCTTCAACTTGAGGTTGTTTTGTTACAGCATCATTCACTAGCTGCATGTTTGCTTGAATATAATCGTTATTCGATGTCGATGGTGTTGAACCGATAATGACGGCAACGCCCTGATCTTCATCTGGCGCTAACTGGGATGGGATGAAACTAAATATGATTGGCAGGGACACAAGCACCAGCAAAGCAAATAAAACCACTGCGGCTTTACGCTCTAATACCGTTAACAGCACTCTTTGGTACGTGACGGTGATTTTTCCAAGTACCCTTTCAACCATGGATTCGAACTTACTTGGCTGTGCGTGGGCTTTGAGCATTTTAGAGCACATCATTGGAGAGAGTGTTAACGCTATAAACCCAGATATAACGACCGCACCAGCCAGCGTAAGCGCGAACTCTTTAAATAATGAGCCGGTTACGCCACCCATTAGTGCAATCGGAGCATAAACCGCCGCCAGCGTGATAGTCATTGAAATAACAGGAACCGCAATTTCTCTTGTCGCTACTAAAGCCGCTTGAAAAGGGTTCGCCCCCATTTTGATGTGCCGTTCGACGTTTTCAACCACCACAATGGCATCGTCAACCACAAGTCCTATCGCCAGTACCATGGCAAGGAGTGTCATCAAGTTCAAGGTAAACCCAAATGCTTGCATGACAGCAATAACACCAATCAGTGATAACGGTATGGTGACAATAGGAATAATCACAGCACGAAAAGAGCCTAGAAACAAAAGAATAACGACGACAACAATCAACGCCGCTTCTACTATGGTCTTTATCACTTCATTGATTGAGTCTGTAATTGCTAAGGTTGAGTCATAAATCAATGTCGACTGAATAGTATTGGGTAAGTTCTTTTCAATGGATTTAAATTGTGTGCGGACGCCTTGAGCGACATCTAGTGGGTTTGCTGTTGGCGTTGCGTTGATACCAATGATAACGGCCTCTTTACCGTTCGCCAACGCCCTGGTTCCATCACTGCTTTTACCAAGAGTAACGTCCGCAACGTCTTGCAGTTGAACCACTTGCCCATCACTGCTTTCAATAACGAGGCTCTTCAAACCATCAACGGTATCAACTTGGGTATCGATCGTGCCATTTAAGATGGTCAAATAACTATTGAACTGACCCACCGCTGACTGATAATTATTTTGCTGAAGCACATTAACCAAATCACTGGTGGTAAGGTTAAATTGCCCCAATTTCTCTGGATCGGGCCAAATTCTAAGAGCAAATGGCGTTCCCCCCATCATCTGAATGTTTGACACCCCATTGACAGTCGATATCTGTGGGTTAACCACCCTTTCGAGGTAGTCTACTATTTGGCTCGAATTCAATTCACTACTATAAAACGATATGTACATGATCGACGTTGTTGAGCCGGTTGAAGAGGTTACCGATGGATTATAGGCCTCTCTAGGAAGTTGATTAGAAACAGAATTAATTTGAGATAGTACGCTAGATAATGCTTCTTCCGGGCTTGTGTTCAACATCATGTTCAATGTTATAGTAGAAGAACCAAGTTGACTCGTTGATGTCATAAAATCTAAATTATCAACTTGCGATAACGCCTGCTCTAAAGGTTGTGTTATAAACCCCTCAATAAGCTCAGCGTCTGCACCTGGATACGGAGTTGTCACCGTAATCACTGTGTTTGTCATTTCTGGGTACTGGCGAACTTGTAGATCTTTCAATGCATTGAGCCCTAAAAGAAGCAGTAAGACACTCAGTGAGGCAGCCATCACGGGACGATGAATGAAAATGTCAGTAAAATTCATGATCGCACTCCTAAAGCTTAGGCATTTTATCTGGCGTGTTTATCGGGTTTGCTACAATATTCACTTTTGTGTTGTTGCCCAAATTCAAAATCCCTGTTGTGACCACTTGTTGATCAAATTTTAAATCGCCCTTTATTAGCGCGAAATTTCCATCTCTCTGCAGCACTTCAACCGTGATTTGTTTGACGCGATGGTCACTTCCATCTTTCTCTACAACAAAAACGGAATTGCCGTAAAGCGCAAACACAATGGATGTTTGGGGAACAACAAATTGTTTTTCTAGATCACTTAACGAAATATTCACATCTGCGAACATACCGCCAATTAGGGTTCTGTCGTCGTTCGGTATCTCTGCCTGAATCATAACTAAGCCAGTTTTGTCATTAATTACTGGTTCTATCGCGTTGATTTTTCCCTCATAGGTTTTCCCTGGATAAGACTCAACACTCAGCAAGATTCGCTGCCCTATCTTTAAGTGACCAATTTTCGATTGAGGCACGCTAAACCTGACTCGCATAACAGATAAATCTTCGAGTCTTACGATATCAGTACCAACAGATACGTATTGCCCAAGGTTGATGTTCCGAATACCTAGCTTTCCATCAAAAGGCGCGCGAATTTTACGTAACTCAATGTTAGCTTTTAAACTTTCGATGTTCGCTAATAAGGCTTGATATTTCGCCTCTGCGGCTTGTAGGCTTTGTTCTGAGACAGATTTTTCACGATAGAGCTTTTTGAGCCTTAAATAGTCATTTCTAACAGAGGGCAATTGCACCTGTTGTTCTTTTAACTGTGCTTGTTGTACCTGATCATTTAAGGAAACCAATACTGTCTTTGCACTTACGCGTTCGCCGTTTTCAAAATTAATTTTAGTCACGATTCCAGAGACTTCATTCGAAACATCAACACCTTGATATGGCTCAATAAATCCAATGGCTTTAATATTTTGAGCCCATACCGTAGGTTTTAATTGCTCAACCGTTACGGGAAATATAGGTTCGGGTAAGTTTGCTATCTTCGTTTTAATCTTGTTGTTCACAAACAAATTAAAACCAATCACACTCCCGAAGGCAAGAACAGCGATAATAATGACACCAAAAATCCATTTTTTCACTATAACCTCCTAATGATTAAAGTGATTTTAAAAAATAATATATGTTAAATTCAAATTTAGAATTTGACATATATTAAAATACAGTTCAGTTTTCACTATTATTAATTCTCTCATTCTTCTATAAACCAAGAATGGGATCCACAGGGTTACGGAAAAACTTATAACGAGAATCGGTAAATAAGCGGTAGATGCATTGCCTCCACCTAACTGCGCAGGTGGAATAAACGATATACCAAGTGCGACGCGCGACACATGAAATCATATTAGCCCCCCCCCATTTCTCTCCGTGTGACTTACCTGCCCAAGTGTAGACGCCACCTTTACCCCCCTCTAGCCTTGCCATTTCTGCGGCACACAATGCAACAGTAAGAAAGCAAAATAACCCAGCAACAACAAAATAAAAGACTAATGAAACACCTGAAGATGCAAAGGTTGGATATTCATAAATCGTCTCCACCATCGTTGCGCTTAAGGCAAAGAACCCAAACAAACTAAGATGCTTGCGACTATTTACCGATTCATTCACTGTCAAATTCCTTATGAAATCTAAACGCTTATTTAACTGGCTAAAGTGTAGTTCATTTTTCTGTATACAAATAATTCTGTCGCATTTTAAATGACCTAGTATCTCTATGTTTATCCAGAACCATCACGAACTTTTGTTATCTTTATTAACTCACCAAGAATCTTCGTCATGAATTTGCAAACCCACATATGCCGACTACAATTTTTCTGAGTTTAAACTCAAAACCATTAATATTGAGGTGAAATATGAAAGTTTTAGCTTCGGCCATTAGTGCATCGTTCATTCTTATGGGTACACCCGTGCTTGCTGACAATCACACCAACGCTGCAGACATGGATTGCAGCGTTTTACTAGTGCAAGACTATTCTGTGATTCCCGTTGCCGTAGGTTACATTGTGTCGGCTCACAGTATCACCGAGATTGATCAACTCGACCCTGTAGAAATCGACGATATTGTTGAAGGTTGTCAAAAGCAGCCTCAAGCGAAGGTCAGTGAAATTGCAAAAAAAGAAGTTAATGATTAATGCCTTAGTGCTATTTCTATTTTAAAAAATTTATGCCATACAAAAAGAAATGAATTTTGGTGCTACTTTTATCGGTACCAACGTTCATTTCTTTCATTGTCTATCTAGCACCTATTTTTTTACTTTTTATCCGCGAACCATTGCTTCGTTCATGAAAAGGAATTCCTATGGCTCTTCATAAAAAATCCACTCTTAAGGGATCACTGAAAGATGATGTTTATTCATCGAAAGACTTGTCGATTTCAGTGCCAAAATATCGAATTCCAGATGATGAGCAATCGGCAACCCATGCTTATCAAATCGTCCATGATGAACTCATGATGGACGGTAATTCACGACAAAACTTGGCCACATTTTGTCAGACCTGGATTGACGAGGAAATCCATAAATTAATGGACGAGTCCATCGACAAAAACATGATTGATAAAGATGAGTACCCGCAGACTGCTGAAATTGAATCCCGTTGCGTACACATGCTCGCAGATTTATGGAACTCGCCAAGCGCCGACAATCCTATGGGATGCTCGACAACGGGATCCAGCGAGGCGGCCATGCTTGGCGGGATGGCATTAAAATGGGCTTGGCGTGAGAAAATGAAAAAACTGGGTAAACCGACTGACAAGCCAAATATGGTTTGTGGCCCTGTTCAGGTTTGCTGGCACAAATTTGCTCGTTATTGGGATATTGAACTCCGTGAAATTCCAATGGAAGGCGAACGACTCATTATGACCCCTGAAGAGGTCATTAAACGCTGTGACGAAAATACGATTGGTGTTGTCCCTACACTTGGCGTCACGTTTACTTGTGAGTATGAGCCAGTAAAGGACGTATGTGACGCTCTCGACAAACTTCAGCATGAAACCGGCCTAGATATTCCAGTCCATGTCGATGGCGCAAGCGGCGCATTTCTGGCTCCATTTTGTGACCCAGACTTGGCTTGGGATTTTCGCTTACCACGCGTGAAATCGATTAATGCTTCTGGGCATAAGTTTGGTTTGTCCCCACTTGGCGTCGGTTGGGTTGTATGGCGAGATGCAGAGTCACTTCATAACGATCTGATTTTTAACGTAAACTACCTCGGCGGCAATATGCCCACTTTTGCGTTAAACTTCTCTCGCCCTGGTGGCCAAATTGTCGCTCAATATTACAATTTCCTACGCCTTGGTAGAGAGGGTTACACTAAGATCCATCAAGCCTGTTATGACACTGCACAGTATATTGCAGGAGAAATCAATAAGATGGGTATGTTTGAGATTATATACAATGGTAAGGGGGGAATACCTGCATTGAGTTGGTCGCTCAAAAAAGGGGTCAATCCAGGCTTTAACCTCTATGATCTATCCGATCGAATTCGCTCAAGAGGATGGCAAATTGCGGCATACGCAATGCCTGCTGATAGAGAAGATCTTGTCATCATGCGTATTTTGGTTCGTCATGGCTTCAGCCGAGACCTTGCGAATCTAATGCTAGCTGATTTACAGCATTGTATTGATTTCTTTGAGAAGCACCCAGTGGTCAACGGTAGTGATGCCGATTCTTCGACAAACTTCAATCACGGTTAAATTTTAATTCGTAACGCCAATTCAACAGGGCAGTTTTTTACTTCCCTGCTTCACCTTAATTGAAACATCACGGTAAGTCTCTATTTACCATATAGCGGCTTTTGAACACTATTGAAATCGTTTTGGCCTGCATTACAATGCTCAGTCGATGATGAACATTATTTCTTCACTAGTGGGTTGTAGGCGGTTCTATCGCCATTAGCTTTATATTCGAGTTTGCTTATCGTAATAGCCTTAGCACAAGCCAAGAAGTGAGTGCCTTGAGTCTTTCAACGATTCGACGTTATGTATGGAGCGCGATCGTTGCGCATGCTTGCGCTGACCGATGACATCATTAAGATGCCGAACACCATTTTTTTAAGTGAAGTGGTGGTCAGTGGTAACTATGGTGCACTGGATATGCAGGTGGTGATTCCTTTCTACGTTGACATGAATGAGTTCAAGAAACACCGCATCACCCCGCCAAAAATTGCGGTGCATACAGGTTAAGTTAAACAAACCACCATAGTAAGTTGATACACAAAGGGTCAGCGATAACACTGACCCTTTTTCTTTGAGTGACCGACGCGATTTGTTAGGTGACGATTTCTAAACGTCTATTGCCACAGCCATGTTAGGCAATATTCGTTACTTCAAGCAGTAACTCAGCCTTCTTAGGGAGATAAATACTGAATGTACTACCCTTACCCCATTCCGATTCAGCCTTTAGCTCACCACCGGTTTGACTAAGAATACTTTGTGAAACCGAAAGCCCTAATCCTGTTCCATCGCGCTTAGTGGTATAAAACGGCGAGAAGATACGCCTTAGGTTCTCAGGTTTAATGCCACAGCCTTCGTCAGTGATATGAATCGCCGCGCCTTTTATCTCACCATCTTCAATCCAATCTTCGCTGACAACCGTCAGCGTTCCTTTGCCATCCATTGCGTGGATGGCATTCATTTGAAGATTGACCAAAATTTGCAGTAGGTGATGTCGGTTCACTTCAACAGAAGTATGCGCATGTAGATCAGTTACAAACTCAATATCGCGTTTTTTTGTGCCCGTTTTTACAAGAGTGATACTCTCATCAATAATTGGATTGATGTGCTGCCAGGTAATTTCATCTTGCACGCCGCCTTGGCGACTGTATTGCAGTAGACTTCGAGTAATGTTTCGGATACGGTCAATCTGAGTATGTATCGCATCCAGTTCTTCTTGAACCCGTTTAGCCTCGACGCCCAGTTCAAACTGGATCAACTCAACGTTACCCAATATAACGGCACTTGGGTTGTTAATCTCATGAGCGATACCGGCCGTTAACTCCCCTAATGCAGCGAGCTTTTCATGTACGACTAGCTTATTCCTAGTTTGGTTAAGTAACTGAATGTGCAGCTCTAACTCCGCAGTTTTCTCCTCTAAACTCGCGGTACGTTGCTGTACTTTCCTTTCCAACTCATTTGCAGCAAACTGAAGCTCATTTTTCTGTTGCCTTAACAAGTCCAGCATATTATCAAACTGCTTTGCCAATTGAGCCAACTCATGTTCGTCATTAAGGTCTAGTGGACCAATACGCGTTTCTTTTCCAAGTTGAATCATCTTTACTACACGATGAATGTGCTCAATCGGATTAAACAGTTCCCTAGACCCCCGATAAACCATTATCCCAGACACCACCAACAACAACATAGTAATAAAGCTGATCTCAACAATATTAGTCATGTACGCTTTAACGAAAGGCCACATCAGATAGCCGGTATACAACATGCCTATGACATTGTCGTATTGGTCTCTGATCGGCTGGTAAGCCGTGATGTACCAAGCGTCATAGACATACGCTCGATCTACCCACTGCTTTCCTTCACTTAAAACGGTGTTGTAAACCTCCGAACTGACCCGCGTACCGATTGCACGACCCAAACGTTGATCGCTATCCAAAGGGACATTGGTACTGACGCGAAGATCGTCAAGAAAAACCGTCAGCGTGCCGACAGGGCGTAGCCAGTCGTTGTCACTCAGATAGATAAGATCGCGAATTTGATCAACCAAAACGGTGCTGTTATTTAGTAAGATGCCGCCATCTAAAAAGCCGATTAAATCACCCACTTGGTTATATACTGGGATCACCGTACGGCTAACCAAACCCCGAACTTCAACTTCACCGTTTCTTAAAATTGGAACTTCAGCCCACTTCGCTAAATCTGGGTCGAGGCGCTCGAGTTCTGATTTATCGAGTACATCAAAGAACGACTCACGTTTGGTGAGATCCATAAAGCGCATTTTATTCTCAATAGAGTTCACACGCTGGAATGACAAAAAGTCTAAATCATAGCGTTGCTTCTGCTTCGTTACCCAAGTTTGTAATTGCGCCGTTGGCATTCCCTGATTCACCCGTGTTCGAAAACCATATGAATCCGCAAACGAATTTACGTAATTCGCTTGTTTCTGCTGTAAAAGAGTGATGCTGTTGTTAGCAACGCCAAGACGCTCCGACACATCAAGCAACGCATTTTGCCAAGTGTAATGAATAGACCAATAAACGGTAATACCAATCAACGCGATCAAAGTAAGAAAAATCGGCGCTGACGTCAGCATCAACAACCGATAGCGCACCATCGTTTTAAAACGGTGCGACCACTTTGAAACGCCGGTGTAGTAAGAGTTATTCGGCATAATCCTCATCCTCGCCATCCCACTCTTTGTATTTACGTTCCAGCGTTTTACGTGCTACGCCCAAATCACGAGCCGCCGCCGATTTATTGCCTTCGTGTAAACTCACCAGTTGCTGTATATGGGCTTTTTCTACCTGTTTGAGCGTCCAACTATTTGGATAACCTTCTCCTGTAAACGTTATCTTTTCTTTGAACGTTGGTAACTCCGCACTGTTGGAAACGGTAACCGAAACATTGGGAAGTACGTGACCACCGTTCAGTTCACGCCAATGGTGCGCCGGAGGTTTGCCTAACAAAATGCAGCGTTCGATCAAGTTTTTAAGCTCACGGATATTACCTGGCCATTCATATTCAGTCATAGCCTCCATGTCTTCATGGGCCCATTTAGGCGCTTGCATACCCAGTTCACCAGTCAGCATATTGCTGAAATAAGGGACAAGCTCTAGCAGATCCATTTTACGCTCTCGTAGCGGACTGACTTCTATCTTTAGTACGTTTAAGCGGTAATACAAGTCACTACGGAAGTTACCTTTATTAACCTCTTCTTGAAGATTACGATTGGTAGCCGCAACGATGCGAACATCAATACTGACCTCTCTTTCAGAGCCAACCGGACGGATGCTTCGCTGCTCTAATACGCGCAGCAAAGAAGCTTGCATCGACAGTGGCATTTCTCCAATTTCATCTAAAAATAGCGTGCCACCGTTAGCAACACGGAAAAGACCTTCCCGAGACTTCTTCGCCCCTGTAAATGCACCAGACGTATGGCCAAACAGTTCACTCTCTAACAACTCTGGAGCGATCGCTCCGCAGTTTAGTGGTACAAAAGGTCCTGAGCGTTCACTGGCTTGGTGAATGCCTCTGGCAACCAACTCTTTGCCAGTCCCGGACTCGCCTTCAATAAGTACCGAAGCACGAGAAGGCGCAAACTGTGTGATCAATTGTTTAAGCTGACGAGTCTTTTCTGAGCCACCGATGATTTCGGAAGTATAATGACGTTGATAATCACGCTTCATCGCATATTGCATGCGTTCGTTCAAACGACGATCCATACAGCGAGCAACCGCTTTCAACATTTGTTCAAGATTAAACGGTTTTAGAATAAAATCCGAAGCACCAAGTTGAAGGGCGCGAATGGCGGTTTCCAGATCGGCATAACCTGTCATAAAGATGATGTCTGCACGTTTGTCATCATCTTCAAACGCTTCTTCCCATTCAATTCCTGAACGTCCCGGTAAGTTGATGTCCAATAGAATCAAATCATAGTGACGTGAGTTACGTAATGATTCGGCTTCTTCAATACTGCCAACGGTATCGACATGGGAAAAAAGTTTGCCCAGTGCCTTTTTAAGAATAGCTTGCATGCCCAATTCATCATCAACAACCAGTACTGAAAAAGCATTGTATTGTTGGTTTGTACTAATATGGGAGTGAGTAGACATATTTACCCCAGTTGGAATCTTATGGGACAGAGTGTACCAATTTTAAAACGATACGCTCTATAATGAGTGAGACATTTTGTACCAACATAAGATTTAGTGCAAACAAGTCCATCAATTCGAGCGTAATTCGCACATATTTAGATTATAAAATGTTGGCATTTTGTTTGCTTAGCTTGTTTGCTATAAAGATTTAAAGCCATATGAGAATGCGAATTTCTTTTTTGCCATCGCGGAGTCTCGTCTTCTAACGTGGCTTGTGATTTGAGCGCGCTTTGACACTCTAGCGTTAGCTGAATGTTCCTCATACCCATAGAAAACAGAGAATCATTGGAAAGGAAACAACAAAAATGAATAAAATTGCGCTAACTTTGGCCGCAACGTCAATCACACTTGTAAGCTACTCGGCTATTTCAGCTCAAGAAGGCGAACATATTCGCCTGGCAACGACAACCAGTACTTACCACTCTGGTCTTTTAGATTACTTACTTCCACAATTTGAAAAGGACACAGGTTACAAAGTCGATATCATCGCAGCAGGTACTGGTAAAGCGCTGAAAATGGGTGAAAACGGCGACGTTGACTTAGTAATCACACACGCACCAAAAGCAGAAAGCGTGTTTGTTGAGAACGGCTATGGAGTACTTCCGCGCAAACTCATGTACAACGATTTTGTTATCGTAGGCCCTAAATCGGATCCTGCTCAAGTTAACGACGACAAAACGGTCTTCGAGGTTTTCAAAGAGATTGCTGATAAAGATGCGATCTTCATTTCTCGTGGCGATGATTCAGGTACCCATAAAAAAGAACTGGGTATCTGGGCACAAACGAAAATGGAACCTAGCTTTGGAGGCTACCGCAGCGTAGGTCAAGGTATGGGGCCAACGCTAAACATGGCGGCAGAGATGCAAGGTTACACCATGTCAGACCGTGGTACATGGTTGGCTTATCAAAATAAGTTGGATCTTGTAATCTTATTCCAAGGCGACAAAGCACTGTTCAACCCATACCAAGTTATTTTGGTGAATCCTGAGCGTTACCCAACCATCAATTATCAAGGTGCGAAAGCATTCAGTGATTGGCTGGTTAACCCTCGTGGTCAGGAACTAATTAATAGCTTCCGCCTAAATGGCAAACCGTTATTTGTCGCAAATGCTGAGAGCCAATAACGCAGTATGAATCTTGCTGATACGACGCTAGAAGCCCTGCGCTTATTAGTGAATTTTGATGCAGACCTATGGGAGATCGTTGCGGTCTCCTTTAGTGTTTCTATTACGGCAATATCTTTAGTGGTGTTGCCATCAATCTTGGTGTCTTTCGTTCTCGCCTACACCGACTTTCGTGGTAAATGGTTTTTGCTGTCGCTCGTAAACACCTTGCAAGCCGTACCGACCGTTGTGATTGGTTTATTGCTTTACATGTTGCTATCGCGCGCAGGCCCTTGGGGAGGTTGGCAAATGCTGTTCACCCAGAAGGCCATGATATTGGGTCAAATGATCATCTGTTTCCCCGTGCTAGTGTCGATGATGCACGGTGCGTTGCAATCGAGTGATCGCCGCGTTGTTGAAACCGCCATTACGTTAGGCGTATCTATGCCACGTATCGCTACAACTATGATCTGGGAGACTCGCTTTCCTATTATGGCAGCGGTCATTGCTGGGTTTTCACGCATCGTAACGGAGGTTGGCTGCTCAATGATGATTGGAGGCAACATTATGGGTGTGACACGAAATATACCCACTGCAATTGCATTGGAAAGCAGCAAAGGTGCGTTTGCACAAGGCGTTGCGCTCGGAATTGTATTACTATCGTTAGCGTTAGCGCTGAACTTCCTCTTATCAAGCATGAGAGGTAAAGGCTATCTAAGAACATGAAGCAAGCAATCGACTCGCCTTCAACCCAATATAGGGTGTATTATGACTATTAAAGTAACCGCCGAGCAATTGTCCATGCGATTTAAGGAACGTGTGCTTTTTCACATCCCTGAACTTGCGATTGGACCAAACGATGCGATTTACCTAAAGGGTGATAATGGCGTTGGTAAAACGACTCTACTTAAAATCTTAGCAGGCCTCTTGAAAGCGTCGACGGGTAACGTTGTCGCCCCAAAAGATACTTGGTTAAAAAAATGGACGCGTCGTAGTGGCCGTGTCGATGTTATTTACCTCCATCAGTCTCCTTACCTATTCGATGGCACTGTCTATGACAATGTTGTTTATGGCGTGAAATATCAACAAAACACCGCGAATGATAAACGAGCACAAGTCATCAATGCATTACGCATGGTTGGCTTGGAAACTTTAGCTGATGAACATATTTCTGTTTTATCTGGCGGTGAGAAGCAACGCGTAGCAATGGCACGAGCTTGGATCTTAAAACCATCGATTTTGTTGATGGACGAACCAAGTGCCTCTCTCGACCAAGAGTCGATTGAACGTCTGGTTATCATGGCAAAAGATCTGCTTGATCGCGGCTCTAGTATTGTTGTGACTAGCCACCAAGCGAACGCGTTGACGGATTTATGTAAAAAACAGTGGTGGATTAAAGACAAGACTTTGATAGAGTCTCCACTCTTGTATGTCATACCAAAAGAAACATCCCAAGAGAACGCATATGCTTCAGCCAACACAAACTAGTTGGGTCATTTTGGCTGGTGGTCAAGCCAGCCGCATGGGTGGAAAAGACAAAGGTCTGATCGAACTGAATCAGAAGCCACTCATCGAACACGTTATCGAACGTTTATCTCCGCAAACACCACGCATTCTAATCAATGCGAACCGAAACCAAGACGCCTACGGTGCGTTTGGTTTCGTCTTCAGTGATCAATTTAAAGATTTTCCAGGCCCGATGGGCGGTATCCACGCGGGCTTGGTTCATGCAGAAACCGACTGGGTTGGCTTCGTCCCTTGCGACAGCCCACAAATCAACACCGATCTTGTTGAACGTTTTTGCAATGCAGTAAAAGAAGACACCGATATTTTGGTTGCTCATGATGGCGACCACCAGCAGCCTGTCTTCACGCTTTATCACAAGCGCGTACTACCAAAGCTGACCGCGTTTTTAGAACGTGGCGATCGTAAGATCATCCTACTCTACAAAGAGTGCAACACCAGTTACGTTGACTTTAGCGACTCACCAAACTGTTTCGTCAACTTAAATACGCCTGAAGAATTGGCGCAATTTGGACAACTCGAATCATGAAACACACGCTAAACATCCCTATTCTTGGTTTTGCTGCCTACTCTGGTACGGGCAAAACTACGCTACTTGAAGCATTGCTACCAAAGTTAACCGAAGCAGGTTTACGCATCGGTATGCTAAAGCACGCACACCATAATTTCGATGTCGACCAACCGGGCAAAGACAGCCATCGTCTACGTAAAGCAGGCGCATCGCAAATGCTGATCTCTTCTCGCAACCGCTTCGCACTGATGACAGAAACACCAGAGTCAGAATCGGAGTTTGATTACCTACTGACACGTTTCGATGAAGACAAGCTAGACGTGGTTCTAGTGGAAGGCTGCAAAAACATTGCCTTTCCAAAGATCGAATTGCACCGTGAAGAAGTCGGCAAGCCTTGGCTTCATCCAAATGATGAAAACATTATCGCGATTGCTTCAGACAGCGGCGAATTGGATTCTGATCTGCCACAAATGAACATCAACGATCTTGAAGCGATTGCCCAGTTCGTTATTGAGTATGTCCAAGAAGCGAAAGCACCAAAGAGTAAAGAGAAAGAAGCCGCTTGCTGCGATACCCTTTCTCCAGCTTTCCTTTCTGTGGTTCAAGGACAAGAAAAGATCCTTTCTTTGGTGAACACGGTTGCTGAAACCGAAGCATGCAAGATTGAAGATGCATACGGTCGTGTGCTTGCAGATCACGTGGTGTCACCAGTAAATGTTCCGCAATACACAAACTCAGCGATGGACGGTTACGCGATTCGCGGTGATGACGTCGAGCGTGAAAGCTACCAAGTGGTTGCTGAAGTGATGGCGGGTCATGCCTACGATCAACCTCTGGACGTTGGTCAAGCGGTTAAGATCATGACGGGCGCCCCAACACCTATCAATGGTGATACCGTTGTTATGCGTGAACAAGCTTCACAAGATGGTGATACCGTCACGTTCAATGGTGCGAGTATCAAAAACGGTCAAAACGTTCGCCAAGCGGGTGAAGATTTAGCAATTGGTAGCGATGTGTTTACTGCGGGTACTCGCCTAGCCTCTCCTGAGATGGGCATGATTGCTTCTCTTGGTTTTGGCGAAGCCAACGTGTTCCGCAAGTTGAAAGTTGCTGTGTTCTCTACTGGTGACGAAGTTCAAGCGCCAGGCACAGAACAGAAAGCGAATTCAATCTACGATTCAAACCGTTTCACTATCATGGGCATGTTAGAGAAACTAGGTTGCGAGATCTTGGATTTCGGTATCCTAGAAGATAACGAGCAGTTGATGATTGAAGCGCTCGAAAATGCTTCTGCGCAAGCCGACGTAGTGATGACTTCTGGCGGCGTATCCGTTGGCGATGCAGATTACATTAAGCTGGCATTGGATAAGCTGGGACAAATTGATTTCTGGCGTATCAACATGCGCCCAGGTCGTCCGCTTGCGTTTGGCCAGATCAATAACAAGCCTTTCTTTGGTCTTCCAGGTAATCCTGTGGCTGTGATGGTGTCATTCATCAATTTTGTTGAACCAGCGCTGCGTAAGATGCAAGGCGAACGAGGTTGGGCACCATTAAAAGTGAATGCGATTGCCACCGAGCCCTTACGCTCTCGCCAAGGTCGTACCGAATTTAGCCGCGGTATCTACGAGCTAGATGAAACAGGTCGCCTAACGGTTCGCACAACGGGAAAGCAAGGCTCAGGCATTCTGCGCTCTATGAGTGAAGCAAACTGTCTTATCGAGATCTCCCCTGCTGTCGACACAGTAAAAGCGGGAGAAAGCGTGACAATTATTCCACTTCAAGGCAGAATCTAAGTCAAAATCAGCATTCAAAGGTCAGCGAGTCTGACCTTTGTCTATCACAGAAAACCTTTCAGAGAGACAGCTATGGCTCGCACCATTCTTTATACATACAAAGATCAAGACAAAGAACTGACGTTCTCTTACCAGCAGCACCACAATATTCATGAAGCGGTAGCAGAAGCGGAAGGCATCGATATATCTGAATACCTAAAGATGGAACAGCAAATCGAAGCGATTTCTGACACAAAAGCGGTACGTAACTACCGTGACAACCACTTTAGAAAGCTTGGCTTCACTAAAATTACTCTGGCTCAAAAAGAAAACTTGGGCGTCGGTAAAAAGAACAAATAAGCCAAGCTACACAGACCAAAACAAAAACTCGCTATTCGTCGCGAGTTTTTTTATACATGTTCTTTTTGTTCGTTCTCTATAAATAAAAAGCCCCGTTTCACCTTAACAGGGAACGAGGCTTTCAATGCTGGTCTTATGTGTTTTCGCGTAACGAAAACTCAGACGATCTATTTAATGTTTAGGAACGCAGCGCCACGTACGCCGCCAGAATCACCGTGTTTCGCTTTGATGATCTTCGGACATTTCGCTACAGAAAGCAGGTACTTAGGAATGCGTTTTGGCATCTCTTCATAAATCAGTTCGAAGTTAGATAGGCCCCCACCTAATACCACTACATGGGGGTCATTCGCGGTAAATAGGTTCGCAAAGCAAATCGCAAGAAACTCCATAAAGCGTTCAACATGCTCAACAGCTTTTGCTTCGCCTTCTGCATGAGCTTTGATGATATCGATCGCCTTCTTCTCTTCACCATAGTAATGCGCATAAAGCAGCTCGAAACCACGACCAGATAAGTAGCTGTCTAGACAGCCTTTCTTGCCACAACCACACCCAAGCAAAGGAGCGTTGTCACCAAGATGGAACCAAGCGTCAAGAGGAAGGCGAGTATGGCCCACCTCACCTGCCACGTGGTTACGACCAGAGAACACTTTACCTTCAAAGATAAAGCCGCCACCAAAACCTGTACCGAGTATCAGTCCAAGCACTGATGGTTCGTTTTGAAGATCTTCGTCCCATGCTTCAGACAGTGCGAAACAGTTCGCGTCGTTCTCAATTTTTACTGAGCGACCGATTTTCGCTTCAAGATCGGCGCGAAGTGGTTTGCCTTTCGCTGCAGGTACGTTTACCGTAAGCACCGTTGCATCATCGGCAGCTTCCATACCCGGAAGACCTAGGCCAATTCTACCTTCGCAACTAAACTCAGCATCGTATTTGTTTACTAGGCTAGCAATGGTTTCTACTAACAAATCGTAGTTATCTGTTGGTGTTGGTACGCGCTCGGTTGCGACACGTTCAAGTTTTTCGTTAAACGCACCAAACTCAATTTTAGTGCCACCGACATCAAAGCCGTAATACATGCGATTCTCTCCTAAAATGCTCAACCGACTCCCAAAAAATAGTTAATGGAGTCAAACTTTAAACATTATCCATATCTGTACGCCTGCAAACCGTGACCCAATCCAGATTTATCCTCTCGTTCAAGCCAGTTGCACAACAAGCCACCAACAAAAGATCATTCCTTAGAGTGAGCTCTCGATTTTCGCCCATTCCTTGAAACGTTTCAGCTGTGGTCTTGTGTGATCGGTTTTGATGCGTGTTTTCGTCAGCATGTAGGTTTCACGGAAGGCTTCAAACCACAATTGCAAACACTCTGAAGCTTGCTCTTCTCCCGCTTGTTTGAATACTAACGTCGCCACTTCTGCCGTAGATAGATGCTGCTCATTGTCTGAGCGACGCATAATGTATTCAGACAGTGATTCCGGCTCAATAGAAAGCACAGGCAAAGATTTAAGAAACTCTGAGCGGCGGAAGATCTTACGCGCTTCGCGCCAACTGCCATCGATGAAGATCAACAACCATTTTTTGTCCGAGCCATCGGATACCTTAAGACGCTCTGGATTCAAACCGTCCAATAAACGCTCGGGTTCATCCACATAGTCTGCTGGGAAAACAACGACAGGTTGATAAGCGTCGTTCTTTAGTAGCGCCAGCATTTCTTGAGAAGGTTCCGTACGATTCCATTGATACACGTAGGTCTCTTGAATCGTATCAGCAATAAGACGGCCCGTATTACTTGGCTTGAACACTTCGTTTTCCGATACAATCAGCATACACGCGATATTAGATTCGATGTTCGGTTGAATATCGCACAAACAAAATGACTCAGAAACCTGACAATATGGGCAGCGAACCACTTTACAACCACGAGCGTTGAACGGCTTTGTTGAGATAGATTGACGGTACTGGTATAAACGATGGAAAGCGTGAATTCTCATGAATGAAAAATGCCAGTTAAAAAGTAGAGCGCGATTCTACTTCTATCCCCTAGCAACCTCAAGGCAATGAACTTAGCCAATATCAGTCGGACAATGATACAGGGAGTAACCAATGACAGAACTCGTGATTAATGCCCCATCTTGGTTTAGGCTTAGCATCTTTATTGCGGTGTTACTACTTTGTACGATTTGGGAAAACAAACTGCCTAGAAGAGTGCTCACTGTGCCGCGCTGGTTTCGCTGGATCAACAACCTTTCTTTAGCTGCGTTAAATAGCGCGACCATTATTTTACTCATGCCAATGGTGGCGTTTCAAGCTGCCATTATTGCCAACGATAAACAATGGGGTTTATTACACCAGCTTGCTTTACCCGATTGGCTAGCCACCTTTATTGCAATTATGTTGCTCGATCTGATCATTTACCTTCAACATCTCTCGTTTCATCGCTTCAAGCCATTGTGGAAACTCCATCGCATGCATCACGCAGATTTAGATGTGGATGTTACAACAAGTACGCGCTTCCACCCGATTGAAATTATCCTTTCAATGATCGTAAAAATCGCCGCTGTGTTTGCTATGGGTGTCTCACCCTTTGCCATCGTGGTGTTTGAGATCGTACTTAATGCAAGTGCGATGTTCAATCACAGCAATGCTAAACTGCCTCTTTCTATTGACGCAATACTCCGTAAGTTTGTTGTGACACCAGATATGCATCGCGTACACCACTCCATAATCGTCAAAGAAACTCACTCGAATTTTGGATTTTTCCTGTCCGTTTGGGATCGCTGGTTTAATACTTACCGCGCACAGCCAGAGCTAGGGCATAAAAATATGGTGATAGGCGTGCCTGAAATTCGTGATTATCAAGAACAACGTTTGGATAAGTTAATCACTCAACCGTTTCGTTATTGACTTGAACTCAGATTTACAAGAAAAAGGTCGTCATGAAAGTCATGATCGGCCACTTTTGAATATTTTATCGGGTATGTGATTTTAAACGCTTATTGACTGACGCTTCTTGTTCGACTGTGTTATGCCAACAAATAAACCAACAATACCGAAGATAATCGCCGCTATTGTGGTCATACGAATGTCTTGTTGATGACTTATTGACTTATACAGAAACGCAATGCAAAAAAAAGACAGCGCTAAAGCTGAAACCAGTAAGCGCTGCAAAAAAATTCCGAAACTCATGAGCTCCTTAACGTTGTTCATAACGAATCCTTGTTGAGAAATATCAGTGTTAGCGGAATATATGGCGAGAGTGGCGGGCCTTTTGAGAATTCCACAGCCAAATAGACACACCAATTGAAAATCCAAGCAGTAGTGTTTGCCACTGTAAAAGACGACTGCTTTCTAATACATCAAGGACGTAGTATGCATACGAGTTGAAAGCAACTTTGCTAAGCAGAATATAGATCATTAATACGATTCCTGAACGGCGATGTGTAATCAACAGGTACACTGCCAGTAAACTAAATAGCCCTAAAGCACTCCAATATGCGTTCAACCAGCCCGGAGCAAAGTTATAAGGTAAAAAACCGTCGATAATGTTGTCATAGATGTGGATAACACCACTGAAAGTGAGGTAAAGGCATAGGAGAAACACCACGAACTTATCCATTTCCCTTCCTTATCTTAATGAATGCGCAAAGCATATATAAATGGGCAAAATATTAATAATTTGATGTGTATTTTTGAGAGCAAGAAAGCTTTTATTCGACACGTGAAGTGTTCGAAATTTACGCTTTGATCCGTTTCGCATTATCCTTTTCTATAAGTATAGTGTTTGCTATAGCTATTCGTCTCATTCAAACCGTCTGATTCTTAAATGAATTGGAACGTGGTTACTGAATGGCTCCCATGTTGCCTAACCTCTAGAATTAAGAATTGATAAATACAAAGTTCATTGAAGGAGGAAAAGTAAAATCGACCGAACTTCGGACCCCTCTTAACCATAAACCATCTTCTAGATTTCTGATATAGATACCCCGCGGATAACTTTCATCTTCTGAAATTGGTGAGGAATCGACAGCCAGGTACTCCCCTAGACAGAGCGCAAGATCTTATAATCGCAGATATAGCGTGAATTCAATTGGACATACCGATAATCCACATTGCTTCATTTTTTGGATGAGTTCGTCAAGTATCGCACCAAAATAAAGGCCAAATTCAAACGGTGTTTTGATCGTTACCTTGATGATTTCAGCTTGCCTAGAAACATGAACGGCACCATCTTCCAGTAACTGCTGCGCAAACAGGTTCATTTTGACGTCATTTTTTGACAGACGTTTGAGCGATGATGCAGTTGTGTCTCCGCCAACTTCGAGCCTCATTTTAGATCTCCTTGGCTAATCATTTGTCTCACTTTCACCAATGCCCTTTGAAAGACGGGATGAGCTTTTGATGAAATATCTTTGTTTATATCGTGCCAAAAGAATGCAAAGTCGTGCCCTCCATCATCAAGGGTGTGAAACAGCCATTGTTCAGGTAATTCGCCACAAATACACAATACAAAATGCCAAGTTTGGTTTTGAAAGTCGCTTTGCCACTGACATAAATAACGCGATTCCAGCACTTGTCGGATCCCCGACTCTTCCTCAAGCTCTCTCCTAGCAGCCCTCAGTAAATCCTGATCAAACTTCTCAACCGTTCCTTTTACTAGTTGCACGCCAGCCAGTGGATGTTCAAACAATAGTATTTCGCGATTTTCATTCCGAAAAACAATAGGACAGACTTTATTCATCACCGAACGATTCCTTCCACTGGCGTAATATGAACTTAACTTTTCGAGATTGAATTACAACCATTAAAACATGTGAGCCACTCTTATTTGCATTAAGTTGTTAACAATATATTTACGTATTTGGACGCGAGAAGTCAGAGATCCGATAGCGAAGTGTGATTGAATTCCAAATAACGAAAATTCATACTCGATTTGCATCATTGTTTGGAAATTTAAGACAGGAAAAGCAATAACTATTGCGGCGATAGTTAAAAATCTTAAACTGAGACCCTGAGGCAATGAATACCAGCGGCATAGCCATTTTAACAGTCCAACAAAAGAGACTATCATGAGGTTCGCTGTACACATTTATTGCTCAAATATTTCCGTTAAGAAGCCGAAAGGAAGGCAGGTGAATGTTATGCGTCGCAGTTTTTTTCCTTTAATTATTAGCCTGCTACTGGCCGCTTGCTCTTCCGGACCCGAGACTAATTCAGAAGCGCAACAGACAACATCGATATCTAAACAGCATTTACGATCTGAAACCACTGATTTATACCAATTCTACAACGAATGGTACGGCACACCTTATCGCTTAGGCGGCACAAAAAAATCGGGCATTGATTGCTCAGCATTCGTACAGAAAGCGTTTATTGAGGCATACCAAATGTCATTGCCAAGAACAACGCAGCAGCAGTCAAAACAAGGCGTCAAGCTGAGTTGGTCTGATGCTAAGCAAGGTGATTTAGTATTTTTTAAGACAAACAGAACGACTTACCATGTAGGCATCTATCTGGGGAACAAGCAATTCATGCACGCTTCTACGTCAAAAGGCGTAATAATTTCGAGAATCGATAGCCCTTACTGGGCCTCGAAATTTTGGCAAGTAAGAAGAGTTACAATGTAACCCTTATCGAAAAGAAATAGGGATAAGATCGGATTACTCTTCCCTTTTATGATCAGAAGTCGCTAATTAGTCGTAAGTCGCAACGGCGGTATCGAATAAGTTCTTCACTAAAGCGATATACTCATCTAAAAAAGCGATTTGTTCGTTAGTCGCTTTTTTGCCCCAAACACCAGCCAACACCTCACCAAGATCTTCAACCACTGCATCCGCTTCTTTTAGCAATTTAAAGCGCACACTTGAGTGTAATTCGGGGTTTTGCTCAAAAATCGCCATGATGTTAGAGGCAACCATGTCTGTCGCAACATCTTCGATGCTTTCTGTACCAGTATCACCAAGCTCTGAAGTAAAAATGTCTAAATTGAGTGAAAGGTGCTCAATAAGAGCAAGATATCCATCAGTCTCTACAACCACTGCTTTTCTCCATTTTTGCAAGCCTTCGAAGATGAAAGCGAAATCGTTTCAATAGTAAAACAT
The DNA here is from genome assembly GCF_003584965.1 of Vibrio sp. PID23_8. Taxonomy (NCBI): domain Bacteria; kingdom Pseudomonadati; phylum Pseudomonadota; class Gammaproteobacteria; order Vibrionales; family Vibrionaceae; genus Vibrio; species Vibrio sp. PID23_8. The sequence goes on along the minus strand of NZ_LIXE01000006.1, from coordinate 85,198 downwards.
GCAGAGAAAATTTCATTAACTTATGTCATTTTAAGAGACGCCGGGCATTTAACTGAATGATTTTTATCCAATAGGTCTTATTCAACCCTATGATGCCAAGTCTCATTACGCCCGTTCTCTTTCGCCCTATATAGCGCAGCGTCAGCACATTTCAACCACTGGGTGTGGTTTTCAAAACGAGATTTACATTCGCAAACACCAATACTTATCGTGCAATTGATCAAAAATTTCTCAACTTTTACTGTTTCTTCTTCAATGGCTTCTCTTAACCGCCTCGGCAAAGCGAAGCGCCTGTTCTTCATTAGTGTTAGGTAGAAGAACGGTAAATTCCTCTCCGCCAAATCGACCACATACATCAGTGCTTCTTGCTTCATCATAGGGTGCCAATGTGTCGATAATATGTGGCTGGCGTAATGAAAATAATTTATCGAGCTGAACACCTAGCGATGTTAAGAATGAAGACACCAATAGGTTAGATACATTAAGATCAATTTCATTATATGCTGCAAATTCAAGTAATTATGCGAGGCGTTTACCTATTTGGTTGATGTCTTCTCCACGTAAATACACCAAAGCTTCACCGTGTATTCCCCCACCAACAAATCGTTGAGCGACCGCAACAGAACGGTCTCTGCCTATCACATCAGCCAGCGTCATGTGGAGTTCACCGTAAGTTAAGGGGCCAACATGAGGAACAGGTAAATGAATAAACTCGTGTAAATGATCCGCCATAATTGATGTTCCTTTACCGAGAGTAATATTGGCCACTTCACGAAACTTTGCCAATGATGAAATGCCGTCAGAGGCATTTAGGCTTGGCTGTTCTGGCGCTTCGAGGGCGCAATGTAAGTCTAGGCGCTATTACAATGAAACAATTTGCGCCCTCGTTAGAGGCTTGGCGATAAAATCGAACGCTCCCAATTCAATACTGCGCTGTTTGGCTTCTTGCTGGACATCCCCAGAAACAATCACGACATTGGTTTTATACTGACTGACTGGGAGAGACTTCAATACCTCAAAGCCTCCCATGACTGGCATCGTCAAATCGAGGAACAAAACGTCAATATTTTGCTCTGTTAGAATTTACAATGCTTCGCTTCCATCTTGCGCTGCCAATAAGTGCAGAGATGCATCTTTCATGAACGAGCGTGATATCAACTTTCTTGCTACCGCAAAGTCATCACAAATCAGTATTTTCATGCCGTTAATGGAACCAAAATCAAAAAAAATAATGATACTCCCTGAATTTCGACAGTTTCATCGGTTGACCCTATAAATCAGTAACTTATAGGAGATGCAATTCACATTTATATACATTTACTGCTATTAAGTCTCTTTTTATTGCTGAAGTTTGCTCAGGTCCGCGTCAATGTGTTGGCATTTATCCTAAACTATTGTTGGTCAAATAGATTAACGAGGTTTTGTATGTGGCAAGCAATATCGCAGCAGCTTTCTGATACTTTATTGTTCGAATATCAAATTAAAGAGAAAGTCCGTCTTTCGGGGGGAGATATTAGTGAGAGCTACATGATCAATGATGGTGCACAACGCTATTTCGTTAAAATCAATGATCGTGACTTTTTAGCCAAGTTTGAGGTTGAGGCTGAAAGCCTTCATCTTCTGCGAAAAACTTCTACCCTATTTGTTCCAGAAGTGGTCTTAGTCGGCAAAACCAAAAGTCACTCTTTTCTGATTCTTAATTACCTCCCAACCAAGCCTCTCGAAGATCCGAAAAACAGCTACAAATTCGGTCAACAACTTGCGCAACTTCATTTATGGGGAGAGCAGAAAGAGTTTGGTTTTGATACCGATAATTATATTGGTTCAACCATTCAACCGAATCAATGGCACAAAAAATGGTGTGTATTTTTTGCAGAGCAACGTATCGGTTGGCAACTTCAACTTCTCAAAGAAAAAGGCATTACCTTAGTTGATATTGATGACTTTATTAACGTTGTAAAACTGCATCTCGCCAATCATGCTCCCGAGCCCTCTTTGTTGCATGGCGATTTGTGGAATGGCAATGTCGCTTTAACGCCTTTTGATCCAATCTGCTTTGACCCTGCTTGCTACTGGGGAGATCGTGAATGCGATATCGCTATGACAGAGTTATTTGGTGGATTTCTTCCTGAATTTTACCAAGGGTATGAATCCGTTACCCCACTCCCTCTCGGCTATGAAGAACGTAAAGACATCTATAATCTTTACCATATACTCAATCACTGCAACCTCTTTGGTGGGCATTACTTGGAACAAGCTCAGTCATCCATTAGTAATATTATGTCTTATTGATTTTTGACGTAAAATTATGACCAAATGTAAATTTTAGACGAACATCATCTCCAACCACACTCCCTAGACTCAACGTGAGTCTAGGGTCAAGTTTTGTACTTATTTCGACTCAATTAGCAACAACTCCACCTAAAATTCTAAATAACTTGGCTTACGTTGTCTCTTCTACTGTGGAGGAAAGCGAGTGATCAAGGGCGACAATATATAACCAACAGAGAATAAAGCCCTGCTATACGAGGAGTTTTTGTATGCAAAATTATACTGAAAGACATGTCAAATGCCCCCATTGTGGGCACTCAATTGGCATCACGTTAGATGCAAGTAACGGGGATCAAGAGTTTTATGATGACTGCCCAGCTTGCTGCCACGCCATTCATCTCAATATGAAGGTCGATGAGCTACATGAAAAGGTGGAGTTGTTCATCGATGATAACTATGAGTAGCAAATGACAAACTTACCATAAATGACAATAGGAGCCGTCGAGGCTCCTTTGTCGATCTCAATTTCCGGTTCGCATGCGTCGTTAACAATTGCCACTAGATCTTCAAATTGTTGCCTCGCCTTCAACGCAAGTCATTATCGCTGAATCAAGCATCTCGAGGGTACCGGGGGTATAGATGTCTAACTACCCAAGAACCCGAATCCCAATGATGTAGATTTGTGCTATAACTGCTTGGCTGCCAAGACACGCTCTACTGTATCAACGATCGCTTGCGTTTGAGGATCGAATTCAATATTTACTTTCTCACCTATTTGACGAGCCCCAAATAGCGTTCTTTGCAACGTTTCTGGTATCAAGTGTACCGAAAAGCGATTCGCTTCTACTTCGCCGATAGTCAGTGAGCAACCGTCAATCCCTATGTAGCCTTTAGCGAGCACGTATTTCATCGATGTTAAAGGTAATTCAAACCAAATAGTACGGTTATTAGGGGTGTCGATAATATCCACCATTTCAGCCATTAAACTTATATGACCAGACATACTATGACCACCGATTTCATCACCAAACTTGGCGGCACGCTCAACGTTTACCCGACCCCCTTCTTCCAATTCGCCAAGGTTAGTGAGAGATAAGGTCGCTTGCATCAAGTCAAAACTAACTTGCGAGCCTTCAATTTTGGTCACGGTTAAGCAGCAACCGTTGTGGGCTACGGACGCACCTATCTCTAGTCCCTCTGCTAATGCGCCCTGCAATTCTATAATATGAGTTTGAAAACGTTCTTTTTTATCGATTTTAACGACTTTCGCTGTACCTTGAACTATTCCTGTAAACATTGCTCTTACCTATTCATCTGATGCGACTGATAACCTAAATATATCCCCCCTAACTTAAGTGATTAATGACGACAAATTAATCATTAATCCTTGTACTGAAGGTATGGTATCTAAGCATACAATTGTTTATCATCGCCGCGGAGTTTCTCCGGGGCATTTTTTCACCTTATCGTGGCTAAAATCAACCATCCGATTTAATCATTACTTCTTTTGCCCCCGAACGCTCCACTATAACCATTCCCTATCCATTTTTTGTTCCACTCCGGAGTATTTCGTGCATCGCTACAAAGAAGAGGCGTCAAGCCTAATTAAGCTAGCAACCCCTGTGTTGATCGCTTCTGTCGCACAAACAGGCATGGGTTTTGTTGATACCGTCATGGCTGGCGGTGTGAGCGCAACTGATATGGCTGCCGTTTCTGTTGCGTCCAGCATTTGGTTACCATCCATTTTATTTGGTATTGGACTACTAATGGCGCTCGTACCGATTGTTGCCCAATTGAACGGCTCCGGTCGCCGAGATCAAATCCCATTTGAAATTCAGCAAGGTGTGGTACTTGCGCTTTTGATCTGCGTGCCTATTTTGGGTGTGTTATTTCAGACTCAATTTATTCTGCAGATCATGGACGTTGAAGCGGTGATGGCAGAGAAAACTATCGGTTATATCCATGCTGTTATGTTTGCTGTTCCAGCGTTCTTACTCTTCCAGACGTTGCGAAGCCTCACGGATGGCATGTCTTTAACCAAACCGGCCATGGTGATTGGCTTCATTGGTCTACTGCTTAACATCCCGCTAAACTGGATTTTCGTGTACGGTAAGTTTGGCGCACCAGCTCTCGGCGGCGTCGGTTGTGGTATCGCGACCGCTATCGTCTACTGGGTGATGTTGGGTTTATTGCTGCTATATGTGTGCACATCTACACGTCTAAAAAGCATTAACCTTTTCGGTGAGTTCCATAAACCACAGCTAAAAGCTCAAATTCGTCTCTTTAAACTTGGCTTTCCGGTTGCGGCTGCACTCTTCTTTGAGGTAACACTGTTCGCCGTGGTTGCACTATTGGTTTCACCGCTCGGTTCAATTGTTGTGGCTGCACACCAAGTTGCCATTAACTTCTCATCACTTGTGTTCATGCTACCGATGAGTATTGGTGCGGCAGTCAGTATTCGTGTTGGTCACCGCCTAGGTGAAAATAATGTGGACGGGGCTCGTGTTGCCTCTCGCGTTGGTATTATGGTCGGCATCTGCTTGTCGTTTATGACAGCATTTATCACGGTCGCTTTCAGTGAGTCAATTGCGAAGCTATACACGAACAATGCAGAAGTAATTACCCTTGCAATGCAGTTGTTTATCCTAGCTGCTATTTATCAATGTACAGATGCTGTACAAGTCGTTGCAGCAGGCGCACTTCGCGGTTACAAAGACATGCGGGCGATTTTCAATCGTACGTTTATTGCGTATTGGATCCTTGGTTTACCTATGGGTTATATCCTCGGTCGTACTAATTGGATTGTTGAGCCGATGGGTGCACAGGGTTTTTGGCTAGGATTTATTATTGGCCTAACTTCTGCCGCAATCTTGCTTGGTGTCCGTTTACGTTGGATGCATCATCAAGAACCACAAGTACAACTGAACTTCTCGCAGCAATAGAGAATAGACAATATTTATCCAAAGCCAGCATCTGCTGGCTTTTTTGATCGCAAGACGAGGTTGTTGGGTATACTTATAAAGTGATTTAAAAGGAAATGCTGTGAGAATATTACCTCTATTTTCGATCATCTTGCTTAGTGGCTGCAGTGAATGGTTAACCCCAGAAAAGGCCGTATTTCAAAAATATCACCAACGCTTGGCTACTGTTTTAGAGGTTTCAGCTTCTACGATTGAAGAATCCGCTGCTGTGACGATTCCCGATAAACGAGTGTTATTTCATGATCTACCACGAGTTTCTCTCGGTCTGCTTGAAAGCTATCAGCTGCGCCAGTGTGGCCTGTTCAACCTAATCGCTCAGAAAAACTCTCCGCTCGGAAAAGTACAAGATAGTTTTTACGACTTTGATTATCAAACCTCGCTGCTACGTACCCTTCATGGTTGTTTAACCCATCACGCATTAAGCAAAGAAGATCAATCTAAGCTCAATGATGTTTACACTCAAAAATGGGAGCACTTTCCAACCCACCTCGACAATCTTTTACTAACGAGTGATGCTATGCGCAAACAGTTAACCGCTTCACAATGGCTTTCTATCAATGCAAAAGCTCAAGTAGTATCTGTACGCAGCGCCTTTCTAACGCTCGAGGAAATGTACCTAACCCCCCCCATGGTTGTATCACGCTTGCCGGACGTGGCTTTGGTTAATTATCAAGAAGAGATAGAAAAGACTCGTTTGATAGGGCGACTCTACTATACCTTGACCAATGTATCCCTTTGGCTAAAGCAAACCACCGAGATGCTCAAAACAAATCAAGACAAGATTGTTTGTGGTAAGAATCGTGACACCACAACACTTCGCTATTTAAGGAACGTATTTCAAAGCGTTTACGTGAAGCAAGTTCAACCTTACATGGCTTATCTGGACAGTACCTACCAACAACTCGATAGTGGTATTCGATTAGTCGAAGTAAGGATGAAAGCGCACGGCCATGACTATGGGATGACTTCGATGCATCAAGAATTTCGTAACCAGACGCTTGAGCATGTGCAGTTTTGGCAGCAATTGTTCAAACGCTGCGGAGTCAGGATTGGAGACCGGTAGTATTGAGTCTAGTGGTTAATTCGACCTCGCAAAAAACGAGCAAACTTCGGTTTTCCTGTATGGGTAAAACCGTTGTGCCGGAACGTTATCGTTGAACCAATTTCAGGGGGTTGTTTACGCACTTCATCAGAAAAGCCGCTGCCAATGTAGAACTCTGTTCCATCGGAAAGCTTGACTAACATTGCGCCCATCATGCCAAGTAGTCGCCCCGTTCCTGGCTTATACCCAATAACTTGAGCTTCTGCGTCCTGATAACGCTTAAGCTTAAGTAGGTCACTGCCCCTTCCCGCCTGATAACGGCTCGAGACCTTGCGTAACATCACGCCTTCACCGTCTGACTGAGATATCCGATCTAGTTGATAGTACAGCTGCTGCTCATCACGAATGGCTCTGTGTTCAATGTACTTTATATGTGAAGCCCCAATAGTAAAAACAAGATCCTGAATATTGTAGTAACGCTTTCGATAGTCCCCTGCAGAATAAGGCATGTCGAATAGCATAAAGTCAATTTCCCGCCATGCCGCGTCTATTGGCTTTTTATCGAGAACCGTTTGCTGTACTACATGAAAGTTGCCGCGCCCTGCCCACAACTCGCCATCAAGCGGGTAATCTGGTAGCACTTCAGTGAACCAATCTGGCGTATAGATACGATTACCATTACGAGTGACCAATTGCTTCCCCGTCCAATAGGCCCTTATACCATCAAGCTTTTCACTATACCAATACTGAGCAACATCGATTCCTTCATGATAACTCTCAGCTAAAGATACGGGAGGAAGTAGCTGTGACTCAGCCTGTGGTTGGACAGAAGTCAGTACTGCTAACGCTATGAATGTCATTCTTATTGGCATAATATTGCTCTGTTCAAAAAAACAACACCATTGAAACGCAATTTCCCCCTCATAACTACCGTTCATTGCAACGATACGACCTATCGCAACCATAGAGCGCAATTATTAGAAATCATTATCATATTTATTCGATAGATGTAGCATTTATGCCTGCCACCGGCGGCGCATATTTTCAATAGTCTCTTCTGGTACATTATGAACGCTAGCAAACTCACCACGACAGACTCTTATTTCAACTACGACGCCTTTCTGCTCGCAAAACTCAATATATGGCCTCATTTCCCAGTGCCGGACAAACGTGTTGCTTACAATCACAGTCTTGTGTTTGTTTAGCCACTTCTTCGTTTGTTGAAAACACCATTCATGCGCCTCTCTAAGCTTAGTCCCATCAAAAAGGTACTCTCCTTGCTCATTTTCAAAGTACATGTCCGCCTCAAAATGTTTCGCATTAAGACGCAGTGACAACTGTCTGGCTAATGTGGTTTTTCCGGACCCCGGAAGGCCCCTTATCAGAATGAGTTGTGCGTGAGTCATGATTGGACCATGGAATTGTGATTGCTGAACCTTAACGTAATTTTGCGGTTAAAGCTGCCAGAAAAAGAAAAATCCCTCAACCGAGGTTAAGGGATTTAGGTTAATTGATCGAGCCGTAGTTTAATGAATCAACCTTTAAGGGGCTATTCTCTGGCTTGCTCAACTTAAGACTATCCAATACGCCTATTGCCTTATCGCTGATGCCACCGCTGTAGACCTTCGTTCCATCTGGCGTAGTGGCAGAAGTTTCGCCTACGTTCCAAGTCGTAAAGAAATCTCGTAGATCGTAGTCAGATACATAAGAACTACACACCATCATCAGATCACCATTAGATAAGCCCGTTTCCTGTGAGCTACAGTAGTTGATACCATCATTGTCACCTTGGGCGTCACCACGAGCTTTACGATGCATCAGCTTGAACATATTCCAGCCTTCATCAGTGCCGTAAATGCTTGGTTTCACTTTTGCGTTTGTGTACCAATCATCAATCTTAAAGTGCGCTTTCGCCCAAAGTTTAAGCTGACCGAACATCACCAAACGCATGCCAGCATCACCGTTAGCCCATGCGTGCTCTGGATTACTTGCTAGCCATAATGGCGCTTTCTGAATATCAAAAATAATACGGTCCATACGTGGGTTTTCGTTACGGCCTTCAAGCTCCTGCATATACAACGCCAACAGGTTGTTTGTTACTTCGGTACTGCCCGGGGCACTAAATGGTGCAGAAGCAAGGTTATGACCCACTTCGTGCCATAACAGCCAATCATGTTTCGCCTGAGTTGGAATCGTTGTTGATTGAGCATTAAATAAACTACTCATTACTGGGTAGCCCGAGTGCGCGGCACCAATTGAGATCTGAACATCATTCACAAAACGGTGACGGAAGCCTTTCAACGCATCGTAGGTGAAACGACGATGTGCCCCTCCCTCAACCACTTCATCAAGGCCATAGAAGTCACTTGCTGCATCTGCAAAGCGGTTCATCTCTTCAGAGAACGCCACTAAGTCCGCATCTTGGACGTTGTTGACATGAGTCGTGTAAATAAATGAACCTGTATCGATTTCAGCGATTTTCACGCTTGATTGAGATGGCTCAGTAACCCATAGACCCTCTTTGTATAATGGCGCTTTGATAACACCGTTTAAGCGGTATTGCACAACCCCATTTGATTCGAGCGGCTGAATGTAAACTAACCCGCCATATGGCGTGTCGATAGGCGTTGTTCCCCCGGTATGATTAAAGGTTTTAGTCATACGAGGTGGGCGATTTAGGTTAGTTTCATGCTGCGCACGACCCGTAAGATCATCGGCAAACATGACAGTGATCATAGCTGGCGTGTCACCCGATACTGAACCAATCTCATGTTGTGGTAACCACATACCAGTAGACTGATTATTACCCGCAGAGAATGAAACACCGACGCCATCTGTATCAATGCTTACTGTTTCACTCGTTGTCACGTTGCTATTAGGGCGAGTTGGGTAGCTTGTTGTATCGACTTTAACGCGATAATCCCAGAACGAACGACCAAGCATGATGCGTGTTAGCGGTTTCTCTTGGTAGTTAAGTGGATAGCTTGGATTAACAAATCCTTCTAATTCACCCTCTCCAATAATCATGTTGTTAGCAACTAATGTCGTTCTAAGATCAGCGGGGCACTCTGCATTACCACCGAAAGTATTATTGGTGTAGCAATTCATGAACTGAACAAGACGTTTAAATCCTAGTTCATCTTGTGGAGCATCTGGTTCAAATCGGTAATTGTTGTTGTTCCATAACCAAGTTGATAAGTTATCGTAAGTTTGATTTAACTCGGTAATTGGCAAACGTATACCTTGCTTACCACCCGTTCGGTAGTAAAGCTCATGATCTGCCAGCGCTTGCACGTTTGTGCCTAGGTTCGCCGCTTTTACCATACTGCTTACTTCAAACTGTACACGCTCAAAATCAGGTCGGCCGTATGCGCGCTCAACGATACCTGTGCCAGACCGTACTTCAATACAGTTAAATTCGTACTCGTATTCATTCGAACAGACAGGCGTTCCTACGAAGGCTTCTTGAAGCTCGCGAATTGCGGCTTCACGCTCTTCAATGTTGTTTACACGAATGAGTGCGTATTGATTTGATACCTTACCATCGCTATCGATGACTTCATATTGCGGAACATGGAACGGCGTAGAAGCCATATCCGTATCCGATGCCCATGTTACCGAACCATCATCATTGACAGTGAAAGGCGGATTACCTCCAGGCAAATTATCGTATCGTTGTAAAACGACGATCTCTTTTTCTTGTTTTTGGTTTAATCTTGGCGATTTGTTACACCATTTAATGCCAGGGTCACAATTACTCTGAGAAAGGTTGGCCACATTTGGACCACCGATGGAAACACCTGCCGCATCTGCCAGTCTTGCGATTGGCTCAGGGTTATTTACATCAATACCATCCATAAACAGGACATTACCGCCTTTATTAATATAATTAATTAGGTCCGTAATATCTTCTTGGGTTAGGTTCGGATCACTTAAATCAGCAGCATTATTGGTACGTTGTACACCATAAGCTTGCAGAATCAGAATTGGCGTCGTTGATGGTTCAAGAGATGAGTAATCGCCAGTGCCAACTTTAATCTCACTACCTAAACCATAAGACTTATTGATAAAAAACTCATAACGCATGCCCGGAGCGTTATTTGCCATCGCAAATACACCTTGTTCGATGTTCGTTGCGACGTTGTGACCACCACCCGGACTAAACCAATTGAATAGGTTAGTAAAGTAGCGTTGCATGTCCCCCTTATCAGAACGAGCATCTTGTTCAGTGACAACTGAGGTACATTCTTGACTTACGTTATTGATTCGCACTTCATTCCATCCGTTTGCCCAGTAACTACTCGGGCATGACAGAATCGATGGGTACATTGAGTTACCCATAAAGACGACTTTACCTAAGCCAATCTCACCGGCAGCGACAAAAGGAAGTCCGTATGTAGCAGTGTCAGAGTTAACCGTTGGGATGGCTTGCATGACATTGTCTTCATACGCAGCGATGTAAGGCTTACCTTCGCGAGTCCATACTTGGCGCATACCAAAAGGGATGAGTTTATTTACATCATTACGATCCATCATGACAGGGAATGCGCGGTTAGAAATGTTCAACGTGCGATTGCCGCGAACCCAACCTGTCGCACCATAACCACCTTGGTTGTCATGGAAAACATGGAATGTTTTTACGTTATTGAACATCGCTTTCAGAGAGTCAGTCACGTATGTGCCACTGTCCATTGAGTAGACTGCGCGAGACTTTCGAGAATATGTGCCTACACCAAGATTAAGTTTTGCATCAATGATGGCTGTCAGACCAGATTCAAACTGACTTTCAAACTCATCTGGCAGCGTCATACCGCCAGAACCGTCAATAATGCCACCATTAGGCAAACGTAGATTAATCAGTTCATTAATAACGTTGGGGTACTCAGCAAAAACGGTGGTTACGTTGTCGCTAATAACCAAAGCATCATCATCAGTTTGACCATAGCGCTCAAGTAACGACTGGATATTATTTTTTTCAACTGCATTTTCAGTAACATCAGTGATCTTGTAGCTCACTTTGTTACCTTTCACTGAGCCAAACTCAAATGTATCGATACCAAATGTTAGGTCATCACCCCATAGGTATTCAAATGAGCCGTCTGAAGCGGTAACGCCCCTTGAATTGGCCGAGAAGAAACTAACACCAGCTAACGACTTGCCATTCGCATCTGTCAATCGACTTTCTGTTAATACTTGGTTTTCCACACTTGGTTTATACGCATACGTTTCTTCCGCGCTCGCAGAGACAAAACTTGCATCTAGATCAGGGCTTACCCCCTCAGTCTCTGAGGGTTTTATCTCTGGATCGACGTGTGAGCTAGGTGCTTTATCTACTTGGTCCGTCGCTTCGCTTTCTTTCTGCTCATTCCTAAGTTCAATAAAGTCGTTTACGGCTTGTTCGTTATCTAGTGTTAAATAGATATCTTGAATATCCAGAGAGTCAAACTCTGTCACACAGATCGTATTTGACTCATTACATGAGTTAATAGCTTGCAAAACTCTGGTAACGTTGCCACCATGTTGTTCTACCAAGTTGAATGATTTCTCAACCAAATCTGATGAGCTTGCAGTACGTGTCGAACTCGGGAATGGCGCAGTAAAGTCACCAAGCAGCACCGAACCAAGTGTGCAGCTAAAGTTTTGGCCTTGCCCAATTTCAAAAGTGCCATCGACCAATTGTTGACCATCACAAACCGCTTCACCTTTAATAATCTGCCCATCCACAGTCAATTTTCCAAGGTAAGTGACTGGGGGAATAATATCCGTTGGTGGTACAGTTTCTGTAGGAGGGATAATATCCGGTAGCGAATTTATTGGGTCATCATTATTACAACCCGCCAAAGTGGAAGAGACAATAGCAAGAGCGATTATATTTTTTTTCATTAAAGGCGATTATTTGTTGTTTTTATTAGCCTCTATTCTAAAAACAAACGCGACATCGATTGATAAAAAATTTCTATTATTACCATCACTGCATATATGTTACAAGTAAGGACAGAAAAGCTTTATACACTTTCACTGATACCGATAAATTAACAAGCTTGTATTCATAACGTCATGCTAAACATTAACCTTGTACTGGTGAGCACTCATCAATGAAACTTCGCCTTTAGACTAGATCCCCTCTACAAAGAATGGCTATTGCTCTTTCGACTGTCTAACTTAGCTCTCAGCCTTTTATCGCGACGTCTCAATGCTCGGAAGAACTTCGACTCCTCGTGATACCATCCAATCACACTAATAGGAAACCCCACTAGCATCATAATCAAAAGATCTGCAGGTAGCTGCTCAATAATATCTTTTACTGTATGTAATTCTCCAAAGACAAACAGACCGATAACCTTACCTACGAGCAGAGCGCAACAAATCATCAAGAAGGACTTCATTACATAATGCCATTTGCCTTTCTTGCGCTCTTCTCGCCAATATAAATATTTGTGCTCGCGGTTATACATTCCTCCCTCCGTTAGCAATCTAAATTTATAAGTTCATGGCATGAACTCTATTAATCTTAGTGGCAACTGAGAAGCCTTGCTTGTCTAACCAATGAGAGATATCAATGAAACTCTTCTTTTAGTACTGAATGGCTCTTCTTTACTGTTTAAAGAACACCCAAACTGGCCCAATCAACAGAAATTGTACATCTTCAAAAAATGATGGCTTCTTACCCTCAATTTTGTGACCAACAAACTGAAATATCCACAAAACGCCAAATAACAGCATAGAGATCGGCAACACCGGCCAGTTTAGAATTTCCATTGACCAAATGAAGCCGATACAAGCCAAAGTGTAAGCAAGCATCAATATGAAAACGCTAATAGATAACCGGAAATAGAAGACTAATGCCGGAATTGCTGCGACCCAGACCCAGTTTAAGCTAAATCCGAACAATGAGAGTTGAGGGATAGACCAAATCAAACCAACAACAGAGAGAAATATCCCCGGTACAGCAACTTTGTGAATTTTTTGATTTATCGGGTTTTGATGACTTTCACCATAGGCTTTCAACCAATATGAGAGAGCTTGCATAATTCACACCTAAACATTTCGATAACATTTATATAGCTCGTACAGGTCTAAGGTGCGAATTTTTACTCACTTATTGTGACTGAGGACAAACTATCTTATTGATATACCGAAGAAATGCGTTCCATTTTTTTTGATAAGTAAAGAAATAGCGGCCCCCTTTAGCCATGGATGGGTGACTTAAACAGGCAGCAATTATTCAAACTGGGGCAACAAAAGCTTTAACGCCAAGTTAATCTGTCTTTTCTCGTCATCTGATAGTTTGCCCATCAAATGATGCTGTACTTTAAGGTGTTCTTCGATAAGCATATCGATAAGCGCAAATCCGATAGGCGTCAATTTCACTGTCACACTGCGCCGATCTTCTTTGCTGTGCTCCCTGGCGATCAAGCCTTTCGTTTCAAGTTTGTCTAAGCGATTGGTCATCGCACCCGAAGTCAGCATCATTGAAACGATCAACTCCGAGGGTGTCAGCCGATATGGCTCACCACTGCGTCGCAATGTTGCCAGTACATCAAACTCCCCCATCTTGAGACCATGGCCTTTGTGTAGCTCAGCCACTTGAGTTTCCATATGCTTGGCAATTCTCATCAACCGCCCCATGATCGCCATGGGCTCAGTGTCTAACTCAGGTTTCTCTTTTGCCCATTGCATGACAACTCTATCAATTGCGTCCATTACCCTCATTCTCCAATGACAACCTGACTATTCAATTTACCTTAACATAAAGATTCTTTACAAGGACCAATCAGAGGCGTACCTTTATAAATAATTATCTCTACGTAAAGATATTTATTATGAACGTTTTACTCGCTATGATTCCGGCATTTTTTTGGGGCACCACCTACGCTGTAACACAATTTACTTTGCCAGACTGGCCGCCCGTATTGCTGGGCGCCCTACGTGCCTTGCCTGCGGGCCTATTACTATTAGCGGTAAAACCATCGCTACCAAAAAAACAAGATTGGGCCATCTTGCTTGTCTTAGGTGTGATCAACATCGCCCTCTTCTTTAGTCTTATTTTCGTCATGGCGTTGACACTTCCTTCAGCAATCTCTGGCGTTGGTATGGTCTCGGTGCCTGTATTTGCCATGATATTTGGTTGGGTAATTTACAAACGACAGCCTAGTCCAATCCAAGTCCGCAGCGGCGCGGCATTAATCGCCTTAGCGTGGTTCTTGTTTGATCCTAGCTCCATCACTCTTAACCCTGTTGGTCTATTCGCGATGCTCTCAGCCATCATGTGCATTGTTATTGGTAGCAGCGTAACTAAATCTTTAGGAACAAGAATACATTGGTGGACCGTTCTGACCTGGCAATTAATTTTCGGCGGCATCATCCTTTCGATGGTGGCAGGCCTTTTGGCGAGCTTCAATCCAGAACCGTACCTTCATGCTGTTCAAAACACATCCATAACGAATATGCTCGGCTTAATGTGGGTTATCATACTCAATACTGCATTAGGCTACGGAATGTACGTTTGGTTACTTCAGCGCATGTCCGTTGTCGACTTCACCTTTGGTGGTATTGCCAACCCTATCGCGGGTATCGTATCAGGTTTATTACTCCTTGGGGAAAGCTTCACCTCACTGCAATATGGCCTAATGGCTGGAATGATCGTGATGTCGTTGACACCTCAATTAGCCATATCAATAAAACAGCGCTGCGCGTAATAACCTGAAAAAAACGCTCATTGATTAATGAGCGTTTTTTATCGGCATCAATACGATGCTATGACAATTTTTTCATTTGCCATCCTATTAAAATAAAGCTAATGCCTTCAATCAACAGAGATACGCCAACAAAAACGCCTAACAACGTCGTTGAAAATGCAGGATCATCTAACAGCATAAAGAAGTAGCTACCAATAAGCACCGAAATTACCCCACTGAATACAATCACATTGCTACTTGGTAATCCTCGGTTAGTTAAACCAAAGAACACGCGAGTAAGACCATTCAATATCATCACAATCACCATCAACATGGTAATTGTGACTAAGCCTGCGAGTGGTTTAAACAAAATGAATAAACCACCCACAATGTAAAGCAACGCACTCAATACATACCAGAGCTTCTCTTTCCATACATTAATGGAAAAAGTGTGATACGCCTGAACTAGACCACTAAGAAAAAGAACCGCCCCAACAATGGTTGAAATCGTCATGCCCGCCACTACAGGCAAGCTCATCGCTCCGACCCCCATTAGCGAAATAATTACGCCGACGATGACAAAATATTTCCAGCCTTTAGATAAAAACGTAGGTTGCTGTGTTTGATTCGAATTTTCCATAGGATGCCTCTTCAATTAAACGCGAGTCGCTTGTTTAGTCTAGCCCAAGAAAACACCTATGGTTCACAGACTTAACAGAGTTCTCGCATAATTGAATGGTAATCCTGTACCACAGGTTCTCCTATACGCTATTTTTGAATAATATGATTCAAGAACATAAGATTAAACCAGTGCAATACCGATAAACTCAGCTTAGGATTAACAGCTTTTCTATGGTTTTCAGCCTATATCCCAATCTTTAGGCTCCACTTTGAGGATCACAATTTGCTCGATCATCACATTCGTACTTATATCGCAAAAAAACTGAGTATCGTCGGTATCAACAGCGATCCTTATGGCATTGAACTCACCACGGTTTTCATTCTGGGTAGCCTCACCGCCGCAGCGATAAGCTACTTATTAGTACATCACTTAATTGTTCGTTCAGTTAACAACGTCCTTCAAAGAACAAATAAGCCCCTTGCCAAAAGCCTTGAGAAATACGATGTATTGGAAAAACTATCATTGTTGACCCCCATTATGGTCTTGGACCTATTTATACCCCTCGCGGTTGGACACTATGATTGGCTTGCTGATCTGCTCGATCGCATCTTAAGTATCTCTATAATAGTCATCTTTATTTGGATGATTTTTGCTCTTCTCGATGCCCTCAATGACATTGCGACCTTTAAAGG
The DNA here is from genome assembly GCF_003584965.1 of Vibrio sp. PID23_8. Taxonomy (NCBI): domain Bacteria; kingdom Pseudomonadati; phylum Pseudomonadota; class Gammaproteobacteria; order Vibrionales; family Vibrionaceae; genus Vibrio; species Vibrio sp. PID23_8. The sequence goes on along the minus strand of NZ_LIXE01000006.1, from coordinate 68,912 downwards.
CATCACCAGACGAATGCCCATCAAGAGCTTTGTTCAACTCATAAAACTGTTTACTTTCTTTGTTGGCAGTGTGGTTTCTTTGTCAATACTGGCCAACGAATCGCCTGTTATCTTCTTATCTGGTTTAGGTGTCGCAACCGGCTTTGTGATGCTGGTTTTCAAAGATACTATTCTTGGGTTTGTCGCAGGCATTCAACTGTCCGCTAACCGAATGATCAGCTTAAATGACTGGATCCAAATGGATGCTTACAGAGCGAACGGCACAGTAGAAGAAATCTCCCTGACAACAGTAAAAGTAAGAAACTTCGACAATACGGTCAGCATGCTTCCCGCCTATGCTCTGGTACAAAATGCGTTTATCAACTGGCAAGGTATGTCTGATTCTGGCGGTCGTCGAATCGAACGTTCAGTGAACATTGACGTGACGTCTATCCGATTTGTATCAGATGAAGAGATTGAAAAGCTGAAAAGTATCAGAATCTTACGTCAGTATATTTATGAAAAAACTCGAGAGATTAATGAATATAATGACGAGTTAGGTGATGAGCCTGAGTTTGGTAACATTCGGCAATTGACCAATTTGGGTATGTTTCGCGCCTATATTAATGCTTATCTACGGGCCAATAAGGATATCCATCAGTACATGCTGCTTATGGTCCGCCAACTGGAACCAACTCCGGAAGGCATTCCACTTCAAATATACGCATTCAGCAACAACACCGACTGGGCATACTACGAAGGCGTACAAGCAGATTTATTTGACCATATATACGCCATCATGCCCCTGTTTGGTCTGCGTCCATACCAAAGACTCACCAGCAACGACACCGTTCAAATGACAGCGTCTAACGTGGCTCAAACGACACAGTAAATACAAAAAAAAGAGATAGATATATGAGTCTATCTCTTCTTTCTAATTTGCGACTTGTTATGGTGTCACGTCTTCAACAGTAAACGAGCCATTATCTAGTTTACGTTTCACTTCTTGTTTTTGGTTGAAGTCGATATTGTTTAAATCCACCTTTTTAATTCGACTATCGTTCATGGTTTTATAGTAAAATACACCATTACCCTGATCGATAACCGACGTCCATTGAGTGGCACTTGGCAGATCAGGGATGTGTTCACGATACTCAGGACTAAACTCTGTACCAATTGGAATATCGAAGTTATTCAAGATATGGAACGCTTGTGATACTGCAGCTTCAGACGTCTTCGATTTTGGCGCTGTATTGACAAAGAATGCCGCGCGCACAAAGCGCGATGGAGGCGTAATGTCACCCGGCAATCCTATAAAGCCAGAACCAACACCGAAGGACTTAGCTTTAACACCACCAAAGTTCATTGGCTTACTCGCCCCCGGCTCAAGATGAATATAGTTATTCAAATTTTCTACATGCCACGGAAAGCCAGGTGAGTTCGTTAAAACACCAACTTCATTCTCGTAAATATGTACTTTACCTTGGTCAATGATCTCGATAACAATATTTTTACCGGTTCTATCCGTAACACGCCAGTGTGCAGTAGGAGAAGGCTGCCCTTTGTCATCAATGAATACAGGTACAATGTCAATGTTTTGTAGCCCAGCTTTAACTTCATCTACCGTCTTATACTGAGACAGCATCCAACGTACGAAATCCATATCGGTAATGCTATTCGCCCGTTCATTTGGGTCATAAGCTTTTAACGAGCCATAACCTTTAAAATAAAACAAACCTGCGGTTAACCCTTCTTCATTCACCCCTTCAGCGATGAAGCGATCATCACTGACCGAAATACCGACAAAGCCATAATTACTCTCCCAGCTCAGTCCTTGCTTTTTGTCTGGCATCGTAGAAGCGAATGTATATTTTCTCGGTGCAACAATGAGTTTACTGTTGAGGTCATACTCTCCCCATTCAATTGTCCGGGCATGAATCTGATCATTATCTGAGGTTGAGAGTGATATACCAGTACAAGCACTTGCGGCGGCTACCGCACCTGCAGATAACGTAATGGCAAGAAGTGTTTTCTTTAGCATTTTCATTCCACCTAATAAGGTAACACTTGCCGATTGTAGTCCCTTTTTGTGAAGTTGCCATTCTGCGTATTTAAGGCTAAAGGTAAAACATGACAATATTCCCCACCTTTTATATGGAAATATCTTTCAATTAGAACAACACTATAAAAAAAGGAGGACGCAATGAAAGAGTTTAAAAATGTTCTGTTCGTCAACCATGGATTGGAAGGTAAAAGCCATGGCCTGGTCCAAGCTATCCAACTAGCCGAGAACAACCAAGCAAGCCTAAAGGGATTAGTTGTCTGCCCATCTTTGCCTACTAGCATGATTAATTATGAAGCGAATTATGAGCAATCCTTAATCAACTCGTTAGCTGACAACATGAAAGAGTTGCAAACCAAAGCCGGAGCGTCACCTCACCCTTTCCCAATTGAAATTGAGAGTGGCAGCTACCCTGCGGTTCGGATTATCCGTTCAGTATGTCGCCATAAATACGATCTACTCATCAAAGATGCTGAGCCCCTTGATGATAATAGCAAAGGCTTCAAAGCGTTAGATATGAAGTTGCTACGTAAATGTCCATGTCCGGTTTGGCTAAATAAAGAGACCGGCAAAGCGCCATGTAACATGCATGTTGCTGTTGCTATTGACCCGACGATTACTGCACCCGAGGAGCAAGGGCTAGCCATACGTTTACTTCAGCTTGCCCGCACTGTCGCCGATAGCTGTGATGGCACACTACATATCGTCTCTTGCTGGGATTTTCAGCTTGAGAACTATCTAAGACACCACATCTGGATTCAAGTGGAAGATAAAGTACTTGATGAGCAAGTGGAGGCAGAAAAAACGACACACCGAGCGGCACTGGATGCATTAATAGATAAATCAGGCATCAAAGGAGACACTGTCATACATCATATCCACGGCACCCCTGATGATGAAATCCCTCATTGGGTCGATGAGCAGAATATTGATGTATTAGTCATGGGGACCGTTGCACGCTCAGGAATCCAAGGGTTATTAGTCGGCAATACTGCAGAAAATATCTTCCAAACCATCAACTGCTCTTTAGTTGTACTTAAGCCTAGTGGCTTTGTTTCGCCTATTCAGTAGCGAAAGCTAAGAGAAGTAGCAGCATTACATTCGTAATAGACACAAAAAAGCCCGCACAAGTGCGGGCTTTTTTGCTATATGACGTATTCATATAAAAATTTGGTGGGTCCGACCAGATTCGAACTGGTGACCCCTACCATGTCAAGGTAGTACTCTAACCAACTGAGCTACGGACCCAAATTTTATTCCTAACCATTCAAGTTGAATGGTGCGTCCGAGTGGACTCGAACCACCGACCCCCGCCATGTCAAGGCGATACTCTAACCAGCTGAGCTACGGACGCATTTCTCTGGAACGAGAGGGATATTATCCATATACCATCAGCGGTGCAAGCAGAAATTTATGAACTTTGAATCGTTTGGCGAAATTCTAAACTCAAGCCCTGTTTTTAGACGAATTTATCAGCAATTGCAGCCACTTAACGCTCTAAAAGTGTGATCTATGCAGCTTTTAGTCATTCCTGTTAATTATCGTATGGCACTTGGCTCAACATCCACATCTGCAAAGTTTGCGAAACATTAGGGCAAAAACCAAAAAGGATCTGATATTTCGGCGTAAAAGGCTCACCAATGTAGGTCGTACGAATCAACTCACCGGTTTTAAGATCAACCTGAGTGCTGACTCGTCCTTTAAAGTTTTGAAAAATCAAAAACTGCTCACTTTGATAGACCATCTGCTCATAGTAATACAAAAAATGATCTTGTGGTGTGTCGGTCAACTGGCACTTTAATGGCTTCAAATTTGGTATCGCGTTGGCATTTAGCGCAACCAGCAGTACTAAAAAACCCCATCCATATCGCATTGTTATACCCTATTCTTCTTTCTTTAACAAAGTATAGGAGCTAACTAAGCAACGTGGATGATATACAGAAACGAAAAAGGCTTTAACCCACCGGAGCTAAAGCCTTAACTCTAGTTACCTCACCGCGAAGCCTACTTATTCATCCGATTCAAACACGACATTGTAATTTTCGGTATAGGTACAGTTTGACTGTCGGCTACAAGTAAAGAAGCGGCGGCCTTTAAACTCACCTTGGTTTGCTGTTTTGATGACCATCGGACTGCCACACTTCTTACAAAAGCGAATTTCTTTGTCAGGCTCGATTAAGTCAATATGTGCAGCCAATAGACGACGCAGTCGCCCTACCTGATAGCTGTGCTTCACCGACGCGCCAATGAGTGGCAAATTTGCGGTTTTACACACATGCATTAACAGTTTTTGACGTTCAATTTTGCCTTTGTGTAACTGTTGCCCATTGTCCAGTTCAATAATGACACGTGGCTGTAGAGTGCGAGGGTCGCAAATCACATAATCAAAGTAGCTTCGGGAGATTCGATTGCTAGCGATAAATAGCTGCTTTTTGTTTTTTATGTCTTTCGGCGCAATCAAACTTGCCATATTAACTTTAGAGAACACCACCGCGTGATCACCCACAGCAGCTCTCAATGCATTGAAAAATGCGCCTTCTTGCCCATTTAAGAGTGGCCCTTTAGAGCGATATGGATAGTCACGAGTGTCATCATGTTTGATCACGTACTTTTGAATGATAAAAAAGAAAACAACCAAAAGAACAACAATGATAAAGATGTTGGTCATAGATAATAAGCGCCTAAAACAACGAGTTGCTCAGAGCCTAAAGGGAAAACGCAGCCAGAGCAACAAAACCATAAATTTGCGCGAGAATGGTAACAGAGTACCAAGCACTTTTGGCACCAGTGGATATGCGAAAGCGGTAAGTTTGCCGAAATTTATTTTATCTGGAACCAAAGTTATCGATACATCGCCTTGCTAGTACCAATCGGCCTAATCAAAATTCGAACACGGTTAGGCCTTGCATAACTCAAATCAGGTTAGCGGTTGGCATCGGATTGATGTTCTGGCATGGCATCAATGAACGCTGGCAGTTGATTGCACGCCTCTACAATAGAATTGATGAGCGGATAAGGCGACATATCCAAGCCAAAACGAAGCGCATTATAGACTTGCGGCACCAAACAGATATCCACAATACAAGGCCAATCCGTGACACTGTAGATACTGTCTCCGTATAATTGTCGATGCTTGTCTAGCTTCTCTTCTAATGCCAAGAAGCCTTGTTTCATCCAATGATGAATCCATTCTATTTTCATTTCTTGATCACAAGATAGTCTTCCTTCCAAGTACTGCAATACCCGCAAGTTGTTTAATGGATGAATCTCCATCGCAATATCCTGCGCCATCGCGAGCGCCTGATAACGTAATGGTATCTGCAGGGGAATCACGGAAGTATCGGAATAGCGCTCATCAAGGTACTGAATAATGGCGAGCGACTGATTGATGCGAACCTCACCATCCACCAGCATTGGGACTAATTCCGATGGATTGAGAGCGTGATACTCTACGCTGTGTTGCTCGCCTCCATTACGTACGAGATGTACTGACTTTGATTGATACTTAAGGTTTTTTAAGTTCAAACAAAGGCGAACCCGATAAGCAGCCGAAGATCGCCAATAGCCGTAAAGCGTCATGTTATCGCTCATTCTTCTCTCGCCCAATTCATCAATGTTTAAGATACTGACTGACTTGCTGATTAATTGAGCCAAAAATGTTATTACCTTCCGCATCGAACATTTCAAGCTTAATTGAATCGCCAAAAGACATAAAACCAGTAGACGGTTTGCCGTCGCGAATGGTTTCAATCATCCGTACTTCCGCGATACATGAGTACCCTACGCCACCTTCTTCAATGGATGTGCCGTATTCAGTGCCTTGCTTGTTTGACACTGTGCCAGAACCGATGATTGCACCAGCCGACAACGGGCGAGTTTTTGTCGCATGGACTATCAAATCAGCAAAGTCGAATGTCATATCAATACCTGCGTTCGGGCGACCAAAAGGCTTACCGTTATAGGTTGAAACCAAGGGCAAGTGCACCTTATTCTCATACCATGCGTCACCCAACTCGTCCGGTGTGACTGCGACTGGCGAGAATGCCGAAGAAGGTTTAGATTGGAAGAAGCCGAAACCTTTAGCCAGTTCAGCCGGAATAATTCCACGTAGCGAAACATCGTTAACCAACATGATTAGACGAACCGACTCCTGTGCCTCTGCAATGCTCGCTCCCATTGGCACATCACCAGTAATGACTGCCACTTCACCTTCAAAATCAATCCCCCACTCGTCACTGGCAAACTCTATGTTGTCACATGGGCCTATGAATGCATCTGAACCACCTTGGTACATCAAAGGATCCGTCCAAAAGCTTTCGGGCATTTCTGCACCGCGGGCTTTACGAACCAGCTCGACGTGGTTAACGTAAGCGCTGCCATCCGCCCATTGATAAGCGCGAGGCAAAGGTGATTCGTAATAATGAGATTCAAACTCTTCACTGGCTACGACTGAGCCACCATTTAGCGCAGCGTAGAGCTCCTCTAATTGAGGCGACACTTTATCCCAATTATCCAGTGCGACTTGCATGGTGGGCGCTAAGTGCATTTCATGGAAAATATCTGTCGCAGAGACACACTGTGTTAAATCTTTGCTCACGACCATTAACTGGCCATCACGAGTGCCATTTTTCTTGGTTGCTAATTTCATCCTTGTCCCTTACTTCTCTTGCCAGCTGTAGACGTATTCTTTGTTTTCTACCTTGTCGAGTTCCTTAGAGAACTCAAGCGAGTGGCGGGTATCAATCATCACAGCCACTTCGTCAGTAAACTTCTTCTTGTACTCCCGACCCGCTTTAAACGCTTTCGGATGCGGTCCGTGCGTAAAGCCGGCCGGATGAAACGTCACCATCCCCGCTTCGATATTGTCACGGCTAAAGAAATCCCCTGCGTGGTAGAACAACACTTCGTCGTAATCATCATTGTTGTGGTAAAACGGCACTTTTAATGCCCCCGGGTCACTTTCAATAGGACGTGGGACAAAAGTACACACAACAAAACCTGCTCCTACAAATGTAGTATGTGCAGACGGAGGTAAGTGATAGCGATGCGACATGAGCGGTCGAATGTCACGCCAATTTATTTTCACTACCGATAAGTCACCGTGCCAACCAATTGCATCTAACGGATTAAAGGGATAAGTGATCACACTAACTCGATCGTGTCGTTTTACTTGAACTTGTGTTTGACTCTCTGAATACTGGGCGCGAAATGGGTCATTGATCGATGGCACTTCTAGTACTGCCGGGTCAAACACGGCGTGATTACCTACCATGCCTTTTTCTGGCAGTGAATAGGCCGCATCCGTATTTTCGATCATCAAGATAAACATCGGTTCACTTGGCTCTAACCGCCAATTGGTTGAGCGCGGAATCATCACATAGTCCCCTTCACTCACCTGTAAATGCCCATAATCACAATAGAGGTCCGCAGTGCCTTGGTGGATAAAAAGCAGCTCATCCCCGTCCGCATTACGTACCAGAAATTCCATTTTATCGTCCATTCGCCACACTCTAATTTTGCAGTTGGCGTTATGCAGAAGATGAGGTACTGCCCATGGTGTGATCTGGTTTGCCGTTTCCACCAGGTTGAAATCGAAAGCTCGCGGGCGCAAATCCCCTTCCCACTCAGACCAACCAGTCGGTGCATGTTGATGATGAAAGTGCGATGCAGGGCCAAAGAAACCACTTCGTCCTGCTTCTCGCTCAAAAATTGCCTCTTGCGGGAAATCAGCATGTGCTTGTTTGGAGCACACTCCCTCCCGGTGAGGAAATGTGATCCATTTATGCATCGCTTAGCACTCCTCGACGAATTTGGTCTTCTTCAATCGACTCGAACAATGCTTTGAAATTCCCTTCTCCAAAGCCTTCGTTGCCTTTTCGCTGAATGATTTCAAAAAACACAGGGCCAATAACAGTTTTGGTGAAGATTTGCAGCAAGATGCCATCTTTGGTAGGAGCCCCATCAATGAGAACTCGCAGATCGCGCAGTTTACTCACGTCTTCTTCGTGGCCTTTTACTCGTTCGTCGACTTTCTCATAGTACGTGTCTGGCGTCGGCATAAACTCCATGCCGCGCTCACGTAGTGTTTGCACCGTCTGATAGATGTTGTCTGTGGTTAGCGCGATATGTTGAATGCCTTCACCGTTGTATTCACGAATGAACTCTTCAATCTGTGATTTGTCATCCGAAGATTCGTTAATAGGGATACGAATTTTGCCACACGGTGCCGTCATTGCACGGCTGACAAGGCCAGTCAGTTTGCCTTCAATGTCGAAGTAACGGATTTCACGGAAGTTACCAATGCGCTCGTAAAAGCCAGACCACAGATCCATATGGCCTTGTTTCACGTTATGAGTCACATGGTCAATTTCATACAAACCCACGTCTGCTTTTGCCAAACGCTCGTCAGCATCATCATAGAAGCGGAAATCAACATCATAGATGCTTTGTTTACCGTAGCGATCGACAAAGTACAGTAGGCTTTCACCAATACCGTAAATCGCTGGAATGCTCAACTCCATCGGGCCAATTTCGGTTTTGTATTCCTTCCCCCCATTTTCCAATGCTTGCTTTAACGCAACCGATGCGTCTTTTACACGAAACGCCATGCCACAAACAGAAGGCCCATGAACTTTAGCGAATGCTTCTGCTTGGCTGTGCGGTTGTGCATTCACAATAAAACTGATGCTACCTTGGCGATATAACCACGCCTCTTTAGAACGGTGTTTAGCGATCTCGGCAAAACCTAGCGACATGAACAATGCTTTTAGTTGCTCAATACCTTCGCTGCACGCAGCGGTGTATTCAACAAACTCGAATCCATCCGTACCTAGCGGATTATACGTGTCAACCATGACTATCTCCTCGTGTCGTTCATTTTATGAGTCTCTGAACTTTCGTCCTCAATTCATATTTCTAACTTGGCGCAGCGAGAGAAAAATTGGAATACATAAACGAAAATCGACATTGGCGCGATTTGAGGCGACAAATGTAAAATATATGTTACACGGCAAATTGCAACGTTTTCTACCTAAAACATATCAACAACAGCTTCCTTATATCAGTGTATTAGCACGCATTACCGATATTTACACGAACCATTAAATTGTAAAGTGGTTGTTACTTAAGGGGGGTATGATCGCTTTTGTGCTTTGATAACACATTCAATGTCAGGGTAAGGACAATTTCCCTTAACTTATATGGAATGCATACCTATAAATAATGGTGTTCCTTTTCCGTTTTGCACACTGGTTATAGATATGGCCCGCCGAACTCAAGAAAATACCCAGATCACCATTAACACTATTCTCGATGTCGCGACTGAGCAATTGATTACGCTTGGCTACGAAAGGATGTCATACACCACGTTGAGTGAACAAACGGGGATCTATCACCATTGTGCCTATTTGCATGAACTTCACGTACAAATAGAATCCGTCGCTTGCACAAAGTTAGGGCAACCGTGCCAGCACACTATTGAGTGGCTAATTGGAAAGATGCTGCTTAGCTTACAAATATACCAATAAGCCCAACGCCATCATAAAGCGCTGTGCATGCGTTAATTTACGAACCAATCGGCGTAAATTTGAATGGGACGTGAATCGGTGACCAGTCGCCGAACTCTTTATTGAGCTCGGCTTGTCCAAATAAAGAATCAACCTAATCGGAAATTATCTAACGACAAAAACAAAAAAAAGCAGCACATAAAGTGCTGCTGAAACAATCACGACGGAAGACGATGATTGGGAATAAAAAACTTAAGGGCGTTTCTATTTCTGAACCTAGGAGGTTAGGCATCTATTCCATGACATAAATATTTGATTTCTAGATAATCATCGATGCCATACTTAGATCCTTCACGGCCACATCCAGACTCTTTGACACCTCCGAAAGGAGCGACTTCGGTCGAAATGATGCCTTCGTTAATACCCACGATGCCATATTCCAACGCTTCACTCACTCGCCAAACTCGACTATGGTCACGCGTATAAAAATAAGCGGCTAGCCCATAAGGCGTATTGTTGGCCCTTTCGATCACGTCAGATTCTTGAGTAAATCGGAATACCGTCGTTACGGGACCAAACAACTCTTGATGTGCGACTTCCATTTCCTCGGTTACGTCAGTCAAAATAGTTGGCTGATAGAACTGCGCGCCAAACTCAGATACCTGGCCACCAAGCGTCAGAGTTGCACCTTGCTCTATTGCTCTTGCCACCAGCCCTGACACCTTCTTCACCGCTCTATCATTAATCAACGGTCCAATATCCGTCTCTGAATCTAGACCATTACCGACGACCAAATTCGACACCGCCGTTGAATAGCGATTCATAAACTCATCGTAAATGGCATCATGAATATACAAGCGGTTGGTACAGACACAAGTTTGCCCAGCATTACGATATTTAGAAATCAGTGCGCCTTGCACGGCCTTGTCGATATCCGCATCTTCAAACACGATAAATGGCGCATTCCCACCCAACTCCATCGACACTTTCTTTACCGTTTCAGCGGTCTGACTGAGAATAAATTTCCCTACTGGTGTCGACCCTGTAAACGAGACTTTTCTCACCAAAGGATGACGACAAAGTACCTCTCCAACCTCCGCTGGATTAGCCGTGGTCACCACGTTAATTACGCCTTTGGGTATTCCAGCTTGCTCAGCGAGTGCAGCCAAGGCAAGCGCACACAGTGGTGTGTCTTCTCCCGGTTTCACGACAACCGTACAACCCGCCGCTAGCGCCGGGCCAACTTTACGAGTGATCATCGCAATAGGAAAGTTCCAAGGCGTTATCGCCGCGACCACCCCAACAGGTTGCTTAATGGTCATATAACGATTGTTTGGGTTGGCTGCTGGGATGTTATCGCCATAGGTTCGTTTTGCCTCTTCCCCAAACCATTCGATGAATGACGCGCCATACATGACTTCACCGTAAGACTCTTTGTAAGGCTTACCTTGCTCGCTCGTTAATAGCACGGCTAAAGACTCTGCATTTGATACGATGAGTTCAAACCATTTTCTAAGTAAGTTTGCGCGTTCCTTGCCGCTGGTTTTCTTCCAAGATAAAAAAGCGTGATGAGCAGACTGTACTGCTGATTCTGCATCTTCCGCTCCCATGTCCGGAACTTGTGTGATCACTGTGCCTGTTGCTGGGTTTACGACATTAACTTGCTGCCCACTTTTTGCGTCTACCCACTCACCATCTATATAGCCTTGGGAAAATACCAAACTTAACTCTGCCATCATTCAATCACCCTCTGTTAGAAATATTAGCAACTTCAAAGATTTGTGATTAAAAATTACGCATAATCACCCTTTTATACAACAAAATAATAACAAACATTCAGCCGAGATAAGTATTGTTCTCTAAACATGAAGTTTTAAGGGGCTAAAACAATGACAAAAAACCCTTCTCCAGTGGGGCAAATCGGCGACTACGAAATCAAACAACTTAAGATATTCAAAGTCGTTGCTGATTGCGGTGGATTCTCTGCCGCCGAAACAGAATTAAACATCAGTCGCTCAACCATCAGCATTCACATTTCAAACTTAGAATCACGGCTTAACCTAACGTTATGCCGGCGCGGTCGCGCAGGTTTTGCCTTAACTGAGGAAGGGATTGTGGTGTATGAAGCGACCGTAAAGCTGTTAGGGGAACTCGAAGATTTCAGAAATACAATTAACCATTTAGACATTCAACTTTCTGGTAATTTGACTGTTTTATTTAGTGATACTATCAGCCTTGACCCTCGTGCTGGCATGCCGTTGGTGATTCGAAAGTTCGCTAAGCTAGCCCAGGAAGTATATCTGACTGCCGAAGTCGCGAGGATGACAGAAATTGAAAGAATGGTTATGCAAGAAGAGGCAGATATTGGGTTTATTCCCTATCACAGGGAGTTAGAAGGGTTAGAATACGATCATATCTATACTGATATATGCTATCTCTATTGCAGCAAAGACAATCCGTTAGCCACTTTGTCTGATGAAAAACTGACGGATGAAGTCATTAACGAATTTCCGGTGGTATACGCTGGAATGAAAACACAAGAGAAGATCAATGGTCATTTAGCGAACATGAACTTAAAAGCGACGGCCTACAACTATGAATCACGACTGGCGTTGCTACTATCCTCTCGTTATATCGGCTATTTACCAGAGCGTTATGCAAAGCCATACGTAGAAACTGGAGAGTTGATCGCCATCACACCCGAGCATCGTTTCTATCGCTTGGAAGTCATGGCGATAACAAAGAAGACCATCGCTGTGAATAAAATTCGCTCCCTATTTATTAAAACGATGCGAAATTTTTATCAACAACAAAATCAGTAATGTTCATCGTCCCTCCTTTGCTAGAAGGAGGGGATGCTAGCTAAGCGACATCTGCAATCTTCATAGAAGTTGGTAGCTGTTGCTTTTCAGCAATTTTGTCACAAATGTAGCCACCAATTGGAATCGCAGAGGTTGCGGCTGGGGACGGCGCATTACAAACGTGAAGACTGCGTGCACTTTCGGCAAACAAAAAGTCGTGCACTAACGTACCATCTTTTAGTACTGCTTGAGCTCGGATCCCCGCCGGGTAAGGCTCTAAGTCTTCTAACTGAATTATGGATAAAAGGTGAGATTGGCCAGTACTTCCAGGAAGGCTTGCATTCTCTAAAAGGTATCGACTCGATTGTGGACATTCGTAATGACGGGTTAATTGGTGCCGTTCAATTTTCCGATGCTTCTCATGGAAAACCAATAGGTTTCGATATCCAAAAACAGTGCTATGACAAAGGCGTAATGGTTCGTAGTATGGGCAACACCATTGCCCTATCCCCCCGCTTGTTATTAAAAAAGAGCACATTGATGTCATTGTGGAAACACTAGAGCAAGTCGCGAAAGACATTCCTGCTTAATCGTATGTCCTACCGTGATATGCAAAGAGGCGGTCAAATTGACCGCCTCTTTCATTAATTCATGCCATTCGCACAGAACTTAGAAGTAATAACTATAAGTAAACTTCAGCTCCGTTCCCTGCCTGTTGTGCCCAAAGCTTTGCTCGGCGTCATCAAAATACTCGGTATACGTGACTTTACCCCAATGCTTGCGGTCGTCTGTAAATGGGGTCTGAAACGCAAGATCCAATTGCAACTGATTGATTGTGCCAACCTCCCCACCAAAGTCTAATGAACTAAATTGCGGGTTGATTTGCACGTGCGTACCATTTTTATGCAGATAAATGGAGTTTAAGAAATTGAACTGCACGCCCCAAGTGTAATCATCCACTAAGCCCAGTCGGCTGTAAGTACTGTTATTTTGCCCGACCGCCCCCGCCAAAATTGGAAAAGATAACCAGTTTTTAAATGGGGTGTCGACACGAATCAAACCGCCTACCGCAAACAGTCGATCCGATATCGCGTCCGTAAAACTGGTTTCAATATAATCAAGTGATATACCAGCCATTGGGGCATGCTGCCACTCTGTATGGGTAACTTCAAAGTACCTTGCGCGTACTTGTGACAAATTAAAATCGTCGCTACCAACTTTGCCATTCTCCTGGCCCTGAACGGTTAACTGCCCCAAAAACAGATTGCCATTACTTTTCCCGCCAGACATCTGGCCTTGAATTTGAACAAAATCGTTATCTTCTTCAGTAAAACTTTGTTTACCGTAAGTGATGTTCAACACAGAAGAGACTTTGGTATGGTCACCTGGATCCGGCGCATCTTCAGGGCTAATGTGTTCATCTGCAAATACATTGGAAGTAAAGAGTATAAGTGCACTACTTAATGTTATATTTTTATAATTAATCATGGTCAAAAACCTATTGTGCGTTATTGGTTCTTGGCTTCAACGAGCCAAATTCCAAACCACTCTAGGGAAAACCGCCTGACTTCGATAACAAAATAAAAGAACAATAAATGAAAAAAAATATTCACACCGCATGTAGTAACTAACTGGTTAATTAACCTTATTTTTTTGAAAGACTTCTCGCCACAAGAGCCATGCCACCAACTAATCGATAGTACGGAAATATTGACCATAAAAATTTCACTATATTTATTGTCACTTATTATTGAATAGCCAAATGACCCAATCCTCATTTTTGGCTTTTTGCATTTTGATGCAAAGAATTTATTGCCGTGGATCAAATGCTCCAATCATGGTTCTCGGTTAGCATATTTTGCGTAACAATGATGAAGAGAACATAAAATGACGAATCTATCCTTGGAGCCACCGGTATATAAAATCGGTGATATATCCTTTTCACCCACTTCCGGAGTGATTGAAAAACAAGGAGACTTATCTCGACTACGCGCTAGAGAAGCCAACTTGCTTCATGAGTTGATTAAGACGTTTCCTGACGTTCTGTCTCGCGCATCCATTGAAGAGACACTATGGAAAGATTCTTACGCAACCAACGCAACCATAAACCAAACCGTCAAAGCGCTTAGGTTTTCGCTGCAAGACGTTGAGCGTAATCTTATTAGAACCATCCCCAAGCAAGGTTATGTGCTTTCTGTCGCTCCTCAACTCGATGAGTGCAAAGAGGCGACAGTGCGTGTTGAAGCACAAACGCAAATCTCGGCAGATAACGCGGAAAACGTAACAAATACCGACGCTACTTTAAGTATTCATCACTTACCATCGCTGCGTTTTTTTACGCTAACAATCGCCGTCGGAATTGCATCGTTTGCCCTCTCCGCCTCTGGTCTCTTCGTTACTGAACCTTCTCGAGTCAGCCACCAGCAAGGAAAACACTGGGTTTTGTTTGATGCTACGCCTGACGAGCTAGAGACGCTGCAGCTCGACTCCGTTGGGCCCGTCAAATATGTAGTCAAACAAGACGCCTTTTATCGCGTGTGTTCTCAAATAGAAGGAGTATTGAAGTGCCAAAAAGTCGACTTTTGAAATTATTAATACTCGCCTTGGTGATTGTCCTTTCGTGTTTGCTTGGCACTAAAACCTATTACGTTTTGAATGACCCATTTCGGGTATATGAAGGTGGATGGCAAGGTGAAGGTGCGATCTATATCAATGACAAAAAGATCGACAGTAGTGCTTTCCTACTGATCAAAGGCGGGGAAATTCGCCTTTCCATTCACAACCAATACAAAGAATTCAGCTACACCTACGACGGAACCTTAGTGATGCGTCAACGTGAACATATCAGCGCTCATTTCGATATTGAGAATCGGCATGTGGAAGGACTTGAGGCGTTCATCGAAAATACCAAGTTAGACGTCCCTATAGGGGGTACGTTACTTCGATTGAATACATGGCGACTGGATGAAGGGCGAATTTTCCTTGATGTCCAGCAAAGTAATGGAATAGACGTATCTTATATTTTAACAAGAAAGTCAGATGGTTAGAGTGATTTTAGCTTTTTTTACCTATTAATTTACAAATACAATTTTTTTTCTTCTAAAGATACTTTTTTTGGTTGGAGCGAAAGCAACCACACGCGGTTAAATAACGGTGATGATTAATTCATAATTATAACGACGTGAGCTTTTGCTCTTCAACCAAAAGGTATCTACTATGACGGTATCCGCTTCTACCCTTCCTAAACAGGAAGAAAAATCAGGGCTAGCCAAATGGTTCCCTCTGATTGTTCTTCTTGCTGCCCAGTTTTCAACAATGGCAGATAACTCAGGCTTAGCGATTTCTACAGATGCGCTCATCGCGCTTCACGGGGCGACTATGCCACAAATTCAAATGGCCAATGCTATGTACCCGCTTATCGCTGGTGCTGGCATGATAGCAGGTGGTCTGATCGGTCTTATTATTGGCTGGAAACGCCAAATGGTCATCGGCGCTGGCATGCTAGCTGCCGCTTCCTTTGGGGCAGCTTTCGCACCGAATATGGAAATCTTGAACTACGGCGCACGCGTTGGCGCTGGTTTAGGTGCTTGTTTGCTAATCCCTGCTGTGCTGGCAAATGTTGCTGGTATCTATAAAGGTAAAGACCAAGCGATCGCATTCTCCGCCATTGCCGCATTAGTCGGTCTTGCCAGTGCTATCACTCCACTGCTCTTCGGGTTCATCCTTGATGTTGCCAGTTTCCGTGTGGCGTTTATGGGCTTGGGCGTTTACTGCTTACTGGTTATGTTTGGCAGCATGAAACTGCCTACGCTTGACGCTAGCCCATTTAAAGGCAAACTGGATACGGTCGGCATTGCACTCGCGGGTATTGGCTTGCTTTGTTTTGTAACCGGTCTTCTGAAGATTTCTGAGTGGGGTCTGGTTGCGCCGCTTACTGACTTCAGCATCTTTGGCTTATCTCCAGCAATTCCAACCGTTCTGCTTGGCGCTGGTATTCTAAAAGCACTGATGGTGTGGGAGCGTCGCTTTGAAGCACAAGGTGGTACGCCACTTCTTCCATCTTCTTATGTTAAGAACCCGCAAGTCGTGGTTGGTTTAGTGCTATGCGCAACCATCTTCCTGCTATTCGGTGCGACAGGCTTCATTAACGTGTCATACATGCAGCTTGTCGCTGGCATGAGCGCGTTCTCTTCCGGCATGGCTCTGTGTGCGTTCGCTTTGGGTATGATGATCGGTTCCTTAGGTGCACCTGCAAAACTTTCCAACTGGACTTGTCAACGCGTATGCCAGTTAGGCTTTATCATTGCGGCAGCCGGTACTGCGCTCATGTTCCTTGGCTTCACTACGGAAGGCATCACCTTCTGGCAATACATCTCTCTGACTATTTTTGGTACTGGTGCAGGTCTATTGGCATCTCAAGCATCCATCGTAGTTACTTCAGCGCTTGATGAGCGTGAAGCGCAGCAGTCTGGCGGCATCCAAGCGACATCACGTAATGTGGGACAAGCATTCGGCGTTGCAATTTTAGGCTCTGTTATGCTGTTCTCTCTCACTGGCGCAATTAAGTCTAACGTGGCGGAACATGAGGCTCTGTCTGCTGAAACAAAACAAATCATTATTGAGCAACCTTCATTGCCATTTGTGTCAAATGCGATGGCTGTTGACCTGATGGAAAACTTGATTGCCGATAAAGAGGAACAACGCATTGTGATTGAAGTAATGGCAGAATCACGCTTGCAGTCTGTTCACTACGCTCTATTTGCACTTATCGGTCTGATGCTTGGTGGTTTGGCACTATGTTCTAAACTCCCCCAGAGATCGTTAATGAAGAGCTAGTTTACGTTCTTATTCGCCCCGGGTACGCCGGGGCTTTCTTAGTTTTAACCCCTACCTTTCCTCAGTCACTAAGTGAGGCGCTATGGAAAATACAAAAGAGAATAAGAGCTGGCTGCTCATCGCTCTGTGCCTAGCACAATTCACACTCTCAGCCGATGTCGCAAACCTTTCGATTTCCACTTCGGCATTAGTGCAACTCTTTCAAACTGATATCTCAAATATTCAATTTTTGGGTACGGTCCAACCGCTTGTAGGCGCAGCTTTCATGTTATCTGCCAGTGCGCTGGGGCTGATCATTGGTTGGAGACGACTGCTTATTTTAGGCACCTCTGTCGGCCTCATCTCAACCATTGGTTTTATCACCATCGACAATATGTCGACCATTTCCTTATTTGTACGACCACTTGCCGGTATTGCCTCTGCGTTAATATTGCCTGCGGTTCTCGCCCTTGTCGTTGCGCACTTTCCCGGTAAAAACCGAGCGGTAGGTTTCGGTTTAATGGCGGCTGCAACTGGACTGGCTGCAGCATTGATCCCTTTGGTGAGTGGTTGGCTACACGATAATACCCACTGGTACTGGCCTTTCGTGCTCATTGCCATTTGTTATTTTTTAAGTTTACTGACGGCGATATTTTGTATCCGCCCGATTAACACCAACCAACCCGCTAAGTTTGATATTTTAGGTGCGAGTCTTGGAGCAATCAGCACGGTAATGATCTCGTTTAGCTTAATAAAAATGCCTTACTGGGGAGCGATATTGGTCTTAAATGGCGCGAATACGCCATCATGGCTTAGCTTTATTTTTCCTATCAGCCCAGCACTGTTTCTACTAGGACTTGGCTGCTTCTTATTCGGCATTTTCATATTTCAGCAAATTCGCTTTGAACGAGCCTATGGATACGCACTGCTGCCTATTAGTTGGTTTATAAACAGTGCATCACGTACCGGTTTTATCGTGCTCTCTTTAATGTATATCGCACTGGGCGGCAGTAGTTTTGTTGTTGTCACTTACTTGCAGGTCGCAATTTCTCTCTCTTCGGCGCATTCTGGTGGCATCATTCTACTGTTCTCTGCGTGTATGATTTTCTTGTCCGTCGCCACTCCACTGTTTTTCAAGCATCAATCACCTAAAAAACTGTGTCAGATCGCGTTTATGGGGATGTTTACCGCTGGCGCGACATTGCTTTTATCAAGCCAAAGTGACCAAATCTTAGGGTCTTTTTATATCGGTATGGCACTTCTTGGCGCATCAATGGGAATCTTGGCGTCACAATGCCCAGTAATTATCACAAATGCATTAGGTGAACGTGATGCTGAGCAATCCGGCGGATTACAAGCAACGGTGAGAAACATTGGCCTAGTGCTTGGGATAAGTCTGTTTGGGGGAATAAATCAGTGGACGATGGATAACACTATTCGCTCCAATCAAGAAATTTCCACATACTACCCAACTTCGTTTGTGTCCGACTTAAAGCAAGTCTCCCATGTTCCGTATATTGACAATGCGAGGGTCGATATTTTAATTGACCGTTACCAACTCGATAACCATCAAGCGAGTTACCTATTGAAAGCGAATGCCAATGCAAGAGTGCTCGGCTTTAACCTTGCGATGATGACTCTCGCGCTACTAGCGCTGATCGGCGGATACATGAGCACCAGAATACATAAGTCAAGCATTACCCCTCTTCCCCTGCCACTTAAACAAGCCCTACCTTTAAAGTAACTAGCATCATAGGCCAGCCTCCCATGGTTGGCCTAAAGTCTCTCTTTCATACTGACGCCCAAATAACTTCAAGTGCTTTACTCAGTGCATTCTGTTAGTTCTATCTCTAACAGCCGCTGACGCAAACAATCAGGGAAGAACAACGCAGTAAAGTGCCATTGCGTGAGCTTCCTTGGTTTGCCTGAGGTGCCCTCAATATGTTCAGACAGCGCGCTCTCAGTGCCCAATGCAGACGATGCCGTCACAGGTTCAACGTTGAGTCTCGACGCGCACTACGTCATATATCTAACAACCTATACGCGTATCGGGTAAGTATGTCTATTGGTGCTTTGCTGCGGTTTAAAAATCATAGCGCGCTGTATTTCACTATTGGTCGGGAAAGTACTCTACCTTTAGCGCCGTAAGTGATCACCATTAACACCTTCTCTAAGCATGTTTTCGTGCACAATAATCCGACCACTTACCAATACCAATTGGGCTCACCTTAGCTTCCTCGCTAGAGCATGTCGCTTCCATCTCCGGGCCTTTCACCTTAGTTTCTGACTAAGCCTTTTAACAGACATAAAAAAAGAGCACTGTGCGTGCTCTTTGAGTTAAGTGAAAGTGCGTTTATGTTGGTGTTAAGCCATTTCTGTTTCTTTCACTGACGTTGCTATACGTGGGTGTACTGTCACTTCACCGCCCAATACCGTTGCATGAACGTGAATGTCTTTGATCTGCTCTTTAGGCGTATTCAAAGGATCTGCATCTAGTACTGCGAAATCAGCCAGTTTTCCTGGTGCAATCGAACCTTTGTTGTCTTCATGCCCCATTAGGTATGCAGCACCTAGTGTTACCGCATGCAGTGCTTGCTCTGCGGTCAAGCACTCTTCTTCACCATACACATTGCCAGAGAATATGCATTTACGATTCATCGCGCCCCACATCATAAATAATGGGTTAACCTGTGTCACACCGTCATCACAGTGGATAGAAAACGGAATGCCTTTTTTCGCAGACGTTTGGAATGGGTTCAAACGCTTAACAAGCTCAGGCCCCACGGTTTGAGTGGCATGCACATCCCCCCACACCGGTACATGTGTACCAAATAGGTTGTGACAAACCCCTAGCGCTTTCATGCGGTCCATTTGTTCGTCAGTCACCATTTGATTGTGCTCTAGGCAGTGACGTGCATTTGGCATTGACGTGTCTTTTTGCATACGCTCGATAAGGTCTAACAGTTTTTCTGTTGTACCATTGCCGTTACAGTGGAAAGAGATGTTGTAACCCGCCTTATGGAAAGGAAGAGAAGCCTCATAGATCTCTTCAATGTCACGAGTCAGTGATGTGCTTGGCTTGCCATTATAGAATGTCTGACCGTCTAGCAAGTTCGCGGTAAACCCTTGAATTGAGCCGTCGGTATTCACGTACTTAACGCTGCCAATGCTTAAGCGATCATTGTTCTCTGCTTTCATTGCATTCACTTCATCTACGCTGAATACGCCAACAAGTGGGTATGCAGTAACACGAAGTTTAAATGCTGGATTTGCACTGAGTGCTTGGTACAGTGGATAAGGGTTAGATGGAATACCCATACCACAATCAGCAACGGTCGTTACGCCGAGTGAATGGGCAATGTTCGCGTAATCAATCAGTGTTTTGCCGATAACCGCAGGATCAGTGCCATAGTTAAATGCGCCAACATTCAGTGCGCGATACAGATCTTTCATCTCTGCAATGTCACCCGTTAGTCGACCGTTTTCACGGAGAATAAACTCTGGATCATCATCTAAGCTGTACCCTACTTTTTCGATTGCTTGCGAATTCATTGTTGCTAAATGGCAACTCGCATGCATGAAAAAGACTGGAGAGTCATCAACTACTGAATCAAGGAAATCACGGTTGACTATGGAGCCATCTGTCATCAACAAGGGGTCAAGACCCCAAAGGTTAAGCCAGTCACCTGTTTTCCCTGCATTATCATGCTCTTGTTTTAATTCTTTGATGCGAGCTTTTAACGTCTCTTCCGTTGAGCAGCCTTTTAGTAATTTGCCACCAACACCTAAGCGATCATACTGGCCGCCATACTCGAACATGCCAGTAAACAGCGCCGCCATCAGTGGGTGCATGTGTGCTTCAATGAAGCCCGGAACAATCGTTTTCCCTTCAAATTGAGCGTCATGACGGTAAGAGATATTTTCCGTATTTAGGAATGTTTCAGCCTGATCTTTAGTGCCCGTAAAAAGTATTTTCCCACTTTGCACGACCACAGCATGCGCTTTTGGTTGGTCTTCGTTAACCGTAATAAAATGGCCCGTATATAAGACGGCTTCGTTGCTGTACTCAAGACCAGGGTTAAGAACTGTTTTTGTTGTCATAATGAAACTCCGAACATGTAGGATACGTGTTTGTTTTTCTGTGTACCCTTTCAAACTGCCTCAAACCATCGTTGCTTTCGAGAATTTAAAAGTGAAATAAAATTATCAAACAAATTTTGCACCTAAAAAAACATCAATTAGTTGAATTTATTTACCTTTTTAGCTAACGATAGTTTTGTTGCTGGTCAAAAAATAGATGCACTTCAAAGCTTCCGATCGGAATTTCAGGTGCTTCAAATCGCTCCTTTCTAATATCAACAACGCTATAGATGATGGCACTCGCTATTACAAATATCAGCAGGACATAAATCAGTATTCTTGTGTAAAAACCCATAGCGCACCCTTCATTGGTTGATTGAATACTATTTATAGGCTGCTTAGTCCCTCGATATATTGATAAGTGCCTCTCTTAAACAATTTCTCATTTATTGTTATTTATTTTGGTTCTTCGTTTGCTCCCTCAATTCATACTCGCTTTTCCTGTCGCTTACGCTTTCGTGACCACACCATCACTTCGTGATTTTTGATGGTCAGAAGAATGTCAGGCAGGTCTCTTCTTTGACTCAACGCAGTTTTCGCTAGAAGAAGGTGTGTAATAAGAGAAGTTCTGTTCCCTTTCGTGATCCCAGCTTCATGGCGACGATCTCGACCAAGAAAGAATGAGACACCTAATGACACAAATTAATCAAGAACGTTTAGTTGAACACTTCTGCCAATTAGTTCGTATCGACAGCGAAACAATGAACGAAAAACAAATCGCAGAAACACTGGCAGAGCAACTGGGCGAACTCGGCTTCGCGGTTCATAAACTTCCAGTTCCTGAGCACATCTCAAACGGTTTCAACGTATACGCACGTTTGGAAGGTAAAAAAGAAGGCTCTATTCTAATCAGCTGCCATATGGATACCGTAACACCAGGTATTGGCATCGAGCCAATCATCGAAGACGGCATCATCCGCTCGAAAGGCAACACGATTCTTGGTGGTGATGACAAATCTGGTATTGCAGCCATTATGGAAGCAGTTCGTTGCATCCAAGCTGAAAACCTAGAGCACAAAACACTGGAATTGGCGTTCACAGTACATGAAGAAGGTGGCCTGTTTGGTTCTGAATACTTCGATATGTCGCATGTAACGTCAACGGAAGCAATCGTACTCGATACAGGCGGCCCTATCGGTACTATCGTGACGGCGGCACCGGGCCAACAAAAAATCGTTGCGACAATCAAAGGTCGCCCGGCACACGCAGGTCTTGCACCAGAAGAAGGCATCAGCGCAATCATGGTAGCAGCAGATGCTATCACCCAAATGAATCTGCTGCGTATCGATGAAGAAACCACCGCGAACATCGGTATGGTTAACGGCGGCCAAGCAACCAACATCGTGATGCCTGAACTCACCATCGTTGCGGAAGCTCGCTCACTAAACGGTGAGAAGCTCGATGCGCAAGTGAAGCACATGATCTCAACCTTCGAATTTGTGGCTGAAAAACACGGTGCGGAAGTCGAAATCGAATCAAGCCGCGCATACGATGCATTTGTAATCGAAGAAGACAATGCTCACGTAACCGCAATCAAAGCGGCGTTCGCTGACATGGGCATCGATGCATTCACCAAAGGCACTGGCGGCGGTAGCGATGCAAATAACTTCAACAAGAAAGGCCTAACAACGGTCAACCTTTCTACTGGTATGGCAAAGGTACACACCACTGAAGAGTTCATCACGGTTGACGATATGGTGAAAATCACTGAATTCGTTAAGCACTTCCTAGTGAAATGATTTTGCAGAAGTAACCACAGACTCCCCTTTATATCGCCCTGTCGATAATGGAGGGGAGCGTTACCCGCTCTCTATCCTTTCTTCTATTTTCTACCATGCCAACTTGGCAATAGTTGTTGGCAGACAAAATCAAAACTGATGAAGCGTACCGTACAGCAAAGACACTGGGGTTCGACCTTTTCCAAGGCTTCCAACTGTACAAACCCGAACTGCTAACTCTGCCGTGTGTCGCATAAAGTAATCAGAAAAAAACGGAAATCCTTTCTGGATTTCCGCGTGTTTGTAAGTGTACTACTCTATCTCGTAGTGCCTGAAAACCGTCCCAGTCCTATCACTGTTTGGGTGGTTCACCATTTTCCTTTGGGGATTCTTCGTCTGAGGTTTCTTCGCCTGAGGTTTCTTCCCCATCGTTAAACCCACCAGCGACGATGTCATCCTCACCAACGTCATCATAGTGATAGGCATGCTCACCCAAACCGGCAAAATCAAGCCCCTTCTCTTGCATCTCATCAGGGGCTTTCAAATCACCATTGCGGTCAACCAACTTCAGAATAAACATTGTGATAAACCATGAATACACAGACACCACAACAACACCCACGATCTGGATAAACACTTGGTAAACGCTAGCCTCGACTTTATCAATTGCTTCACTTGCCAAAACACCCACCAAAATGGAACCGACGATACCGCCAATGCCGTGGGCGCGGAACACTTCCAACGCATCATCCACGCCTAGCCTCTCCTGAATGTGCTTGGCAAAGTAACACGCAGTTGCCCCAATCAAGCCGATTAATATGGCTGAGCTTGGTTCAACATACCCTGCCGCTGGTGTAATGGTAGCGAGACCTGCCACAGCCCCAACCAAGGTACCAGAGAAGGAAGGTCGGCCACGCTCACGCCACTCCCAGAACATCCAGACCAACATGGCCGTTGAACCAGAAAGGGTGGTGTTGGTAAAGGCGTAAGCGGCAAGCTCGTTTGCCGCATAGGCACCGCCGGAGTTAAAGCCAAACCAACCAAACCACAGCAAGCCGGCACCGACAGCCACCAAAGGCAGGTTTGCCGGCAACTCATGTTCGCCTTTGCGAACGCTAACACGCTTGCCAACATACAACGCCGTAGCCAGCGCTGACACGCCCGCCGTGGCGTGAACCACAATACCCCCGGCGAAATCCACCACACCAAGTTTGGAGAGGAAACCGCCACCCCACACCCAGTGCGCAACCGGAATATAAATCAGCAGTGTCCACAGGATGATAAATTTCAGATAAGGCCCAAACCGGAATCGCCCTGCAAATGCTCCAGTGATGAGTGCCGGTGTAATGATGGCAAACATCATTTGGTAGGCGAAAAACAAAATGAAGGGAACGTTTGGTGCATACGCATCATTTGGCACTGCTCCAATGTGCCTCATCCCCATAAACTGGGTTAACGAACCAATCACACCGGCTACATCATGACCGAAAGCGAGGCTAAAACCACCAAACACCCAAATGATGGAAACGACACCCATGCAAATGAAGTTTTGCAGCATGATGGTGAGCGAGTCACGCTCCCGGACCAAGCCGCCATAGAACAAAGCAAGGCCAGGCGTCATCAATAAAACCAACGCGGTACATAGCAAAAGAAACGCTGTATCACCACTGTTTAAAATATCCATATCGTATCCTTTCTATTGCATCTAAATCTATGTTAATAAAAACAAAACCAACATTATGAGTTACTGCGATACAATGTGGGTTTACCCGGGCACTGGACGGGTTTCATCGACAAAGGCAGCGTCAACCCAAATTCCCTCAGTGCTTTTTCATCAGAGAACAATTCGGCTGGCCTTGTACTACAAACCAGTTTTCCTTCCTTTAGCACAACAACTCGGTCACAAACCTCAAGCACCATGTCGAGATCATGCGTGGCAATGAGTTGGCTGTGTGTAAAGGATTTGATAATCCGGATGACATTTTCCCGTGCGATCGGATCTAAGCTGCTAGTTGGTTCATCCAGTACCAAAACATGGGGCTCCATTGCGATAACCCCTGCAATCGCAACACGTTTTTTTTGCCCCAGCGATAGTCTATATGGAGGTTTATCGATCATGTTTAGCCCATCCACTACGACCAGCGCAGCCCGAACTCGTGCATCAATGTCTTCATCAGGCACCCCAAGGTTTTTCAACCCAAATGCAATATCGTCGTAAACCGTAGGCATAAATAATTGGTCGTCCGGATTTTGGAATACCACACCTAGCGTCCGCCGAACCGTGTTGAGGCTGGACTCGCACACTTTTAGGTTTCCAATGAAAATCGCACCGTGAGTAACCGGAATAAAACCCGATAAAGCACCAATTAACGTTGATTTACCGGCACCATTTGCCCCCAGCAATCCAATTTTCTCACCGTGATGAATCTGGAAGCTGATGCCTTCAAGGGCAAAGCTACCGTCGTCGTACTCATAGCTAATGTCGTCAAATGTAATCAGATGATGGCTCATTTTCTATCCCATAAAGACGCTGCCCAACAGGGTGACAACGTTGTATTTCCAACAAATAAATGAAAAGAAAAGCCAAAATGCCGTCCAGAGAGAGTCTTTCATCTGCCATGAAAGACTCGTGTGTTCGTGTAACTGTCCGGTAAATCCTCTGGCCAACATGCCTTGATGAATACGAATGCACCTGTTCATCGACTTGACAAAAAGGATTTTCAACAATTGGCTATAAAACCCAAACGGGACGGCATTTTCTTTCTTCACCTTGCGTAGGCTGTATGCCTGTAACATGGCGATAAATTCCTCTGCCACCACAAAGAAGAATTGGTAGAGCAGATAAATTTGCGTGGTAAGAACACGGGGCACTTTCATGCGCTGCAGTGCCGTCACTATCGGTTTGATCCCCGTCGAGCTGAACAGCAAGAGAGAAATAGACACGCACAGCAACACCCTCAAGACAATCGAGATTAGCGACAGCCACCCCGAGGACACCACACTCCCCCACGGCGTCAACCACTGCCCTTGGTCCAACAAAGGATTCAATACCCCGAGCATGAGGCTGAAAGGCAACATCACCAGCAGTTTTCCGGACAGGAATTTGAACGGAATATCCGCCAGCGCCATAATGACAACAGGGAACAGCAGCAAAGGAAGCAGCGATGTCACTGAGTAGCTTCCCTGACTGACTATCGCTATTAGTACAACAAGCGCGCTGATGATCTTCGCCCGCGGGTCCAGTTGGGTAATGAAATTATCCTTTCGGCTGTAATCATCGATACTTCGATAATTACGAAGTGATAACTGCAACAGTTTCATTGGCTTTCCGTCAGCTATCGCGTTTTGAAATGAATTTAATCAAATAAAACAACGACATGATAAATACCAGCGTGCATACGCTCCCAAATATCCCTGCCATCGACGTTTCCATGACCGGAAATTTTCCGCTCAAATCATAATCAGAGA
The DNA here is from genome assembly GCF_003584965.1 of Vibrio sp. PID23_8. Taxonomy (NCBI): domain Bacteria; kingdom Pseudomonadati; phylum Pseudomonadota; class Gammaproteobacteria; order Vibrionales; family Vibrionaceae; genus Vibrio; species Vibrio sp. PID23_8. Next base: position 42,424 of record NZ_LIXE01000006.1, on the reverse strand, counting down.
AAAAACTTAGCGATTGCTGAACGTCATTCACAGGCTCGGGGGCAAAGGTGATGAGCGAATTGTGGGCCATTTTTTCCACTGTCCACTCCATGCCGTCAGGGTTTCCTGATGCAAAGAGGCTCAACATGCCCCCCACTATCAAAGAGCACAGCAGCATCACAGAGGTAAACCTGCTCTGGCGCTCCGCACTCAACATCGGGCGAAACTGCTTGATATCATCGTTGGTCAACGCAAAGTGAAGGATTGTCGCAGTGATAACTCCCTCAAACAGACCAATGACCAGATGGATAGGCACGATCAGAGCCAAAAACTCCACTAGCGGCAGATGAGTGATGCCACTGACATGCGTCATCACGGCAATGCCTGTCGCGCCAAGCACCATCATCAGCACACCCGCGGTGATTGACGCGATAAACAGGAACAATTTTCCCGTTTTCAGTGAGGTCAGCGGCCACCAAATAAGAGGGTAAATCAGGAAGCAAGGGATCAGACCGACGTTGACGATATTGGCCCCAAGAGCAAGCAGCCCACCATCGGCAAAAAAGAGCGCCTGAATAATCAGCACCGAAGAGATCACGACAAACCCGGCAAACGGTCCAAGCAACGCAGACAGCAATATTGACCCTGCCATGTGCCCACTGGCTCCAGTGCCAGGAATAGCAAAATTCACCATCTGAACGGCGAAAACAAACGCACCAAGCACCGCCATCATGACAACGAGTTTTGAATTAACCTGCACCTCTTGCTGCACTTTATAACAGCTCATTACAATCGCACCCGCAGCCACACCAATTAGGGGCAAAGCAACAGACGCAGAGATGAGCGCGTCATTCATATGCATAATGTCTATCCTTAAACCCCTGAGGGGTTAATCCTTACTTTCTGTTCCAACTTCCATCACGTTTTTCGCTGCCATAAAGACATACAGCGTAAAGACATACGGGAAGGTGAAAGAAGGCAGGCCATCTGGCTGCATCAAAATGTCGAACGAGGCTTGCAGCACAACGGTAATAATGGTGGCAAACAAGGCAAACATCGTCGTTCGCGTGGACACAGGCATAAATATCACGCCGATTGCCATAGCAGTCAGTACGGGGCTGAATCCGTAAAGCCCTGCGCTTACCGCATTTGGGTTAGCCCCCAAGATGATGGCAAACACGATAGCAACGATGGAACCACCAACAGCAGCAACCCCGGCAGGAATTGACGCAATGAAGATGCCCGCCAGAATGATTGCACCACTAACCGCAGAACCAAGGAGATATACCTCACCGATGTTTTTAAAAAAGATGGTGACCAACTCAGACAAGGATGGGAAAAACATCTCGCCGGACACATAATCCGTCGGAATCACTGGCTTTGGATACATTGAGACATCAACATGGCCGAAATTATATGCGGCGACCATAAACAGCCAGCCACACAGAACAAAAGGCCCAGTCGACCCGGGTATACCAAGCTTTTTCGTCAAGGTGTTTTTAAACGCCTCAGTCACCACTACACTGAACGCTGCGCCAACCAAAATAAGAACCCAAAGGGCGACTGAGTTGGCAATAAACGTCGGAAGTGCAATACCAAACAACACCCCGTTAAAGCCATACAGACCTGACTCAATCATCTCCTTATCAAGCTTTAGCCAAACGGCAACCGCTGTCGCCATCACCACTCCGAGCAACGCGCCAATCGCCGTCGACCATTGTCCTGAAACAAAAGAGGCGTAAGCAATTGCAAAAGCAAAGAGAACCCCCGTCAGCGCATTGTTCATAAAGAACACCTGGCTGGTTCCTCTCAAGCAATAAGTGACAAAATTATTCATTTCTCTACCCCTGTTTAGTTCCAGACAAACTTTCTCGGCAGATCGCGTTTCTTAATTGCTTTTCTGCATACCCGCCAGAATTGGGTCACCTGATCACGCACCAGATAACTCTCCGTCCCGACGACTCGCAGCATGATGCCCGCAGAGTTTGGCAGGTTAGAGATAGAGGCATACACAGACTTGTCTTCAGCGAAAAAGGCCTTGTATTCGCGGCGAATTTCATCAGCCTGCTCTTTCGATGTCAGACAAATGACGTTAGCAAACACATTGAAGCCAATGATTTCACCGACCTTCTCAGGAAAATCGCTTTCCGGCTCAAGCAGGATTTTCTCAGTGAACAGGTTTTTACCGTCTGGGGTCTTAACACGTGTCAGCAGTGACAGCAGATCAAACTCCATACGCTCTTCCTGGTGATGCAGGCGCCCAAGCATGACCATTTCCGAGTAAAGCAAGCTTGCCCCAGGGGAAATAACAATGTCGGTTTGGGAAATGTAGCGCGAGTCTTTGTAAAGAATGGTGAAATCTGGCATGAACTCCAGATACCCTTCGGGCCCGACCGTAATGCTCTGGTATTGCGCTGCATAGTTGGCATCCATCTGGTGGATACGATTCGCCCCTTGAGACGTTACGTGGGCACAAGCGCCTTCTTCCACATTGATATCGATGTGGTACCTATCGCCCTGTAAAACACCACCGCCAACCGAAATCATCGAGCAGATCGGCAGTTCTGGCATTTCGTTGTCCCAGTATAGGGCTTTTTGGACCAATAGAGGCACCACACGGTAAAGGTGGCTTAGAACAGAACGATCACCGCTTTTGGTGAAGGTGAGCTTAAGCTCACCCACCTTACCGGGCGCTGCGGAGCGCATTTGTTTCGGTTCATCACGATAATTGTCTAGCTCATAAGCATTTGAAACTAGCTTTAATTTATCATGCATAGTCGCCATCCAACTCCAGTAGGCTTGCATCATACTCGATGTCAAACAACGCCATGTTCATGATCAGTTGGATAAGATTGTCGATACCTTCACCAGTTTTGCAGTTAGTGAAAATAAACGGCTTGTCGCCACGCATCAGCTTGGAGTCACGCTCCATGACCGACAGATCGGCGCCGACATAGGGGGCAAGATCTTGCTTGTTGATCACCAGAATGTCTGACTGACAAACACCTGCCCCGTTTTTACGCGGAATTTTATCCCCTGCCGCCACATCGATAACGTAGATGTAGAAGTCAGCCAGCGCCGGGCTAAACGTAAGGGTCAAATTATCTCCGCCTGACTCAATGAAAATCACATCGCTGTATGGATACTTTTGTTCCATTTCTTCTACAGCGGCAATGTTCATTGATGGGTCTTCGCGCACCGCGGTGTGTGGGCAAGCCCCCGTTTCCACACCCAGAATTTTTTCTTCTACCAACACGCCTTTCAGCGTGCGTTGAACCTGTTTAGCATCCTCAGTGGTAACAACGTCATTAGTGATGATGAGAGGTTTCAGTCCCAGAGCGATAAGGCGTGGTGTGATGGCTTCAATGATGGCTGTTTTTCCTGAACCAACTGGGCCACCGATACCAATACGCGTAATTTTTTTCATTGTTAATTCCTTTTGAATGTGACATACGGACAAACTTAGTTCATAAACATACGTACATGTGCCTGCGTGTGATGCCCCATCAGGCAATCCAACGTTGGCGCAAACGAGTTCATGTCATCAAGTGTTTTTAGCGAGATAGCATCGTATTCGTCGTCGAGACTCTCATTAATTTCAAACAGTATTTTTTGGGTGTCGTAATGGTCGATTTTCATCAAGCGGATTGCTGCGCTCAATACCATCGAGGCCACACCATATTGATGGACGGCAAACGTCTGTCGTTCATCAATACCCATCTCAGAAAAAATGATAGCGTGCGAGGTACCAAAACAACCCGGGGTATTCTCTTCTCGAATAGCATTCAACCAACGGGAGAGTAGCGGTGATGGCGCAGTTTTATCCACTAGCTCAGCGAACTTGCGACCAATTCTGCTAACCATCAGTTGTTGCTCTTCTCCAACACGGCGAGACCAAAGCTCCTGATCAATCTCCAGAATCTTGTCGAAGTCGTTCTTTAATGCAGCCCTGTGCGCATGAAGTAAGGCAACGCCGTCAAGACGGCCACTTTGCTTGAGAACTGTTTGGGTGAATGACTTCAACGTCTTGGCGTCTGACACCACGCCCAGTTGCAACGCTGACTCCAAGCCATTGGAGAACGCAAAATTACCGATAGGTAACGCAGAGTCGGTGAGCTGAACCATTCTGACGAGCTGTGTTAAGGACAATTGCTGCATATAAATAACTCCGTTTACAGTGCGGCGAATCAGCGTCTAGTCGTGATGGTGTCCATGACTATGATCGTGCGTTGAAGCCTCTGCGCCAGCAAAAAGCAATCGCATTTCACTTGGGTCAAGCAGCGGTGCGATTTCATCCCCAGATGCAAAGTCGAAACTGATCCCTTCAAATGCATGGGTACGGATTACTGAACTCATGATTTTTCTATCGACATAGAAAGGCACATAAACCACATTGTCTTTGAAGATGGCTGGCCAATGCTGATTACCTAACGCATGACCTAGTTGGAAAACCAATTTTGTCCAATCGTCTTTGTCGTCAAACTGGTCCAAACGGATAACCATGACGTCTTTCAGGCTGATATCCGTCACGACAACAATGCGGTTATCTTCGTCAATGTATAAAATGTCGTTGTTTTTCAGTTGCTGGTCGCGGGGAAGTGAAATCGCGATTTCGAGCCCTTTTTTGGATTTTTTACGGATACGGTTTTTAGGTGCTTCCCACTGCTCCAGGTGCAGTTGGTCTAGTTCGTATCCATTGAGCGTATTAGCCCATTGCGCGTCCTTCGCGTTACCAATAATTTGTTCAACCATTATCATTTTTTATCTCCTAGTTCTGCTTGCGCATTTATCTTTCAGTCGCCGAAGCGATTCGCATCCCTATGTAGACTGCGAAAAATCCCACCACCAAACTGGCAATCAAATACCCTACTGATATCAGTACCCCCTCAGGCTTACTGATCTCGCTGACTGCGCCATAGGCAAAACTTGAGAAGGTAGACATTCCTCCAAGCCCGCCTGTACCAAACAACAGAATCTGTTCATCCGAAATACGTTTCCCCCTGTGGTGACCCGTTGCAAAACCGAGCAAAAAAGACGCAACGATGTTGGCGATAAAAATGTCGAGGGGGAAACCATCAGCCAGCTTGGGCGTGACTAACATGATGAACTCCCTCGTGACGGCACCTACAAACCCACCGATGAACACCAAAATAAACAATCCGTTCATGTGTCACCCCGCATGCAACGCAAGCCAAACACCGACAAGTGCAGCGACCAAACCCGCACACGTGCTGCTAATTAAGTAGAAAATGGCCAAGGTTTTGTTGCCATTTTCGACCAATTTAAGCGCATCTAGCTGCATTGAACTGAACGTGGTGTAACCACCGAGAAAGCCTGTAAGTATCAAAGCATTTAGTGGCTCACCGAATCGGTTCTGCCAGTCAACACTGAACAGAACCGATAGGTAAGCAATAACAAAAGCGCCCGATATGTTGAGAAAGAAAGTCGAGAGCGGAAATGTGGTTTTGTATCTGTCTGTGATCCACTTCCCCACTTGCCAGCGAAGGACTGAGCCTGCGCCACCTCCGATCCCCACCCAAATAACATCTAAGGCTGTCATTACTTAGTTTCTATCCTCATATCAGCTAAAGAAGTACAACTGATTCAACGCAATCGATTCGACGGGCTCTACCGTTGCGTGTTCCCCGTTGACCGTCACTGCAAACGTTTCCGGGTTCACTTCGATCTGCGGTGTTTCACTGTTACGAACCATATGTTTCTTCGTCACGGCACGTGTCGAGTAGACAGGTTCAACAATGGACTTTAGCTGGTAGCGATCTTGCACACCATTTTCATGCGCAATGGTGGAGGTAAAGGTGATGCGGGTTTTGTGCTTCGCTGAACCCATGGTGCCGAACATCGGACGGTAATTAACCGGTTGCGGCGTTGGCAGAGAGGCGTTTGGATCGCCCATCAACGACCATGAAATCAGGCCGCCTTTGATCACCATCTTAGGTTTGGCGCCAAAGAACGCAGGATCCCAAAGCACTAGGTCCGCAAATTTACCCACTTCCACACTGCCCACAAGGTGATTGATACCCTGAGCAATCGCGGGGTTAGTGGTCACTTTCGCGACATAGCGAAGTACACGGAAGTTATCGTTGCCTTCTTCATCTTCAGACAATTTTCCGCGCAGCTTTTTCATGACATCAGCCGCCTGAATGGTACGCAACCAGTTCTCACCCACCCGGCCCATGGCTTGAGAGTCACTCGAGAGGATAGAAATCGCGCCCATGTCGTGAAGTACGTTTTCTGCTGCAATGGTTTCTGAGCGGATGCGACTTTCTGCAAACGCAACGTCAGTCGGTATTTTCGGACTAAGGTTGTGACATATCATTGTCATATCGAACAGTTCTGCCTGTGAGTTGATACCGTATGGAATAGTTGGGTTTGTCGAACTTGGTATCACGTTGTTAAGGCTTGCAACGCGGATGATGTCCGGTGCGTGGCCACCACCTGCACCCTCTGTGTGATAGGTGTGGATGGTGCGGCCTTCGAATGCCGCGATGGTGTTTTCCACAAAGCCGGCTTCGTTCAGGGTATCGGTGTGGATACACACCTGAACGTCCAGTTCGTCGGCTGCAGTCAGTGATGCACGGATAGCACCCGGTGTGCTGCCCCAGTCCTCGTGAATTTTCAGGCCAGCGGCACCAGCTTCGATCTGCTCGTAGATAGGCGCAAGCGCAGAACTGTTACCCTTCGCCAGAAGACCCGCATTGACAGGCCAGTCGTCAAAGGCGCGCATCATCATCTCAATGTTCCACACTCCTGGCGTGATAGTGGTACCGTTGGTGCCGTCTGTTGGGCCAACACCACCACCGAATAAGGTCGTAACGCCGTTGCTTAGAGCCGCTTCTGCTTGTTGTGGTGAGATAAAATGGACGTGGGCATCAATACCACCCGCAGTCAGCAGCAGGTGCTCACCGGAGATAGCCTCAGTACCAGGACCACAGGCCAGTCCTGCCGTTACGCCATCCATGATGGATGGGTTACCCGCTTTACCGATGCCGCAAATGTGGCCGTTTTTAATGCCGACGTCGGCTTTGACCACCCCTTGAATGGCATCGACGATGGTCACGCTAGTGATCACCAGATCTGGTGCACCGGCTGCACTAGTCAATTCACAGTCAAAACCCATACCGTCACGCAGGGTCTTACCGCCTCCGTAGACAGCTTCTTCGCCGTATACACGCAGGTCTTGTTCTACTTCAATCAGCAGGCAAGTGTCGCCTAGTCGGATTTTATCGCCCTTGGTAGGGCCAAATAGATCGGCATTCTCGCGTCGTGAAATCTTTGCCATTTCTCGCTCCTTGACGTTCAGTCTCGTCATTCTTTTCAGTGTCTATCGAGGGTTATTTATTCCCGTAATCAAAACGGGAGATGTTCTCCATCGCTTCAGTAAGGCGGGGGCGGTAGCCATGATCATGCTCATTGCCGACCCAACCATCAACGAGGTTGTTAAAGCCAACCACCCGTTGCTTACCCTGAAATGGAACGAGTTCTATTTCGCGCTCATCGCCTGGCTCAAAGCGGAGTGCGGTTGTTGCTGGGATATTCAAACGCTTGCCGAATGCCGCTTCCCGATCAAACGAAAGACACTTGTTAACTTCGAAGAAATGGAAGTGCGAACCGACTTGGATGGGGCGATCTCCTGTGTTTCTGATTTTTAGCTTTGTGACTGGGTAGCCTTGATTAATCTCAATGTCGTCTTTCGCAAGAACGAGACCACCGACTGGTACGCCTTTGACGTCCGAGGTGTTGTTTTTCTTAGGCATGCTTATCCTCACTTTCTCTGAATAGGATCGTGAACCGTGATCAAACGGCTCCCATCGGTGAAAACACCCTCAACCTGAACGTAAGCAATCATGTCTACGACACCGTCCATCACATCAGCACTGGTGAGCACGTTTCTAGACTCTTCCATTACCTTTTCCAACGTCTTGCCTTCACGAGCACCGTCCAATGCACTGGCACTGATCAAGGCTACCGCTTCAGGATGATTTAACTTTAGACCTTTGGCTTTTCGTTTGGCTGCGACATCAGCCATCATGTAAATCAATAGCTTGTCTAGCTCTCTAGGCGTTAGCTGCATTTAACACTCCTTATTACCGTCTGAATTTGTTCCCAAGCGACCAAGCAGAAAAATAAATTCCTGCAAAAAACATTAGTGGCCGGTCAGCACACATACCCTCTTAAAAATAACAGTAGTAAAAGATTGAATTTAAGCAAATCACCAAAGCAATTTTATGTACATTTATTGAGCAAAAACAGAGAGAAATAGGCCTAACGAGTTGACTGTGATCTTATTCTCCTCTTTTGATGAGTAGCCATGAAAATTGATACAACACCAGTGCGATCATCTCAATATTTCTCGATCTACCTCTTATTATCAGCCCATCGGGCCCTCTGATGAAAGAGATCGAACTGCGCCGTATGATCGACGAAATTTACCTTAAGTATCGGCTCATGGCAGCAGACGTATTCGGACTGTTCTGGTCAAAAAGGGCCATCACGTTAATCGTAAATATATTGTCAGGTTCCTTCGCGATATGGGCATTGGGGCGATTTACCCCAAACCAGGCTTGGGCTATTGGTATCACGTACATCCCAGTGGCTAAAGGATTCCTGATGCCTCTATTTAAGGTTGCGCACCAACCATCATCTCGTCGCAACATTGTATCGCCACCATACTGATCACGCTGGGTAAACTTTTCTGGTACGCCTGTGCCAGAAGTAATCACCACTTCAAGGTGGCAACAGCACACTTGACAGTTTGAGCAAACTGCTTTTCGAACCGTACAAACGCAGTTACACTACACCAAAAAACTTATCCGAGCTGCATCTATGACCGACGCCGATATCGAGCTTCAACATATTTGGTTGGAAGTTCAAGCACAACGCTGGCAAAGCCTTTCGCGCTTTTTTCTTAGCTACTATTGCTACACAAACAATATCGTCAGTAAAACCAATAAAGTGTGTTGGGAAATAGCGCGTGCAACCCTGCCTGCTTCGACGTCGATTAAAACGCGTAACAACACCATCATCGAGCCACTGGTTCCAGAAGAAACGATCGTTGGCTTACTCAAAGCCATCAGTAAAGACGGTGACATGACATTTGATGCAATGACAGAGACGCTTAACGCCTTTTTGCACTATGTTGTGATCAGCAAGAAAGAAAAAACGCAGCTAAGACAAAGCATGCCAACCAACTGGTATCAACAGCAGAATAAGCCCGTGATGATGCGTTTTGAACAAGCTGGAATCGTTATTCAAGGTAAATAAATGCAGCTACGAACCCTAGGTAAAGGACGTTTTGAAACCGAATGGAGTCAGGATAAACAGCTCATCGAACAGGCGATTCGCGATTGTATATGCGCACGCCGAATTTATGATGAAAACGAAAAGCTCCTCACCCAAGGAGAACACGTTGACAATCTGTACCTTGTGGACTCAGGCAGAATTTCTATGGGCGTCACCGCGCGGAACGGCAAAACGTTTTTGCTCGGCACCCTTGAATGTGAGCAACAGCTATTTGGTGAAATGGAGTTCTTCACTGGTTATCGATGCCAAATGGACATTATTCCCGTTGAGCCTGTAGAAGTGGCGATCATCGATGCGCAGAAGCTGCAACGCTGCTTGCTCGAGCAACCTCGCCTGTCGCTCTACTTCGCCAGTGCCATCGCGATTGATTACCAAGACACAGTAGAAATCCTGTCTCGCCGCCTGTTGTATCCCATTGCCTACAACGTTGCCTATGACATTTATCATCAGTACCTCAACGACCTTCCCGTTGATGGTTTCCATAAAAATTATCTTGAAGCCGAGCGGTTTGCTACCTCTGATCGCGTGTATCGACGTGCAATCAAGGAGCTAGAGAACAAAGGGTTTATCGCCAAGGAAAAGAAAGGTGCACGCATTCTCGATCTAGAGGGATTACGTGCCTTTGTCGAAGAGTAACTCTGCTCCCAAAAAAAAGAAAAGGTCTGCTAAATGCAGACCTTTGAACGATTGGTGAACCTTTCATTACGCTGTTTGCGCTTGGTTTTGAGACGCTGTTTTAAACTTCATTGACGCTATCAGCATTGCCACAATTACCCCATAAATCACTGGGATGGCATACATCACGGTTTGTAGACCAACCACGCTTTCTAATACCGAGCTAATTGCCGGGCTAAACATCGCGCCCGCACTACCACTGATCAGAATATAAGACACGTTTTTACTCGTCGCATCACGTACAAACGATACGCCGTAAGCAATGAAAGCGTTATACAGAGCCGCACATACAAAGCCGTAGCCGTAAGTTAAGTATGATAGCCATTCCAGTTTTTCAGTGGTCACGATAACGCTGGTGATCACCATTGCTACTGAAATGATGGTTAGCAAGAAAGTTTGAATCTTCATACGTGACACAATGACAGTCGAAACTAACGCACCAACCAGAGCCGCTGACCAGTATTGAGTGATGATGTTACCCGCTTGCTCGAATGCAATATCAAATTTCTCTTTAACGAACATTGGCGCCCATGTCAAAAAGGTGTACAACGCAAGCATGCCAAGGAACAGTCCCACACCACCACTGATGATGCCAAAGTTCCACTCTGATTTTACTTCTTGCTCTGAGCCACTTTCACCACCACATTGGTTGAAGTTAGTCAGTAATGCCACAAACATGGTTGCCAGAGCCACCATACCAACACTTAGGTAACTGATGCTCCAATTCATTGCGTTCGTCAATGCGTATGTCGTGATCAACGGGAATACAACACCAGCAATATTGAATGTGGCGTCTTGTACCACCAGCATGGTACTTTGGATTTTGTCTTTCCACACGGATACCACGATCGTACCTGCGATACAAAGACCAACACCACCACAGAAGCCAATGACCGTCATGCATAGCATCACGATAAACAGTGATGGGGCGGCATATAGGCTAAGTGCAGCCGCGGCGATAGCACCGTAACACAGCACCGTCATGCGTTGGATGCCGACTTTTTCAATCAGGAAGAAGGAGATAATAGTACCTGCCAGTGCACCACCATTTAATAGTGAGAAAATCGACGCGACTTCATTCACGTTCGCGTCAAACGTATTGGCGAGCGGTTCAACCAACATGCCGAATTGAGTTGCGAAACCTGCCATAATAAAGTTGGCAAGAAAGCTAATTACGGTGAGTGTTATTTTATTTTTCATAATTCACTCCAAAGGCTCTTAAGGTAGATGTTCTTAGAATTAGTGAGAGCCGAGCGAGTCTGCTCTCATCATTAATTAGTCGTTGTAGGGTTAAGCTTTAATTGCTGTTTCTAGCGCGATTTCAATCATATTGTTAAATGAAAGTTGGCGCTCTTCTGCCGTGGTTTCTTCGCCCGTAATACAGTGGTCTGATACGGTGAGAATGGCCAAAGACTCAATACCAAATTGATGTGCAAGGCCATACAAACCCGCCACTTCCATATCTACACCCAATACACCAAAGCGTTCTAGTGCCGGGATCAAATCTTCGTCTGGATCGTAGTAAAGATCGCCAGTAAACACGTTGCCTACTTTGACATCAATGCCCTTTTCTTTCGCGGACATATAAGCATTATGTAGCAACTCAAACGTGGCCGACGTCGCCATGTGGTAACCACTACTGCGCTTGGCATTCGTTGGGGAGTCCGTGCCTGCGGCTTGAGCCAAAATCACGTCGCGCATGTGCACATCTTTTTGTGTTGCACCAACACTACCAATACGGATGATACGCTTCACGCCAAAGTCATTAATCAACTCGTGACCGTAAAGCACCATAGACGGAATACCCATGCCGTGCCCCATGACTGAAATACGCTGGCCTTTGTAGTAACCGGTGTAACCCAACATGTTACGGATGTCGGTAACAAGCTTAGTGTCTTCAAGGTAAGTCTCTGCGATATACTTGGCTCGTAGCGGATCGCCCGGCATGATTACGGTTGAAGCAAAATCTTCTGCAGAACCTGCGATATGAGCAGTCATAATAGTTTCCTCTTTTGTTCTGATGGCGCAATCATAATGAGAATGAAAAGGAAAGTTTCAGGACAAAAGTCCGGATTGAAAGTGCAAGCTCTCAGAAATGATTAATCTAATCTATTAAGCAAAAAATGCGCCTACAGCGAGGCGAATTCTTACATTCCTTTTGCGTAGAATCTCTAACGTCACTCACAAGCATACCGACATAAAGTTCAGCAAGGTCGCCACGGCTAAAATGGTTGGGCTAATTTGCTCACGAATACCTGACCACATTTGTCTAGGTACGGCTTTTTGTTCTGCACCGGTTAAGAACAGTGCCACCACGACTTCATCAAAGGAGATGCCAAATGCGAGCAATCCTCCGGAGAGTATGGATTGTCTAATACCAGCTTACGCTTTTACCTGCGCATTGCGGAAATGCGAGGTTTTGTGGAAGATTTTGGCGACGGCTTTTTCTACCGCTCAGGTCTTCGGTTTTTGCTAAAGGAAGGGTCGGAACTGGATTGCTTGTTCCGCAAACGATTCAAACAGAATCAGCCACACACAATATCAACTCTGGCGTTTGCGTTGGTCGTATCCGAATAACCGAAGCGCAGCGTTTGCAGTTAGAAGATGGAATCTAAAATAAGCTGATTAAGCTCAACACCATTAATACATCAAACGATGAAGGTGAACTGGCTAATATTCTCATGCGCAGTACACCAGGAACACAGATTTTTCTCTGATGGACCGCCCAATATTGACAGAAATTTGCTAAAGCAGGTATCTGCACTGACTCAGAACAGAGACTTACACACGCTTTCTTTGTTAAAAACTAATCGCAAAGCCTAGCGACGTGCCTTCAATGTTATCTCCGAACTGATAGCGTAATATCAGCCTAGTGCGGGTTACAGTAATGTCATAGTGACTGGAATCGAGCTCCAGACCGATACCAACGGAGTTTAGATAGTCGAAGCCAAGTGCGCCTCGCATATCACCAATATAACCCGTACGTGCCGCCTCAATGACATAACGCACTGGCTTCTTTAATACCGTAAAGCCAGTTGGTGCACGCCAACGCATCCATAGACTTAGGCTCTGCGCAACTGTACTCCCCTGCACTGACTCAGGCGCATTAGAAAAGCTTTTGAGTGTGATATTGGTGTAACGTAACTCGGTATCAATCTCGTATTCATCTTTATAACGCTCATAGTCGAGCATTAGCGCCCCGCCCAAGCCATATACGTCAAGATTGCCACTTTTGAGAAATTCAAAATCATCACCTGTTTCACGTTGGATGTAGGAACTTGCGACTGAACTGTCACTGGCGACACGACCATAAGAGAAGTTAACAATCGGTCTAAAGACGAGGTCATCAATGATAGGAAAATCCCAACCGACACCTCCGGTTACAGATAATGTGTTCCACTTCGTTGGCACTGGCCTTGTGATTTGACCGTCACTAGCAAGAAATATGGGGTCATACCGGCTATAGCCGAGAGTGCCCTCCAAATATAATGGAAATCCTTTACCGACGGTGAATCCGCCCCCCAAGGTAGACATAAGTACATCCGGATTACCTGTAGGCTCATTATTTAAAGAAAGTGAACCTGTTGTAACGTCCGGGGATAACTGAAAGCTCATCAATCCGAGAACGGCATCGGCTCGCTTCTTAAGATTTGCGCCAAGCAAAGTGTCCGACTTAGCGGGCTCGCTAAAGATAAGCCCTGCCAAAAGCGCAATAAGGGGTGGAAGCGTGCTGCTAGTAAGTGTGACTTTATCCATTTATTGATTATAGGATAAAGCCTTGACGGCGCGCTCCCGACTTTTCAAATGGTTTTATCTGATGCCCTTAGATATTGCATCCCTCTAGAGAAGAAAACTACGTCAACTCAATCCACGTTTTGCGCTGTTGTTTATCCATATATGACCACGCAATAAAACGGCTGATTTTCTGACCCTGGCTCATTTCTACAACACGAATGGCTTTCGCACCTAACTTTTCAAGCTGTTTACACATCGGACGAACGTTGTCTTTCTTAGAGATCAGGCTGGTAAACCAAAGGACTTGTGTGCTAAACGCTTGGCTCTCGTTAGCCATCTTACGAATGAATGCGGCTTCCCCACCTTCACACCACAACTCGGCATTTTGGCCACCGAAGTTAAGCGATGGTTTACTCTGCTTTGCTGGGTTGGTCTGCGATGGCGTCATGCCTTTTTTTCGCTGGTTCGCTTTCAGGTTATCCTGTTTGCGCTGGCTACCCATCGCAGCCTCTTCAGCGGAGCGGTGAAACGGCGGATTACACGTTGTGACATCGTAACGTTCATTCGGCTGAATAATACCGCGATAGATGTTCGCTTCACTCGGCTGCAGCACTAATTCGATTTTATCCTTTAGCGCAGCGTTTCGATTGGCAATCGCTTGTGCCGACTGGATGGATGTTGGATCGACGTCACTGCCGGTGTATTGCCATCCGTATTGCGTCACACCGACAATCGGGTAAATACAGTTTGCACCAACACCTACATCAAGTGCTCGAACACGATGGTGTGGATATTTGCCTTTTACCTCGCCATCAAGCAACTCAGCCAAACGGTGAATATAGTCTGCACGGCCAGGAATTGGCGGGCACAGATAGTGCTCAGGAATATCCCAAAACTCGATGTCGTAATACGCTGCAAGCAAGGCTTTGTTAAGCATTTTTACCGCTTTTGGATCCGCAAAGTTAATAGAGTCTTCCCCTTTCGGGTTTTTTATTACAAATGCCTTTAATTGTGGCTCACTCGCTATCAACTTTTTAAAATCGTAACGACCTTTGTGGACATTACGCTCATGCAAACCGTTTTTGGCGATCTTAAAGAAGTCCACATCGCTTTTTTTTACTGGCGATGCCGCTTTACCTGACGCCTTATTTTTCACACGCTTTGACGCGACTTTCTTAGCATCTTTGCTTGGCATTGACTTTGCTGGCTTAGCGTTTTGGGTCTTATTCTTCATTCGAGTTCGCTTTTAAATCGAGGTAAATCATAAACAGACGAGCATCTAATTCGAGTTGGTGATACTCAGGTTCCATGTAGCAACACAGTTGATAAAACGCTTTGTCGTGATTCTTTTCACGAGTGTGTGCCAGTTCATGTACCACCAGCATCCGTAACAGCGCTTCGGGCGCATCTTTAAACACGTTCGCAATGCGAATCTCATTCTTGGATTTAAGCTTTCCGCCATGGTTCCGACTGATCACGCTGTGCAAGCCTAACGCATTATTAACCACATGAATTTTCTTATCGTAGACCACTTTACTGATTGGTGCGGCTTTCTTCATATAGCGGTTTTTGATTGCCATGGCGTATTCATAGAGCGCTTTTTCACTTTTGATTTGGTGGTTATCTGGATAGCGCTTTTCGAACCAATGCACAAGCTTACCGCTCTCAATCAGTGTGCCGACCTGCTCAACAATGTGCTGAGGATAACCTTGGATGTATCGAAGTGACGGATGCATAGATATAACGTCTGCTATGGCAAAAAGAAAGGCGCTAAATATACCTGAGATAACCGACACTTTCATCTAAGGTTTCATCTTTCCTTTGTTGTAAAAGGTCGTTAAACTTCGCCTCCCAACGATAATGGAGAGAAATTCAATGAAACGTGTTGTTCTTTACGTAAAAGACAAGTGCCCTCACTGCAAAGATGCTCAACGTTATCTTGATTCAAAAAACATTGTTTACCGCCTTTGCAATGCAAAAATGCAGCGCGGCCGTAAAGAGCTAGACGCACTTGGGGCGCGCTCTCTGCCGGTATTAAAAATTGGTGATCGCCTGATGATCGGCTGGAACCCGAAGAACTTCGAAAAGATGTACAACGGTAGCTAAATTGAACAAAAAGAGCTTCTCTAACAAGAAGCTCTTTTTGTATCAAACATACTGTTTCACAAAGTCGATGAAGGTTCTGTCTGCGATCGACAGGTAGCCTTGCTTTCTCCACGCCAACGCGAGATCAAGCGCCACCGGGGGATGAAATGGGATCCCAACCACCTCTTGCTCATGTTCGGTAACGAGTTCGAGCAACGCCGTAATCGCAAACTCTTTCTTAACAATACTGAGGATAAGAGGGAGTAAGTTGGTCTCGAACGAAGACTTCATAGTAAAGCCATGCTCTTGACTCACTTGATCTAAAAACTCCCGATGAAAGTAACCGTGCTGAAATATTACTAAATCGTGCTCAAAAAATTCATCAAACGTGATGGCATGGCGCTCAGCTAAATCATGTTCTTCTGAAACAACCGCCACCATTTGGCTCGTAAACAAATGGTCGGTTTCTAGGCCTTCCGGCACGTCATCACAACGGATCACGCCAATATCCAATTGCCCGTTAAGTAGCATTTTTCTGATCGAATGTGTCCCCGCTTCGACAAGCGTCAGCTTTAAATCAGGGTATTGGCACTTAAACGCCATAACAATACGCGGAAAAAAGTAACTGCCCATCATTGAGGGCGTCCCGAGTCGCACTTCTCCCTTAGCTAACCCTTTCAATTCGTCAATAGCCAGTTGAGCGTCTTGCAACTGCTGAATAACGCGCTTAGCGTGAACCAGTAAGGTTTCGCCCTCTTTGGTTAAACTCATTCTCTTGTCATCACGCCGAAACAGCGTCACGCCTAATGATTGTTCGAATTTCTTGATTGAAATGCTTAAAGCTGGCTGAGCAATATGCAAAAACCTCGCTGCGTGAGTAATGTTTCGGTGCTGCGCTACTGCAAGAAAATGTTTGAGCTGTTTCGATTCCATTAGATCAAAAATATATACCTGCCATATTTTAAATATATTTTTTCAATCCAAATTTAACTGATAAATTGATCACATATTTCATTTATTTGCTTGTTGGCATTTGGCAGAATCCATGGTCACTTTCGGCACTCCTGAATACAAACGCATGACACTTTCTCTCGCGCTTGGCTCATTCTTGGTTTTTTCAAATCTTTACTTGCTCCAGCCGATGCTGCCCTCTTTTGCAATTAAATTTGCCATTACTGAAACTCAAGTAAACTGGTTATTTGCCTCAACCACGCTTGCGCTCTCCCTTAGTTTATTACCGCTGGCCATCTTATCTGAATCGATAGGTCGTAAGCCCATAATGATATTGGGGTTGTTCTCGATACCCGTCATTTCTGCACTCATGCTTCTTGGCGATTCCTTTTTATTTCTCGTTATTTGCCGGGCGTTAATGGGCGTTGCCATCGCTGCATTTACTGCCGTCGCAGTGGCCTATATGGCGGAAGAGTTAGATAAGCATGCTTTTTCGATGGCAATTGGTACGTATATCGCTGCAAACTCATTGGGTGGTATCGCGGGTCGTATCAGTGGCGGCTTGCTGGCAGACAACTTTAGCATCAATGTCGCGATCGAAGTGATGATGGTGGTGACACTCGTTGGTGTTATCAGTGTTCATTATCTTTTACCAAAGCAGCGTAACTTTACCCCCTCATCAAGTAGCTGGAGACACCACAACCGAGCCATTATTGGCCATTTCAAAAACCAGCGCGTATGGCTTGCGATGCTGATTGGCAGTTTGAACTTCGCTCTGTTTGTTAACCTCTACTCGGTAATGGGATTTCGCTTAGTTAGCGCTCCTCATCATGTTCCCGTTGGTTTAGCGTCACTGATTTTCGTTTGCTATTTGGGCGGTACTTTCTCATCTCGATGTGCTGGCCATTGGAGTAAACGTTACTCGTCGGTTCTCGGTATGTTCATCGGTTCAGTCATCAGTATGGCGGGAATGTGGATGGCGGCGATTGACAGCATGGCCGCAATGCTTATTGGATTGTTACTGATCAGTTTTGGCGCTTTCTTTACTCACACTTTAGCGTATGGCTGGGTTGGTCAAACAGCCACGCAAGCTAAAGCGACTGGCACGGCTTTATACCTTGTTCACTACTATATTGGCGGTAGTTTGGGCGGATTCTTATTGCTTTATTGCTGGCAGCATGGTGGTTGGTCGAGTGTATTAGTTGGCGGTAGTGCTCTGTACCTCGCCATGTTCACAGCCATCGCATACTTAAAGCATATCAGTGCAAGTTTCGATATCAACAACGGTGCGGATATGACGCGCTTGAAAAGAAATTAAACAACGCTTTTCAGGGTCTGCTATGCTTGCGGCACATTCATAAAAGCAAGAAATTTGTATGCCAACGCGCTCAACACAAGATACTCAAAATACTGATATCAACACGATCACGCTGCAAGTCGATCAATGGCTCAATGACGTTGTGATCGGACTAAACTTATGTCCTTTTGCTGCCAAACCGCAACGCAATAAACAAATTAAAATTTTCATCAGTGAAGCCACTCAAGATAACGCGCTACTCGAAGATATTCTGCTGCAGTTCATTGAGCTCAGTAACACAGATCCAGAAAAACTCGAAACCACTTTGGTCGTGGTTCCAAACATGCTGCAAGACTTCTGGGACTACAACCTGTTCATAGATTGGGTTGAAGGCTTAATCAAGCAGCAAAATTGGGAAGGCATTTTCCAAGTCGCAACGTTCCACCCAGATTATTGTTTTGGTGGTACAGAACCGGAGGATGACGAAAATCTGACCAATCGTTCTCCATACCCTGTATTCCATCTTATTCGTGAAGAAAGCATGGAAAAGGTACTTAAGCACTACCCTGATCCAGAATCGATTCCAGACACCAACATTGCCCGCGTATCCGCGCTGTCAGAAGAAGAGCGCAAGAAACTCTTCCCTTACCTGTTCTGCTAATAAGAACACCCACCCCAAGCGGCAGATTTCTCGCCACTTAAAATCGGATCGCTTGGGGATTAAAGTTCGGTTTGATATGATTGCGGCTTCAATCGATTCAATGGACATTAGAATGCAACTGTCAAAGCTAACCCAAGAGATTTTTGATCACCTATACCGTGACATCACTGAATTCCGTAGCACATTCGACCTACCTGTCGCAGATGTCGCAAGCCTAGATGCACAAGCCGATACGCTACACACGTCTTTGGCGATCGAAGAGCTAACTGAACTAGCAGAAGCAGACAACAAAACAGAGCAAGCTGACGCAATCATCGACAGCGTGTACGTTCTAATGGGTCGCCTAGTGCACCTTGGTGACAGCCAAGTTGAAGACAACCTAGCAATCAGCTACCTAATCGATCTACTGCTAAACGTAGCCGTTAACCGCGGTATCGACTTTATTCCTTGCTGGGATGAAGTACACTCTAGCAACATGAGCAAAGTGTGTCGTAACGAGCAAGAGTACGCAGAAACGGAAGCATTCTACGCAGAGCAAGGCATCAAACTAATGGCGGTTCAAAAAGGCGAATACATCATCGCGAAATGCGCAGAAGACTTCGTCTCTGAAGGTAAAACTGTGCGCAAAGGCAAAGTGCTTAAATCGGTTTACTACCGCCCAGCAGACCTTAAGCCACTAACACAATAACTAGAAGCGCATTTCACGTTATAGATAAACATAAGCCGCTCATCCTCCATGAGCGGTTTTTTATTCATAAATATTGCTCTTTTACGCTTTAAATGCGCTTCCTAGCATTCCCATCCTGCCTTCAATAAATTAGACTCAAATACCCAAGGATTTGTGAATAATTGATAAAGGAATGGCTATGAGCTCAAGTATGATCCTTTCAGAGTCCCTCATTGAAAGCGGACGTGATATTCCTCTAAAAGAATTGTTGTACGCAAAGCGCGTGCTGGACAATTACATGGCTGTGGCAAAAAACAGTAGCCCACTTGAGCTCCTAACGGAGATGAAAACGGCGGCGAGACACGTAGAATACTTCACGACTCACGATAATCCATGTGAAGCACGTAACGTGATCAGCAACATGATCGAAAAGATTGACGCAGCAGACTCGTTTGAAACATTTAAAACGTTAGCAGAGGTACCTTCGCTGGCCCTGTTTGAACTGATTGAAGATCGCGCTCAATTAATTAAACATGAACGCGAGTTGTTGTTAGCGTCTGGTTATGATGCTTCACGCATCTAATTCCTTCGTAAAACGCATTAAAAAAGGAGCTTATCAAGCTCCTTTTTTCTATTTCATTCACACCGAATAAAATATCAATTATACCAATCACAGTAAGTAAATGTTCAGAAATAGCGCAGGGAAAACGCATGAGAACAAGGCTAAAATTTTAGATAAGTAGTTCTTCTACAACCAACTTACTTTAAAACACGAAAGTAAACGAAGTTATCGATCGTTATAACAATTAGGATGACCCGTTTTTTACTACGATTGGTATTATAGCCCCATACCTTCGGTGATCTCTTTAATTTGTTTCAAGTCCATCTTGTAGACCTCGATCAGCTGATCAATCTGGCTTAAACGTGAGTTCGCTTCATCGTGTTTATCACAAGCATCTGATTTTACATCCCACGATTTGCCTTCTAAGAACACATCACACTCTTTTTTCAACGTGTCGATCTTAGGCAGTAATGCTTCACGTTCTTTCTCCAACGATGCCAATTCTTGGGTAATCTGCATTTCTTTGCGGAAGACTTCACGGGAGCGTTCAAACATGGTCGCTTGCATATCCGCTTGACGGTTCAGTTTGTCGTTCTGGACCTTGGTCGTGTTCAATGTTGCTTTCTGCTCTTTTATTTGCGACTCAAGCGACAAATTCACTTTTTCCACTACGGTCAACTGCTCTTGAAGTGCTTTTAATTCCGCTTTATGCGCTTCTTCTTTCTCTGTCAACAGCTTCGCGACCTTTGCGTCGATCTCTTTATCTATGCCTGCTTCGCGTGTTTTCACTTGAGAGACCAAGTTGGTTTTGTCTTGTGCTAGAGCTTGGTACTTTTCTTCCAACACTTGGTAAGTGGATTCCCACTTGCTTGCCGTCATTGCAGAGCCAGCCAAACCACCGAATGCCAAACCTAACACGGCCGCAATCGCGATATAAATGAGAGTACGCTTATCGCGCGCCTCAATGACAACTACTTCGTCTTGGTCTTCAATATTATTTTGAGAAGTCACCGTATCTTACTCCAAGGACTCTGCTGGTTTGCTAGCGAGTGAGTTCCGCAATCATGATTGACGCGGTATAAATTAAGAATGCGCCGATCAACGTAATCACGGTCACCTTTTGGACTTTTTCATTGGTACGATAACGAAATAGCACAAACGCTACTCCAATCAATACCGCTATGGCTAACAATCTGGTCATACCGTCTCCTTGTCCAATAATAAGAACTTATCCGATCCCATCGACAGCTGCGCAAGGAATCATTGTAACCTATTTCTACGTTGCTTACGGTTAACTTTGCGTAGATTTTGAAGCGATTGCTCCCGTTTTGATCAATTATCTGTTTTAAAGTAAACAGCTTATCGCCAACCCACGCCATTCTCATCAACGAATAAGATCAGTCTCTTTCCTTCTATACAAACTAAGGATAGCTAGCACAAGAAAGCATTTGGTTAGTTAATCAGCAGTCCGATGAAACTAAGACAACAATGCCTCCATAATATGCTGAAAATAAATCTTCATTTGTTGTTGAAATGGTAACAAAACATGATAGAGTTCACACGTTAATGGTGACCAGCATCATTAACTTACCTTTACTCATTTGATTGAGTAAATGTTCCGATGAAGGCTACAGGAGAGTGGTTATTAACTAAACTTTAACATTTAGTTGGAATAACTCGCCGAAGAATTAACTATTTCAGGTGCTACCTTGGTAGCGGGGACTGTAGTTGGAGGAACCTCTGGAGAGAACCGTTAAATCGGTCGCCGAAGGAGCAAGTCCTGCACATGTGTGCGGGGTGAAACTCTCAGGCAAAAGGACAGAGGAGTGGAAAGTAACAACCTAACTATTTGGCGTTCCCGCCTTATTTTGAATAGCGTGGCTATTAGAGATCTTTGATCTCGTCCTTTCCCTCTTCTCCTTATTAGTTGTTTTATTAAGGGGAAATCATGAACGACCTACAATCTTTACTTCAAACCATTGATAACTTTGTCTGGGGTCCACCACTGCTGCTTTTGCTTGTGGGTACCGGTGTTTACTTCACTTTTAGCCTAGGCTTGATCCAGTTTAAACACCTGCCAACTGCGTTAGCGATGGTATTTCGTAAAGATAAGTCATCTGATAAACAGGGTGACGTTTCTAGCTTTGCAGCGCTATGTACTGCGCTGTCTGCAACCATTGGTACAGGTAACATCGTTGGTGTTGCAACAGCAATCAAACTTGGAGGCCCTGGCGCCCTATTCTGGATGTGGCTTGCTGCCCTATTCGGCATGGCAACCAAATACGCAGAGTGTCTTCTTGCGGTTAAATACCGCCGTGTTGACGACAAAGGCCAAATGATTGGTGGTCCTATGTACTACTTACAATATGGTGTTGGCTCGAAAGCCCTGGCCATTATGTTTGCAGTATTTGCATTGGGTGTTGCCTGTTTTGGTATCGGTACGTTCCCACAAGTAAACGCAATTCTTGATGCGAGCGAAATCTCTCTCGGTGTAAACCGTGAAGTGGCTGCTTTTATCCTGACGCTATTGGTCGCATTCGTTACTCTGGGTGGTATCAAGTCGATTGCAAGTGTTGCGGGTAAAGTCGTACCAGCAATGGCGTTGCTCTATGTGTTGGCGTGCTTAAGCGTTATCATCATGAATGCTGACCAATTGCTTAACGCAATTGAATTAGTGCTGGTATCCGCATTTACCTCCACAGCAGCAACGGGTGGTTTCTTGGGAGCAAGCATCATGCTCGCTATCCAATCGGGAATCGCTCGTGGTGTATTCTCCAACGAATCAGGTTTGGGTAGCGCACCAATGGCAGCAGCGGCAGCGAAAACAGATTCTTGTGTAGAACAAGGGTTGATTTCAATGACGGGCACCTTCTTTGATACCATCATCATTTGTACTATGACTGGTCTAGCTTTGATCCTCACTGGCGCTTGGCAAAGTGACTTCTCTGGTGCAGCGATGACCACTCACGCATTTGCTGTAGGCTTGAACGGAGAGACATTCGGTCCAATACTGGTGTCTATTGGCCTTATGTTCTTCGCGTTTACCACCATTCTTGGTTGGAACTACTACGGTGAGCGTTGTGTAGTATTCCTATTCGGTACCAAAGCAGTGCTGCCATACAAACTGATTTTTGTTGGTCTGGTCGCATCTGGTGCATTTCTACACCTCGATATGATTTGGCTTCTCGCAGACATCGTAAACGGGTTAATGGCGATCCCTAACCTAATCGGTTTGATTGCTCTACGCCATGTGGTGTTAGAAGAGACAAAACTGTTCTTCAAACCAGCGTCTAAAGCTAATGACGTTGATGGTGTGAAAGCATAATACCGATTGCTATTTAACCTTCGCTAGAAACCGAAAGTCCGCTGACAATCAGCGGGCTTTTTCATTTCGTCATACTTTCTAGGCGTTGCAGATCTGGTTTATTACAATGGCTCTTCGATAAGTAGCTTAACACCAAGTACCACCAGCACAGCCCCTGTAGCCCCCTCCATCCACTTCATAAAGTGTGCATTTTTTAAAAGGTTTTTGGCTGAATTCAATGCGCCAGCTAACCCACATTGCCATACCATCGCAATCACAAAGTGAATTAACGCCATCGCCATCGATTGAACCAAAGGGGTCCCTTCTGGATTCACAAATTGCGGCAAAAATGCGAGATAGAAAACCGCAGTTTTCGGGTTAAGCACGTTCGACAAAAAACCTTCTCGAAAAGAACGTTTAGCGCTGTAGACCTGGTAAGTTTGTTCCGCCACAGCGATGCCTTTGCTCGCATTCATCCATGACTTTAAGCTACTGATACCTAACCAAATAAGGTACGCAGCTCCCACCATCTTTACCATTTGGAATAGCTCCGCAGATTGAGCTAATAGCGCAGAAATACCAATCGCGGAGAAGAAGGCATGTACAAACAAGCCAAAGCAAATTCCTAAACTGGTGGTACACCCATCCTTTAGCCCTGCTCTACTGGTGTTACGAATCACCAAAGCAGTATCTAGCCCCGGTGTGAGCGTTAATATCGTGATGGCAATGAGAAATGCCTCGAAATTTAAAATATCCATATCATTCTTTGTGTCGTCAGCTTTCCTCGATCATTAACGCCAATCGTTTCAATGCGCAAGTTTCTTTTTCAATAACCGTGTCATTCAAATGACCATAACTGGCCGATACCTAAGCAGCATCAAGAGGTATACCCAAGTGATCTAGAAATGCTCGGGTATACAACCACCTAGATTTGTGCACAATAGTTCTACGTCACTTAGCGAAAGATTCGAGCCCAACATCTAATTTACGATTTGGGGTGTTTAAGGAAAGAACATAGTAAAGAGTAGTCACATGAACGCATTTCAAAAACTTGTCGAACATTCAAACAAAGTCTCTAATTTCAGACACCTATCTTCCATCGTCGGGTGGGATCAAGCGGCAGTTATGCCATCAGGCGGCGCTGAAGCTCGCTCTAATGCCATGGCAGAATTAGAGGTCCATATCCATTCACTCATGACTCAGCCCCATCTTGGCGACCTGTTTGCTCAAGCAGAAGCGCAAACGCTATCCGCGAGCGAACAAGCCGTCTTACGCGAGATGAAACGTGAATGGCAACAAGCCAATCTACTTCCCGAATCTCTCGTACATGCTCAATCTCTCGCTGGCTCCAAGTGTGAACATGCCTGGCGCAGCCAACGCGGCAACAATGACTGGGATGGCTTCGAAAAAAACTGGGCAGAAGTGGTCAAACTGTCTCAAGAAGAAGCACAAATCCGTGGGGAAGCAGCAGGTAGTACACCTTATGACGCCATGCTGGATATCTATGAACCTGGCACCACTTCGGCTTCATTGGATACGCTGTTCGCAGATGTAAAGACTTGGCTTCCTTCGCTAATTGATGAGGCGATTGAAAAGCAAAAGCACAACAATATTCTATTGCCAAGTGGTCACTACCCTACTGACAAGCAAAAAGCATTAGGCTTGGAAGTGATGAAGTTGCTTCAGTTTAACTTTGAGCATGGTCGTCTAGATGAAAGTGTACATCCATTCTGTGGTGGTGTTTCTACTGATGTTCGTATCACGACTCGCTACGACGAAAATGAATTTGTACAATCACTCATGGGCATTGTGCATGAAACAGGCCACGCACGCTATGAGCAGGGCTTGCCCCAATCACTTGCTGGAACACCGGCGGGAGAGGCTCGCTCCATGGGTATTCATGAGGCACAATCGCTATTTTTCGAAATGCAACTTGGTCGTAGTGAAGCCTTTGTTGACCATTTAGCACGTTTAGCCGCAAATCATTTCCAAGGCGCAGAATTTGAACAAGAAAACCTGTCTAAGATCTACACTCATGTCAATAAAGGGTTTATCCGTGTCGATGCTGATGAATTAACCTACCCGGCACACGTTATCTTGCGCTACGAAATTGAACGCGACTTAATGAACGGGGCGATCAAACACACTGACGTTCCAGAACTGTGGAATGAGAAGATGAAAGCGTATTTAGGGCTTTCCACTGAGGGGAACTATAAAAATGGCTGCCTCCAGGATATACATTGGACAGATGGTAGTTTTGGTTACTTCCCAAGCTACACATTAGGTGCCATGTATGCGTCTCAGTTTATGGCTGCCATGAAGCAAACCGTTGATGTTGACGCGGCTATCCGCTCAGGCGATCTTTCACCCGTCTTTACGTGGTTAGCAGACAACATCTGGAGCAAAGGGAGTTTGTTAACGACTGACGAGTTGGTAAGCCAAGCAACAGGTGAAGTGCTCAATGCTAAGCACTTTAAAGCACATTTAGAGAACCGCTACCTAGGCTAATAGCCCCTGTCCGTTCATAAATGCAAAAGGCTGGTTTGATACCAGCCTTTTTAGTATTCACTTAATCTTGATTGCTTTTTACTGTGCTTTTCATCTTGTACACGTTTTGAAACGTCAGTTGCATGAACAGGTTGAGCAACTCGACCTGCCCATCGCACCAATGCACCAATGCACGTTCGAGTGTTCAAAATCATCAGCAAAAAATCACCATGTACCGCGATGGATGTAGTGAGCGTTCTTGATAGAGATAAAGCTCAAGTTACGCGCCTCATTAAAACACTAGTTGAAGAGGGGTTTATTGAAAAAAGACCAAATCCAGAAGATAAGCGCAGTCAATGTTTATTAACCACTGAAAAAGGTAATGCAGTCCTAACACAAATCAAAACCATTGATGATGAGATCTTTCGTAAAATGGCGAACGATGTATCGAATGAAGAGCTTAATACCTTTCAATTAATTGCCGAAAAATTAGCGACTAACCTCGCCCAAAAAGACGAAAACTAAAGGCTAAAAATTTCCTCAGGTAGCCCTTGCGCTAGCTGAGGGCAATGACAAATACCGCTAACATAAGAGCTCATCAATTACGTGATAGACCAATTTCCCTCCAACGAACTTACTTTCCATCAGTGCTATAGAATTAATTGGAAGGTGAAGTGATATAATAGGTAGCTGGTCCAATCGTACATGCCTATCTACATGGCGTGCTATCGTGATATGCGGAAGATACTTATGTGACTCCGTTATAAATCCATTTTTCGTCAATTTATGTCTTAGCTCATTTTGCAACCGTCCGAGTTCAGGGTTCTCTGAGATACCTAGCCAAGCCAGCTGCCCACTGCTCTGGCGGAATGAGCCATAGTGGTCAACGACCACGTATTCACAGCGCGTGATCACTTGTTGAAGTATTCTCACGAGCTTGTTCATTTCTTCATGTGTCGCTTCACCGATAAATGCTAGGGTAATATGGAAGTTTGACGCACGCGTCTTACGACCAGATGACCGTTTCTGTGCCAGTATCTCTTGAGCCTGTCTAATCTTCGCCTTTGCTGAAGCATCGAACGTTAAAGCAAAGAACAATCTCATCATGCCTCCTGCGACTATCGCTTAACCAAGTAAGTTGAGGTTATGTTGATACCGTAACGAGTTTGGCAAATTATAGCTGATAAAAGAAAGCCCAGAGTTAAACTCTGGGCTATCGAATTACATCGCTGGTGCTAAGCAAGGCTTATACAAACACATTTCGCCTTCCGGGCGAGTTTTAAAACGGCGATGAAGCCACATGTACTGACTTAGGCTAGCTAAAATCGATTTTTCGACAATCTTGTTCACGAATACCGCCGCTTGGTCAGGATCGTTTTTCGGGAAGCCGTCAACAGGCGCACTGATCGTTAAGGTGTAATGACCATCCTCACCTCTCACCATCGTAAATGGAACAATCGCACAATCTGTCTGGTCTACCAATAAGCTGGTTCCCGTTGTCGTACATGCTTTTGATACCGCAAACAATGGTGCGAACGTTGAACGACGAACACCATAATCATGATCAGGAGCGTACCAAACACGTTGACCCGTATTCAGTGCTTCAAACATACCTTTCACGTTTTTACGGTCAATCAAAGTACGATTTGAGCGAGAACGCCCTTGGTACTGGAAATAGTCAAAGCAAGGGTTATTGTTTGGTCGGTACACGCCTGTTCCTGATTTTTTAATACCAAACGCTCTCGCGCCTAGCTCTAAGTTCATGGAATGCACAGCCAACATCAACACGCCTTTACCCTGCTTTTCAAGGGCCTCAATATGCTCCATGCCTTCGATAGTAACGTGTTTATTTATCCTTCTATCAGACCAAAACCAAGCCATTGCAGTTTCAAACAGCGCAATGCCCGAATTATCAATGTTATCTTTTAAAATCTTCTCACGTTCTTTGTCATCCATTTTTGGGAAGCACAGCTCTAAATTGCGCCTAATGGTTACTTGACGCTTTTTCATCAAACGCATGGCAATACGACCGATCCCTCGACCTAAAGCAAGTTGCGTATGAAATGGGAGAAGACTAAAAAGATACATTATTCCGATAATGGTAAGAGTTCCCCAGTAGCGTGGTGCCAACAATGCTGCTTTAAATTTGGGCGCGTTATATTTATTCATGAATAGGTCATCAGACGAGTCCGTGGTCGGACGGTAAAAATAAAATGTTTGATAAAATAAACTTTTATCATTGATTGTGCTTATAACAAAAACTAAAGCGCGCGGATTCTATGTTTGTTCGACACACGACACAATAAGAACTTACCCAAACTCCGACTGTCGTTTCCAAAATTGACATAAAAGTACAGATTTCACACAAAGTGAGTAATGACATCATGGATCAGTCCGCTAGTTAGGGAGAAGTCAGAATAAATAGAAGTGCTCTTATCAACTTAATATGGATAGAAGAATCACACGCTAAAAGTTTGTTTTTCTAGACTGCCAAGTGTACAGTTATGCCCTCTTGTTTGCTGACGCAATTCTTTTAACCAATTGGAATAAGAATGAACATCGACACCTTGTTCGCCTTTGGCGGAATTGTCTTCTTCCTCGCGGTCATTCCCGGCCCAAACGCTTTGCTCATCTTATTTACTGCACTGACACAAAGCCGCAGATTTGCCATTGCGAATATCCTAGGGATTTGGCTTGGTTTTCTTATCCATGCTTTTATTTCCGCAAAGGGCCTAAGTTTGCTTCTTTCTCAATCTGCCGTGGCATTCAATGCATTCAAATGGATAGGGGTTGCTTATTTAATCTGGCTAGGTCTCAACAATCTTAAAAGCGGGCTCAAGATGGCTGAACAAAAGCTCAAGCTTGACCGAAAAATCGAGAAACAAACACTTAAGCAAGCGTTTGTAAAAGGGTTACTCACGAATCTTCTCAATCCAAAAATCGTGCTATTTTACTTATCAATCTTTCCTCAATTCGTTCAGCCTACCCATATTCTTGAACAAAGTATGATGTTAGGTATGCTTCAAGCCTGTATTGTCGCAAGTTGGTTTTTATTTGTGATTTTTTTCGCGAGCAAAGTAAAAGCGATGCTCACGGCATCAAAAACCAGCAAATGGCTTAACTATATCAGTGGTGGTTTGTTCATCTTTTTTGGTATTGGTTTAGCCAACACTCGCTTGTAAGATTGAAACTCCACCGCTATCTAGTGCTCGGTGTAATCATGATAAGGGCAGACCTTTCCTTTCAGGAAGACCATATTCTCCCTCTGTTGCCTCGCCTTCAAACCAAGTCATTCTCACTGAGCCAAGCATCTTGAGGTTACTTGGGTATACACATTCATTGATATATTTTTCTGTATTAGCTTTGTGCAGTTTTCACCAACACTAACGTTTACATCAATAAAGAAGCATCGCCCAAACTTTCTCTTCATTTTTGAGTAAATACAGACCATTTTTGTCTATATACCTGCTGTTTATCACTGTCCTACAATGGCAGCCAAATCGAGTTTTTGCCCATAAAGGAGATAACCGACTGTCCCGACCAGAACAATTCCTACCCCAGTCCAGTTAACATACACGATCCCGACAGGCATGCTTTTCACGGTGACAGATAGTAAGAAAAATGCAATGCCATAACCAATTCGTACCAACTTACTTGGCATCATTTGAGTGAACTGTTCGGTCTTAGGAATATAAGAAGTGGCAATCACTTCACATACGATTGCAAGAGGCAAAGAAATCATAGGAGGCATGGCAACAAGCATTTTGAACATAAACAATCAACGCGCAATCAAATATATACTCGATGAAATATCGGAGTCTCTGAATAGCGCATGATAAGCAAATCCGCATGGCCGAACATAAAAAGGTGATGTAAGTCAAATTTTAGCAGGTAATAATGTTCTGCCAGCTAAGCGGCGTTCATGTTCGAACAAATACCTCAACCAACCCTGACTTATTGTTGCTGTTGCGCGATAGCAAAATAGATTTGCATGTCAATTGGCTCCGGCGTATTGAGCAGCATCTTACCTATTTCTCTCTGAAAGTGCCCATAATTACCAAGCTCTTCCGTCAATCCTAGACGCTCATAATTATCCTGACAGGTAAACATACCGTAAGCATAGTGAAATCGACAAATGTCATTGTGTTTGTCATACCCGAATTCATAAAGCGCCTGATCGATTTCTTCTGGTGTATAAGTACTTTTATCTCCAAATGAGCGCAATAAAACCGTAGGCACTTGCTGAGCAATGCTCTGAATTTTCTCTTTCTTTTTAAAAAGACCGAACATAACGTCCTCCACTGACGATATTAATACTAGCGTAGTACCGAAGAGCCTTTAATTTCTAGCTGCTGTCAGGATGATAAAATTATAGTAGCCTGTTTTCATAACGTGCACCAAATACAAATCAAACGTTGCAATATGATGTAATCAGAAACATTGGAGCCATCACACTTGATGATTTAACATGAAGCGCACACCACAGCCCCTTCGTACGCATCATAGCCATTTGCGTATCGACAATCGGCATTAATTGCGTTAACTTTAGATGTATAGACGTCTAAAGTTAAGCTTAGGGAGAAAGCCGTGCCAATTAGAATTCCAGATCAACTACCCGCTACCGATGTTTTAAGGACAGAAAACATCTTTGTGATGAGCGAGAGCCGCGCGGCAAGTCAGGAAATCCGTCCACTCCGAGTGCTTATTCTCAATTTAATGCCAAAGAAAATTGAAACAGAAACTCAGTTTCTGCGCCTGCTTTCAAACAGCCCTCTGCAAGTGAATGTTGAACTGCTGCGCATTGATAACCGCCCGAGTAAAAATACCCCAACAAAGCATTTAGACACTTTCTATCGTCAATTTGAAATGGTCAAAGACAAAAACTTCGATGGTATGATCATCACAGGAGCACCACTTGGCCTCGTTCAGTTTGAAGACGTTATCTATTGGGATCATCTCAAAACCATCATGGAATGGGCGAAAGACCATGTGACATCGACACTTTATGTCTGTTGGGCGGCGCAAGCCGGCTTAAAACTGCTTTACGATTTGCCGAAGAAAACACGCAAAGAAAAACTCTCTGGGGTATATCATCATAAAATTCACAACACTTACCACCCTGTGTTGAGAGGCTTCGACGATTCATTCTTAGCGCCCCATTCTCGCTATGCGGACTTTTCACTTGAGTTTCTCGAAACGCATACCGACCTTGATATCTTAGCGACATCCGATGTCGCAGGCGTATACTTGGCTACCACGAAAGACAAACGAAATGTGTTTGTGACTGGTCATCCAGAATACGACTCTCATACACTACACAATGAATATATTCGTGACTTAAGTGAAGGGATGGAACCTGCCATGCCCGTCAATTACTATCCTAACAATAACCCTGACAACCCGCCGTTTGCGAGTTGGCGCAGTCACGGACACTTACTGTTCTCTAACTGGTTGAACTACTGTGTTTACCAACAAACACCTTACGATCTCGACCATTTCAGCGAGTCCGCCTTTACCAAAGATGATTAGAGAAGTTATTTAGAGATTGTGAACTCAGCCGCCAGTTGGCGGCTTTTTCATACCAGTTTGCAAGCCCGATCGCATTGTCATTTATCCTGCATGGGTTTTCGTTTAGTAATCCATATCATGCAAAAAGGTTCAGGGATGGGGAATGAAAAATGAAGCTCACAAAACTTGGTACGTTATTGCTGATCAGTCAGTTAGGCGTCGTCGGCTGTGTAACAGTAAACGAGAACGGTCCAGTCGTTGAGGCCGATCCTGTCACTATGGCAGAATCCCGTATTGCCCTTGGGCTTGGTTATTTAAACAGTGGTAGCATGATCCGGGCACACGACAACTTACAGCAAGCACTGACGCACGCGCCAAACTACTACCGCGCACAACTCTCCATGGCCCATTACTATGAGGTGGTGGGCGAAGATAGCAAAGCTGAAAACATATATAAGCGTTCCCTGCGTCAACACAGCAATAACGGAAATGTTCTAAACAATTACGGGACTTTCCTGTGCAAACGAGGCGATTTCCCACAAGCAGACCAAATGTTCAATCGCGCGATCCAACAGCCCTATTACTACCTCATTCCCGCAAGTTATGAAAACGCAGGGTTCTGCGCGTTAAAATCAAATAATCCAGACAAGGCAAAATACTACTTCTCTCGTGCTATTGATCATGATCCTCATCGCCCGAAATCGATTCTACAATTAGCTAAGCTCGAGATTGATAGCGGAAACTACACCGATGCACGCCTTCGCTTAATGCGATTTAATCAAATGTATGGCGTTAAGCGAC
Organism: Vibrio sp. PID23_8; assembly: GCF_003584965.1. Lineage (NCBI taxonomy): Bacteria > Pseudomonadati > Pseudomonadota > Gammaproteobacteria > Vibrionales > Vibrionaceae > Vibrio > Vibrio sp. PID23_8. The sequence goes on along the minus strand of NZ_LIXE01000006.1, from coordinate 10,391 downwards.
CTTCTCTTCAACTAATGGTCGAGCTTGAGCGGGAAGCTGGTAATAGAGTATTGGAGCAAAAATACCAAAAGCAATTGGATAAGTTAACCTGAGTTCAGGTTAACTCGTGAGAAACGGTCTAAAGCGTTATTCAAAGATAAGATACGGCTTGCTCTCTAACAGCACCTTTCTCACTGGCGTTTTAAACACCTCACCCAACCCCTCTTGGGTTAATACTTCATCAGCCGTACCAGATGAATAAAGGACGCCGTTACTCAACAGTAGCACTTTATCTGCATGCCTTAATGTTCGATTCAAATCGTGATTGGCAACCAAGACGGCAATGCCTTGTGCTGCCACTGCGTTGATCAGTTGATAGAGCAAACCTTCTTGCGCAATATCTAACGGCGCGGCGGGTTCATCCAAAATCAGTAGCTGAGAAAAAGGATTAATGGTTCGCCACACTTGCAAGCATACGCCTGCCAAACGCACGCGTTGCCACTCACCACCAGACAACGTTTGAATACTGCGATGAAGCTTATCTTGTAGCTGAACTAATGCCACAACCATGTTTAAGGCATCACGCACTTTGCTCTGAGTAATATTAGAATCAGCAATATTGGTGCCACTTGGTAAAGATAAGGCAAGATATTGGAATACGTCGATATTAAACGCTGGTCTAGATTGTTGACACAAATAGCCTCGCAGGTGTGCTTGTTCTGGCAGTGGCATGGCTAGCAGATCTTTACCATCAATCATCACTTCCCCCTTCACGAGCTCGCGATGGGGTAACGTACCAGAAATCGCGCCCAATAGAGTACTTTTTCCCGAGCCATTTGGCCCAACAACATGCACTACCTCCCCAGCTTTACATTCAAATGAAAGTGGCAAAAGTCGATTACCTACGGTAATGTGCTTAACGTGCATCATGGCTTTTCACCAACATCCAAATAAAAATAGGCGCGCCAATCGTCGTTGTCATCACCCCAAGTGGCAGCTCGGCAGAATCTAATAGCAATCTCGCACCGATATCCGCCAACACTAATAGCGCCGCACCAGAAATCGCCGACAATGGCAAGAGATAACGATTTTCAGTACCAAACGCTAAACGTAGTAAATGGGGAACAACCAAACCGACAAAGCTGATGATGCCGCCCAGTGCGACAGAACCTCCAACCAAAATTGAAATAGCAAAGATCAATTTCCAACGCATTTGGTGTACATCGATACCTAACTGGGTCGCGTGAATCTCACCAAGCATCAGCTTATCTAACGGTTTGCCTTTGCTGCACAACCAAATCAATACTGGTAGCAGCACTAATGTCACGGAGTGCTGATACCAACTCGCACCACCAATACTGCCCATCAACCAGTACATTAACTGGCGTAAACTCAAATCATCGCTGAAGTAGAATGCCCAAGTTACGATAGCGCTAGATAAAATACCTAATGCCACACCAACAAGGAGTAGACGCGCGGTCGTCAAATGCATCGCCCTCGCAATGCCAACTAATATGACCGTAAACAGCATTGAGCCGGCAATGGCTGCCAACATAAAGATCATTGGTGAAGGTAAAACGGGCAAGGCAAACATGGCGAACACCATCGCCAAACTCGCACCACCAGAGATCCCAAGCACGCCCGGTTCGGCTAATACGTTACCAAGCAGTACTTGCAGCGTTGCACCAGAGACGGCCAGTGCTGCGCCAATAATGGCAGCAGAGACAAGACGCGGCAAACGCAAATCCAACAAGAGTTTTTGTTCAAATGTTGAGAGAGATTGAAAAGGAGAAAGAAAAACCTCTCCTACCATCAGGTGAATGGCAGAGAGCAGAACGAGAATCACTGACATGATTAAAAGATTACGCTGCCAGCGTCGCTCCTTGTTTAGGATAAGTTGTTGAAAATCCATAGTAGCCGATAAATACAAACAAGGCTTAACCTTACAGTTAAGCCTCGGTAAATTGCAAACAACTTAGTCGTCTTAATTGCCAATACCTAGGGTTATTTGGCATCAATCGTAGACTAATTCGCCATCTTCAAAGCGAGTCTTCACTTCACATACCATTAATGCAGCGCGTTGACCGATCGCGACACGGCGATTCGGAAATACAATCGCTTCATTATCATTCTTCGCCATCAGCGGCTTATCACCGTCATGGCCAAATACTTCACCGTGCACAAACGACGTAAAGTTCTCGACGTTGTCATCAAACATGAAATCGAAGTCTTCGTGCAAGCGAACAATAGAGCGGCTGACACGGTACTTGATGCAAGGTTTCGATAAGTGTTCAGCTTGCGCTTCGGCAAGTAGATTGCGCAAAGACAAGTCGAATGCGGTTAGCCTATCCAGGTCATTTTCACCAATGCGAGCCACACGTCCCAGCTCCATGGTTAACGCTTGGGCACCATAGTTCTCAGCACTAAACCAACTGAACGTACTCGTTGGGGAGTTAGACAACAGTACCGCTTCGATGTGTGCGCTGTCTAGAAAGTCGATTAAGACTTTGCTACGCACTGGGTGACGCGTTTTTGGGCTAACAGCGAAGGTGTAATGCTTAGAATCACGAATTGCACAGTGCAAATCGAGATGCCAACGTGTTTCGGTCGCAGTATCTTGGTAGAAGTCTCTCACCAACAACTTAAGCGTATCTGCGATCGTCAACTCTTTGCTTGGGTTGTGTTCTTTTTCATCAAACAGACGGTTGAGGTTTTCTTCAAGGAATCTCGTATGCGCCAATGTTGCATCTGGATGAGCAATAATAAACAGACAGCGAGCCTCGACTTTTTGGAAGCCTGATTCGATGTCTTTGATCATAGTATCCACCAGCTCCATCGGTGCCGTTTCATCCCCATGCACACCACATGAGATGATGATGTTCTTGGTTTCCTGCGTATATTCATCAGGAATCACTTCTAGCACACCACGCTGATAAAGTTTCAGTGTTACACCGTTAGGCAGCAGCAGCTCCGCTGGAGCAACATCAGTATCTACAGCTAACGTGTCGGTTAAAAACGATTGGCGAAAGAGAGACTTCGTCATACGTTACTCCTTAATAGCACGGCGGGTATGTTAATAAATTGTACAAAGAATTTTTGTCGTTGCGATCCCACTTATGAGCAGAAGCCAGCAATTTTCTCAAAAATCCCATACCTTTTCGCGCCATGCTCTCGAATCAAGCATTGAGGCGTTCATTTTCCAAACAATTACAAGGTGTTAGGGCTATGAATTTTACCACAGCCCTTAATATGATCATTATGATTTGATCAACTTTTGGCGTTTATTCACTGCGCTGGGCAAGTAAGCGTTCAAATTCATCGACTTTATCACGCACAAGCTCAACACTTTGCTGCCAGAACTCAGGTTGAGTAAGGTCCATCGATAAGTGTTTTGTTACCACATCTTCCGCCATCATGTTGCCTGTATCACGCAATAATGCGACGTAATCACCGTAGAAACTTTCCCCTTTCGATTCGCGCTGCGCGTAAATACCTTTACTAAATAAGAAGCCAAATAGGTACGGATAGTTGTAGAAACTCACACCTGAAATCGAGAAGTGTAACTTGCTCGCCCAGAAGTAAGGATCCGCTTCACTCATTACATCGCCATACCACTCTTTCCACGTCTCAGACATTAGTTCACAGAAGTCATCTGCCGTGAGTTCACCGTTTTGGCGACGCTCATAGAAGGCTTTCTCGAACTCGTAACGAACGGGAATATTTATCATCAATGCCAACGCGGAAGACAACTCCTCCCAAAGCATTTCGAGTTTGTCATCCACACTTTCTGCTTTTGAAATCAGATGATCACGAACGATGTTTTCCGCAAAGATAGATGCCGTCTCGGCCAATGTCATTGGGTAGTATGTTTGACACAGCGGTAGGTCACGAATAACCCAGTTGTGAAATGCGTGCCCCAGTTCGTGCGCAAGCGTCATTAAATCAGAGCGGCTACCACTCCATGTCATGAATACCAATGGCGTACGAGTCGCTGGCAGCTTAGTACAGTATGCGCCAAGGCGTTTGTTAGCATTAGGTGCTGCATCAATCCAGCCATTTTTAACCATCATAAGCACAAACTCTGACATCTCTGGATTAACCGTTTCAAATGCCTCACAGATAACGTCTATCGCTTCATCGAAGCCATAAACCTTTGCCTCACCGCTTAACGCTGGCATTGCCGCTAGGTGATTCCATGGTTTCATTTCATCCAAGCCGTGCACTTTCGCCATTAACAGACCCGCTTTCTGACCAACATCCCGGCTGTCTTTTGCTACTTTCATCATCGCATCAAGCGTTTCAGCTTTGATTCGGCTACCGTGCAGGCTTGGGTCAAGGAAGTGAACATCGTGCTTCGTCGAACGCTTTTTGTTTTCGGTCAAACGCCAACCAGATAAGGCATTAAGAATCGCAGAAAAAGACTCTCGGTGAGTAGCCATTGCACTTTGCACGCCTTTCCATGCTGCTTCTTGTCGTTCAAACTCAGAGCCATAAAGGATGCTCGCAGCCTGTGAAAAACCAAGCTCTTCACTGTTTCCATCTGCATATTCTAACTTCACTTTTAGTGAACCAGTTAGGTTGTCATACAGTTTGCCCCACGCTGATTTACCATCCACGCTCATCGCCGCAAGTAGCTTCTCTTCTTCTGTACTTAGACGGCTATCGGCTAACTTTCTCGAATTGAGAATTGAGAATGCTTGTCCACTGATGTCTGGATTTTCGTGATCAAGTACACGAGCGATAAATTCTTCATCGGCGTGCGTCAATGTTAAGTCAAACGCACTGAATGCTTGGGATAGCTCCGAGAACAGACGCGTCATTCGACCAAGCAACGCTTTTGCTTCAGCATTCGTCGCATCCACCGAGGAATAACAGTTGGCAAAATTAGCAATTGTACCTGCCAAACGGCTTGCCGCTTCACTGGTTAAAATGGCATTTTGCATCACGTCTACAGACTGACAATCTGTCGACTGTTTGTTAAGCAAGTCGATACACTGCTCTACCAGTGCAATATCATCTTGAATTCGTGGATCCGCAAGGTCGTTATAAACGATGGATAAGTCCCAACTAGGAGTGGTCATTTGTAGTTCCTTTTGATGTAATCGAGCCACTTCTTCGCGCTCTTAAACTCAGTAGAGCTCGAGATCGTGGCTACTTCCGTGACTCATTTTCAACAAATGGTACGCCTATAGAGCGAACTGAGGCGTAAATTTGATCATCGATGGTAATCGTTATATGTGTTACTGACGCATTTCCTATCGCTAATGTCGAATACCATCGTGGATTGCGCCAATCTACACCCAACACGTGGGCAAGAATCATTCTTATTACGCCACCATGCGTGACAATTAGCAAGTTGTCATTGATATCGTTGATTATTTGAGACCAAACACAACTAACGCGCTGGTAAAACGCTTCTAGGGTTTCAGCATTTGGCAGGGGGTGCTGCGCGGGTGCGTTCCAAAAAGCATTCAGCTTAGCCCAATGATCAGATATCGTATCGAATGGCACGCCATCAAAGTCACCGAAATTGAGCTCTTGTAGATCGTTTTCTACATTTATCGGTAACAGTTGCTGCTCTGCAATGATCTGCGCCAAGTCGTGACAACGTGACAGCGGCGACGAGATGATACCCGCTACCGATTCCCCTCTCCTTTCCCAAGCTTGAGCTATTTTTAGTTGCTCAACGTGATCCACTTTGAGATCCGTCTGGCCATGTAAACCAGGAGGTGCGACAACCTTTCCATGCCGGACTAAATAGAGATTAAGCGTCTTCATGTATTGATATTCTATGATTTCAGTTCAAGAGGCAAGCCTGCGGCCACAAAGGTCACTTGATCGCACACCTGAGCCAACTGCTGATGCATTCTCCCTGCATTATCGACAAAGTAGCGACTTACTGCACCAAGTGGGACGATGCCCAATCCCACTTCGTTAGACACAAAAATCAGTGTCGCATTTGAGCTAGACACTGCTTTTACGAGTTTTTCAATCTGTGCTTCTAGCTGCTCATTACAGCAACCGTCACCCAATTCAAATATCCAGTTGTTAATCCAAAGCGTTAAGCAATCCACCAGCACAACATCTTTTAGGCCGAAGCTACTAATAAGCTCTGGCAGATGTAGTGGGCACTCATGCTCTTGCCAACCTTCCCCTCGCTGCTTCTGATGGTGTGTGATACGTTGCTGCATCTCTTCATCAAATGGTAGTGCCGTCGCGACATAATGCAGCATCGATTGGTTTTCTTTCGCCCAGTGCAGCGCTCTGCTTTCTGCCAAACTGGATTTTCCGGAGCGAGCTCCGCCTAGGATGAGTTGCTTCATGATATGTGGTAAAACGCAATAAGAGTGAGATAAACAAGTAGCTCGGACAATTGTTGAGCCGCCCCAAGACAATCCCCCGTAAAACCACCAATGCGTTGTGTTAACCAACGCTTAAAGCCAATGCGAAACAGTGCTAGAACCAGCGCGATGATCACCGCCTGACTCACGCCAAGTAAAAGCGCGACAACACCACTAGTGAATAGCAAGATTGCCACTTCTAAGCTTGATTGCTTATTCGCTAGCGGTTTACTTTTCGATGTGTCAGCATCGCTGACATAAGGCATGTCATAAATCAGCGTGGCAGCCAATGCCCGACTCACGGTATAAGCCACGACAATGATCAACCAAAACTGAGGTACTCTGACTAGCTCGCTCCAGAATACAAATTTTGCTAACAGCGCCATCACCAGCGTCACCGCACCATAAGTGCCAATGCGACTGTCTTTCATAATTGATAAACGACGCTCTATGGTCATTCCACCGCCAATACCATCGGCCGTATCGGTCAGTCCGTCTTCGTGGAACGCCCCCGTTAACAGCAGGCTAAAAACCATGGTTAACACTATCGCGACAGAAGGAGGAAAGAGAAGCGCAGTCAGTGAAAATACCACCGCGCATAGCAAGCCAAGTACCACACCAACGAGTGCGAAGTATCGACCCGCTTGATTCATACGTTCGTCACTGTAAGGTAAATGGGCAGGAACCGGCAAACGGCTAAAAAAGCTAACCGCTAACAGAAAAAGCTCGCCTTGATACCGCAGCGAACGAGTTTCTGATGACGTCATATTTTCAGAACAAGACACTAAACCGTTACTCCTGCACTCTCAAAGCTCGCCATTTTGTTGTAAAACTGAGCGGCTGCTTTGACGAGAGGTAATGCCAGCGCAGCGCCTGTACCCTCACCTAAACGCAAACCCAGATCTAACAGTGGCTCTGCTTTTAGGCACTCCAAAACAAATTTGTGACCATTTTCTTCAGAGTAGTGAGCAAACAACATGTAGTCACGCGTTTCTGCATCCAATAAGGTCGCGACATAAGCAGCAACAGAGACAATAAATCCATCGACTAGTACTGGCGTTTTAAGGCGCTTGGCTTCAAGAAATGCTCCCACCATCTGCACGATTTCAAATCCCCCCACTTGCGCTAATACGCCTTTGGCATCTAGCTCGTGGCAACGACTCACAGCTTGCGCAACCAACTTGATTTTACGGTTCAATTGCTCTTGAGCGATGCCGGTACCATAACCGACACAATGCTCGACTTCCAAAGGACTGAGTGCTGTTAACAGTGCAGAAGCGGAGCTTGTATTACCAATTCCCATCTCACCGAACATGAGTAAGTTTGAACCGTTTTGAATGCTTTGTTCAGCCACTTTTGCACCAAATTCTAAGCCCAAGCCAACTTGCTCTAGAGACATTGCGGTTTGCTTAGAAAAGTTTGCGGTACCGTTACCTAATCGCTTTTCAATCAAATTAGGATGATGTTTAAAATCAGGAACCAACGTATCGATTGGCGATAGCATGCCACAGTCGATCACTTTAAAATCGATTTGGTTAATATCGCAAAAGCAGTTAATCGCTGCGCCGCCCGCTAAAAAATTAGCAACCATTTGTTGTGTGACCGCGCTTGGAGCAATGCTTATGCCCTCTTCAGCAATACCATGGTCACCGGCAAAGATCAGCATAATTGGATTACAGATTTCTATATTGTCAACCGCTTGTGACTTACCTTGACTTTGAATGAGCGCAAGTTCTAATGCGATCTTCTCAAGTTGGCCAAGTGCTCCTAAAGGTTTGGTTTTGTTATCAATGCGCGCTTGAATTTCGGGGACAAAAGAGCGTTCCATGATGATGGTTCCTTTCTATTTATTTTGGGCGAGCGACAGAGAAAGCGTGTTCCAACCAAGCGATAAAACTACCTTGGCGATAATGTGCTAAAATTAACGTTCATGCGACGTCCTTGGTCTTAGAAAATCTTTTGAGATTTAAAATCTCTTAATTTGTAAATAGGACAAGTGTACCCCTCTTCTACCCAATTTCATCTGATTTTCTGTGTTAAAAGGCGTTTTTGTCATTTTAAGTTTCATTTTGATAAGCACATGAATTTACCAAATTAGTTTACTCCTTTAGACCAAGTCCAAAGCGTTGTCTGCTATGTATACCCAAGTAACCTCGAGATGCTTGGTTCAGCGTATCTAATACTAAAAAGTGAGGAACCATGTTTGCCAATCAAAGTCGCCGTCCCGCGAAAAAAAGTAAGTCTAATCCCCCACGCCATCGCCGGCGAGCCATTCCCTTGTCATTTTCCTAATCACACGACCCGCATACTCTGCGGGTCACTTTGATGAGTTAAACACGACTTAAATGCCGAGGGGGATGAAATACGCTACACTAGCGTAAGCAGCTGTTCTCAATAAGGAAGAATACCATGAGTAACGATACAAACGCCTGCGTGATTATCGCCGGAGCGACAGGGTTAGTAGGTAAAGAAATCGTTACCAACCTAGTGTCACAGTCTGGCATTGAAACCTTGTATTGCCTTTCTCGTCGAACTTTGGATGAGGTATCTGATCCTGAAAATAAAATCATTCCTATCATCGATGCAGACCTTTCTATCCACCACTGGGATGAACAACAACCGACGCCAAAAATTGGTTTCATTTGTTTGGGTACCACGCTTAAACAAGCGGGCAGCAAAGAAAACTTACGTAAAGTTGATGTCGAGCTAGTGTGTAAGGTCGCGCAACAAATGAAAATGATTGGGGTGAAACGCTTAGCCGTTGTCTCTAGCTTAGGTGCAAATGCCACCTCCTTATCCCATTACCTCGCTTGCAAAGGGCAGATGGAAAAAACCATTGAGAAGATAGGATTTGAAGAGGTGGTCTTTGTTCGACCTGGACCTCTCGTTGGAGAACGGACAACGCCACGTAAAGATGAAAGGCTGCTTCAAAGTGTTTTCAAGGTCATTCGCCCACTTATGATAGGAAAGTTGGCTGATTTCGTTCCAATTAACGCGAAAGACGTTGCCAACGCGATGATTTATCAAGTATTCAGCTACCAGAAAGATCCTGTGGTCTATCTGCATAGACGTGACATGCTCGATTTATTGCATCATTACGAGTGACGTTAGGCACTTCGCCTTCCTGCATGCCCGTGTAGCATGACAAGTTACTAGGCGACTCGGTCTGGGAGTAATTCTATGCACTCGCAGAGTCATTGTATCTAAAACATCGCTCCGTCATGTCTCAATCAATATTTGCGACACAACCAAAACTTCTGGTACGAATCACCTTGTTAGCTGTACAATTTTCGTTAAATGTGAACAAATAAATAGTTAAGAATGCTAGAGCCAAATTTAGATAAATACCAAGCAATTATCTTTGATTTAGACGGAACCTTGATAAACTCTATGGTCGCTCACGCTGCTGCTTGGGAACAAACCTGCAATAAATTCAATATTCCCTACGACAAGGAGTGGCTTGATGATCTGGGTGGCATGCCCTCTCGCAAAGTTGCACTTGAGATTATCAGACGTTATGCGCTGACAATCGATCCTATCGCTGTTACAAAAGACAAAATTGCAAATTTTGAGGCGATTGAGAACAAGGGAAATATTATTCCTCAAATATACAACCTTCTAAAAGAGTATCAACGTTCTAAAAAGATAGGCATTGGAACTGGTGCTCAATACCGACATGCCAAAGAGATCCTAGACGCCACCGATATTCAGAGCCGCATTGAAGCTTTGGTTACTTCTGATGACGTAGAGAATCATAAACCTAATCCAGATACCTTCTTGAGAGTTGCGGAAAAGCTCAATACTGATACCGAAAAGTGTGTCGTATTCGAAGATACGACCATTGGTCGACAGGCAGCTAACAGAGCAGGGATGGATTGCTATCTCGTCAAACATGGCGAAATTATCGACTTCTACCCTGCAATTAAAACTAGAGAAGAATAATGAAAGAGTGCCTTATCGCTCCCTCTGAATAGCCACCGACTTGATAGACACCTTTTAGTTAGACAAAATGACTAATAGAGAGGTGCTTATGAGCAGCAAAAGATATCCAGAAGAATTTAAAATTGAAGC
>NZ_LIXE01000005.1:0-299387 GCF_003584965.1 Vibrio sp. PID23_8 | reverse complement strand
AGAAGTAATTTTAAAGCTATTATCGTTCCAACAGAACGATAATGAATTGACTGTGCCAAGTCTTGCGACTTGATTGGTCACTCAGTTCATTGAAACCTAATTTGATACCAAGGTATCTAATTGGATTATCATCAACGAGTGCCCACACAGATTGATAGGTCTATATTGTTAAAGAGCTTGCTTCGTAAGCTTTGCTAACGAAGCGGAGGCATATTCTAAGGAATTAATTCTTAGTGTCAAACACTTTTTAAAATTAATTTTTAGAAACTTTTCTTTCGCCTCATTGCCAACTGCTTTCGCGTTTCCGCTTTGCCCTGACAACGGAGGCGCATTATAAGGAGATGATTTTTCTTGGCAACCCTTTTTTAGAAAAAAACTTAAAAAAAAGCGTCGAGTGATGAAATCTCACTCAAATGCTTATTTTTAGCACTCAAATGTTAGCATTAGGTAGCAAATCGGCAATCAATATGTGTCTAACCAAGACTCTTCAAAGCTGTTTATATCAAGATCCAGTGATTGCGACGCTTCGATTTGCTCAATTGCCTCTAATTCTTTATTCACACTGCTCATCGTTAATGTGTTGTTGTCTAGCTCAAACACCTGGCTTTGGGTCGTATAGTAGAATTTCAGTATCGTCAGCGCTTTTATGTCGTACTCAGCAGAAGCGGCTTTAATGCTTTTCAGTTTGCGAAAGATCTTGTTGTGCAGCTGCTTGAGTTTCCAGACATACAACACTTCTTCCATATAAGGGCGTGTTTTGAATTGGTTCAACAAAGACAGTGAAGTGGCTAAGGCGAGCACAACACCAATTAAGTTCCAATGAAAGTTCCCCGTCGACTGTTCAGGTACTACATCTGTATTACCAAACAAGACGATTAATAGCGTACTAAAAGCAAGAGAAGAGATAGCAAGCAAGGCAACAAAGCCACCAATCACCAGGTTAACCTTCTTTCTATAGACTTGTTTATTTATTTTTTTGATTTCCATATACCGCTCCTAACAGGTTGCCTCTATTCTAACTAGCATACTCCGTACGGCAATCGAAGCTTTGTAAGTAAGTTCACATTTGCTATTAAACTCGCATCCCTTCCCTGCTTGGGTATATACTTCCGCGCATTCACTCTTCCTATATAGAGGCTAAATTCATGCGCTCTTTTGTTTTACGAGCTCGCGCGGCACCAACCACCAGCAAAGCACTGTTAGAAGGTGTTGGTAATGAAGCGCATACAGAGATACTTGCTCATACCATGATGAACACCATGTTCGTTGCTCAATCTCATCGCGAAGATGTGGTTGTGTACTTGGTTCTAGAGAGCACCAAGGATTTTTCACGTACTATTACGATTCGCTCAAACGACATCACTAACATCGGCGGCTTTCATGAGTCAACGTTGATAGCAGCGGTCGCTCGTGCTTTAGATGCGTCTGTGGGTATGGGCAAAGAGCAGCTTCGTGAAGTAGAGCCTGGTATTACCGTTCGTACGGTAAGCTTCGAACGTCTGGTGCAAGAACTGGCAGAAGACCACCAGCTATATATGTTGGACAAAAAAGGCGAATTTGTCCGTGACGCAGAAATCGGGACAAACCCATGTTTCTTGCTAACTGACCATATTCCGATGCCGAAGAAGTCCTTTAACAGCTTAAAGCGCCTTGGCACAGGAAAGATCAGCTTAGGTCCTAAGATGCTTTTCGCTTCTCAGTGTGTGGTATTGATCCACAATGAATTGGACATCCGCGAATTTTAATTCTCGCGAGTTAATCATTCGATAAAAAAAAGAGGACTCCATTGAGTCCTCTTTTTGTTTCTATAGGAATGCTAGGTTTACTTACCACCGATACTCAAACGTGCAAAGCGTACGTCTGGCGAGAAGAAAGTACGACTATCGTTAATAAGCTGAGTATCACCTACTGCCTCAATCTCTTGCAGCATCTTGTAGAAGTTACCCGCGACCGTGATGCCACGCACTGGTTGAACGCGCTTTCCATCACGACACAAGAAGCCACTAGCACCAAATGAGAAATCACCACTCACTGCATCCGCGCCAGAGTGAACACCTTGAAGTTCGACGAGCTCTAAGTACTCACCCGCTTTTACTTCTGACGCACAGCTGTCACCTGTCGCAATCACTTTGTGATTTGCGGATACGTCTAGGCTCGATTTTGCCCCGCGAGCAGCACTTGCCGTCGAGACTGCACCCAAGTAACTTGCTGTTTGACTGTTGTGTAGCAAGGTTTTCAATTCACCATTGGCAATCATGACATTATCTTGAGTAGCAAAGCCTTCACTATCAAAACCCGCAATGGCCATACCATTTGGCATATAAGCCGCGTCGGTAAAGGTAATCAACTCACTCGCAACACGTTGACCAAGCTTATCACCCAGCGGCGTGATGCCTTTCATTGCACTGACACCAGAGAAAGCACTACCGAATGCGCCAAACAAACTTGCTAGCGCATTGATGTGGAAGATAGCTGGATAGTTACCCGTCGCAACTGGCTCGCCTTCGAGAAGATCACGAGCAAGGTTGTAACCGCCTTCGATACAGTAAGCTGGGTTCAACTCATCAAAACGACGTCCAAGTGACATTTGCCCCGCCATCGACTGTTTGCCGTCTTTTTCAAACAAGGTATACGCATAACAAGTAAACGATCGTTCGAAATGTTGACACAACGTGCCTTGAGTATTGGCGATAATCAGTTGAGTCTCGCCATCGCTATAGCCATTGTAAGGTGAGCTAGAAGCGTGAGGTAGAGCCACGACGCCTTGCTCAAGCGCGAGAGAAAGTTCGATTTTTTCGTCAACTGAAGTCGCATCTTCTTGCGCAATCTCAGTTACATCGGTCGTGATTTGGCTATTCACGCAGCTAATGGTCTGATGTTCATCTTGCTTAGAAAAGCGAGCGCTTTGCAGTGCATTGGTCAGCATCAAATCTAAGCTTGGTTGCTCTAGTGATTCAGAGTAGCTTGTTGCAACGCGCGCATTTTTCACAACACGAACACCCAGAACTTGGCTTGAGCTTACTTTGTACTCATCCAACTGTCCTTGGTTCGCTTTCAGAGAAAAGCTGCTGTTGCGGTTTACAATCACGTCAGCTTCTGCACCTTGACGCTTTGCTTCTGATAGGACGTAATCAACCGCATTAAGAAGTTGTTGTTCTTGGCTCATTAGTTACCGCCTCCTACCAGAATATTATCTACTTTCAATGTTGGTTGACCGACTGTGGTTGGCACTGAGCCACTTACTGAACCACACATGCCCGGAGCAAGCGCCATGTCTTTGCCGACCATGCTGATTTCTTTTAACACTTTTGGCCCCGTGCTGATAAGCGTTGCTGTTTTCAGAGGTTTGGTGATTTTGCCATTTTCAATGAGATAAGCTTCACGAACGGCAAAGTTGAACTCCCCCGTGCCCGGCTGAACCGAGCCGCCGCCCATCTTCTTCGCATAGATACCACGTTCGATACCTGCCAGCATGTCATCAAGTGAATGCTCGCCTTGTTCAATAAAGGTGTTACGCATACGCGAAGTCGGTGCGAACTTGTAGTTTTGACGACGACCAGAACCTGTAGGCTCGTAACCTGTCTTCATGCCACCCATTTTGTCAACCATAAAGCTCGTTAGCTTACCGTCTTTGATCAACTGAGTACGCTGAGTCGGCATGCCTTCATCATCAATATGAATCGAGCCCCATTCGTTGGTCATGGTACCATCATCAACTGCATTCACGGCAGTGTGAGCTATCATTTCGCCCATCTTGTCGTGGAATACGGATGCTTTTTTAGCAACTGAAGTGGTTTCTAGCAAATGACCACACGCTTCGTGGAAGATAACGCCGCCAAAGCCGTTACCAATCACCACTGGCATTTCACCCGATGGGCACGCATCCGCGCCAAGTTTCACCAACGCTTGTTGCGCAATAGTTTGACCGAGTTCTTTCGCATCAAGTTGTTCACTGAACTCCCAACCAGCAAGTGCACCTGGCCCTTCCATACCAGAAGATTGCTCATTACCTTTTTGAGCGACGGTATTACCAACAACACGAATGTAATGGCGAGTATCGTCAACGTGTAGACCTTCTGAGTTGAAGATAGACACTTGTTGTTCGCGCTGAAGCACACTACCAATGAACTGGCTAATGTGTTCACTCTCTGCACGTGCTGCTTGGTCAACTTGCAATAGGAAAGCGATTTTAGAATCTAGGTTAGCGTCTTTGCCAAGTGGCATACGACAACCATGTTGAATTGGGTAGCGGTTCAGATTGAGAGAACCTGTTGAAACGATTTGCTCACGCTTGTCTTTTGCAGCAAGCAGTGAGGTTACGCGTTTCAGTTCGGCTTCATCGGTGCTGTTGGTGTAACCGTAAAGCACTTTATGACCGAAGAAGAGACGAATACCGATACCAAAATCAATACCCGAGTTAACCTTATCCACTTCACCAGATGCGATCTGGACCGTGTTGGTTTGATGGTGTTCAACGAATAACTCAGCGAAATCAGCCCCTAAAAACAGAGCGTGATCTATCACCGCTTTCGCCGTTACAGAATTAAGCATGAGATCTCCTTGCTCGTTGATCGTTCTCGCCTTCCTTGTCTTTGAGTTAGGTTCTATCTAGTCGCTTCATAAGATAACTCAAAGACATATTGGCAACGCGTTAAATATTAACACTTTTTTAACCTTGTTTTATGCTAATCCTTGTTAAATTAAAGAACGGTTCGTTACGTAATATGTCGATATCTCGATATTAGATGGTGTCTTTTGCTGCGACTTTCAATGCAGCACGTCATTTGCTCTGATGTCTATCCTCTATTACCTCTGCCACATCTCATATTTAATCGATAGATCCTCATAACAGGAAAAAGCACGTGCAGCTTCACTGGGGGAACTGCTATGCTCTTTGCGAAATAGTCGGGGAGCCAATGCAGTTCATGCGTTGGCTGAGATCGAAATTCGAGACCCGTTGAACCTGATTCAGTTAGCACTGACGTAGGGAACTATCATCACTTTGCCACTAGCTGATCTTGAACTCCATCAGTTCAGCTAGCCTCAACGGATCCGATCAACAATCTTCCTTTGCGATGGCCAAGTCTGTTCCTATATGTCTTGTAATAGGAGCAACCATGGCGCAGCAGTCAAGACAAGAAAAACCATCAACACTGCCACAAGCAACATCTTCATCCAACACACCGATTGTGTTGACGATTGCAGGTTCTGATAGCGGTGGAGGCGCAGGCATTCAAGCCGACATCAAAGCCATGTCCGCAACCGGCAGTTTTGCTTGCTCAGTGATCACGGCGATTACTTCGCAAAATACCCAAGGCGTTTCTGCCATTTTCCCTATTCCTCTCGACCATGTAGAAAGCCAACTCGACGCAGTATTTACCGATCTCAACATTGTCGCCGTCAAAGTCGGCATGCTGACAGATTCCAACATCATTAAAGCCGTTGCCAACAAGATTAAGCAATACCGCCCTAAACACCTTGTGGTTGACCCTGTAATGGTGGCCACCAGCGGCGATTTACTCCTTGAACTGTCGGCGATCAACACATTAAAAGAAGTGCTGATTCCGCTAGCAGACATCATTACCCCTAACCTACCTGAAGGTGCAGCATTGACGGGCAAGCCGGTGCCTCAATCAGAGTCTGAAATGAACGATATGATTTCTGATTTACGTGCACTAGGTGCAAAAGCAGTGCTGTTAAAAGGCGGCCACTTAGAGAAAGACGAAAACAGCAACGATCTGTTGATCATGCCAGACAGTTCTGAATTGATTAGCGCCAAGCGCTTCTCAACCCAAAACACCCATGGCACAGGCTGTACCCTGTCTTCAGCTATCGCGTCTTACCTTGGTCAAGGCAACAATCTGCACAAATCCGTTCATCTGGGTAAGCAGTATATAAGCCAAGCCATCGCGCACGCAGATGAGCTTGAAGTCGGTAAAGGTCATGGTCCTGTGAACCACTTTTTTGCAGATTACACGCATGTGCGCTAATGCACTTTGGTGGTATTAACGAAAGTAACATTCCGCAGCTTGGCGCAACTGGCGTTCACGGCTTGGCTTTGGTTTCGGCCATTTGCCATGCGGAAGATCCAAAAGCCGCATCGGAGTACCTACTGCGTTTGATGAACTAGCTTACTTGTCCTTTAAACACAAAGCGCTTATGGATGTGCGCATTTGCATTTCAACACTTTCTAATACCGCGCTTCATCAATGAACGACATCGATGTCACTTTCACATTCGAATTGACACAGCGTTGATAAGTTTTTCACATCGATTGTCGTAAGATAGCTGCCTAATTTCGACTGCTGTATGACTTTTGATGAAAACTAAAAAATACGGTTTGATGATGCTCGCCTTGTTCATTCTTGGCATCATCCCGCTTTCGCTGTTTGCCTCGTATCACGATCTTACTTCTCACGTTTCTGATGGCACTGGCATTCTCTTTACTCTGCTGACGGATTCTGCGGGCAGCAAAGGCTTTTTGATTACCTTAACGCTGTTGGTGTTGTCCCTTTATCGCTTCAAACCAACCCAGTCTGACTGGATGCAAAAACTGTCTATGCTGGGATTGTTACTGGTGATTGGTTTTGCCAGCAAAACAGGCTTAAAGCTGATGACAGAAAGCCCACGTCCCTACACCGAATTGCTTGCCGCAGAGCAATTGATTGAGCGCCCAGAAGCGTTTTATCAACTAGCAACCCCACAGCAAGCGAATGTTATAGGACAGATTTCTGAGAAAGTCAGCGAATGGCGCACTCGTCACTGGCAAGGCGAAAAGGATTACTCTTTCCCATCTGGTCATACGATTTTCGTTTCTATCTGCTTAGCTTTCTTTGGTGGGTTACTTTTGCAGCATAAGTGCTATTTCTCTGCTGTAACTTTGTGGGTGTGGGCAATGGGCGTGGCTTACAGCCGTTTATGGCTCGGCATGCACAGAATTGAGGATTTGATTGGTTCGGTGGTGTTCGTTACGGTAGTGTTCAGTTTGATCCCTGTGTTTCAAATTACCAAAAAACTGCCTTTTATTTCTTTAACAGCAAAATAAAGCTCAGCAAGTCCAGATAAAAAGAAGCTAGCAAGTTGCTGGCTTCTTTTTTGATATAAACCTAATACACCAAACTTAGAATTAGATGTTGTTTATCAAAGTATTTTTGATATGTTTGAGAAATAACACTCAATCACAAGGCGGGGAACTGTGCGTGCTTTCGCTCAACATAACAACACATCGAACGACACTTAAACCGCTTACGATGGACAATTGGGCTTTGTACCAACGTCTGCACACCGATCCACACATTATCACCCTGTGTTTTGATCCACCTTCTGACTCCGATCTGATGCACAAGTTCGAGTCACGCCTACCTGCATGGACACCACAAAGTGATCATTGGTTATGTTTAGTGATTTACGAAAAGCAAACCTCGCAGCCTATTGGAATTACAGGCTTTGTTCTGCAAGAAGGCAAAGCCGAAGTGGGATACTTATTGTTGCCGGAGTTTTATGGCCAGCAATACGGTACGGAATCACTCGCAGCCGTCATCGAATGGGCAACAAACGAACATCAGATTTCGCACTTTTCCGCCAAGGTGACGGAGGGCAACATTGGCTCTGAACGGGTTCTGGAAAAGTGCGGATTCCAACTCACCGAAACCATCCCAGGTGCGTATAAAATAGGTGAACAAAAGTACGCCGATAAACTCTATTCACTGCAAAAATAAGGGCATATTTTGCAGAAAGTACGAATAAAGGAGATTCAAACATGATTTCTCTTTTCGATTGGGGAAACACCTTAATGGTCGATTTTCCCGAGGCACAAGGAAAATGTGCGATTGGGAATATGTAGAAGTTATTCCCCAAGCGAGAGAAACCTTAGCTAAGCTCTCGAGTAAGTACCCTATTTATATTGCCACCAGCGCGTCAGATTCCTCCCTGGAAGATGTACAATGCGCCTTTCAACGAGTCAAACTCGATCAATTCGTTACTGGTTACTTTGCTTTGCTAATCTTGGCATCCAGAAAAATCAACCAGCCTTCTATCACACCATTGCCGAGCAACTTGGTGTTCCTGTCAATCAACTCACGGTGGTGGGAGACCTTCCCAAAAAA
The DNA here is from genome assembly GCF_003584965.1 of Vibrio sp. PID23_8. Lineage (NCBI taxonomy): Bacteria > Pseudomonadati > Pseudomonadota > Gammaproteobacteria > Vibrionales > Vibrionaceae > Vibrio > Vibrio sp. PID23_8. The sequence goes on along the minus strand of NZ_LIXE01000005.1, from coordinate 291,282 downwards.
GACATTTACCCCGCATTGGAAGCCGGATTAAACGTCATTTGGTTCAATCCTCGAGAATTATTGATTAAGCATTCAACAATGGCACGTTATTACGAATCAAACCACGACGCACATTGGTACACATTTTTCCAAAACGACGCAGCTCATCAAACTGAGGCGTAATACCGCGCTCCATTGCCGACTCCCAATAACTCAGTTCAGAATCGACCATTTCTAACAATTTTTTCGGACAACCAATACACTTACCTTCAGGCCCACAAACAAACGTTTCTGGTTCGTAGATCGGCAGTTCTGCTTTCACTTGTGTAATGATATCGCGCATTGCGGTCATTCGATCTGGCTTAGCGGTCATAACTCTGCTCCCAATACAACTAAGGAGCAGGATTGTACTCTCTGGCACGGAAATATCCCCGCCTAATTTAGATAATTTTTACTTTTTCTTTTACGCACGCTAGCGAACATCACCACCGCCAACATGAACACAAAATTAACATTATAAATCAACGTGTTAATTAAGTAATAAAATTTAAAATCACTCTCATAACGCTCTCGGCAAGATTGGCGAAGATCACACTCGCTTAGGTATCACTTCGATAAGATTCATTATGCGTGGCGCAAACAAAACCACATCAGTGCCACATTCACAAACCACTTGAAACTTATCACTATGATATTAAGACGTATTGTTATCTCAACTTAAAGCGCGTCTCCAATGTGTTGCAAAAATAAAGAGCTCTTCCCCATCATTAGGCGCAAAGAGATATATACTTATACCCAAGTAACCTCTCGATACTCGGTTACTTGGGTATAGACAGAGAACGGTACAGGAGGGAATCTTATGGAACTGCGCAATAAAGCGGGTGATACTGCGAAAATTGCAGATAATCTAACCCTTAAAGAAATCACTGAAATGGGTTACACCGTTGATCTTTGTGATGAAGCATTCGATCCAAACGAACATTGGAAAGCAGAAGGCCAAACTCAAGAGAGAGGCGAATACCCAGAAGAGTAATGAAACACCATTTCTGCCGAGTGAGTGATCGCTCGGCCTCATCCCTCAACACGTAGCATTGCTTCTTTTACCTCGTCATTCGTTATCTATACCTATACCTATACCTTCCGACGACAATTGCAAAATAACATTTTATCCACATTCAGCCATTCCTTTCCCCTACTTGTGCATGCCATAATCGACGACGATAAAAACCTCAATAAAGCAAACATTTGAAGGATCAAAATGACAGCAACGGAATACCTAAACGACCTCAACCAACGTTACCTCGCTATCCATCGCACCAAAGAAGACTTCTTTTGGGAAACGTACATGGGCATCAGCGACGACCACGATGGCTCGACAAAAGCACAAACAACTTGGACGAATTTTTTAAGCAACGCCGAACAAATCTCAGCCATCAAAGCACAACTTGAAGCGGCTGAAGCGATCGCTGATCCACAAGAGAAACAACAAACGCAAATTGGTCTGCAAGGCTGGTTAGCCACGTTTGAATCACACGCTATTGAAGGCGAGCAAGCTCAAGCGCAAAAAAATGCTCTGATTGCATTTGAAGCCGAGTTGTTCGAGAAAAAGCAAAACCACGTCCTGATGTTTACCAATGAAAACGGCGAGCAGATAGAAGGATCTTTGCCGGTATTGTCTTCGACGATTCGCGCCAACAATCACGAAGAAGTGCGTCAATCAGCACACCAAACGCTGCTCGACCTTGAGCAATGGTTGCTACAAAACGGCTTTATTGAGCTGATCAAACTGCGTAACCAATTTGCGCGTTCTTTAGGTTACGAAACCTTCTTTGATTACTCAGTGAAGAAAACAGAGAAGATGAGCTCAGAGCAACTGTTCAACATCTTGGATGACTTTGAACAACGCACGCGCGAAGCACATCTAAGCAGCTTAACAAACCTTGCTGAGCAAAAAGGTCAAAGCGCACTGACTGGCTACAACTTTGTGTACTCGTTCGCGGGTGACGTCATGCGTGACCTAGATCCGTACGTACCGTTCTCAAAATCGCTGCGTCGCTGGGTGGAGTCGTTCGGTCGTCTTAACATCGAATATTCAGGCGCAGAACTGACGCTAGACCTGCTTGATCGCAAAGGCAAATACCCGAACGGTTTCTGCCATGGACCTATCCCATCGTTCTACAACCAAGGCGAGTGGGTTGCAGCGCAAGTGAACTTCACCAGTAATGCTAAGCCAGACCAAGTTGGCAGCGGCTACGATGGCATCAACACCTTGTTCCACGAAGGTGGTCACGCTGCGCACTTCTCTAACGTGAAGATGAACGCGCCGTGTTTCTCTCAAGAGTTCGCCCCGACGTCCATGGCATACGCAGAAACACAATCCATGTTCTGTGACAGCCTGTTGACCGATGCCGATTGGCTAAAACAATACGCGTTGGACGCAGAAGGTAATCCAGTACCGGATGAGATCATCCAAGCGATGATCAACAGCCGTCAGCCATTCAAAGCGTACGAAGAGCGCAGCATTCTAGTTGTGCCGTATTTTGAACGTGCGCTTTACCAATTAAACGATGAAGAACTGACGCCAGAGCGCATCACTAAACTGGCGCGCGATTGTGAAAAGCAGATCCTTGGTTTGGAATGCAGCCCACGCCCATTGATGGCCATTCCACACCTTCTGTCTGATGAAGCAGCGTGTGCCTACCACGGTTACTTGCTAGCACACATGGCGGTTTACCAGACTCGAGCTTACTTCCTCGACAAGTTTGGCTACCTGACTGACAACCCAGAGATTGGTCCGCTACTGGCGAAACATTACTGGCATGCAGGTAACCACCTATCGCACAACGAGACTATCGTTAGTCTCACGGGTGAAGGCTTTAACGCTAAGTATCTGGCAGATGTGTGTAACCTATCCCCAGAACAAGCATGGGAAGTGCAGCAGAAGAAGATTGCCTCGCTGCAAACTCGTGAACGTGCCCCAGTGGCGTCTTTAAATGCCAGCATTAAAGTGGTGGATGGCAGCAAAGAGCTTGCAAGCAATGCAGTCTCAGACGAGCAGATGTGCGAGCAGTTTGAGCGCTACATCCAAGAGACGTACGGTCGATAAGCGAAACCAAGAGCTAGGGGTATACCCAAGTAGAATTGGTAAAAGCCGAACTCCTTAAACTGATTGATGTCACTCGTGCCGAAGAAGGTTGTATCAACTACGACCTTCACCAAGATAACGAAAACCCAGCGCATTTCACTTTCTACGAAAACTGGGAATCACGCGAACTATGGCAACAACACATGGGTAACGAGCACCTAGTGGAATACATGAAAGCCACTGAGGGTGCTGTGGATGTCTTTACTCTGAATGAAATGTCGTACATCGGTTAAACCACAGCACAGCACAGCACAGCACACATTAAAAGCCAGCAACGGTTACCCTACTGGCTTTTTTCTCTTTTACTCCACGCATCTTCGACTCAGGCATAACATAAATTTATCATAATAAGAATAATTGATAATTTCATGTAATTCACACCACCCCATATACTCTCTCCATCGAAACGAATTCCCAATCATCATCAGCGTTTGGAGCACAGTTATGAAAATGAATCACGTAGGTATCATGGTCGGTGAAATGGACAAAGCCGTTGAGTTTTACACTAAAGCTCTGGGTCTAAAAATCGTCATGAACAACACAAAAGTAATTGAAGAGCGCGAAACGGCAATCGGTCGTATGTGTATCGCGGTATTCGGTGAAGGTTTTAAAGGCTTCAACATCGCACACCTTGTGACGACAGATGGTATCGGCGTTGAACTGTTTGAAATGAAAGCGCGTCAGGAACGTCACGAAGTGGATTTCTCTCGCCTCGGCATCTTCCACTTCTGTCTGCAAACAGACGACTTCGAAGGTGCGATCAAACGCACAGAAGAATTTGGTGGTAAAGTACGTATGGATATCATGCGCTACCACCCAGAAGACGATAGCAAACCGGCGCAGATGGTTTACCTGGAAGACCCGTTTGGTAACCTATTCGAACTTTACTCGCATACTTACGAAGAAACTTACGCATCTGATTACGAATAATTCAACACGTAAGAGACAGAAAGGATTGGCATTGTGCCAATCCTTTTTTAGTTTGAATCACGCAGGTTAATCGCTACCCCATTGATTGAAAAGCAGATTCACCGCCACTTACGACTCAACAAAACTTGGCTGAGGTGATGTTATCCAATAAGCTATCAAGCTGGTAAACCACCTCATAGCTGGCTTTCTCCATGGCTTTGATGGCGTTGTTCATCGAATGAGTGTCCGCATTTTTGCCATACTTAAGTGCGTTAATTCCATGCTCGTGCACTAACTTATGTGGCTCTTCTAGCAGAGCAAAACTACGCCGTTCTTTATATTGCGTACCCGCACCTTTGTAGTCGCTTGGATATATACTCTTCTCAAGGAAGAACAAAGGACAAAATCCGATGGCAAATCACGGCAACCCAATTGAAATTAGAGCGATCGACCACGTGGTGCTGAGAACCTGTAAACTGAACGACATGCTACGCTTCTATCGAGATATATTGGGCTGCCACATTGAACGTGAATTACCCGACCTAGGGCTCACCCAGTTACGAGCAGGCTCTGCCATTATTGATTTGGTGACCGTCAACGGTGAACTAGGCAGGCTAGGAGGAAAACCGCCAAGCCAAGACGGGCGCAATCTGGATCACTTCTGCCTACAAATTGGAGTTTATGAAGAAGCAGCTCTTCTCGACTATCTGCACCAGCACAATGTAAATGTTGCAGAATTTTCTGAACGTTATGGCGCGCAAGGCTTTGGGCGCTCAGTGTATATTGAAGATCCTGAGGGCAATGTGGTGGAGCTCAAAGCTCAAAAATAAAATGTGCTTCTAGATGATCTATCGTATGGCAACTTGCGTTTGTAAGCTCTAGAATCAACCACAACATCATTCTCAATAATGGCAAAAATGAACACTATCTTTCTGGTTAATGGTGACATCACTGAGGCGAAAGTAGACGCTATCGTCAATGCCGCGAATACTCGCATGCTTGGTGGCGGTGGCGTGGACGGTGCAATTCATCGCGCCGCAGGGCCAGAGCTTTTACGGGCTTGCTACGCGATTGAAGAAGTGAATGGCATACGCTGCCCTTGGGGGGATGCACGAATGACCACTGCAGGTAACTTGAATGCTCGCTTTGTTATTCATGCTGTTGGGCCTATCTACGATAAATTTGCCGACCCTCGTGCAGTATTAGAATCTGCCTACCAACGTGCTTTGGACTTAGCGTTAGACAATGGTTGCCAGAGCCTCGCCTTGCCCGCCATCTCATGCGGTGCGTTTGGTTACCCCCCTCATGAAGCCGCAGAGGTCGCATTGGCAGTTTGCCAACGTGAGGAATACCAAAATCTGTCAATGCACTTCTATCTGTTCGGCGAAGATATGTTGGCAATTTGGCAACAAGTCCTGGATAACACCGCACAATAGAAACAAAAATATCGAACAATTTTCACCGTTCGGTTTGATCTTATTGTGCCTAAACAAAAAAAGTCAAGCAGTTGCATATGCAAGGGGCAGCCATCTCCACGCCTAATCATTAACGTCTTTAGGGCGAGTGAGCGTTACTTACCCACGAAGCCGTTGTACAACATGTATGGATGTGCAGCACTCCATGAGAAATGATTAGCACCTTGTACCGCCCCCGTCTCAGGATTGTAGTTTTCCTGAATTGGCGTTGTTTCATCAGACATGCAGCGGTTGATGTACTCTTTCGTATCCGCCGCTTTTTCTGCGAAGGCTACTGCTTCTTCCGTTTTACAACTGCGGTAAATCCAGATGATCAATTCCATACTCAACGGCACTTCGACTAAGTCTTAAAAAGTCCACAATAAAGTCGAAACGCTGAAGCACGTGAATATCTATTTTTTCTTGATCTGCGCGCAATCTAGCATACAGAAATCTTACTAATTTAATGGAAATCAATTTTCACCAGAAGCTATATTTACACTATCGATATTGTGCGTAAACATCATCGTGAACATGAAATGATTGCAAACACACCATCATTTGAGCAACATGACATTAGCATTTCACCCTAATATTACTGCTTATAAAGATCATTCTAGCTTCCTATTTGGTTCCAACCTAAGACAGGGACTAGGACAAATATAAATACAATGCGCCTCTACGTGTTCCCAATGACTGGGTCATGTAGAGGCGCTTTGTCCGGTGTTATGGCGTTTATTGGCAACACGTCACACGTATTAAGATGCTGTTTGGGTCTACCCCACCTTTTGCAGCAGATCGGAACAGATTCTCTGCTGCTCACGAGTAAAAAAAGCATTCATCCAATGCAAAAAGAGCATCGAATCGTTCGGCTTCTTCAACTGAACAAACGCATCGTCGTACTGATGTTGAGAAAGTAGGTGCTGACGTTTCCTGACCAGTTTCTCAGTAAACTCTGGACTAAACTCAGGATGACCTTGCACGGTTAAAATATGATTGTCTTTCACCAGCATAAAGTTTGGGCAAAAATCATTACCCGCAATAACACGCATCCCTTTAGGTACTATCACCACCTGATCTTGGTGACTCACCAGCATGCGCGCACTATCAACGGCAAGATTCATCCATTTCTTTAGGGCCACTACTTTCACTTCGTAACAACCTAACCCCCAACCTTTGTGAGACTTTTCAACCATCCCACCCAAAGCTCTAGCAATGAGTTGGTGACCAAAACAAATTCCGACCAATGGTTTTCTTCTGGCTTCACAACTTCGAATCCAGTCAGCTAGCGCGAGAATCCATGGCAAATCATCATAAGCGTTATGTACGCTGCCAGTAATAATAAAACCATGGCACTCATCCAAACGAGGTAGCTCACCTTTCAGCGCATCATAGTTTTGAAATGTTATTGCAGCATTCACACCAGCAAAGGCGCGTTCTATCATATCGGCATACTGACCATGGCCATCCAATAAAGTCGGGTCGACATACCCACACGTGATTATTCCAATTCTCATCGTTCACCTATTTCATCGTTGGCATCACAAATTCACTCTCCCTTTGTCCTTTTGGCCAGCGAGCAGTAACGGTCTTCATACGAGTATAGAAACGCACACCATCATTGCCATGAACATTGAGAGGTCCAAATACAGAGCGCTTCCAACCACCAAAACTATGGAAAGCCATTGGAACCGGAATTGGCACATTCACACCCACCATGCCAATTTCGACTTTGTCAGTGAAGTCTCGTGCGGTATCTCCATCTCGAGTAAAGATGGCGGTCCCATTACCAAACTCATGTTCATTAATAAGTTTAAGCGCATGCTGATAGTCTTTCGCTCTTACCACAGACAGAACCGGACCAAAGATCTCTTCCTGATAGATTGTCATCTCTGGTGTCACGTTATCAAACAGGGTGCCACCAACAAAGTAACCAGGTTCGCTGGTTTCACAGCCTCGCCCGTCGACCACTAGTGTTGCGCCCTGATCAACCCCTGATTGAATGTAGTCACGCACTTTATTCCTATGTGGTTCACTAATCAGTGGTCCCATTTCATTTTCCGGTGATACGCCAAGCCCAGGGCCGACACGCAGTTCCTGCACTTTATGTTTCAATGTTTCCACCAGCTTGTCAGCGGTTTCATCACCGACGGCGACGGCAACCGAAATCGCCATACAACGTTCCCCTGCAGCGCCGTAAGCCGCGCCCATGATCGCATTAGCTGCACCATCTAGGTCGGCATCTGGCATCACCACCAAGTGATTTTTTGCTCCGCCAAGTGCTTGAACTCGTTTACCGTTTGTACTGCCTTTGCTATAAATCGCTTCTGCAATCGGTGTCGAGCCGACAAAGCTCACGGCAGCGACATCTGGCGCATCAAGTAATGCATCCACCACTTCTTTATCACCTTGGATGACATTAAATACCCCATCAGGCAATCCAGCTTCTTGCAGCAATTGTGCGAGCTTAAGAGACACGCTTGGATCTTTCTCTGAAGGTTTAAGAATAAAGCTGTTACCACAAGCTAAAGAGACAGGGATCATCCACAATGGAACCATCACCGGGAAGTTAAACGGCGTAATACCAACACAAACGCCAACTGGCTGCATCATTGAGTAGCTATCAACTTCACGTCCAACGTTGAGTGAATGCTCACCCTTTAAAAGGTGTGGAATACCACAGGCGAATTCGACCACTTCTAAGCCGCGTGTCAGCTCTCCCATCGCATCGCTATGAACCTTGCCATGCTCGGTTGAGATCAAGGTCGCTAGTTCATCCGCATGCTCTTCTAATAACGTCTTAAAACGAAACATCACTCGTGCACGTTGAAGTGGCGGTGTCGCTTGCCATTTTGCTTGCGCTTGTTTGGCAACTTGCACAACGGACAGCGCTTCACTCGCAGAAGAGAGCTGAACCTGGCCTCGAAGTTCACCATTTGCCGGATTAAACAAATCTGCGGTTCTTTGGCTGGTGCTTTTTTCCACTTGCCCATTAATAAAATTTGATACCAAAATCGACATTTCACTGTTCCTTGTTCTTTGTATTTATCCTGATCGTTCGTACTATATTTGGTGACTAACTCTCGTTAGCGGCTGGCGCGGTTTCGGTTATTACTCTTGGTAAGAAATCGTGCTTAAAACATCTGCAATTAAGTTAAACAAATCATCAATTTGTTGCTTCTCGATAATCAGTGGTGGAGACAATGCAATAATGTCACCCGTCACTCGAATCAAGGCGCCTTTCTCAAAACATTGCGTAAACACTTGGAAAGCACGCGAGCCCGGTTTATCCGCAATACCTTCTAATTCAATCGCAGCAACCAGACCGTAGTTGCGTAAATCTTTTACGTGAGGCAAGCCTTTTAGGCTGTGAAGGGCTTGTTCCCAATATCCAGAAAGCTCTGCCGCTCTGGTGTACAGGTTTTCATTACGATAGATATCGAGCGTCGCTAAACCCGCAGCGGCCGCCACTGGATGACCCGAATAGGTATATCCATGGAACAGCTCAATCGCTTGACTTTCCGGCGCAACCATCGCTTGATAGATCTCATCACTCACAAATACCGCGCCCATTGGGATCGCACCATTGGTCAACCCCTTCGCACTGGTGATCATGTCAGGTTTCACATCAAATTCTTGAGCAGCAAACGGACTACCAAGTCGACCAAATCCGGTAATAACCTCATCGAAGATCAACAAAATTCCATGTTGGGTACAAATTTCACGCAGACGTTTTAAATAGCCTTTTGGTGGAAGGATGACCCCTGTGGAGCCCGCAATCGGTTCCACGATCACTGCGGCAATATTGCTCGCATCGTGGAGGTTAACGATATTTTGCAAACTCTCTGCCCAGCCCGGATCATAATCCGGCAACCCTTTGGTAAAGGCACTCTGTTCAATGCTTAATGTATGAGGAAGGTGATCAACGCCTGTCAATAGTGTGCCGAACGTCTTTCTGTTATTGACGATCCCCCCCACAGAGATCCCGCCAAAACCCACACCATGATAGCCCCGTTCACGACCAATCAAACGAGTTCGCGTTCCTTGGCCAATGGCTCTTTGATAAGCGAGGGCGATTTTCAATGCGGTATCAACCGATTCTGAGCCTGAGTTCGTGAAAAAGACTCGATTTAATCCTTCTGGAGCAATTTCAGCCAAAGATTCAGCAAATTGAAACGGTAATGGATGTCCCATCTGAAAAGTAGGCGCAAAATCCAAAGTATGAATTTGACTTGCCACTGCCTCACTGATCTCATGGCGACCGTGCCCGGCATTACAACACCATAACCCTGCGGTGCCATCTAAGATTTGTCTCTTATCTTCCGAGGTATAGTACATCCCCTCCGCGGACACTAGCATTCGTGGGGTCGATTTAAACTGCGCGTTCGCCGTAAACGGCATCCAAAATGATTCCAGACTTGATTGAGCATTGGTACTTTGCATCTTGCCACTCCTTAACAAGCTTGCTGGGTGTTTTTTTTTATAAACACCATGGACAATTGACTCGATAATTGTAAATGAGATGTTATTATATATTTAACAAAAATGACTATAGACGGATTTTTTTGCGCTCGCAATGATTAAATCATGAACACCTGCTGGCTTTTTCAAATACATCCGCTAAGTTATGTTTAGTTTATTAATCAATCAGTCCGTTAACGCAAACGGAAAGGAAAATCATGATGGATGTGGAAATTGGTTCAAGATTCAGAGTGTTACGTGAGCAAGCTGGGCTCTCTCAACGAGAACTAGCCAAGCGCGCTGGTGTCACGAACGGTTTTATCTCGCAAATTGAAAACAATGCCGTCAGCCCATCTGTCGCTTCATTGAGCAAGCTGTTAAGCAAGATCCCATCATCAATGGCAGAGTTTTTTGCTGTTGATGAACATCAGCCAGAACAATTTTTTACACGCAGAAACGAACAACCAGAAATCGGTCGTGGACTGATTAGCTATAAACAAGTTGGCCACTACCACCAGGAACGACATATTGGTATGTTGCGTGAAACGCTAAGCCCTGGTGCTGATACCGGTCAAGAAATGTTAACTCATGAAGGACAGGAATGTGGCGTAGTGGTCGATGGACAGTTAGAGCTCACCGTTGGGGAAACCGTCGCGATTTTAAATGAGGGCGACAGTTATTACTTTGACAGTACTCGTCCTCACCGCTTTAGAAATACAGGTAATAAAGTGTGCGTTATTGTTAGCGCCAATTCGCCGGCCAGTTTTTAGTATTTCGTTCATTTTGTTGTCGCCATCAAGCCGTTTAAACCACGAATTCGCTCTGATGCTTCATCAAATTTGAATCAGAAACGGCTTTAAACTGTCCGCCAATATTTAACCATCTGGCAGGTTTAGCCCTCCGTTAGGTTTTACTTAAACGAAACAAAGGAGTAGGGACAATAGAATGGATACTATAACATGGCACGATAAGGCCGAAACGTTGAGTTTTAGCACACAAGCCTTCATTAACGGTAAGCTAACCAGCTCTATCACTAATGATACATTCGAGATTATTAACCCAGCGACGGGGAAATTTCTCGCTCACGTTTCCCGCTGCCGCCGGGAAGATGTCGACATTGCCGTTAAAGCAGCACGAGATGCCTTTAACTCTCGCGTCTGGGCAGGACTGCCACCAGCAGAGCGCAAAACCGTGTTACTCAACTACGCCAAGCTCATTGAGGAGCAGCAAGAACAATTTGCGCTCTTAGAGTCTTTAGATATGGGGAAACCCATTTCTGACGCAATGGGATACGATGCGCCAGCCACTGCACGCTGCATACAGTGGAATGCCGAGGCCATCGACAAGATTTATGATGAAGTGGCTCCTGTAACTGACGGTGCCCTCGCCCTTGTAACGCGTGAGCCTTTAGGTGTAGTGGCCGCTATTGTCCCTTGGAACTTCCCTACGGTCATGGCGGCGTGGAAAATCGGTCCGGCATTAGCCACCGGAAACTCGGTCATTATTAAACCATCCGAGAAGTCCCCTCTTACGGCAATATTACTTGCCGAACTGGCCTCTCAAGCGGGGATCCCTGATGGGGTATTACAAGTCCTACCCGGTTTCGGTCACGAAGCTGGACAAGCATTAGCACTTCACAACGATGTCGACTGTATTGCCTTTACCGGTTCGACCGCAGTTGGTAAGAAGCTCTTAAGCTTTGCAGGCGAATCCAACCTCAAGCGCGCCTTCATGGAGTGTGGTGGCAAAAGCCCTCATATTATCCATTACGACGTAAAAGACATTGAGAAAGCAGCCGCAACTGCCGCAACTGCCATTTGCTACAACCAAGGAGAGGTGTGTACCGCTGGTTCTCGTCTCTTAGTCCACTCTTCCATCAAAGAGCAATTTATCGAGCTACTGGTGAAGTACATGGACAAATGGCAACCTAGCGATCCACTTAACGGCAGCTCTCGCGTTGGCGCGATTGTGGATAAAACCCAGTTTGATCGCATCCTTAATTATATTGAAATTGGTAAACAGGAAGGCGCAACACTTCGATTCGGTGGTCAACCTGTTCATGAGCAGACTGGCGGTTACTATATCCAACCTGCCGTCTTTACCGATGTGACGCCTGAAATGCGAATATTCAGAGAAGAAATATTTGGCTCAGTTCTCTGTGTAACGACATTCGATACTATCGAAGAAGCCATTGAGCTTGCCAATGATAGCGATTATGGCCTCGCTGCGGGCGTTTGGACAGCCGATATTTCAACGGCAGTAAAATGCTCTCGTGCGTTGAGGGCTGGTACTGTATTTGTGAATAACTGGGATGGCGGAGACATGACGATGCCGTTTGGTGGCTACAAGCAAAGTGGTAACGGCAGGGATAAGTCCTTACATGCACTGGATAAATACACCGAAATTAAATCAACGTGGATTGAGCTGGACTAGAGCTACATTGGTCTTGGATTTTGTTGATCAGTTATAAATACGAATGGCCTCTTGTTTGAGGCCATTCTGCTAGTGTCCCATTCAGTTGGAGTCCGTTGCTACGCTTATTCTTCAATACAATGTGCGTTAGCTAATCTCGACATTTCTCGCTTCAGAAACCGTCGCCTCTACTTTAGGAATGACGACAACCAACACCCCATCCGTAAATTCTGCATAGATGTCATTGGCATTGACATTGCTACTCAACGTAAAGCTTCGGGCCATCTTGCCTTGGTAACGCTCTTTGTGTATGAATTTTCCTTCTTGTACAGTTTCATCTTGCTGTATGGTGGATGCTTCTATTGTCAGCACTCCCTTATCACAAGTCACTGAAATGTCTTTCTTCTCCACACCAGGGAGATCCGCCATTATTTCAAACGCCGTTTCCTTTTCTATCACATCGACATTCGGAGAAAACTGCCCATGGCTCCAACGTGCATGCATACTCGGAAAAGCGTTATCCAACAAATGGCTAAAATCAGACCAAGAATCTCTAGGAATTAAGCTCATACTCGCCTCCTTACTCTTTATACCCTCGCATAAAGTTTAGGCTCTTACTGGTGAAGATAAAGGCGAAAATTTCGATACATTGATCCAAATCAAAAGGCCTGTACGATTTCCGTTCGTTTCTTCAGCCTAGCAGAAGCACGACTACGATTATCTAGAACGTTGGTGGCGTTGCAGCGCTAATCAGCTCACACTCTACTTTGCCCTTATTACGGAATCGATGTGGTTTACGCGTTTCAAAATAGTAAGAATCCCCAGCTTTCAGTACTTGTGTGTGGCTACCTACGGTGATTTCAATTTCACCACGAATCACAACACCTCCTTCTTCCCCTTCATGTTGCATGAAGTCGGTGCCTGTATCAGAACCAGGGGGATAGATCTCACGCAAAATCGCCAGTTGACGACCATCGCGTTTCGCACCCACTAATAGCATTCGAATATGGCCATCACCCAAATCCGCGAGCTGATCGGGGCTAAAAAAGATATCGTCTTTTGGCTCAACATCTAAGGTGAAAAATTCACCCATAGAGATCGGAATGGCTTCGAGGATTTTTTTTAATGATCCTACGGAAGGATTCACAAGGTTCTGCTCAATTTGAGAGATCATGGAGTTAGTTACGCCACTTCGCTTAGCCAATTCTCGTTGCGATAAACCACGCATGGTACGAATCGTTTTAAGTTGCTTGCCTACATCCATGTATCTCTCCTAGATTATCAAAAGATAGCCTTACTGTTCACTCATCTTAATCTCTTGTAACCGGCGCTTTTCTGCTTTGGCTAACACCCACCACGCGATAAAGGTCGCACATGCCACCGCCATAATAATCAACGTTGCGAGAGCATTGATTTTAGGACTAACCCCAAGCCTTACACTGGAAAACACCACCATTGGTAACGTTGTTGCGCTTGGACCCGACACAAAACTGGCAATCACCAAATCGTCAAGCGATAACGTAAAAGCCAATAACCAGCCTGCAAGAATCGCAGGGGCAATACTTGGCAACGTAATTTGAAAAAACACTTTCCAAGGTGGCGCACCAAGATCCATCGCCGCTTCTTCTATTGAGCGATCAACCTCTTGTAATCTGGAGCTCACCACCACTGTTACATAAGCCGTACAAAAAGTGACATGCGCAATCCAAATCGTCATCATTCCACGCTGATTAAACAAATCAAATACTTGCCCTATAGCAATAAAAAGGAGTAGCAAAGACAAACCAGTGATCACTTCTGGCATCACCAATGGCGCCGTTATCATAAAGGCAAAACCCGTCTCACCTTTAAAACTACCGAAACGATTCAATACAAAGGCGGCGATTGTACCCAGAACAACCGCAGCACTGGCAGAAAGGACACCGATCAATAAGCTGAGTTTAACCCCACCCATTAGCAAATCGTCATCAAACAATTCCGAGTACCATTTGAAAGAGAATCCTGACCAAACCGTAACTAAACGATTTTCGTTAAAAGAGTAAATAATCAAGATCAAAATTGGTAAGTAAAGAAAGGTAAAACCCATCCCCAGAATCAGCCACTTCCATCGATTGTTGTAAACTGGAATATCATTCATCCTTGCGCCTCCAATTCACGCTTTTGATAACGGTGGAACCAAAGAATTGGCACCATTAATACCAGCAGCATCACGATGGCCACTGCCGAGGCCACTGGCCAATCTCGGTTATTGAAAAACTCTTGCCATAATACTTTGCCGATGAGAATTGAATCCGGCCCACCGAGCAGTTCGGGAATAACAAACTCCCCTACCGCAGGAATAAAGACCAACATCGATCCAGCAATAATGCCCGCCCGGGTCAACGGCACCAAAACGCTAAACAGCGTTGTTGCTGGTTTGGCACCTAAATCACCAGCGGCTTCAATCAATGAATAATCCACTCGCATGAGCGCGGTATACAAGGGTAAGACCATGAAAGGTAAATAGGTATAAACGATACCGATATACACCGCGATATCGGTATGCAATATTTTGAGCGGCTCATCAATGGCCCCAACCGTTAATAACACATTATTGAGTAGCCCATTGTTTTTGAGGATCCCTATCCAAGCGTACACTCGAATCAAGAAACTCGTCCATGACGGCAAAATAATGAGCATCAGCAGTACGTTACGCATCGACGGTGTAGAGTGCACAATGGCCCACGCAATAGGAAAACCGATCAATAGACACAACAACGTCGAAATAAGCGCAATGCGTATCGACTCCATATAAGAAGAGACATAGAGATCGTCTTCAAGCAGGTATTGGTAGTTACCTATATTCAACAGTAGCTGTAGTTGTTGCTCGGCATAACTAAGTAATTCAGAGTATGGCGGTATTGAAATCTGCGCTTCCGCAAAACTGATTTTAAAAACAATCAAGAATGGAAGTAAGAAAAACAGTAATAACCACCCATACGGGACGGCAAGCAATAAGCATTTGGGCGTTGGGATCACACGCCAGATATTCAATTTGGCTGATTTCATCATATTTTTAGTACCACGCAACTTTCCGTGTCCCAACTGAGCGTAACCTTCTGCTCCCACGTTGGCATATCTTTCCGTAAACGGGTGGTATTTTGTAACGTTGCCGTCACCAACTTGCCTGATGCTAAACGAACATGATAAATCGACTGATTACCCATATAGGCAATGTCTTCAACAACCCCAGAGCAGCTGTTTGCCGAATGGTTTGCACGTGTGCTCAATGTCATTTTTTCAGGGCGAACCGCGATCATCACCGAAATTCCCGGCGCACCAGAAATGCCATGATTAATATAAATTGGTTGCTCCAGCTCATGGCTTCTCACCGTACAATTGTCGTTCTGATTTGTTTCTAGGAGCCCTTCAAATATATTCACTGAGCCGATAAAGGTCGCTGAGAATTTAGAGTTAGGGTGCTCATAAATGGCTTCCGGAGAATCAATTTGAACAAACTGTCCTTTATTCATGATGGCAATTCGGCTGGCCATCGTCATGGCTTCTTCTTGATCATGTGTCACCATCACACAAGTCACGCCCACACGCTCTAGGATATCCACCACTTCGAGTTGCATTTTCTCTCTTAGGTTTTTATCTAGCGCGCCCATTGGTTCATCAAGAAGCAGCAGTTTAGGTTTTTTGGCTAAACTACGAGCGAGTGCAACACGCTGTTTTTGCCCACCAGAGAGTTGATGTGGTTTTCGTTTGGCATAGTCAGACATGTGCACCAATTCCAGCATCTGTTTGACGGTCTCATCAATTTCTTGGCGTGACATGCCATCCTGCTTTAAACCAAATGCAATGTTGCCAGCGACGGTCATGTGAGGAAACAACGCATAGGATTGGAACATCATATTCACGGGACGTCGATACGGGGGAATATCGGCCAGATCTTCACCATCTAAGATGATCTGCCCTGCGGAAGGTTGCTCAAAACCGGCGAGCATCCTTAACAAGGTTGATTTTCCGCAACCCGATGCCCCAAGCAAAGCGAAAAGTTCGCCTTGGTTGATCGTTAAATCCACACCATCTACGGCCACATGGCCATCAAAGTTTTTCGTTAATCCTCTGATTTCAAGTAATGGTTTTGGCGGTGTTGAATCCACATGTAAATGAGGACGATCGGTATCAAGTGACATCACTGTCATGGCATTCTCCAAACAAAAGCGGCGACCCGTTTAAGGCCGCCATGTTCTATCTATCTAGTTTTTGACAAAATCAGTCCACGCACGTGTCATTGCACGAGCGGTTTTATGAGGTAACATTTTTGAACTGAACAGTTTCTTTTGTGTTTCCTCGTCTGGGTAGATGCCTGGATCTTCCAGAATTTCAGCATCAATAAACTCACGTGAAGCTGGGTTCGGGTTCGCATACCAAACGTAGTTACTGATTTCTGCGATGATTTCCGGTCTTAGCAAGAAGTTAATGAAAAGATGCGCATTTTCCGGATGCTTCGCGTCTTTAGGAATGGCCATCAAATCAAACCATGCTAATGCGCCTTCTTTCGGAATGGAGTAGGCAATTTCAACACCATTATCCGCCTCTGCCGCTCGGTCCGCCGCTTGCAGAACGTCCCCTGACCAACCAATTGCGACACAAATATCACCGTTTGCTAAGTCATTAATGTATTGCGAAGAGTGGAAGTAAGTGACATATGGGCGTACGGGTTTCAATACCTCAAGTGCATCTTTCTTATAGTCATTCGGATCGGTGCTGTTTGGGTTTTTACCAACATAATTAAGCGCAGCCATCATGATCTCTGTTGGCGCATTCAAGAACCCAACACCACATTTTGACAGTTTTTCCATATTCTCTGGTTTAAACACCAAATCCCAACTGTCCACTGGGGCATCCTCTCCCAATGCGGCTTTGACTTTTTCAACGTTATAGCCAATGCCGGTTGTACCCCAAAGGTAAGGCACTGAGTAGGCATTCTCTGGGTCAACTGTTTCTGCCAGAATGCCCATAAGTTTCGGGTCTAGGTTTTTATAGTTGCTCAGCTTTTCTCTATCCAGCTTTTGGAAAGCGCCAGCTTTTGCCTGCCTACCCAAGAAATCGTTACTCGGTACGACAATGTCAAAGCCGGTATTGCCTGACAGAATTTTTGCTTCCAAAACTTCGTTAGAATCAAAAACATCATAGACCACTTCAATGCCCGTTTCCTTTTCAAACTTAGCAATGGTGTCTTCGGCAATATAATCAGACCAGTTATAGATATTGAGTACTTTGTCTTCAGCAGCAAGTGATGTTAACGGGGTTAACCCAATCGTCATCCCCAACGCTACCCCAAAGTAAGCTTTTATTTTTTCCATTTGGATCTCCGTTCCCTGTTGCGCTTTGGTGTTATCCTCGTCGGCTACTGCTGAACGTCGGCGAGTGTGTTAGTTAAAGACTGTTTTGCAAATTCAACTAAGTCGTCAATTTCAGATTTACTGATAATCAGTGGTGGTGAGCAGATCATTGAGTCTCCGACGGCTCTCAACACGACGCCATTATTAAAACAATGTTCGCGACATCGAGTACCAACATCTAACTCTTTATCGAAGCGTTCTTTGGTCTCTTTGTCCTTAACTAACTCAATCGCGCCTACCAACCCAAGACTGCGCGCCTCTCCAACCATAGGGTGGTCGGCTAATTCTGCCCAACGCTTAGCAAAATACGGTCCCGTGTCTTCTCGTACCTGATTAACGATGTTGAGACGTTGCATTTCTTTGATATTGGCGATGGCAACAGCACAAGCTGCTGGGTGACCGGAATAAGTGAAACCGTGGGCAAACTCGGTATCAGCATCAGTCAATACCTTAGCAACATGATCACGAACCATAACACCGCCTAAAGGTAAGTATCCTGATGTGATCCCCTTCGCCATACACATTAAATCTGGCTGAATGTTGAATGTTTGACTTGCGAACCACTCCCCCGTACGACCAAAACCACAAATCACTTCATCAACAATCAGTAGAATTTCATACTTGTCACAGATGCGTTGGATCTCTGGCCAATAACTCGCAGGCGGAATGATCACGCCACCCGCCCCCTGAATAGGTTCAGCAATAAAGGCAGCGACGTTTTCTTCACCCAGTTCTAAAATTTTCTCTTCAAGTTGTCTTGCCCGCTCTAAACCAAATTCCGCTTCATCTACACCATTACCTTCACCAAAATAGTAAGGCTGATCAATATGAACGATATTAGGTAAAGGAAGACCACCTTGAGCATGCATAAACGCCATACCGCCGAGGCTCGCCCCCGCCATCGTACTACCGTGGTAAGCATTTTTTCGACTGATAATGGTTTGCTTTTCTGGTTTACCAAGGCTTGCCCAGTAGTGGCGCACCATTCTCACCACGGTGTCATTACACTCAGAACCCGATCCAGTAAAGAATACGTGATTCATGCCTTCTGGTGTCACTTCAGCCAACAATGTAGATAACTCTACCGCGGGTGGATGCGTGGTTTGGAAGAACAAGTTGTAGTAAGGCAGTTCTTGCATCTGCTTGGTGGCGGCATCAATAAGAGGCTGACAGCTGTAGCCCATATTCACGCACCATAACCCGGCCATACCATCAAGGATCTTGTTATCATCCTCGTCATAGATATAAACACCTTCTGCGCGTTTAATAATGCGAGAGCCCTTATTATTTAGAGCCTTGAAGTTAGTAAAAGGGTGCAAACAATGTGCACTATCTTGTTCGATCCATTTAGACATAGTTTCTTTCCATTTTTAATATTAATAACGTGCAAGGACGACTTGCCCGCTATCTCCACAAACAAATGTTTTCCACTTAGAAGCCTCCTTTCATAGGAAATGACCTCCGTTGATACGTTAAGTTGGATTTATACGTTAAGAAGTAAGAACTCACGCTCCCAAGAACTGATCACTTGAAAGAATGTTTTGTACTCTTTGCGCTTAATCGCAACATAAGCTGAAACAAATCGATCACCGAGAATTTCTCTCAACTCATTACAATTTTCTAGCAACACCAAAGCCTCTTCCAACGTATGAGGAAGTGAATAAGGTTCGGTCGTCATATCACCGGTACTTTGTGGTGTCGGCGTGAGTTTCTCTTTCATTCCCAAGTAGCCACACGCTAGTGTTAATGCCATGGCTAAATATGGGTTCGCATCGGCACCGGCATAACGGTTTTCAATACGACGGGAATTTTTATCAGAGACGGGGACTCGAAGCCCAACCGTTCGGTTATCTTCTCCCCATGCCACATTGGTTGGTGCCGAGTCGCCAAAGACTAAACGACGATAGGAATTGATATTGGGAGCAAAAAAGGCAATCGCTGCAGGCGTATATTTTTGCATGCCGGCAATATAGTTGAGGAACAGTTCGCTGTTAGAACCATCGTCATTGGCGAACAAGTTTTTGCCATTCGCATCCACCAAGCTTTGGTGAATATGCATGGCGCTGCCTGGCTCATGCTCCATCGGTTTCGCCATAAAGGTGGCGTAAACATCATGGCGTAGCGCCGCTTCTCTGACTGTACGTTTAAATAGAAACACCTGATCAGCGCGATCCAAAGGCTCACCGTGATCGAAGTTTAATTCCATCTGTGCTGCGCCCGATTCATGAACTAACGTATCGACGTCTAAGCCCTGTATCTCACAGTAGTCATACATATCCTCAAAAATAGGATCGAATTCATTCACGGCATCAATACTGAACGACTGTCTTGCGGTTTCTGGTCTGCCATTTCGTCCAATAGGCGGCTCAAGTGGGTAGTCCCAATCGAGATTCTTTTGCACTAGGAAAAACTCAAGCTCAGGCGCGACAATCGGGCTCCAACCCTCTTTTTCATAGAGAGCCAAAACACGTCTTAATACTGCCCTTGGCGAGATTTCGACTGGATCACCATCTACCGTCTGACAGTCATGAATCACCTGAGCTGTTGGATCTTTTGCCCATGGAACAAATCTAATCGTGTTTGGATCGGGCTCTAGATTCATGTCTTTCTCAGTCAGATCGATCATACTTTCATCGTCTGGCCAATCACCGTTCACCGTTTGGAAAAAAACCACCTCGGGAAGACGCATCCCCCCTTCTCGAAGAAATTTTTTGGCGGGCATGATCTTGCCTCGTGCATTGCCTGTGATATCGGGGATAAGGCACTCAACCTCAGTAATACGATTCTCTTCAATCCATTTCTTGATTGTTTCCATAAATCCTTCTTTGCTACATTTTTCGTCCATTAAAATACGCTTCAGGCTTGCGCTAGCACGGTTAACCACTGACTGGCAACAAAATAACAATCGGATGTTTTCCTTAATCCCAATCCTCTTTCTGGCGTGCTAGGTAAAGAAAATCCCGGTTATTACTCCATCCAAAAATTCATGGATGTCTCAAAAAGCTTTATTTAGCATTGGCCTGAATCTGCTCAAAAGTCAACCGGTCATGTTAAATATTTTATAATATACCAAGCATTCATTAACATTTGAGTTACATTTGTGTTGTAATTTACTGAACATTGCGTGTATGGTTAAAAAGCAAGCAATGTGGTCTGCGGGCATTTCTGAGCCTTTATAGAACAAGGAATTTTTACGTTTAACGTGGAGGAGTCACTGTGGGTATGAGTAGTCTTGCCGATCAACCAAATAACATTAATCGACTAAAAACCAAACAAGAGCAGTTAGAGATTGCTCAATTTATTGAACGCCACCCAAACATTACGACAATTGATCTGATCTTGTTCGATATGAACGGTGTTGTAAGAGGTAAGCGGATCAACACCACCCAGTTAAGCAAAGTACTCGAGCAAGGTATTTGCTTACCCGCTTCTGTTTTTGCGCTTGATATCTGCGGTGAAACCGTCGAAGAAACTGGGCTGGGATTTGAAAAAGGCGATGGTGACCGTATCTGCCATATGGTTCCGAACTCTTTGCAGATTGTACCTTGGCAAGAAAACAGTGCCCAAGCCATCGTTACTATGTACGAGCCGGATACCAACCAACCCTTCTTTGCTGATCCAAGGCACGTACTCGCTCAACAACTCGAGAAACTTCAGAGCAAAGGTTTTCACCCTTGTATCGCGATTGAGTTGGAGTTTTATTTACAAGATCTTGAACACGATGACGCAGGAAGCCCCCAACCACCGCTTATGCCAGTGAGTGGCGATCGCATGACACAAACACAGGTTTATTCACTCGAAGAACTCGATGAATTTAAAGCGTTCTTGGATGAAGTCGTCAGCGCCTGCCAAACGCAAGGCATTCCAGCAGAAAACATCACCGCCGAATATGCTCCTGGCCAATTTGAAGTCAACCTGAAGCATTCAACTGATATCTTGTTAGCCTGCGATCATGCCATGCTGCTAAAACGTGTCGTCCGCGCTGTCGCAAAAAAACACGGTTTTCATGCCAACTTCATGGCGAAGCCTTACACGGAATATGCTGGCAGTGGCTGTCATGTCCACATCAGCTTGCAGAATAAAGATGGCATTAACATGCTCGGGCATAATGAAGATTTACTGCTTAATGCCATTGCTGGTGTATTAGAACATATGGATGAATGTATGGCTGTATTTGCGCCCAACGCAAACTCTTACCGACGCTTGCAGCCCAATATGTTCGTACCATTACATGCGTCATGGGGCTGGGATAACCGAACCGTTGCCGTAAGGGTGCCCGCCAGCGGCGTTGAAGATAAACGAATCGAACACCGTCTATCCGGTGCGGACGTAAACCCGTATCTGACCGTGTCTGTTTTGTTCGCATCCATCATTGATGGTATTGAAAGCAATCTGACACCACCAGCACCTATCGAAGGTGACGCTAATTTACTAGAGTTACAACCTCTACCAAGCTCCTGGGACAGCTCACTACAAGCATTTGCGACAAGTGCATTTTTACAAGCTAGCTTTGGCGAAGAGTTTTGCAAGGTCTATCTGGCAAACAAAAAGCATGAACAGGAAAGATTCTCAGCTCAAGTATCCCCACTTGAATACCAATGGTACCGCTAAGTTTTAATCAATATCATAAGAAAAGGACGTCAAGATGAGCACCAAACACACTCACTCTTACTATGCTGCATCAAAAAACTTGGATTTACGTTTTCCAAAATTAAAGGGTGACCATGTTGCCGATGTGTGTGTCGTTGGATCTGGTATCACGGGTGCAACTGCGGCGCTTGAGCTAGCAAACCAAGGCTTTAGCGTGATTGTATTGGAAGCAAATCGTGTGGGTTGGGGAGCATCAGGACGAAGCGGTGGTCAGGCAATTTTTGGCTGGGCAGCAGAACAGCCCACGCTCGAAAAACTTGTCGGCCAGTCGGATGCGAAAAAACTTTGGGATATTTCCATTGAGGCCTTAGCTCTGACCAAAAACAATATCAAAAAATACAACATCGACTGTGACTGGCGTGATGGCATGGTGCATTTAGGCATGAAGCCGCGCCATGATAAAGAACTTCAACAGTGGCATGATGACCTGACTGAGCGCTATGGTTATGGCTCCCTTGAAATGTGGGGTCAAAACCAAGTCCGAGAAAATATTGCCAGCGACAAGTACACGTCGGGGATGTTTGACAGCAATAGCGGCCATTTACACCCATTGAATTACACTCTCGGCATAGTCAATGCAGCGAAAGCCGCCGGCGCTCAGTTTTTTGAAGAAAGTGCGGTGACTAAAATCGAACATGGCGATCCTGCCGTTCTCTTTACTAAACAAGGCACGGTGAAAGCCAATCACGTCATTCTTGCATGTAACGCCTACATGGATGGACTTGAAAGTTCTTTAGAAAATAAAGTCATGCCCGTTGGCACTTATGTATGCGCCACTGAGCCTCTTGATGAAACTTTAACCAATGAGCTAATGAAAAACCATATCTCCGCCTGTGATATTAACTTTGTACTCGACTACTTCCGTTGCTCTGGCGACCATCGAATGTTATTTGGCGGACGAGTCAGCTATTCAGGTGTGGCACCATTTAATTTAGAGAATGCGATGCGAAAAAGAATGGTAGACATATTTCCTCAACTGAACCATGTCAAAGTCGATTTCGCCTGGGGAGGAAATGTGGCAATTACCATGAATCGCGCCCCTCATTTCGGCCGACTCAAACCCAATGTTTACTTTGCTCAAGGCTTTTCTGGCCACGGTATTGCTGCAACGGGAATGGCGGGGACCTTAATGGCCGAGTGTGTCGCAACAACGGCAGAGCGCTTTGCCATTTTCGACAAGATCCCTCATATGTCATTCCCTGGTGGGCGACTATTTCGCACCCCTGCATTGGTGTTAGCCATGTCCTACTTCCGAGTCCGTGATTTACTTTAATCATCTCGAACACAATGCGTATCAAAAGGGTCGAAAGTTCGGCCCTTAACACCGCCATCATCTCTTAGATATACTCATGTAATCGCTCTTATGACTAAAATCGACGCCTAGAAGAATGCCATGTGTTACACATCGCGCCCCTACGCATACCAACTCATCAAGTTAGTTAGGCGTGGGCGTGAAGCCCTTTCACATGTGGCACTTAAAGCAACCGACTGTTTTAGTATACACATCCCCGCGACACTGGTTCTCATTGGTCACTTGGCTGCATTCGTTTGTTTAATCCAAGCAATGAAAGATGGTATGCCCGTTGGTATTGTTCACGCACTTTGGGCAGGAGTCGCTATTGTGTCTGTCACCTTAATTTATCATTTGGTGCACCGCCAACATATGGATACCAACTTGTGGATTGGCATGGCACTTATCGCTGTGGGCGTGATGGTGATAAACTTCTCCCACGGACACGCACATTAAACCATAAGGCAACAGATTGTCAGACTCTCGAAAGCCCGCTTTAGCACTGTTTGATTTTGATGGCACCATCACTGACGAGGACATGTTTAGCGCATTCCTTCACTATGCAGTCTCTGGCCCGCGCAAGTGGTTCGGGAATGTGGTGATCATGCCATTTTACGCCCTTTTCAAGACTGGCATTATTCCGGCAAAACGAATGCGACCTATCGCCAGCTTTATTGCTTTTTTAGGGCGCAGTACCGAACAAGTCAGTACTTTGGGGGCGCAATTTGCACAAGAGGTGATCGCTCAGCACATTCGCCCCGAGGCTCAAGCCCGTTTGGACTGGCATCAAACACAAGGTGATACCATTGTCGTGGTTTCGGCTTCACTTAACGCTTACCTAAGCCCTTGGTGTAAAGGTCTGGGTTATCAATTACTTTGTAGCGAATTGCTTGGCGACAGCAAACATATTAGTGGCTTCTATTTGAGCGGTGATTGCAGCTTGAGTAGAAAAGTGGAACGTGTCAAAGCCGCTTTTGATTTAAACAAGTATCAAGCGATATATGCGTATGGTGATACTCATGAAGATATCCCAATGCTCAAACTAGCAGACCATAGGATGATGAACTGGCAACCTTGGTCTCCCGATAGCCTGAAAAGCAAAAATGAATAATCAGAAGCAAGAAACCCTTCTCTATCCAGAAGGGTTTTGTCTATTTGGAATGGAAATAAATTAGCGCCAAACGCCCCATTCACCCGTGGTACCAGGCTCTTCGCCACGCGTCCACCATTGTGCTGTCCATTCACGACCGTTGTGCGTCACAACATCACCTTGGTTGTAAATCGCATCTTTGCTCCAAAGATTGGTCGGCTCAACTGGTGGTGTGGTATCACCTTTAATCAATGACAACGCATAACTAAAATTGGCATTCGGCGCCAGTACTTGGTTCGCGTAGATATTATTCGTATCGAACATGTAATGTTTCATTGCTTCATGCCAAATGCCAACGTACCAATCACCGGTTTGTTGTGAGTTAAATTGATCGGCCAACTCTGCAGCCCACGTTGTGGTGTTGTTTGTACTGATGGCAAGCGAAAGATCAACGATCTCAGAGCCTGTTGCACTAAAGGTACGGAAACGCACGGTATCGCCCGATTCAACAGGACCAAAACCTTGCGCCACAAAATAGCCTAAAGAAGTCAGGTTGTTTGCCGGATCAGTTGGCTCGACTGGGTCAGTCGGAGGTGTCGTCCCATTTCCGCTTAACGTAATATCACTACAGTTGTAGAAACCCTCACCCACGACATCAATACGCTGCCAACGGGTAAAAAGAATGGCATCACCTGAGCGATCGGCTGGGAAGGTCACTTGAATTCGATAACGTTTTTCAGCATCAACATACACATCACCAGCGGTATCCATCAGTTCTAAATCATTCCAAGTAAGAGGCTGTGTATCATCATAAGTTGGTTTGGAAAGATAAAACTCCCAATAAGACGGGTTATGTGGCGCTTTACCAAAGAACACCATCTCAATTTGGTTATTGGTATCTAGCGTTACATTGGTACGCTGCCAGTTTGGCGATGGGATATTCAAACCTTTCTTAGCAGCATCACCCGCCGAACAAAGCTCACCGTCACGTACGATAGCTTTTACATGGGCCATATCGCGGTAATTTGGCACATTCGCGGCAATTTCACTGCGCTGCACAAATGGGTATGCACCCGATTCGTCATAAGCCGCCTGACAAGCTTGGTTTGGAATTTCATTGGTCCAAAATCCGCCATCTAAATAACAGGTGTTTTGGCGTGCGCTTGGAAACTCGACCCAGCCATGGGCATTGACATTAAAAGAGCTCAAAGCCGCGACTGCGCCCAAGCTCACCAGAGGGAGGGTTACGTATGATTTCATCATTCATCCTTACATTTGCTGACTCACTACTCGCGAATCAAGTCGCGATGTAGCAAAGCTAGCAGGATGAGATTATTTAGACGGTGAGAATTAATGCTGGCTGTGTCAGATTGCTGGTTGCTTTCCAACATTCAATGTTAACCACCACCCTACTCGACGTAGTCTTTCGACGCACTTCAAATATACGTGCTACAACAATAGGTAGCCTAACGTTGGTCCTTCGGAGTATCCATCACGACCATAGTCGTGATCGCTTTAACATGTTCACACTCCCCTAGCACATCGGCATGAAAAGCTTTATAAGACGCCAAGTCTTGAGTTTCCACTCGTAGCAAGTATTCGTTCGCGCCAGTGATATTATGGCACTCCACCACTTCATCAACAAAGCGGACGTGATCTTCAAAACCAAGCTGAGCCTGCTTCGAGTGGGATGCTAAACCGATCGATACATAAGCGACAAAACCAACGCCCATTTGTTGGTTATCCAGCACCGCACGGTAGCCTTTGATCACGCCCTTACGCTCCAAATCTTGCACTCGACGTAAAGTCGCAGATGGTGATAATCCCACACGTTCAGACAGCTCCACGTTAGAGATTCTTCCGTCTAATTTCATTATTTGCAATATTCTTTCGTCAAACCTATCCATGGTGCTCTTTTATTGTTTAATGGGCGTATTTTCATCAAATATAAGCACAAAATTGATAGCACTTCTACCTATCATTGTTCTCGACCGGTCAGAAAATGTAACCCTTTGCCCCGATGAGTGGCAGCAACAAAAATTCAGGAACACACTATGGAATATCATCAACTTGGAGCGTTGGCGCTGTTTGCGTTTGTCTCGACCTTCACTCCAGGCCCGAACAACATCATGCTTATGACCTCGGGCGCTAACGTCGGCTTTAAACGCACAATCCCTCATATGTTAGGTATTACTTTGGGTTTTGCCGCAATGTTGATTTTAGTTGGCATTGGTTTGATGGGCTTATTCCACGCTTACCCAATCACACATAGCATTCTCAAAATCTTGAGCCTGACGTACTTGTTGTACCTCACGTACAAAATTGCCACCAGCAGCAAAACCGAAGTCAAACACAATTATCAGCCAATGAGCTTTTTAGGTGCGGTGGCCTTCCAGTGGGTGAACCCAAAAGGTTGGTCTATGGCACTTACCGCCATCACGGTTTATAGCAGTGGTGGCTCTTGGCTTGATCTGGCTTTCATTGCTGGCATCTTTTGCTTGGCGAATTTACCATCCGTGACTTTTTGGACTGCCGCAGGCATGCAACTTCAACGTTGGTTAACCACATCCAAGCGAATCAAAAGCTTTAACTATTCCATGGCTGCTCTTCTGCTTTTATCGACTATCCCAATGATATAAATGACAAAAAGCAAGGATAAGTGTGATCAAGTTTTGGCAAGTCCTTTGATCGGTAAGTACAAATAATCGCCACTTATAGAGTTGGATTGGGTCATAGTCGCAATGGCAGTGAAAAGAATATTAACACCATCAAACATAAGCTTTATCGATACATTCGATTTTGGCTTTTCTTTCACTGCTTTGTCGCTTTTCTTTCTTAATAGCGACACCCCATTCATTCTGACCGACAAGCACGATGCTGACAGGTTCGTCACACAAAGTGAAATGCGGAGAAAATCTGTTTAAAAAGGCTAGCCGACTAAATGAACCGTCTGTTGTGGCCAAATGATTTTGAGAGAGCGTACCATGGTCTCATCAGTGCCGACACAATGATGCGGGGCAACTTTCGTCTTTAAGTTATTGATGGGCTGATAGCCACTGGATTGATAAACCGAGGTGAGGCCAAGCAGGGCTGAAATGCATCGCCTCTTTCTAACGCGTCCTAATGAACAGCCTCAGCAATATTTTTACTAATCCCTGCCCACATGAACCCGAATCGACGCAGACTTCAGCAATACCACAAATAGGAAAGGATTGATCGTCAATCATGACTTGCTTTTCATGCACAGCAATATGAGCGGCAAGTCTATTGCCATCCCAAAGTAGATAGTGATGGCGAGGCAATTCATTGAAATAGTGTTGGATTGGGAAAATTTTGTTTTGCTCCTTGGCAAAGCAAGTGGACAGCAAAGCTCTTAACTTAGCATCGAGTTCTTGGGTGACTTCATCATCAAGCAAGTATTCAAAGCGCATGATTTACCTTATTTATTTTTCAAATTTAAAAGTAAACCTTTGAAAACTCACTTACTGAGAGACAGCGTAAATAACAACACCACTGCCTCAACTATTACAAATACGTAAAAATCAATTTCAATTTAGCCAGATTATCATTTTTCTATAAATACCTAAAATGGGCACCAACAAAACGACGCAGCGCGGAGATAAAAGCTCTACTACGCTTATGGCGACACTCCCTATATTGAGAATATAAAGGAAACATCCGATGGCACTTGAAATCAAACCAGGTCAAACTCACATCAAATCTAAAGCAATGGTTGCATGGGCTGCCGGCGAACCTCTTAAAATGGAAGAAGTTGATGTACAGCTTCCGAAAGCGGGCGAAGTTCTTGTTCGCATCGTTGCGACTGGTGTTTGTCACACTGACGCATTCACGCTATCAGGTGACGATCCAGAAGGTATCTTCCCTTCTATCCTTGGCCACGAAGGCGGCGGTATCGTTGAAATGGTTGGCGAAGGCGTAACAAGTGTTGAAGTTGGCGACCACGTAATTCCGCTTTACACAGCAGAATGTGGTGAGTGTAAATTCTGCAAATCTGGCAAAACTAACCTATGTCAGGCAGTTCGTGAAACTCAAGGTAAAGGCCTAATGCCAGACGGCACAAGCCGCTTCTCTATCAACGGTGAGACAATCTTCCACTACATGGGTTGTTCTACTTTCTCTGAGTACACGGTTCTTCCAGAGATCTCACTAGCAAAAGTAAATAAAGAAGCACCACTTGAAGAAGTTTGTCTTCTAGGTTGTGGCGTAACCACTGGTATGGGTGCGGTACTGAACACAGCGAAAGTCGAAAAAGGCGACACCGTTGCTGTATTCGGTTTAGGCGGTATCGGTCTTTCTGCAATCATCGGTGCTCGCATGGTTGGTGCAAGCAAGATCATCGGCGTAGACATCAACGAGAGCAAGTTCGAGCTAGCAAAACAACTTGGCGCGACTGATTGCATCAACCCAATGAAGTTCGATAAGCCAATCCAAGACGTTATTGTTGAGATGACTGACGGTGGTGTTGACTACTCATTCGAATGTATCGGTAACGTAAACGTGATGCGTCAAGCACTTGAGTGTTGTCACAAAGGTTGGGGTGAGTCAGTCATCATTGGTGTTGCGGGTGCAGGTCAAGAGATCTCAACTCGTCCATTCCAACTAGTGACTGGCCGCGTATGGCGTGGTTCTGCTTTCGGTGGTGTTAAAGGCCGCTCAGAGCTTCCAGAAATCGTAAACCGTTACATGGCGGGTGAGTTCGGTCTACAAGAATTCATCACTCACACGATGGGTCTACAAGACGTGAACGAAGCATTCGAATTGATGCACAAAGGTGAATCTATCCGTACTGTTCTTCACATGGATAAGTAACCTTAAGCTTCGGCTCTCTTTTACATCGAAAGAGAGTCGCAAACTTTCACTTGCCGACTAACTAAGCCGCTCTAAGGCCCTTGTTTTATCGAGAGATGACCATGACCATTGAAAGCCTAAGCCAAGCCAAAGTATTCGGTGGTTGGCATAAACAGTACACTCACGAATCACGCGCTTTGAACTGCAACATGCGCTTCGCGATCTTCTTGCCGCCTAACGCAACCAAATCAAACCCAGTACCAGTGATTTACTGGTTGTCAGGCTTGACCTGCACCGATGAAAACTTCATGCAGAAAGCCGGAGCATTTCAAATGGCGTCTGAGTTAGGCATCGCCATTGTGGCACCGGATACCAGCCCACGTGGCGACGATGTTGCAGATGATGAGAACTACGATCTAGGTAACGGTGCAGGTTTCTACCTAAACGCAACTCAAGAGCCGTGGTCACGTCACTACCACATGTACGACTACATCACTCAAGAGCTACCTGCAATCATTGAAAGCAACTTCCCAGTCTCTGACGTGAAGTCGATTTCGGGCCACAGCATGGGTGGCCACGGTGCGATCACCATTGGTCTAAAAAATTCACAGCAGTACCGCTCAATTTCAGCATTTAGCCCAATCAGCAACCCAATGAAATGCCCTTGGGGTCAGAAAGCGTTTACCGCTTACCTAGGCACTGATATTGAAAGTTGGAAACAGTACGATGCGAGCGAGCTTCTCAAACAAAGCCAATCGCCACTGCCAATCTTGGTTGATCAAGGTGATGCAGATAACTTCCTCGCGGAACAATTAAAGCCTGAAGCGTTACTGGCAGCAGCCAAAACACACAATTCAGCGTTAAAGCTTCGTATGCAGCCAGGCTATGACCACAGCTACTTCTTTATCTCGAGCTTTATTGCTGAACACTTGAACTTCCACGCCAAGTATTTGTTTGCATAACAAGAGACTCGAACTTGAAAAACCACCAGAGGACACTCCGATCAATGGTGGTTCATCCAATATCCGAATCTCAGATTAAGATTACATGGATTGGACCGTCTTCGGGTTGTCGCCATATTGGTTTGTTCCCTCTTCGCTGTCTTGCACCAAGAAATACAGCATGACTAAAAAGCCGATGATTGGGATAATGGCGATGAATACCCACCAACCTGTACGATCCGTATCATGCAGGCGACGTACGGTCACAGCAAGCGAAGGAATAAGGATAAACAGCGCATAAAGCACGCCAAACAAGCCAAAGTTTTCGATTTGAAATACATTACCCATAATACGGTCAATGATGTTCATCACTAAATTGACCAAGATATTCACCAAAGTAAAATACCAATACTCTTGCCGCCTGGCTCGTCCACTAAATCCGGTGTAATTGCGGATCACCCCCAAATACCAATCAAACATATTCTCTCTCCTTCTGCCTACTCACCGTTTGACTACTGAGCATCAAATACGCTATTCACTGACTATATACCCTTTATAAAGGTATCGTATTGTTCCAATTTATTTTGATATTTCACCTATCGACCCTGGCTAATAGTGTTAATCACCATGATTTAAATATGGACCAAGTTTGACTTCCTGATCAATTTAGCTGATAAGCACATATATAAAATGAAATTCCAACGTTAAACGGAAAACATAATGAAAAAATTCATGCGAGCAATGCTGCTACTGCTAGTCATTGCCATAGGTGTATTGGCTTGGATGTTTATTCCATCTCATGAAACAATGGGGCAAAAGACCCTTGAAGAAGTACTCAACGATAACTATGTCCTGATCGGCCACCGCATTCATTCGACTGACCCGGATGCAGGTAATATGTTTGGCTACTTTGTGGTTAGCAAGGGCAACGGCATTGACGATGCCGAACCATTTTTGGTCACGTCAGATCAATTTATTCGCATGGAGCAGACTGGCGAAAATACTTTATCGCTAACGGTCAACGGACGCATCTATCGTTACCACAACGATCTGTGGGTAGCTAACACAGAGGGCAAACTGCAACACTGGCTTGTTAGTGCAACCGCTAACTACGTGCGCTAATTCGTTCCTCAACACCTAATAACATAAAAGCCCCGCGGAATACGCGAGGCTTTTGTTTGTCTAAGGCATACTTATAGCAATCGTAGTAAATAACTGTTCATTTACTTACTGTGATTAGTATTAAGCTAAGACTAAAGCACTTTCTCTCGGATCACTTTCATAACACCAGAGTCACGGTTACTTGGTGCAGAAAAACGGGCCACTTTCTTCACCGCTTCGTGGGCATTTTCCATCGCGTAGGAATGTTCACTCACTTTGAGCATCTCTATGTCATTGAAGTAATCACCAAACGCCATGGTTTCTTCTGGGCCAAAGTTCATCGTCTCTTGCAAATGCTTGATTGCCGCCCCCTTTGATGCTTGCGCATTCATGATATCTAGCCAAATTTTTGCACTCACTACGACTTGATGAGTGTCATCAAATTTTGCCTTCATCGTTGGATAAACCAACTCTTCTGTACCACCAAAATGACAAATCGCAACCTTGATAAAATCATCTTCAACCGCCAACAGATCGGGCACGTACTCGCAGCGATGGTAGTATTTTTGGAACTCTTCCAGTGCGTGGGGGGCTTTGGTCTCGATATAAGCTGAACGTTTACCGCACAATACGAGGTGCGTCCCTTCAACTGCGCGAGCCGCTTTTACAATCTCATCAATTTCTGCTTTTGGAATCGTGCAGCTATACAGCTCTTTATCTTGATACATCACCAAGGTGCCGTTTTCCGCCACATAAATCATACGATCTTGAATCGGTGAAAACGTATCGCGCAAACTGTAATACTGACGACCCGATGCAGCCGAAAACAAAATGCCCTTCTCTTCTAACTGCAAAAACAGATCAAAGAAATCAGGGTCTAAACGACCGTATTGGTCAAGCAAGGTGCCATCCATATCGGCGGCGATAAATTTAATACTAGCTTGTGACATCAACTTAAACTCTATAAATGGTGCAGCGCAAATCACTCAAAAAGTGAAGCAAGGCTGCTAAAAATTAGCTAGTAAGGTACAGGATCTTGGATGAATCTCAAGATGAAATCGCCTCAGAAATCAAGATAGCAATCCCTCTCAAAACAGGTACAATCCTCGCTCGATTTTTATTCGCGTGGACTCTCAATCATGCACTCGCCTGAACAATGCTTTACTCGATTTGCTGCAGACATTTCTGGCTACGATTTGCCAGCGCAGTTTACGTTTCCGTTCTACTACACGCCTCATCCATTGTGTGTGTTGGCTGCTGAGCAATTGCAACAGCACCTAATGACACAAACTGACTTCGAACATGATTTCGGGCTTGAGAATGAGCAAAGCGGACGCGGCAAGATGTTCGGAGTTTTGCTAGTACGTAACCCACAAGGTGAGCTTGGTTTTTTCAGCGCCTTTTCCGGCAAGATTGCTGATCAGAATTTACTACCCGGTTTTGTTCCGCCAGTGTTCGATATGCTGACAGAAGAAGGATTTTTCCGCAACGAAACCGACGCAATCAACGCGGCAAATGCACAGTACAAAGCCTTTGCTGCCAATCCAGAACTAGCACAACTGAAAGCTGAAATTAAAGCCGACCGCACGGCTTATGCGCAAGAAGAAAATGCCCACCGCCAAGTGATGATTGCAAGACGTGCAGAACGCAAACAGCAGCGTAAGCAAGGTGAGCAAACGCTAAGTTCAGAAGAGTTAAAAGCGCTGTTGGACGATTTGGGCAAACAGAGCGTGGCTGAAAAAAACGTCCTCAAGTACCTCAAGCAAGCTTGGGATGAAAAGTTAGCAATCAAAGAAGTGCGCCTATCAGAGTTAGAGCAGACATTGGCATCGCTAAAAGAGCAACGCAGAGTCTTGTCTAATGCCCTGCAACACAAACTGCATAAACAATACCAATTCTTAGATAATCGAAGTGCAAAACGCGACTTAGTTGACATTTTTGCCCATACCACTAACCCAGTGCCACCAGCAGGTTCAGGTGAGTGTGCGGCACCTAAATTACTTCAATTTGCATATAAACATGGCTACCAACCGCTTGCTTTAGCGGAGTTTTGGTGGGGCGCTTCACCTAAGTCGGAAGTGCGCCAACACAAGAAATTCTACCCATCGTGCAACAGTAAGTGTCAGCCAATTTTGGGCCATATGATGCAAGGCTTGGAGGTGGAAGCAAACCCATTAGCAGAGAACTGGGCAGAAGACAAAGAGCTAGAAATCCTATACCAAGACGAAGCAATGGTGATAGTGAACAAGCCTTCTGGCTTGCTTTCCGTTCCGGGTAAAACCATCAAAGATTCAGCCTATACGCGCCTACAAACTCTGTTCCCAGACGTAGAAGGCCCATTTGTGATTCATCGTTTGGATATGGCGACGTCGGGCATTTTGGTATTTGCTTTGACCAAACGGGCGAATAAGAGCCTGCAAAAACAGTTCATCAGCCGTGGTGTACAAAAGCGTTATATGGCGCTGCTAGAAGGTATATTAACCGAGTCTGAAGGTGAGATCTCACTGCCAATGCGTGGTGACCCTGACGACCGACCACGCCAGCTTGTGTGCTTTGAACATGGTAAGCCAGCCGAAACTTACTGGCAGTTAATTGAAGTGAAAGGCGAGCGTAGCAAGGTGTACATGTACCCAAAAACCGGACGTACTCACCAATTACGTGTGCACTGCGCGCACCATATGGGTTTGAACATGCCCATGGTCGGCGATGGCCTGTATGGCGAGAAAGCTAACCGCCTGCACTTGCATGCGGAGATGTTAGAGTTGAACCATCCTTACAGCAAAGAACGCATGCGATTTCAGGCTGATTGTGAATTCTAGTGCCTGCGAGTCGGGGAATACACCTCGACACCGCATCCGCATCCGCATCCGCATCCGCAAGGTAATGCTGTTCTAAATAGCTCTAAAACACCACCTGTTACTGCGTACTCTTATTTAAAGAAAGCTGTCCTATACTCATTCCAACCGTCCCGATATTTTTGATAAGGTTGAATATGAAGGAACTTGCCAAACTTGCCCAGCCAGGCGCACTCACAGACCCAACCACTCACGCTGAGTTTTTAACCTTTGCGCTTAAGGACCAATGGATGCACATCGATGAGATTACGTCCGCCCTTTCACAACTGCCGGGCATCGAGAAATCGATCCGACAAAAAGACCCTTCGGCCAATCTGAGTGTCACTTATGGCTTTTCAGCTAACGCTTGGCCTATGCTTTTTCCTGATGTTGCATTGCCATCAGAGTTACATCCATTTCCTCAAATGGAAAATGGTCCAAGACGCTTTCCCTCTACTGAGGGTGACATTTTCTTAATGATCAAATCAGAACGAAAAGACCTTAACTTCCAGGTAGCCAAGTACAGCGCAAAAGCACTCAAAACAATTACAAACTTAATCGAAGATGTTCAAGGCTTTAAGTACCTAGATAATCGAGACATGATTGACTTTGTTGATGGCACGGAAAACCCAATCGATCATGAGCGCATCGCCTCTGTTGTCGTCGCCAACGGGAATGAAAACGAAATCGGTGGCAGCTATTTAGTGGTTCAACGTTATGTCGATCGTGATAATGACTGGGATGCATTACCTACAGAGCAGCAAGAGATGGTAGTCGGTCGAACGAAAATGGATGACATTGAACTAGACGATGACACCAAACCCGTTTGGGCGCATAACGCGAAAAGCAAAGTAGAAATTGAGGGGGAAGAGATCAAAATGTTTCGTCAAAACCGTCCTTACGGCAATGCGTTAGAGCACGGAACTATGTTCGTCGGATTTTCCGCTTCGGTTTCGGTTATTGAAACCTCTCTCACTCAAATGATTCATGCTGACGATCAAGGCCATTACGATCGGCTGCTGGATTTCGTAGAAGCTAAAACGGGGAACAATTACTTTGTTCCGCCGACTTCCTTCCTTGAACAACGTTTTGAAGACTGAACGAAAACGCCCCTCTATTCGATAGCGTTGTAAAAACAAGAAGAGTGGTAAATCAATCCACTCTTCTTGTCACACCAATTTCACTAAATCCATCACCATCAATCAATCAATGAACGATGTTAACTCACCTTAAACTTCGTCCACACCTGCGAGCGCCAGCGTCTTGCCATGATGATACCTCGTACCCATTCATCCAGGGCAATCGCCATCCATGCGCCAATGACACCATAGCCAAGATGAATACCGAAGATATAGGAGAACACGACACCTAATCCCCACATACTCAGAATCCCCATTTGAACAGGGAACTTAATATCACCCGCTCCTTTCAGTGCCGAGATGAAAATTAAGTTAAATACGCGCCCGGCTTCTAGCAGGATCGACCCCATAATCAGAGTGCCGGTCAACGCCAAGATTTCGGGCTGATCGGTGAACACCGCTAAAATGTCATCACGGAAAAAATAAACCAAAGCCGTCACAACGGTTGAGGCTACAAAACCCACCAAGAAGTAGATTTGTACGCGCTTAAGAATACTGGTTACCCAACCTTTGCCAATGTAGTACCCCGTCTGGATTTGCGCGGCCTGACCGATTGCCAACGCAAACGCAAACGAGAAACGTGCAATATTTTGCGCATAAGTCAGAGCGGCAAGTGATGATGTGCCCATCTGTACCACAAAGTAGACAATACAGATTTGTGCCATATTGTAAGATAGCACCTCTC
Source organism: Vibrio sp. PID23_8 (assembly GCF_003584965.1). Lineage (NCBI taxonomy): Bacteria > Pseudomonadati > Pseudomonadota > Gammaproteobacteria > Vibrionales > Vibrionaceae > Vibrio > Vibrio sp. PID23_8. Next base: position 254,989 of record NZ_LIXE01000005.1, on the reverse strand, counting down.
CAGCGTTCATACCGCCAATCTTGAGAATCTTTTTATAAACCTCACCCGGCACTTGCTTAAACTTAGACATTGGCACTTCAATGCGGCTACGGGTAAGAATCACGCCAAGCATCAATGTTCCAATCACTTGGCTAACCACAGTTGCCACTGCAACCCCCTCTACACCATACACCGGTAAACCGAACGGTTGATAAAGAGCAATATAGTTACCAATAATGTTAAACACGCCACTGATCAAGTTCACTACCATTGGCGAACGTGAATAGCCATGGCTACGCAAAATCGTTGTGAAAACAATACCCATGGTGACGTTAAACGTCATTGCACCGCTGATCAGCAGATATTCACGAGCATACTGTTCCACTTGAGCTTCAAGGCCGTAATACGGTAAGAAGAACACCGCACCAATGACAGCGAGCACACTAAGAAACACACCCACAATCACCGACAGTACAATACTCGCAACGCCGACGTTCACTGAATCATTCTCACGCCCTGCACCGTTATATTGCGCAATCAATATCCCTGTTCCGCTGCTAACGAAAGTCGAAACAATGATAAGGAAGAACGTAAGTTGAGTGATAACACCGACCGCAGATACCGCTTTATCTGAGTAACCACTTAGCATGAACACATCACTAGTGCCTAGTGCTGTCCTTAGCAGTATTTCAACAAGTATCGGCCAAGCCAATGCCACAATGGACATGCGCTGGTTGATGTTTTGGCTTTTCGGCATCTATCTGACCTTTCTTAAAACTAAAAACTGCTCCACAGAAAACTGTGAAGCAGTTGGTATTATTGACTGATTTTGTGCGCGGATTGTATAACTTTTGTACTCAAAGTCACGTTACTTTTAAGGTTATTTTTAAGAAAATGCCCCCTCGACCGCTCCATCCACACTGAAACCATAACGTCACGCTATCATTTAGTGCCTATTGTTTGATAATGGCGATTTTTTCTAGCTCTAAGCCTGGCTTAACAAAGTCAATATCTAAGGTGTAAAAACCCGGGGTCAACTTCACTTGTAAACCTTCGACCGTGATTAACTCACCGTCGGTGCCGTGCAATGGCAGCGTCATGCTAAAATCACCATTAAACGACAAACTGCACGATGATTGCGCCAACGAATCTCGCTCGTACTTCATCACACCATTAAACTGGTAAACCCCTGCCTCACGGACTTCGATAACCACCGAAGCATTCACTTTTGTATTCAGTACAATATCTTGACCAATAGGTTGAATTTGCCCCTCTGGCGCTTCGTTTTGCGCAACAAATGTTTTGATCGGCTCATACGCCTTCAACGGGCGATCCATAACTGGCGCAGCCATAATAAAGCGACAAATGTTCATCGCACTGCGTTGTAATTCGCCAATGGTGAGCGTGCCGTTTTCCAACGCTTCTAACGTGTCATCGCCCATAGCATTGCTTTCAGCGCCATCATTTTCCACCACCATATACAGGTCATTTTGTGCACGCACCATGAACGAGGTGAAGGTTTTACTCTCCGCTCCAGCTTCAACAGGATCGTTCATTTTCGCCCACCAATCCGTCATGACGATACCAGTGTAGCCCCATTCTTCACGCAAAATCGTGGTGTTAAGATCATAGTTTGATGCCGCCCAATGACCATTAACCGGGTTATACGACGTCATGATGGTCGATGCCTGCCCCTCTTTCACCGCCATCTCGAAAGGTTTAATATGCACTTCACGTAGCGCACGTTCCGACATAATGCTGTCGACATCAACACGCGCGGTTTCCTGATCGTTTGCCGCATAATGTTTGATGGTGCCCGACACCCCCGCCTTACTTAAGCCACGAGTTTGCGCCGCCGCCATGACACCCGTCATAAACGGGTCTTCAGAGAAATACTCAAAGTTACGGCCATTTAATGGATGACGATGAATATTAATGCCAGGACCAAGCAAGGTATCGATGTGATTCGCTCGTAGCTCTTGGCCGATCAAATAAAACAACTCTTCGTTCAACGCTGAGTTCCAAGTACAACCGAGCAACGTGCCGATCGGAACTTGGGTCGCTTTATGACCGCTGTCCATACGGATTCCAGAAGGGCCATCCGCTGCTGCTGCAACTGGAATCCCCAATTCAAACAGACTGTCACACACCCCTCCAAAGGCAGCAGCCGTCCCCGGCGTGACTTTTGGGCTGCACATGCCTTCACCGCGAACAATGGTTGCTAACTGCTCTGGTGTCATTTGAGCGACAAACGTGGCTAGGCTTGCTTTGCCCTGCTTAACGTCGATAAGTTTAATGCCTTGGTTACCGGTGATTTCATAACTGCGTGGCATGTTCGCTTGAATACGTTCCGCCAAATTTACTGTGCGCTGTGGTACTGCTTCACGGCCCAAATGGAACACACCATTATCATTCTTTTGTGCTGGCTTGATACGTTCAAACTCATGGATAGGCGCACAAGCTTCACTTAGCGCTTCAATCACCAACAGCGCTTCCAGCTCCAGCGTTGCTTCGATAGCTTGAGCATGACGCACACTGCCACCCAAGCAGAACTGATAAGTCCCCGCTTCTAAAACGTAGCAGCTACGATGACCCGTCACGCCGCTGTCATCGTAAGAAGCCAACGATGCAACCGGAACGGAAATGCGCACCACTTCACTTGCGCCTGGTTGAATTGTTTGCGTTTTGGCAAAGCCTGCCAGAACTCGCGAAGGCTTACCCAATTCACCCTGTGCCGCTTCAACATACAGTTGCACAACCTCTTTACTGGCAAACTCTTTGCCCAGGTTGGTTACCTTGATATCAAAGTGAATAACAGCGTCAGCCCCCGCACCTTCGTACTTGAACATCACTAATTCGCGCTGAAATTCGGTGTAAGATAAACCTGCACCAAATTCAAACTGCACCACTTCCGGATTGAAAGTTTCAAAATAACGGTAGCCAACGTAAATATCTTCCGCGTAGACGTTGCGATCTTTGCGTCCAAAGTTAGCAGACGATGGATAGTCAGCCAGTTGGTAAGCAATCGAATCCGTCAGGCGTCCACTTGGTGATTGTAAACCAGAAACCACATCCGCCAGACCATGACCACCTTCCATACCAGCCGCCCAGCTATATAGTACCGCTTTGATTGACGAGTGATTTTCAACGGAATTAAGCCACGCCATGTCCATGATGTTGGTCACGTTCATTACAATAATCACATCGGTGAAATGACGATTCACTTTCGCGATCATGTCCAACTCTTTCTCAGTCAGGCGATAACTGCCCGCTTCATCCGCATTATCTTGGTCTTCACCAGCGGTACGGCCAATAAAGACCATCGCCTTGTTCGATTGTTCGGCCGCTTTCGCCACCAGATCATCAGTCAATGGCATTTCTTGCTGGAACCAAGGCTCGGCAGCCCAACCACCACCGCCATCATCAAATGGGTGATCCGCAATCCAGTCTTGATAAATCGCAACTAACTCTTCATTCAAACGCACATGACTATTCGCACGCAGACCATCTAACGCACTGATTGCGTATGGAACGTTTACCGCGCCACCAGAGCCAGTACCACTGCGGTAAGTGTCGATTTGGCAACGACCAAACAGAGAAACGTTATCTTGCGCGTTCAATGGCAGCGCAGAGTCAGTATTTTTCAGCAGTACGATCCCTTCTGCCGCGGCTTGGCGGCTGACTGGGACAAGGTTATTTTGCGCTTGGCTAATTCGATTATTGTTCATATACAACCACACAACCGTTCACTTTTGTTTCTTGGAATGAGATCTGACTAAGTACGACTCTTGCGTCATGCGAAGTCACGTTATAAATTATTGAAATTAACAGGGGATGTGCTCGGAATTTTTCTTTAAAGAAAAACGTCACTAGCCCCGCAAAAACAGGCTAAAAACACCGGTTAAGATTCTTTTTACTGTGGAGAAATTGTATGCTGAGCAGGTGCGCCATTCTACCAAAATGGCGACAAAAAAAAGGAATATCGCGACATGAGCATTACCTATCAACTCAAAGCACATCAGAAACATCCCCACCTTAAGTTTGCTTACGTGGATGGGCATCATCATTGCGATTTTGCCGCGCATAAACATGACTTTTCTGAACTGTTTTTGGTGGTAAGCGGTAGCGGTAAGCACACGGTCGCCAACTACGAGTATCCGCTGCATAAAGGCGATGTGTTTGTCATCAACGGCGATATTGAACACGGCTTTCGAGATGTCAATAGACTCAAAATTATCAACTTAATGTTCGACTCACAAACCCCATTTTTTGAAATCCCTTCGATGCGTCAGTTGTCTGGTTATCAAGCCATGTTCAAAGTAGAGCCCATTGCACGCCAGACCACAGAATACAAGGCGAAGCTCACTCTCGACTGCCAGCAATTGCCAAAAATTGAACGCCTGCTCCACACGTTAAAAAATGAATACCAAGCGTCACAACCAGGGTTTGAGGTCATGCTCACGAGCTTAATGCAGCAGTTGGTTATCGCATTAGCGCGCATGTATCAAAATCAAAGCGAGGACTTGCCACAGACCACTTTGGCACTAAGCCGAGCATTGGTCTTTATTGAGCAACATTTTAACGATATCGGGGTGAATAGTGACGCGATAGCCAAAGCGGCCTTTATCAGTAAACGTCAATTAGAAAGGCTATTTCGCCAGTTCTTAAACACCTCTCCAAATCAATACCTGCGAGAAGTACAGCTCAATTACGCCACCAAACTGCTGTGTGATGAAAATGAACGCTCGGTGCTGAACATCGCCGAAGAATGTGGCTTTGCCGACAGTAATTATTTCTCGAAGTGCTTTAAGCAGAAATTTCAGCGCAGTCCGAGAAGTTACCGCAAAGAATATTTCTTACACGACATAAAAAAGCCGCTCTCTGAGCGGCTATGAATGGGCATCCATTCACTGCAATATAATCGAGCTCCCCCGTTAGTACTCAAACAACTTGGAACACATCAAGGCTCCTGTTTTGACTCTATTCTCTCGCATATTGCTAACTTAATGTGGTGCAGCCCCCAAGAACTGCACCCGAGTTATGAGCAAAAGCAGTGATTACCACCACATATCTGCTTGGAAACCAACAATAAAATCACCATCTTTACTGTTACCATCTCGGTCTTCACCACCTAGGTAAGAAGCAAGCAAACGGATTTCCGGGTTCGGACCAAAGCCAGAACTTACCACCATCGTTGGTGCAACCGTCAGTTTGTAATCGTACGAACTGTTTGATTCACCGTTACGATCTTCATAGTTGTACATCATGCCGCCTTCTGTCGCGATAAAGAAGTTTTGCGCAACAGGGAAGGAAGGACGAACCATTGCTGACACCCACCCGTCTGAAGATTTATCTTCAAAATCATTATATTGCGTTTGGATTGAGTGGAAAACGCTCACGCCATTTTCAAAGAAGTAACCACCCCAAACCAAACCACGCACCGACATGTTGTCCTCATCAACCGCTTTAACACATGAGGTACCACAGCCTGAACCTGTGGTTAGCCAGCTTTGATAATCACTACCAGGTTTGTACGTGTTGTAAGTGGTGATAGTGCCACCTAACAGGTTACCTGAACCTAAACCTTTACCCGCTTGAACAATGTACTTAGTAAAGCCTTTATCAGACAAACCAAACACAGAATCGCTGTTGTAAATACCGGTCATTTCAAAGCCGCTTTCAGCGAAAACCTCGTCCTCACCAAACAGTTTCACTACGTTATCTGGCATGAACTTCGCCATCGCCATCACTTCAAGTGAGCCAAAGTTTACTCCTGCATGCAACGCATGCATGATATTGTTACTATCACCCCAAAAATTGGCATCACCTGAGTCATCACTAGCAATGTAAGCAAAATCCCATGCATTACCACCTAGTTGGACGCCTTCAATACCAAACCCCGTCCCTGACATATCGGTATAGAAGAAGTCGGTCATGAAAATATAATTTTCTTTACCGTAAAAACGCTTACCCCCCCAGATAACACCTGTTTCAGAAACGTTTTCAAACTCAACGAACGTTTCAACTAAACCAACTTCACTGTTTGCTGCATCTGCGTTTGTACCAAGTTGGTTAGACGCTAGTTGTGCGTTGTTAGCGCCAAGGCGAGTTTTGATTCGGATTTTTTGATCTGCGTCATTAACAAAGTTTTTCTGTAGCGCAAGCTCAAAATGGTTGTCAGACTCCACACCCATGCGACCTAAACGCTCTTTCGATGCAGGGAATTTAGCGCGTTTAAAATCGTCATTTTCACTGAAAAGAGCGCCAGCACGGAAATAACCGTGGAACTCAAAACCATCGGATTTCTCAGCGTGAACAACCGGTGCTGCGGATAAACCTGCTGTCGCAACCAAGCAAGCAAGGGTAAGCTTAGAAAGTTTCATATTAACTCCATGTTCTATCAAATGCCTTCAAAGAAAGCGCTTTCTTTTTATTTTAAAAAAAACTGAACATCCATGACGATCACAATGAATATGCATGCGTTCAATAGTACAATGAAACCAATAATATATAGCCTCAAGTACTTTGTTCAGTATGTTGAAATTATAAATTGATCATTAAGCATAAACCGTGACCCCGCCCATCAAAGAAAGCGCTTTCTTGGTTATTGATCACAAATCTATATACAAATTATCAATTTCTTGTCTAGTGACCTTTGAGTATGCCCATTTATGTATCAGAGAGTTATCTATAAACAGGCCCCAAAAGCATCCAAATTAAGAAAAGCAAAAAGCTCGCAAAATCACTTTTGCGAGCTTTGGTTACACATTTTGATTACGGTTTCGCAAAACGCACGTTATCTAAACTAAATGTCATCGCGGCTGTAGGCTCAAACACGAGTAAGTTAGTGATAGCCGCTGGGTCAGCTTGATTGCCAGCGACAAAACGGTTTGTTTGTGCAAGCAGGTCCGCGAGCTTAATTCGCACTTCACCCCATTGTCCCATTTCTGGCAATGTTACCGTCATGTCAGATGCTTTAGGCCACCCGCTGTCGGTTTTCACCATCAGTTCACTGCCATCGGTCATCTCATCCACTTTGATATCAAACACTAATTCACCCGTTTCCAACCAGTGTCTTATATCCGTTGTCGGTGAACGGAAGTAGATGTTACCTGCGCCATTTTGTTTTGTAATCTTAAGCACTTTACCGCGGCTAACCTCGTCAATTTCTTCATGCTCGATGAGATTCATTGGATCGTAACTGCCATATGCGAGGCTGCTGTTGAGCGCATCTTCAAAAATCGCCAACAGTGGACCATCTGCGTAACTGTCATCTTGTGCCAAAATGGCTGGTGCTTTAAGACCATCTAGTACGATCGCTTGTTCACCAACCGCTGCACAACCTTTGCCTTTCCATCGATCGACACCACATCGATAAACTTTGACGGAATCTACAAGCAAGGTTTTCGGATAATCGTTGTCATCCACACCTTTTTCATTCGCATTCGCCGACCAGGCACCACCGACCGCCAGATTGAGTAATAAGTGGAATCGCTCATCAAAAGGCGCTGGGGATTTTGCATTCACCAGTTGGCCATCAACTTCATATTGACTGTACCAACCATCAGCCGTTTGTGTCGCATAGTGAATATTGTCTACATACCAGCGGATTTCGCCCTCTTCCCACTCAATTGCATAGGTATGAAAACCATCGGCTGGATTAACCCCATCTGGTAAGGTAGCCGCTTGCCCTGTGTATACGTTATCAGGCCATTTTTTTCCATAATGTAAGCTGCCGTATATGCGATTTTCTTTATCACCCGGTTTCGCCCCTGGCGCATCAGATTGCGCTTTTAAGTTCACCGCTTCTAAAATATCGATTTCGCCTGATGCTGCCCAAGTGCCATATTTATTGTCAGTTGGTAACATCCAAAATGCAGGCCAAGTTCCCTGACCGGTTGGCAGCTTAGCGCGGATTTCAAAACGACCATATTTGTGGTCTCGTTTACCTTTAGTGCGAAGACGTGCCGAAGTAAACGGTAGCGTTTTGTTTGCCCCCGGTTTACCTTCTGCGTCATCCGGGCCAGTAAAACTTTCTTTATGAGCTACGATGTGCAATAAGCCATCTTGAACAAAGGCATTGCGCGCGCGTTTGGTATAGCACTGCTGTTCATTGTTTCCTCCGCCCCAACAGTTTTCTTCCAAAGACCAATTACGACTGCTGATTTTGTCACCTTCAAACTCATCTTCCCATACTAGCTGCCATTTATCGCTTGGTTCAACAGGAGTATTGGTTAATACAGTGGGCTTTTTAGTTAAGCTGAAATCTGTTCCACCATCGTGGTCACCAGTTGATTGACACCCTGCCAACAAACCCATGGTCACAGCGAGGCCAAGTGGTTTGAGTATGTTTTTTTGCATCCAAGTTCTCCAGCAGCATATGCGCTGCAAATGTTACTAATCAATCCATATCGCATACTGCTTTTGCCTGCACTGATCGCGCTGCACAAACACATATGCTGACAATTATTATTGTTAAAATTCGGCTATACCTTGTGATATAGCCGATTATGATTAAAGCGATATCAAATCCGATAACGCTTTAACTTGACGTTTTAGTTAGTTAAACCAAGAGATGTTTCTAAATTGAATATCTGCCTCAGTCAGGCCATCCTTACCCTCGTTGTGAACCATGAATGGTGCAACCACCTTGGTTAAAACCGGTTCGCCTGAGAACTTAGAGATGTCAACTTCTATGACTTGCCATTCTTCAGTCAACGTATACTCACCCTCGTTAAAACGAATTGCGTGATTAGAAGCCCATTGCCCCCCCGTATCCGATTGGAAGCCAACACCAAAACCAAACTCAGCCAGTGCCTTACCGTTTTCGGTGGTACCACGGATCTCAAACTTCAGTGTTTTAATATCGCTAAAGTCACGGACACTGTTATCACCAATATGGGCACCCCATCCCCAATCGAGCGCGCTAGCAGGATCCGTTGCAATGGTTAAGATGCCGTTATCATCAATACCAGCCCAAGCGCTACCTTCCCACGCAAATGCATCTGCGCCATCATAAACAGCCGAACCCAGCACTCGGAACTCTCCGTCAACAAGTGGCTCATCCGGTTGTACGATAGGTGCATTCGGTGGTGCCAACACATCAGCCAACAACGAAGGCAAATCACCTCCATAGCTTGCCGTAAAATCACAATCTCGCGTCAAACCCAGTTGGTTTAACGTTTCAACTTTGTCCCAAGCAACGTATTTGACATTACAATCCATATCAATCAAGCCAAAGTGCTGCTCTGAATGCCCATCATTATTCGCATCCCCTTTCCATGGCTCATCAAATGCTTGGAAGAAGAAGAGTGACACATTTTCATTCGCTGAAAAATCACGCATATCATCGTGGAATCTTTTCTGCTTGTATTCATCCGCAGCTTGAGTACCACCCGCACCGTACGCTTCGGTAGAAAGAGAAGACCACCCCGTTTCGCCGATATGAATTGGCTTAGTTGGATCGACACTGTTGATAAATTGTTGAGCGAGGGCAAATTGCTCCAAGGAACGAACATAAGCTTTGTCCATTGACAGAGCTATCTGCTCTTCCTTAGTAAGGGATTGATCCTGCTCTGATATTTTCCAATCCGTTTTAAAATTCGGATCCCACTGAGTATCATGGAAAGCATAGGTATGTAGGGAAACGTAGTCCACCGCTTGAATAAGCGCTTTAAGATCAGATTGTTCATTGTGGTTTGCATTGGCATCTTGTCCTGCCCACACAGCCCAGTTATCTGACGTGGTCACCCACAAGTCTTTCGTCGCGTCATTTTCTTGCTTCCAACTTTGAAGGTCATTGACGTGATTAAGAATGATAGATGGGTGAACTTTGTAACTCGCAGCCCAATTGACCATCGCCTCATTGCCCACAGCAATCACTTTAACGATATCAGGGTATTCAAGAGCCAGCTCCTTAGCTTTCGCTAATTCCAACTGGTTATTTGGCGAATCAACTGAAGAGTCAATTGCCTGGCCAGTCCATGAGTTCAGAGCATCAATCCAAACACCTAGCATCACATACATTTCAAAGTTTTCATCTTCTGCTTTGAGAAGACGAATCGCTTCAAGAAGATTTTCCGTGTTACTCTCACCATCAAGGCCTTTAAAGCCTTGTGTGTTGTACGTACGGATGACCTTAATCCCCATGGCAGAAAGAACTCGCATATCTTCCATCTGATCAGCCACAGAAGGAACCGTATCACCATCCATTCGTTCTTTCGTTCGCCACGCGCCATATGAAATGGCTTGGTACTCTGGATTACCTAATAACGGTTTGCCTGAGTCTGACGTCGGGTAAGTTTCAGGTTTCGGTTGAGCAAGTAAACCATAACCTTCATGACGAATGTTGTGCCAATAAAAAACTTTGTCATTGGTTTCGCTCATGAAGTCAAAAAAGATGACTTTTTGGTTAAAAGTAAAGTCAGAATTAAGTTCACCACCTACTAAGTTGTTGAAATCAAATGTAAGCAGCTCCCATTCATTGGCTTTCGTCGTTTTCACTTCTACTTCAGCAAATTCATCCGAATTAGCTTTGTTTTCCACTTTGAGTCGAACTGGAATGTCAGCCGCTGGCGCATAAACCCAAACAGTAATAAGACTGCGTTCCTGATCCAAATCTAACGTTTTGGTATCAGATAAAATGGTGCCTGCCCATGGCTGCGCGTCGGCTGCTCTCGATGTTTTAAGAACCGTGCCTACTGGTTCAGATACGTTCAGCGCACTACTAGAAAGGCTATTTGGATTTACAACTCCTAGTTCAGTCACCGCACCTTCGAAATCATACGGTGCAGACAGATCCATTACGTAATCTGGTGCAACGGATACTGTTGGCGTAACAACCTCCCCCCCATTATCACCTCCGTCAGTAGGTGGCGGATCAGTTTTGACACTGTCGCCACCACACCCCAGTAGTGCAAGGCTAATCGCAGAACACAGTGCAGCTTTGGCAAATTGAGACCGCTGATTAATTATTCTCATTCTATCTTTCCTTGTTGTTTCATGTTGACCTTTCCCACAAAAGAAAGCGCTTTCTTTACGAGCGTTCAATTTTTCTTGATGTGTGGTATCTACGATGTATATCGGTCACTTATTACAGTCTTCACAGACATAAAAGAGACAATACATATCTACATCATAATGTCATTAACAAACAAAAACGTGAGATACCCCATAAAGAAAGCGCTTTCTTTATGCATTGATCACATGACGTACAAAATATTAATAAAATTGGGTGCCGTGATAATTAGGCTGGAACAAATTGTGTAATTGTGATGTTTTCTCTTTAGCTATCATCACAATACAAGTAATATGGTGCCTATTATGTAGAGGATAAGGTACTTCCCGTTGATCACAATTAAAGAAGTCTCTGAGTTGGCTAATGTGTCTCAGTCGACCGTCTCTCGCGTACTGAATGGACACCCTACGGTTAAAGAAGTTAATCGAAAAAAAGTATTTGATGCCATTAAGAAGCTTGGCTACAAACCCAATGCATTTGCCCAAGCTCTCGCATCGAGTCGTTCAAACAGTATTGGTATGCTTGTCGGGTCGTTAGATGGCCCATTTTATGGACCATTAATGCACAATGCTGAAAACACTGTTCGTGATAGCAACAATCACCTGATCGTTACCAGCGGTTTAGAGTCACACGCAAGAGAAATTGATTCGATCAACTTCTTGCGCTCCAAACAAGTCGATGGACTGATTATCCATTCAGATATGTTATCTGACGATGAGTTGATTGATGTCATTGAGAAGAATCCCGCGACCATCGTACTCAACCGTTATATTCCAGAAGTTGCCAATAAATGCATTTTTATCGATAACGAACTGGGGGGCTATCTCGCCACAAAACACATGCTAGAGCGTGGGCATACTAAAGTGGCCTGCATCACAGGTCAGCTAAGTAAAATTGACAGTCGTGATCGTTTGCAAGGTTACCGCCATGCACTAACTGAATTTGGGATAGAATTTGACACGAACCTGATAGTCGAGGGCCGCTTTGACCATGAGGAGCGCGGATTAAATCACATGTGCGCCCGCCGTTTACTAGAACGAGACTCGAACATTACCGCCATTTTCTGCCATAACGACAACATTGCATTAGCGGTGTACGACGTCGCCTATGACCGCGGCTTAGAAATCGGACGCGATATTTCCGTTGTCGGTTTTGATAACGACAGCCACAGCCAACACATGCGGCCAAAACTGACAACGGTAAACTTCCCGGTTCGAGAAATGGGGATTGAAGCGGCGAAAGGAGTGATTGCTTTGGTCAACAAGCAAGACTACTCACTCAAACATAAATTAACACCAGAGTTAATAGTGCGCGAGTCTGTTGTAGAAAGGTAAGTTACTGATTTTAAACGTTATCAATAAAAAAGGCCCCGATATGATATCGGGGCCTTTATTTTATCGGTTTGGTTTATGGGCGTAATAATGCTTCCGGAATGGACACCACCACTTTCTCAATCTCTCCTGAACGAGCAAAGATAGGGTCGCTCAGCTCCTTCGAGATAACTAGGCTATCCGCCACAAGACACTCACCTGTTGATTTTGTGAGTATAATACCCATTTGCTGATCAGCCCCTACGACCTTATAAATAAATGGTACTTGACAGAGGGTAAATGCCAATTGATCTTTTTCTACCACATAACTTTGCGTATTGCCCGCCACGCTTTGACAAGAGAACGATGCTGGCTCAGTCAGGAATTCATTACGATTGAGCAATCGAGGATCGATACGAATTTCACCGTTTTCCACCATAATACCGAGCTCAGTAAAGCGCGTGATCACTTCTTCTTTCACTTGACCAGTCATGCCCGGTTGCTGCGCACCAGCATGCTTTGGCGTGTGCGAGTATGGGTCAGTTGGGAATGCGCCGTAATTTTCTGGTGTTTTATTAAAGCCAATACCAGCGCGTACGCGGTAGTAGTATTCCGCTAACTTTTGCGTTTCTTCGCTATTGGCATCAAGTTCACGCGCCACCAAGTAGTTTTCTTGCACAGCAAGCAATAGCTTGGAAACCATATGCCAGTAGATACTACCCAGTCCTTCGTAACCAAACATGGTGCCTGAGCGGCCAGTAAACGCTTTGTGATTGAATACTTCTTCGTAAAGCGCCTCTACCCCTTCCCAGTCTTCATCTGTCGCGTCGGCGTAATCACCACACAACTTGTGGATTTGCGCTTTCAAGTAGCCATTGTTTTCTAGGCTCGCATGAAAGTGGAATTGACCTTGTGCATCAGCCATCACCAAACGGTGATCGCCTTTGCCCAACATTTTGCTTAGCACTGGTATCGCGCTAATTTGCTCCTCGGTCAGGCAATTCTTATTCATGAATGCACTTAAGTCACGATCTGGATACAACATGAAGCTGTCTTGATCTTCGCGATACATCTCGCTAGCGAATAGGTTATCCAGTAAGGTCACCGCTTGTGCTGGTGTAAGTACACCTGCACTTAATACTGCAACTTGACCTTCCAACATTGGGTACAACTCTTCAACCTGCAGGCTTTCTGCTGAGTAAGTCAGAATGTTGTACGCATTGTACAACCCATCTTCGCGTAAGTTGCTAGCAATGCTGGCATCCAATACCGTTAAGCTCACCTCAAGCAGCTGCTGAATCGCTGATGCTTCTACTGTCGTCTTGCCAGAAAAGCCATTGACACGGTAAACACGTTGACGGAAATCTTCTGCGGCTTTTTCTAGCTGAGTCAGAATCGCTTTGCGGGTTTGGCGCGTCACCGTTTCTTGACGGATCTCTTTTGCTGCCTCAGACAGAATACGTGTGGTTGAAAGTAACCATTCGAACACCTCTTTCGACATGCTGACGGAAGCAGGCGCATCGGCAAGCAGTTGCTGCAAAAAGGCAATATAACGACGCATGTAATATAACGTGACCATCGACAAACCATTGCCGACAATAGCGTTGTTGGCATCGTTCCATTCCGGACGCTGGGTATTCAGCCAAATACCGCCATCCAGAACCAAGTTGCTGAGCTTCGCCAACAGTGGCACTAGCACTTTCTCGGTCAAGTTAACCATGTAAATGTCGTTGTCACGACCAAGAACCAATCGACCATCGCTGCCCATTGCATCAACGCGTTGTTCGATACTGTGTTGCAGCTCATCATTGAAGGTCACGGTGTCTTTCGGATTGTCGAACAGCTTCTCAACATCGCACAACTCGTAAGGCACGTTGGCGTAGCTGAAGATATCTGACTGCATCAGTGCAAGTAGGTCTTCACGCTGATATTTATCTGCGAGTTCTAAGAACTTGAGCAAGTAGATGATTTGGTGATCCCCCCAGTAACCGATGTTACTCCATGGGTCATCCGCCTCTAGCATTTCCCAGTCAATGCCGTCTTTGGTGATGCGATATGGGTTGTAGCCGTCCATTGTAGATGCGTTCACAAACTTCGCTAAGAAAGATGGAATGAAGCCAGGATAGCTAAGCGCAATCGCCTCCCAGTTTTGGAAGATGTCACGCCAGTTGCCTTGATAAGAAAGCAAACGCTCACCATTGTCGTCTTTAAGTTTGATTTCATAGTGGTTCCAAGGGCGGCTTGGATCGCCATGACGACGACCGAATGTCAGCGGCAGATATTCGTAGCTTAAACGGATTAACTGCGCATCTTCACTTTGCTTGGCCAGGCTGACAAGCTCTGTATGGGTAAACTGATCCGGTAGGTCGGCGAACAACCCGACGTGACGCTCAAACACAATGCGGTTGGCGTTGCGAATCGTCGCTAGCACATCTTTCTTGTCTAACGTGTAGTTGTTTTCAAATACCCCACCGCGCATGTTATTAAACAGTACGTTGGCGTAGTGGTGTACGCTGGTTGCTTCTTCAGCCGTAATTTGCCACGCATCTGCGCCAGACATCAAACTGATCAATTCTTGCTGGTTGGCAGCAATGCTCTGCTCAACTACTTCCGTCATGTTGATTGGCTGGACAAGACGGTGGCGCATCGCCGTAACATCACTGTGATTCTTGTCGATATCCGCAATAATCAACCAAGACTTGTTCTGATTTGCGTCGAGCTTAATAGACTTGTGGATCAAGTAGCTACCACGCACCCCTTTAGTTAGGGTTTCGTTACTAATTTCACGACCTTGACGGAACGCGCTCACTTGTTCGCTGCTCAATAGACGCTGACCGTAATCATTGTCGATACTAAACACGGTGGTTGCGAGCAAGGATTCGGCAGGCTCGGCACGATCACTGAGTTTCGCGTACATGGTGAAGAGCGCAAGTGAGCTACCATCGAGCAACTCATTCCACTTGTAAGCATCCACTAATGCACTCCGTGTTTGCAATGCCGACAATGGCGCACCAGATGGCAATAGGTTTTGCAGACCATCAATTAGCTCCATCTCTCGAGCCTTACCTGATAGGTCCGTGATTTGTGAGCGACGAACAAAACCAAACTCTTCACTGGTGTTCCAGCTGTATTGGAACTTTAGTTGTAACGTATGGTTAAGCTCTTCAAAAACAATCTTGTCACCAATGGTGTTTTTGTACAGATGACGCTCAACTTGGTACAACCCATCGTGATGGCGATTGAACGGTTCCCACATGGCAACGCCTTGCTCACCTGCGACTTTGATGATGGTTTTCGAACCAGTGTTTTCCGCACTCTCATGGATGTGGTCGACGGATTTGTATGGAAACAGCGCGTTCTCTGGACGAATGCGTCCCGCAGATAAGCTACCAGTGGATGAGATGAATAACCAGTGATCGCTAGCAGAAACCACACTGATGAAAAACGGGTTCATTTGGTCGACGTGAGAAATCTTGTAGTAACGTTCACCGTCTAAATCAACGAAACTTCCCTCTACGGTTGGGCTAGAAAAATGTTCAAAATTCATAATGTTCTTCCAATATTTATGAAAGCGCTTTCGAAAAGCACTTTTTTTAGACTAATTCGAGTGCTTTATCCGAGGTGATGGCAACGAGCGTAATGGTCTTCGGCGACTTTGGTCGGTTCGGGCACAGATTGTGTGCACACTTCAGTCGCTTTAAGGCAGCGGGTGGCAAACGGGCACCCTACACTGCTTGGCTTCCACAATGGGATATCGCCTTTCTTCGCCGTAAGCTCACGTTTTCCTGAGTTACCCACCTCTGGTACGGCGGATAACAGCAGCTGTGAATATGGGTGCTGCGGATTTTGTGTCACGTTATCACTATTGCCCCACTCAACCATATGGCCAACGTACATCACGGCCGTTTTCTCAGCAAAGTAGCGCGCAGTAGCGATATCGTGAGTAATGTACATAAAGGAGATGCCGTGCTTATCTTTCAAATCTGACATCAAGTTTAAGATACCTAAGCGCACTGACACATCGAGCATTGAGATAGGCTCATCAGCCAGAATGACTTCTGGATCAACCGCAATCGCACGGGCAATCGCCACACGTTGACGCTGGCCACCACTGAGTTCGTGCGGGTACTTTTCTGCCGTCTCTTTCACCGGAGAAAGACCTACCAGCTCAAGCAACTCGTACACTAATTTTGGAATTGCGTGCTTCTCTGCGCGGTTATGAATCATCAACGGACGAGCAATGTGATGATAAATAGTATGCACTGGGTTTAACGAACCAAATGGGTCTTGGAAAATCATCTGAACCTGACGTGCGTATTCCAGCTCACCATGCTCTTTGATGTACTCACCGAGATCCTGACCTTTAAAAGTCACATTACCATCGGTTTTATCGTAGATACGAGTCAGTATGCGAGCACCGGTACTTTTTCCCGATCCTGATTCGCCCACGATAGCGAGCGCTTCGCCTTTACGCAGTTCAAATGATACATCGTTAACCGCACGCATCAGATTGCTTTTTGCAGACTGACCAAGTGGAAAGTCTTTCACCAGATTCTTTACTGAGAGAATCACTTCTGGGGTAGTTACATTGTCCATTCATCTCTCCCGATTACATCAAATGGCAGGACACTAGATTGCCATTACTAACTGGCACCAGTGTTGGATCGCTCTTCTCGCACTGTGCAAAACATTCATTACAGCGTGCTTGGAAGTTACACCCTTGCGGGATCTTAAGTAGGTTCACAGGGTTGCCTGGAATGCCATAAAGGCGTTCTTTTGGCCCATGAATGGTTGGGAATGATGAGATCAAACCTTTGGTATACGGATGTTGTGGGTCGCCAAATACATTTTTCGCGTCACCCAACTCAATCAGATTACCGGCATACATCACACCAATACGATCAGCAATCTCTCCCATCAAGCTCAAATCGTGACTGATGAACAGAATCGAGAAGCCGAACTTACTCTTGAGTTCGTACAATTCATTGAGGATTTCACGCTCAACCACCACATCAAGAGCGGTGGTTGGCTCGTCCATAATGATCAGTTTTGGCTCTAGTGCCAATGCGATTGCAATGACGACGCGTTGGCGCATGCCACCACTCAATTGGTGTGGAAAACTTGCCATGCGATCCCCGTGAATACCGACGATACCAAGTAGCTCAACCGCTCTACCATAGGCTTCTTTATAAGTGGTTTTACGGTGAGCCAAAATCACATCGGTGAGCTGTTCACCAATGGTGATCACTGGGTTGAGTGAGTTCATTGCACTTTGGAATACCACTGACACGTCATTCCAACGGAACTTACGTAACTGTCTGTCGTTCATTTTCAGTACATCCTGACCTTTGTAGAGAATTTCTCCTTCAGAGATCAGTGCAGGGGCTTTGTGCAAACGAGAGATGGCAAATGCCAATGTGCTCTTGCCACAACCAGACTCACCCGCAATACCCAACGTTTCACCCGGCGAAATGCTGATACTGACGTTGTTCACGGCACGAGCCACGCCATTTGGTGACACGTAATCGACGCATAGATTATTAATTTCTAATAAGTTGCTCATCTTAAACCTCTGCGCTTATCGGCTTCTTTTTTCAGTTTGTGCCACAGCTTGATGTGTGGACCAGTACGAAGTTTCGGGTTGCTCACTTGGTCAATCGACATATTGATCAGCGCCAAAGCACCACCTGTGATGGCCAGTGCCATTGCTGGAACTAACATTTCCCACCAAGCTCCAGTGTAGAGCGAAGACGACGTTTGCGCCCAGTACAACATAGAGCCCCAGCTCACCTCTGTTGCGTCACCCAAACCTAGGATGCCTAAGCCCGCTTCTGAGCCCATTGCGTAAATCACTGTGCCCAAGAAACCACCAAATACGATCGAGACAAGGTTCGGTAAGATTTCGACTAAGATGATGCGGATTTTTGACTCCCCCATCACTTCCGCAGAGATAATAAATTCTTTGTTTCTTATTGCCATGGTTTGTGAACGAATCACCCTTGCGCCCCAAGGCCAAGAGGTTATCCCGAGCAATATGGTGATCACGAGGGCCCCCACCTGCCCTAAGAAAGCAGCGAGCACTATTAGCAGTGGTAACTGAGGGAACACCAAGAAAACGTTAGTTAGGAAGTTAAGGCGCTCATCGATCTTGCCGCCGAAATAGCCCGCTGAGACGCCAATAACCACGGCGATACTCATCGCAATCACACCGGCAGAAATCGCTACCGCCAGCGACTTTCTCGCCCCGTAGAGCACTTGGCTGTATACATCACGCCCACTTCGAGTTGTACCCAGAACATGTTCTGAGTTTGGTGCAATGTGTGGTCTTGCGACGCGGCGATCAGGATCATGCGTTGCCAGAATCGGAGCGAAAACCGCGCCCGCTAAAACAATAGAGAGTAACAAGCCACCAATAATGGCTGGCGGATTACCGTAAAAGAACGCGTAAACTTTGCCCAAGCTCTTTTTAATGCGCTTCCAAGAAAATTTCGATTCACGAATCATCAGTTCATCGTGCTCTGAATTCGTTGGGTTATTAATTAATTTTTCCATGATACACCCTAGTTCGAAATTCGTGGGTCAAGCCACACATACAACAAATCCGCAATGAAGTTGGCTGTCAGAACCGCCGTCACTAAGATCAATAAGATAGCTTGAATAAGTGGGTAATCTCGCGCCACGATGCCTTTTAGCAAGATGTTGCCTAGGCCTTGGTAGTTAAACACCACTTCGGTCATGATCGAACCCGCGAATGAGAAACCGATCGCCATCGCAATGGCCGTTGCCACTGGTAAGATTGCATTTCGGCCCGCATAACGGTTCATCACTTTAAAGCTACTCAAACCTTTAGCTTCTGCCATGGTCACGTAGTCTTCACCCAATATGTTGATCATCGCATTACGCATGTTGAACACCCAAGTGGAGATACCCACTACCACCATTGAGCCCATTGGTAGTACCGCATGTTTCGCCACACTACTGATGAATTCCCAGTTGAAGCCTGGCTCCAATGAAGGGTCATAAGTATATGCTAGCGGCAGCAATTCCATCTTCAAACCGACGAAGTAGAACAACAGCAAGGCAGTTACGATGTATGGGAAATTACTGATGAAGGCCAACACTGGTGGCATAATTTGACCAAACAAGCCTTCGCGATGGTAAGAAGCATAAGTACCGATACTCACGCCAATGATCAGAGCGACAATCAGAGAACCAAGCGCTAGAAACATGGTCCATGGTAGTGCCATAGCAATCACTTCAGATACGCTAACCGGGAACATCAGAACTGATGGACCAAGTTCAAGCGTAAATACACTTTTCATGTACGCGATGTATTGAACAAAGATGTTGCCGTCAACAAAACCGTACATCTCACGTACAGCATCCATCTGAGCAGGATCCATTCGACCTTGTGCTGCTGCAAATAAAGCGTCAACTGGGTCACCTGGCATTAAGCGTGGCAACATAAAGTTGAACGAGATCGCAATCAGAAAGGCAGTAAAATAAAAGCCAAATCGGCGAGCTAGAAACGACATATCAAACCTTTAACTTACGAGCCACAACGCACGGTTACTTTTGCGGTTGCGGTTGTGGCTCCGATGTTAATTAAAAAAACCTACCTACAACTGAAAGTGCTAGTTATTTCAGATGTAGGTTGTTCAGGATGATCACGCGCTTACCGCCGTCATACCAAACTGGTTGTATGTAAGGGTCTTTCTCGCTTGGCCAGCCAACGATTTTCTTAGTGCTGTACTGGAACCAAGTTGCATTAGAGAACAAAGGGATAAATGGCATATTTTCTGCGGTGAACTCTTGAAGCTCAGAAATGATCGCTTCTTGCTTCTTCGTATCACCAATTTTACCAAAGCTCTCAATTAGCTTATCGATTTCAGGTGAGTGAACACCATGACCTGCGTGGAAGCCTTTACCTATACGAGAGGTGTGGTAGTACTCTTGGAACGCCAGAATTGGGTTATCCGACACCATTGACCAGTTGATCGACATGGTGAACGCACTGTCTTTCAGGTTCTTATCGTAAACCGCCCAGTCAACCGTCTTCACGTTGGCTTTGATGCCCACATCGGCATAGTATTCGGTTACCATCTGAACCACTTGGATCCAGTCCGTCCAACCGTTAACCACTTCAATATCGAACTCGACAGTAGATCCGTCAACGTTGTCACGGAAGCCATCACCATTACGGTCAACAATGCCCGCTTCATCAAGTAAGGCCTTCGCTTTGCCTGCATCGTATTGCGTCAAATGTCCGTATTTTTTGTTCACTTCAGCATCAATGTGGCTCTTGTAAAGTTCGGCGATGCCACCCACATTATAGTTCACAGTAGGGTAACCATAGGCCGCAATATCAACGATCGCTTCTCGGTCTAGCGCCATTGAAAGTGCCTGACGTACACGTAGGTCATCAAATGGTGCTTTTTTGGTATTCACGTAAAGATGAATCGCATCATTTGCTGGGTACCAGAAATGGTTGTTCTCTTTGTCTTGATTAACAAACGTCGATTCAACATCAGCGATAAAGTTTGAACCCCAGTCGATCTCACCCTTAATCAAAGCGGGTTGAATTTGTGAGTTATCGTTGTATGAACGGTAGTTTACACAGTCAAGGTATGGGCGATTCTCTAAGTAGTAGTTTTCGTTACGGCACAACTCCATTTGCTGAGGTTTAACGTACTTCACGGTCGTCATCGGGCCACTACCGACTGGATTCGGGTTAGTAAAAGTAGTGTAATCCGTTACTTTTGACCAAGTATGTTTCGGAACAATGTGATACGCACCGATGCTCCAAAGGAACGTCGAATCAGCTTCTGCAAGATCAAACACAACGGTATGTTTATCGGTCGCTTTAATGCTAGTCAGGTTACCTGTCGGCCAAATCGCTTTTACATCAAATGCTGGCGCTTTCTTCGTCAGCTCAAAACTGAATACCACATCTTCCGCTGTCAGCGGAGCGCCATCAGACCATTGTAGGCCGTCACGTAATTTCAAGGTAATGGTTTTTAGATCGTCTGAGTACTGTACAGATTCCGCTAGGCGAAAGTGCGTTTCACCTGTCATGTTATTCAGGACGAACAACGGCTCATACATAATGCCATGTAGCAGATCACCTGATGTGTAAGGGTTAAAATTTTTCACAAAACCGGTGTTAATGATTGGCACTGTCAGCGTACCACCTTGTTTAATGCTGTCCGCTTGAGCAGTAGTGGCAAGCAACATACTGGCAGCAAAGGTAGCAAGTAGGGTTTTCTTATGCATCACATTGTCCTTTTATAATGTTGGATACGAAAAGAAAGCGCTTTCTTATGACTCAAAAAAATAAAGCGACTCAATTGAGTGATCTCGTTCGCTTGGCCATTACGACTCATCGCAAATAGATTATAAACCCAGCAGGAAAGCGCTTTCTTTGCTTTACCATAGTCGTAAATCTCGCAAAGTTCTTCAATGAAAGGGAGTAAAAACAACGCGTTGATCACAACACGAAAAATTCTTTTATATCAATAACTTAAAAACAATAGAGATCTCACTTATGTTTTTAAGCCTTATAATTCAACAAGTTAAACACCTATCGCTTAGCTCGGTTTTTGTGAACCAATCCAAGTTTATCTCTACTTACCATTGCCACTTAGACCAAACATGTCACCGCCCAATATCAAAGGCTCAATTGACTACAACTCGTGCTGATGCACACAAAATCAGCACAAACATTAAGAAAGCGCTTTCAAAATCTAATATTCAGTGAAATCATCCATTCGTCTGAGCAAATTTGAGGAACAAACATGGTTCATTTTTGGAATGGCAACAAATCAGTGATTCGCCAAGAATTCGAATGGAAAGTGCTACAGCTTGTGCTAGAACAGACGAAGTTAAACATTATTATAAACAATGACTTGACTGATTACCCAAGTGCTAAAGATGAAGGACTTGTCTTTTCACATGGCACCGATGTATTGGTTACAGTGGCGGGCAATCGCAAGTTTACGCCAGGAGCCTATTCTATGATTCCACAACCTCTATGCCGAGGATTGTTAGGCTGCCGTATATTGATCATACACAAGAGTCGGTTAGCAGAATTTAGTCGATTGACGCCGTTGCAGCTCAAGCAGTTAAGCGTTGGTATTCCGGCCACGTGGGCTGATGCCGAGCTGTTTCGTTTCAATCAATATCACGTTGTCGAACAAGGGAGCTTGCAAGAGAGGCTGATCGCGGTACAGAACGGTGAGTGTGATTACGTCTCTCTTGGAGCCAATGAAGCCGAGGCAATTGTCACTCAATTTGCGCACCTCACGCCGGATTTGGTCGTGGAGCCGAGCATACTACTCTACTACCCATTCCCTTTGGTTTTTTATTGCCACCCAGAAAAAGCAGCATTGCAGAAAGCCATTGCCCGAGGGTTAGAGCGTTGCTTAGCCAACGGAGAGCTGGATATGCTATTTGAACAGACTTATGGCGCGGAAGTACAAGCTGTCAAACTCCACCAACGCCGTGTTTTTCAGTTAGTGAATCCAATCTTACCAAGCGAATTTACGGGTTATCAGTCAGAATTACTGCCCATTTAACATCAGCTCGGGCGAAATTTAGATACCGTCGACTCCCGCACAATTAAGTCTATCGGTGGGAGTCGGGGACTGCATTTTTCGCCAGTTAGCAGGCTCAAGATTAACTCTGCACACACCACACCGAGCTCCTCAATGGGCTGACGTAATGTGGTTAATCCAGGAGTAAAGTACTTCGACGCAGGCAAATCGTCAAAGCCAATGACAGAGACATCTTCTGGTACTCTCAAACCATGATCATGCAGAGCTTTAATAGCCCCATACGCCATCTGGTCATTAGAGGCAAACAACGCGGAAAAGTGCACCTTAGATTTGATCAACTCTACTGTACGCTCATAACCAACCTCGCTACTAAAATCGCCCTGCTTAATCAGATTATTGCGCACTATAATCCCAGCTTCGGTCAGCGCCTTTTTGTAACCAACAAAGCGTGACACTGCGTCTGGCTGATTAAGCGAACCTTTAATATGTGCAATGTTCACATGCCCTTGTTGCAACAAGTGCAGCGTCGCCATGTGACCGCCAAGCACATTATCAATATTCACCGATTGCAACTTGTTATCCATACAGCTGTAGCCCACGGCGACCACGGGGATCTTTTTGGAATAATCCACCAGTTCTTTCTCTGTCAAACTGCCCGCCACAACAATCACGCCATCGACATTACTCTTCTCTAAATAACTCAGCGCTTGTCGTTGTATGCTGTGTTGCCAATATCCAGAGGCAATCACAAGGGAATAGCCTTTCGATCCGAGAAACCGCTCCATGTCGTTAAAGATGCGACTGATAAAGGGGCTTCCTGGATTTTGTACCAACACGCCAATCGTCATCGAACGTGTGTTGGTGCCTTGATTCATTTGGTAATTGGGCTTGTAGTCTAGCGTTTTAATCGCATCTTCAATCGCGATAGTTTTGTCTTGGGAGATAAACGTTGTGCGATTAAGAAAACGCGATACGGTGCTAGGAGAGACACTGGCTAATTTAGCCACATCGTAAATCGAAGGAGAACGTTTTTTCTTTTTCATAGGTTATTCAGCAGATCCAGGCAGGCAAATGATAAAAATATAAATGACGGAAAATTTTCACTCAATTCTATTTAGATATCGCGTATGGATAAAAAAAGCCAGTGCACAAACACTGGCTCTTACACTTTTCCTACAACGCGATTTAGAAAGTCGCAAGCGAGTTTTCACTCAGCGCATCAAATAGGTGAATCGAATCCAAATCCAAGTACAGCGTGAGTGTATCTACATCCACTTCTGCGGCTTGAGTTTCCACCATCAGAGGCTGACCAGCAACTTCTGTTTTCAATAGAATGCTTGCGCCTAATAGCTCTTTGTCTTTGATTTTCACTGGGAATGGCAACACGCGATCATGATCCACTTGCTCCGCTCGCAGATGAATGTCGGTTGGACGCACACCAAAATGCAGTGCAAGATTTTTCGATGCGTGCGCTTTAAAACGCTCCGGCAGTGGAATACGAACATCGCCCAATTCTACTTCCCAATTGCCCTCTTCTCCCACCAACTTCGCATCCAGCATGTTCATTGATGGATTACCGATAAACTGCGCCACGAACTTGTTTGCAGGGCGCTGGAACACTTCCGTTGGCGTACCCACCTGAGCCACATAACCGTCTTTCAGAATCACGATGCGATCTGCCAATGTCATCGCTTCTATTTGATCGTGAGTCACATAAATCGTCGTGGTTTTTAACTCACGATGAAGGTGTTTGATTTCTTCACGCATCACACCACGTAGCTTGGCATCAAGGTTTGATAATGGCTCATCAAACAAGAATACTTTCGGTGTACGTACCATTGCTCGGCCCATCGCCACACGTTGACGCTGACCACCAGACAGCTCTTTTGGTTTGCGCTCAAGAAGCGCATCTAGCTCCAACATCTGCGCCGCTTTACGCACTTCGATGTCGATTTGGTCTTTCGGCATACCTTTCAATTTAAGTGCAAAGGCAATATTCTCGTAAACCGTCATATGCGGGTATAGCGCGTAGCTTTGGAACACCATCGCAAGGTCACGGTCTTTAGCGTCGATTTTGTTCATCAGCTTATCGCCAACATAAATCTCACCGCTAGAAATACTTTCTAGGCCAGCCAGCATTCGCAACGTAGTCGACTTACCACAACCTGATGGTCCAAGGAAAACCACGAATTCGCCGTCTTGTACGGTGAAATCAAAGTGCTTCACGACTTCCACATCATCGTAAGATTTCTTGATGTTTTTGAATTCTACTTTAGCCATTATCTGTTCTCCTCAGCTCGGTCTAGCAGCATGTTTCGGTACGCAATCGCACTCTGCTTGAAGGTGCGCTCTTGAGTTTGGTAATCAACGTGTACAATACCAAAGCGTTGTTTGTAACCATATGCCCACTCGAAGTTATCCATTAGACTCCAAGCGAAGTAGCCATTCACATTCACGCCAGCTTTAATCGCTTCATCAAGTGCTTCTAGATGTGATTGGAAGTAGCGCACGCGTTGTTCATCATTCACTTGGCCTGCAACATGGTGGTCATCACCCGCCGCTCCATTTTCGGTAATGTACAAAGGCGGTAGATTTGAATAACGCGTTTTCAAACGTAGCAATAAATCCGTCAATGCTTGTGGGTAGATTTCCCATCCAATAAAGGTGTGCTCCGCTTCTGGCTGAGGAATGCTCTCTAGCATGCCATTTTCATCGAATCGTACCACACAACGGGTGTAGAAGTTGATGCCAATAAAGTCTAGGTCTGTACGAATGATATCGAGGTCACCCTCTAGAATCATCGGCATGTTGTGCGCTTGACGCTTAAGTACGGTTTCTGGATATGTCCCTTTCAACACAGGATCCATAAACCAGTGGTAGCCTTCCGCATCGCTGTACTCTGCCGCTTCTGCGTCTGCCTCTGTGTAAGGGTACGCAGGCGTCGCATTGAACACACAACCGTGCATCGCATTTGGTGCGTTCTTGCGCATGTGTGGAATTGCCAAGCCATGACCCAACATCAGGTGGTGTGCCGACAAAAAGCCTTCACGCTCGCCTTTTATACCTGGCGCATGCTCACCCCAACGGTAGCCTAGGTAAGCAGAGCAGAATGGTTCGTTCAGTGTTGCGTAAGAGTCAATCTTGTCACCGAAGTAAGCACTAACTACATCCGCATACTCTGCAAACTTGTAAGCCGTTTCACGGTTCAGCCAACCACCTTTATCTTCAAGGTATTGAGGCAAGTCCCAGTGGTAAAGCGTCACGAACACTTTCAAACCACGAGCATGGCACTCATCGATGATTTGCTCGTAAAACTTAAGACCTTCTTCATTCACTTTGCCATCTTCTGGCAGAATGCGCGGCCATGCCATCGACAAACGATACGCATCGACACCGAGACCTTGAATCATCTCAATATCTTGTTTCCATAGGTGGAAGTGATCACACGCCACATCACCGTTATCGGCATTGTCTACTGCACCAGGCTTGTTGCAAAATGTATCCCAAATCGATGGTGTACGCCCACCAAGCTGTGCGCCCCCTTCAATTTGGTAAGAAGAGGTCGCGACACCAAATAGGAACTCAGGGTGGCGCATTTTAGAATCTTGGGGTAATTGGAATTTATTCATTATATTTTTATGCCTTAAATTTCTCTTAACCTTTCACAGCGCCTGATGTCAGACCGCTAATCATCTGTTTCGAAGCAAATAAGTAAGTAATTACTAACGGAAGAATGGAGATAGTGGTGCCAAGCATCACCGCACCCCATGGCGTATTTGGAATCCCTTGCACGCTTCGTAGTGCCTGAGTAATAACGTAGTTGTCTGGGGAGTTCAGTACCACCAATGGCTGCATAAACATGTTCCAGAAGAAGACAAATTGGACAATGGCCAGTGTCGCTAGAGCTGGTTTCATCAATGGTAATACGACGCTCCAGTAAGTTCTAAATTCACCAGCGCCATCGAGTTTTGCCGCTTCCAAGAGTTCTTTTGGAATTGACGCGATCACGTGCTGACGCATGAGAAAGATACCAAATGGCGTTGCTGTAAATGGTAACCAAACGGCGATATGGCTATCTAGTAAACCTAGGAACTTCACGATCATGAAATACGGGATCAGGCTCAAAACAGGCGGAATCGCCATTGAACCCACCAACATACCAAACAGTAGGTTCTTACCTTTAAACTTGTACACTGCGAAGGCGTAGCCGCCCATGCTACAGAACAGTAATGAAATTGTCGTACCTAAAAAGGCAACATAAATCGAGTTAAACATCGCTTGCCAAAATGGCATAATTTCAAGCAGTTGAGCGTAGTTGTATGCCAAACTATCGCCAATCGCTAAGCTGATACCTGTACCGAAAATCTCCGAACGATCACGTGTCGACAATAGTGCAGACCATATAAATGGAAACACTGTGATAATTGCCGAGACAATCAATACAAAGGCTAGTAGCACCATCGCAACCTTCGTCAACAGGTGGGTGGTACGCTCGCTTGGCATAAGTCCGCTCAAGGGGGACGCTGTGGTTTTAATTGAGGTCGTCATGCTATTGCTCCCCTAAGCCTTTCTTACCAAAGAATAAGAATTGAATTGCCGTACACGTTGCGATTAGAGCAAACAGTAACCATGAGATTGCCGATGCAGTCCCCATCTCTAGCCACTCCCAACCTACTTTGTAAAGATACATAGAGATCGTTAGACCAGACTGACCGGTACCACCGCCCCCACGAGTCAAAACAAACGGTTCTTCAAATAACTGCAGATTCCCGATAATCGTCATGGTGATAGCAAAGAAGATAAATGGACGAATCATTGGTAATGAAATGTGCCAGAAGCGGCGGAATGCATTAGCACCATCCATACGTGCTGCTTCAAGAATGTCTTTTGGAATTGTCATCAAGCCTGTCGTGTAAAGCACGATATTAAAGCCGGTGTACTTCCAAAAAATCACAATAGCAATCGATGGTTTGATCATCGTTGCATCATCGAGCCAGCGAATTGGCTGATAATCATATACCCAAGAAAAAGCCCAACCTAATAGCTGGCTATCCGCCAAGGCAATCAAAGTTTGGTTGATAATGCCCGAGTTTGGCGAATACATATTAAAGAAGATGAGAGATGCAGCAACCGTAGAAGTAATAAATGGTAGGAAATAAGCCGACGTCAACCAGTGACGCAAGCGATCGCCCATTGATACTAAAATATACGCTACAGGAATTGCCACTAAGTGCTGTGCAACACCTGAAGTGACAGCAAGCCATAAGGTATTTTTCAATGAGCGCCAAAGCCATGGGTCTGTGAGTGCAATGTGGTAATTTTCAAAACCAACAAACTGCATCGCATCCATGCCCTCTACAGGGTTCCACATTTGGAACGATAGAAAGACAGAAAACAGTAAAGGGAATATCCCAAAAACAGAAAAAATGATCAGAAACGGCAGAAGGAACCCATACGGTGTAAGCGCTTTCAAATTTAGATATGAAAAAAAGCTTTTACGACCCGTAGTTTCCATGACGTTGCTCGCTGCGTGATTCATAGTAACGACCTCTTACAAAGGAGGCGTTTGCACGCCTCCAAACTTTAAAACTAGCGAGTTGCTTACATATTACGTGTGCGGCGCTTAATTAGGCGCTCTGCTTCACTAAGTGCAACTTTAATATCTTTACCTTCATCAAGCACTTCCATCAGAGCATTTTCAAGAATGATTGAACGTGCTACGTGGTCGCCTTTCGCTGGTTGAACCGGCTTGATGTTTTTAGCAACTTCAGCAAAAACGAGACGTGCTTGCTGGCCACCAAGGAACGGTACTGGCTCTTGGAATAGCTCGTCATCGTACGTTGCTGTGTTCGCTGGGAATGCTGCAATCGTTTCAAAGTGCTTAAGCTGAACATCGCGATCTGCTGTCATGTATTCAATAAGTTTCCATGCTTCATCTGGGTTAGGTGATTGAGTTGGAATTGAAAGGAATGAACCACCCCAGCTACCATAAATGCCATCAGGAAGGTGCTCTACACCCCACTTACCCGCTGTATCTGGTGCAATCCAGTTATTTAGGTGGCCCAGTAGCCATGCACCTGAAAGCTGCGTCGCGAATGTACCGTTACGGAAACCTTCGTACCATTCATTAGACCAAGCAAGGATGCGGCCATCTAAGCCTTTATCTCGAATCTGTTTTGCCACTGTAAATGCATGAACGAAGCGCTCTGAGGTCACCACTGGGTTCCCGTCTTTGTCGAAGTACAAGCCTTCACCTTCAGGAACGGTGGTAAAGATGATCGCTTGCGCAACGTCTGCTGCCGAAGCAATAAGCTGTATGTTTTGTTTTTTAAGCGTTTCACCCGCAGCGATGTAAGAATCCCAATCTTTGATCGCTTCGTTGATATCAATGCCCGCTTTTTCAAAGAGGTCGGTGCGGTAGTACATGACGCCAGGGCCTAAGTCGACAGGCATGCCGTAGATATCACCATCTGCACCTTTGCCTTGTGCCCATGCGTAAGGCGCAAAACTGTCTGCGTATTTATCTGCACCGTAATTTTCAGACAGGTTAACCAAACCACCTGAAGCCACAAATGGGCCAATTTTTTCTACATCAACAACAATCACATCACCCGCACCAGACCCCGTTGCCAAGTTGGTTGTCAGCTTGGTATGGTGGTCGCCATGATTGTTCATTAGGTAATCAACCTTAATACCGTTTTTTTTCTCGAAATCTGGCAGCAGTACTTTCAAGCTGCTATCGAAGTCAGGAAAGCCATCGAAGCGGATTTTGGTTTCGTCGGCAGCGTTTACCGTTGCAGCGACACCGAGTGCAGCAGTCATAGCAAGCGTCAAAGTTTTCAGTTTCATGTTGTCGTCCTTAATTATTGTTCTAGAGATTATTCAGTAACTTGACCGAACCTCTGGGTACTAGGGTTGGTGTGAGCTTGAAGTTCACATCACGTTTGTTCTTGTTCAGCGCTTGGATGACAAGTTGCACCGCCTCTGCGCTCATCTGTTCTATAGGGAAATTAACGGTGGTAAGGGCTGGCGTGAGATAGCGAGCAAACAAGATATCATCAAACCCCACTAGTGAAATTTGCTCTGGTACTTGCATGCCCTCTGCTTTCAACACTTCATAAGCGCCAAACGCCATGTGATCGTTACAGGCAAATACGGCAGTGAAAACACATTCACGTTTTAGCAACTTACGCATAGCACTGATGCCTGATTCTTCAGTAAAACCGGCCTCGGACACTAACGCTTCGTCATACGCGATTTCCGCTTCTTCAAGAGCCTTGCGGTAACCTTGTAGACGCCCCCGTGCGTCAGATTTGTCCAGAGGACCGGTAATACATGCAATGTTGCGATGCCCCATTCGCAACAAATATTCAGTCGCCATTCGGCCACCTAATTCGTTATCGATCTCGATACAACTGTGGGCCATTTCTGGGATATAACGGTTAACCAACACCACCGGAATCCCCTTGTTATCAAGATCAATCAAATAATCATCAGAAAGACTTTGCGTGTGCAAAATCATCGCATCGACACGGCGACCAAGCAGAAACTCTACCGATTCGCGCTGGCTTTGCTCTGTATTCGATCCCGCCGTAACAATCACGTGATAGCCCATACGTCGCAAGCGTTCTTCAATGCTGTGTAAAATACCGGAGTAAAATGGGCCACCTAACTCAGGAACAATGATGCCAATACTGCCAGTACGACTGGATGCGAGCGCCTGCGCAATCGAGTTTGGACGATAGCCTAAATCCTTAATTGCTTTTTCGACTTTGAGTTTCTTATCATGGCTAACGCGGCATGTACCGTTAATCACTCTAGAAACGGTCGCTTGAGAAACG
Organism: Vibrio sp. PID23_8; assembly: GCF_003584965.1. Classification (NCBI taxonomy): domain Bacteria; kingdom Pseudomonadati; phylum Pseudomonadota; class Gammaproteobacteria; order Vibrionales; family Vibrionaceae; genus Vibrio; species Vibrio sp. PID23_8. The sequence continues at coordinate 224,289 of NZ_LIXE01000005.1, read as the reverse complement.
CCTGCGTATTCAGACACATCTTTAATCGTCGCCACATCAACCTCTTTATGGACACCACATCGCAAGTTTCAAACACCTTCGAAACCGCTTTCATCATTCGATTATTCAATATCTAGCTAAGAATTAGCGTGAGTGAGTTCACAACAAGTTTGGGGCTAAATAGAGTAATTTGATAAAGAATGAGGCAACTTACAGTTTTCTTTTCACTTGTGAAACTGTTTCATGACCAGAAGAATTTGCCTGCCTCAGGAGATAAAAAAGCCTCCACGAGGGAGGCAAAAATACAAGAATTAAGAGTAAATAGATGGTAAGCATTTGATCGTTCTGCCTTAAACACTCACCACCTTAGCATGGACAGTAATTAACTAGGTGTGGCTTACCACCAAGCTTCGAACATTGCACCAACCGTTAGGGTGTCAAGATCGGTTGCCACTTTGTTGCCATTGTCATCAAAACCTGTGTACTCGTTATCGGCATTACCCACTGTTGCATAAAAACGTAGCATCGGACGTGACCAAGTATGTGGACCAATCGCCATGTTCTGAGACAACGTCATCTTCCAAGAGCTGTTCGTCGCATCGATGTCATCGTAATCCACGACGTTGTAACCACCTTCTAACCACGTCGAGTGTATGTCATTCCACTGGTACGTCGGGCGAACAATTGCATTGTAGTTCACACGACTGTCATTTCCTTCAACGTCTAGTGCTTGATAAGCCGCTAGATATTGGATTCCCGCTTTGTCTGTCAGCATTGTGCCGCCATCAAAGCTGACTAACGTCGCCGTTTGCCCTTCGGCTAAATCAAACACACTGTCTTTTGCGTTATCAGAGTAACGAACAATCAATCGTTGACCTGCCATCGACAACTCACCCGCCACTTGGTAAGACGTCACGCCATCCACGGATGTACCTTTCAATTTGTCTGACGTAAAACCGTAGTTCGCGTAAAGGCTAAGGTTTGCCATTTCACCCAACTGAATGCCATGCAATTTACTGGTAATAGCGTAGCGACCGTTGTCACCCACCATGTCACCCTCTACTTGCCCTATGGCACCAAAGTCGAACTTAGCAGCGCCTAAGTCTAGGTTATAAAAACCCGCACCTTGACCATCGTGCATCATCCAGAAGTAGTCGTTCAAATCAGTTTGTGGACGTTGATGGAAGTCACGGCCTGCCCATACGTATAGGTCTGGTTGATCTTCAAATAGATTGGCCGCTCCTGCGTAAAACTTCTTAAGGTTAACACCACCATCATCTGCCCATGAAGCATCTGCCCAATGCTCAAGCATTAACACGATATCCCAAATAGCACCACCGTCGCTCTCAAACGCGCGGGCAAACTGGTATTCACCACCGTTTTGTTCATTACCTAAACGACCTGTTGCGTTTCCGTTCAACGCCCCTGCCGTACCGACTGTCACTGCATCACTGCCCTGGTAAGCCGCGCCATAACGAGCATAACCAGAGAACACCACGCCTAGTGGCACTTCGGTTTCAGAAGTCAATACGGCTGGTTGCTGATCAAAAACGTAACCGGTTTGAATTTTGGTTTCTAGCTCTTGAATACGTTTTTCTAATGCCTCTACATCGGCATCAGCAGCAAAAGAAGGTAAAGAAGCAAGCGAAGCGGCCACCGCAATAGAGAGAGGTAAAACTTTAAAGCTTTTCATGTTATATCCCTAAAATTTGTATGTGTTGTTATCTCGTAAGGAATATTAAGGAATGAAAGCATTGAAAAGTTGCTGCTGCTTCACATGTCAGGAGCCCCAGAATGACATGAAACAACGCATGAAACAAAAAACACAATTTATTATTTACAATCATAGGGATAGAAAGAAAGAAACATGGCAATCACATTTGAAATCGCTTTCATTTCACCAATTTGTTTAATTTTTATCACGTTAATTTGCTCAATCCGATGGTATTTTTCACTCTCCTCTATGAAAAATTTCATTATTCTGAAAATATTCACAAGCCGTAAGTTTCTTACAATGCTATATACCTTGAGTAGAGGAGCGGATACAACCTAAGCAAACATATACATCATCCACAACCCCATCAGGAGGAAAGTGACTAACCAAATCACTTGACCAGTTTTACTCGGTTTCACTCTTTTTGACGGAAGGCAAGGTGTTAACGCTTTCTCTTTCGCTTTGGCCAATCGACTTTTCTCCAAAGCTTGTCGATAAGAGATTCTACGTCTGTGTGCTTCATTGGCCACGGTGGTAAAACGATGCCTTTGGTCTGTGGTAAAGTCTGCTGCATCATAGCGAGGAGGAAGATCAGAATGTTTAGATTGAATTGCCATTGTGTCCTCCTTAATTGACCTATGTATCTATTCTAAGTATATACGCTGCTGGCACTTTATTTCTAAAGACTGTTACAACTGGATAACATGCACAAAAAAACCACCCGACGGTGGCTTTCTTAATTTTTTCTTTGCTAAGCGCTTATAAATACTCACACAAATAAGCGGTGGCATCTTTTACTTCCAGTTCAAACGACGCGTTACCTTCCACTTCGAAGAACTCACCACTGTTGTATGTTACCCAATCGGCCTCACCTGCTTTCTTTACAATGAGTGCGCCTTTTACAACGGTCATACGTTCTGGGGCTTGGGTTCCAAACGTGTATTCTCCTGGAAGCATCACACCGACACTAACGTCTTGTCCTTGTTGGTCAAAACCGAGTGACTTTACACCGCCAGCAAAATAACTGTTTTCCTTAATATTCATTGTTGGTTTCCTTATCAAAAATCCGCTCTTTTTTACCCTGTATTGTTCTGCTACTCAAGCTCGACATTACCTATATCAACGAAGATGAACGACTAGCAGCCTTGTGTCGAAATGTAAAAGTGGACATTAGATCATAGTTTCAATATCACATTCTAGAGATTGTTTGTTTTTACAACTGAATCTTTCCACCATAACCCAAAAAACAAGAAGCAGGGATCATGACGAGCACAACACTCCAAAAACGCAAACAAGACCAAACTCCGCCTCCCTCATTTTGGGCACACCATCAGTTCAAAATAATCAAAGGGGTATTTGTATTGTTCAGTTGTAGCTTACTAGGATTCATTAGCTATCAACTTTACGTATCCTATAACGACTACATTGATCCAAAAAAAGTCTATGGTGAGTGGATAGAGATTGGCGCACCGCCATACCAAACTGAGCATCTCAATTTCACTCCTGACGGTGTATTTCGAAATCATCGCCTTATTGCCACTCAATTTGAGTTCGATGGCAAGCAAATCACCTTAAACACAGGGCTAGGAAAAACAGCCTACCAAATATCTGGATCTCATCTCTCTCCTCAACTCCGTCGTGTCAAACCCGCCTTACCTGAGCAACGATTCGTCTCTAAAGAGTTCGAGCACACGGTGCAAGGCTCAGAAACCGGTGCTGCATCTAAGCGCCGCGCTGCGCTAAGCAATCACTTTGGTGGTGATTAGCGATATTAAATGCAAAAAGCTTTATTTCGCTCGCAAAATAACGCACACAAACTGAGTAGAAGATAAATTAAGTAGATGCCAAGAATTTATAAATTATTGGCTCGATTTAGCATTTTTCCTGCAAAACAATGTTACCATAACGTTAAAGTTATGTAGCAAAGTCGATTCTTGGTTTATTTTTTCACGCAAATAAATAAGCGTCTGAAATGCTAAATGCGATGCTTTTGCACTGCACGTAAACTAATTGTCTTTTCTGTCGCAAGAGCAGCTTATGTTCATAAGTGAACGTAAATTCAAGGATTGAGAGAGAAGTTATGATTCGATTTAACCTATGTGCAGCTGGGGTTGCCCTAGCACTATCTGGCGCGGCAAACGCGGCGCCTACCGCACCAAGTATCGATATGTACGGTTCCAACAACCTGCAGTTTTCTAAAATTGAGTTGGCAATGGAAACCACATCTGGCTACAACGACATGGTTAAGTACCATGATCTAGCTAAGATCAACGTGAAATTTAATCAGTGGAGCGGTACTTCTGGCGACACTTACAACATCTACTTTGATGGCGTAAAAGTGGCGACAGGCCCTATCACTGGTAGCCAAACCACGGCATCATTTGAATACGGCCAAGGTGGCTTGTACCAAATGGAAATCGAAGCGTGTGACGCAACAGGTTGTGCTAAGAGCGCACCAGCAGAGATCACTATCGCGGATACCGACGGTTCTCACTTGCCGCCTCTCACCATGAATGTTGACCCAAACAACAAAACCTACAACACAGACCCAAGCGTTGTGATCGGTACTTACTTTGTTGAATGGGGTATTTACGGCCGTAATTACACGGTTGATAACATGCCTGTCGATAACTTGACTCACATCATCTACGGTTTTATTCCTATCTGTGGCCCGAATGAATCAGTAAAATCGGTTGGCGGGAACAGCTTTAATGCGCTACAAACTGCGTGTCGTGGTGTGGATGACTATGAAGTGGTGATTCATGATCCTTGGGCAGCATTCCAAAAAAGTTTCCCTCAAGCGGGACATGAATACAGCACACCTATCAAAGGTAACTATGCGATGTTGATGGCGCTAAAACAGCGCAATCCTGATCTGAAAATTCTTCCTTCTATTGGCGGCTGGACTCTGTCAGATCCGTTTTATGATTTCGTCGATAAAACCAACCGTGACACCTTCGTTGCTTCGGTTGAAAAATTCCTGAAAACATGGAAGTTCTATGACGGTGTCGACATCGACTGGGAATACCCTGGTGGTAGTGGTGCTGCTGCTGATAAAGGTGATCCTGACAACGATGGTGCTGCATACGTTGCGCTAATGCGTGAACTGCGAGCAATGCTCGATGAGCTAGAAGCAGAAACAGGCCGTACTTTTGAGTTGACCTCTGCGATTGGTGTTGGCTACGACAAAATCGAAGACGTTGATTACGCAGATGCGATTCAGTACATGGATTACATCTTTGCAATGACATACGACTTCTACGGCGGTTGGAACAACGTTCCTGGCCATCAAGCCGGACTTTACTGCGGAAGCTTCATGCGTCCTGGCCAGTGTGACGGAAGCGGTGTCGATGAAAACGGCGAAGCGTACAAAGGCCCAGCTTACACGGCTGACAACGGCATCCAACTACTACTCGCGCAAGGCGTTCCTGCGAACAAACTGGTTCTAGGTGCAGCAATGTACGGCCGTGGTTGGGAAGGTGTAACACCAGATACGCTGACGGATCCAAACGACCCAATGACAGGTACTGCGACAGGTAAACTGAAAGGCAGCACGACTCAAGGCGTTTGGGAAGATGGCGTGATTGACTACAAAGGTATTAAGTCATTCATGCTAGGTGCGAACAACGCTGGCATCAACGGCTTTGAATACGGTTATGACGAGCTAGCAGAAGCACCTTGGGTGTGGAACCGTTCGACGGGTGAACTGATTACATTTGACGATCACCGCTCTGTATTGGCAAAAGGCAACTACGCAAAATCTCTGGGTCTAGCAGGTCTATTCTCTTGGGAAATTGATGCAGATAACGGCGACATTCTTAACGCAATGCACGAAGGCATGGCTGGTGGTGTCGTTGTTCCACCAAACCGCCAACCAACGGCAGCCGCTGGTTCAGACCAAGCAGTAACAGGTCCTGCAAGTGTTGTTCTTGATGGCAGCAACTCAACTGACTCTGATGGCACAATCGCAAGCTACGCTTGGGAGCAAGTATCAGGTACTGCAGTGGCTCTATCTGGCGCGAACACTGCGACAGCAAGCTTTGATGTAGCACAAGTGACTGCAGAAGAGCAGCTAACGTTCAAACTAACAGTAACCGATGACAAAGGCGCAACCGCTTCTGATCTCGTTGTAGTCACGGTTAAGCCTGCTGGTGTGATTGATCCACCAAACACTGCGCCAGTTGCAAAAGTTTCTACACCTACAACAGTGAACGCTGGCGACGTAGTCGTGATTGATGCTTCAGATTCTAGCGATGCTGACAACGACACGCTAACGTTTGATTGGACGCTACCTCAAGGTCTAAACGCTACGGTTAACGGCGCGAAAGTGACGTTCACGGCAGCAGAATACCCACAAGACACAAGCCTAAGCTTCACTGTCAGCGTAAGCGATGGTCAAGCAACTTCGACTGCAAGCGCTACGGTTGTTGTCGCGAAACACAACCCAAATCCTGGAACGTGTGACAATGCCTGGGATGCTAGCACAATTTACACCGGCGGTGACCAAGTCACTCACGCAGGCAAGACCTGGGAAGCGAAATGGTGGACTCGTGGCGAGGATCCAACCAAGTCTGGTCAATGGGGTGTTTGGAAAGAGGTTGGCCTAGCAAGCTGCAACTAAGTTCCACTAATGCAATGTCACTTTGACATTATTAAAAAAAGAAAAGGACAGCTTCGGCTGTCCTTTGTTATTCAGTGTTATTGAATTTCTTGTATCAAGCGGTCAAAACTGCGAAACACCTCTTCACACTTCATCACACGCCCATGACCTTGGCCCTGAGTGGTCACCAGTTCCACTCGTTCAATTTCATTCGCAGCCTGAACCGATACACTGTGCTTAGTGAACTTGTCTTGTTCATCATGAACGATGATGGTTGGCGAAAAACGTTCTGAGAGGCGCCTAAATGGGTCAATGGATTGTAAAGGGTAACTAAACTGATCTTCGATTTCTGATACCACTGCGTTGAACAGTTTCATCGAGTAACCTGAACGGGTAATAGTGCCAAATAAATTCTCAACATAGTTCAGCACTGGCGCAATCAGCAACAGTGGTTTGTTTTCAAGCTTACTATGACGACACTCCAACGCAGAAGCCGTCCCCATACTGTGCCCCACCAAACCTGCGACATCACCCACCGAATCAAGCACATCCTCTAAACCACGTACAAACGATGGAATGTGACCATATTGCCCTTCGCTTTCACCATGCGCAGGGTGATCGTAAGCCAAAGCCGTATAGCCTTTTTGTGCAATGTATTCCATCAAAGGGTAGAACTGACTGGCGGTTCCAGACCAACCGTGAGTGAGCACCCAAACCGGTCCAGTACCGAGTGAATAGGTTTTGATCACCCCTGTGTAACCTTGCAACTCACTTTTAATCAGTCCTTTAGGCTCGGCATTCTTTGCCTGTGTCCTTACCGGAGTAAGCAGTAACTTTCGCGCCGTGTTTTTAGCATGTGTTGGGGCCAACGTATGGTGCAATCGTGTACTAATGTTGACCAAACTGCGTTTAATGCTGAAACGCTGCGAGGTGTTAAAGTAGATTTTCTCACTCATGATCTTTTCCTTAGCTATCAGCTTTGCACAAAATAGAACGGTCGTGCTTTTTGTGCTGATAAGAAAGAGCGCTCAGTGTCGCCCTTTGTTATAAAACGCTTACTATGCCCCTGACCGCAGGGCTAATGCTTCCATCGAGTAAACAAGTTATCGATACCCTGCCAGAACAGTCTCTGGCTTTCTTGTTCCCCTTTGATCGAATAAAACACATGCGCACTCAAGTACTGCCCGTACAGATCAAAGGTCGCTTGTTGCGTATCTAAATCCGCCCTAAACTCATGGTTTTCTTTGCCTTTTATCACTTGAATTTGCAAGTAATTCAACCAAGTATCAATCGACTGACGCAGTGCTAATTGCAGTGGGCAATCCTCTTCTGCCGCGTCATTCCATGCATCAAGAAACATGCAACTGCCTTGAAACGAATGATTCCACGTCATCCAGGCATCCAACAGACCACGAATCTTTCGCTCAATATTGCTATCCCCAAACTCTCTCGCAGGTGCGATAACTCGCTCAGCAAATACGTCATTTGCATAGGCCAATACCGAGAGCTGTAAATTCAACTTGGCGTTAAAATGTGCGAATAAGCCACTTTTTGACATTCCACATTGTTTTGCGAGTTCGCCAATCGTGAGGCTTTCTAAGCCATTTTCACTCGCCAACTGAAATGCGCGCTGAAGAATGAGTTCTTTGGTCACTTTTCCTTTATTCATACCTATAGTTTTAGCACGGTCGTTCTTTTTTGTAACCTTAAATTTTCCGATATCAGGCTAGCGAAGAAAGACGGATAAGTTTGAGCTGGATCTAAATTTCGGAAACGGATTGCCATCAATTGATCATGACTTGATTTTTTACCTAAGCTAATCAGGTCTTTACCTGCTAAGTTTGCGCTGATTTTTTCATTTATTTTAGGTAAGCATACTATGGCAACCACCCAAAAAATTGCCAGTTTAGAATTTGCTCGCATCATTGCGATGTTTGCAATTGTTGGACTTCACTGCCAGATGGCCCTCACCTATTGGCAATGGGATGAAGTGCCTTGGGTAGGCTATATACTCAACCAGCTCGCTCGCTTCGCCGTCCCGCTGTTTTTCCTCATTTCCGGCTATTTGATTCAACCAAAGTTAAGCGAGCGCCCTCTCGAGACACTAAAAAGTTACGCCAAGCCACTAATGAAGATCTGGCTGATATGGAGCATGATATGTCTAGCTGTGCCATTTCGCTGGCACACCGTGGCTGAAGCGGGCTATTTAGCCGAGCGCCAAGGTTACTGGGGCTACTTAATGACCAACCCATTGAATTCCTTGTTAGAAGGTGGCTTGGTGCATCTATGGTTTATTCCTGCACTCGTGATTGCGGTTGCGTTGATCGCGTTATTAGTTCGTATTCGTATGGCTCAGTTGCTGCTACCAACGGCGGTACTGCTCTACATCTATGGCGTTTTCGCCGGCAGTTACATTACGCTCACCGAACTACCAACCCTATTCTTTACTCGTAACGGTCCGTTTTTCAGTACCCTGCTTGTCGTACTCGGCTATCTGGCAAGGCAACAGCAATGGCATTGGTCACGCAATAACACGATTCGTTTCATCTTGCTCGGTATGGCACTACATTTCGGTGAAGCGTATTACTTAATGAATGCCGACATTGCCTTCAACTCACATGATTTCCTCTTTGGTACGGTTATTTGGGCACTCGCAGTGTTCATGTGGTTATTGGCTCACCCGAATTTTGGCAACATGCCATGGGTGTTTAAATGGTCTCCGCGTATTCTCGGTATTTATGTCAGCCACTTATTGGTGATCATCATGATGAAGAATGTGGCCGGTATTTTGGGGTTACAAGGCTTAACAGGTGATCTGTTTCTTTATTCCGCCACCATCGTTATCACTGTGCTGTTAGTGACCGCGATTGAAGCCTCTCCATTTAAAAAGCTATTGCTGCGCTAAATTCATTCAGAACTTCATACCCAAGTAACCTCAAGATTCTTGGGTATATATCGCTTGCTCTTACACTTAAGGTTTAGAGCAAGCCTCATAAAAAATGAGAGCACTCTCTCACTCAGAAAAATTCTCATTTTTAAACCAACAGAATTTGCTTCCTCTCACAAAAAACATCGTTCATTTGTTTTAGATTACTCTTTATCAACAAAACGCTCATTAAACGGAGGCTGTATGTGGGCAGGTCAGGAACTCATTCCTTTTTTAGAAATTAGCCATTGGCTAACTTATGGTTTATACGCTGCAGCAGTCCTATTTGGCGCAGCGAGCATTGCGTCGCTCAGAAAGTAGTGACGCAAGCTACATTTATCAAAAACTCCTCCTGTTAAATTCGAGCTTTCTCACACTTAACCCTCTAATTTATGACTAAAATTTCTCCAGTAAGACAAAGGAGAAATGTCTATGCCAATCTATCCAGTTGTCGCTTTTTGCTGCTTGCTATTCTCTAGCGTAAGCTTTGCCGCGACCACCAACGACCTCCATCTAATCCACACGAATGTCGGCTATGCGGCTCTGGCTTTCTTTACCATCGCTTATATTTTAGTCATGCTGGAAGAGTACTTGCAGATGCGGAAGTCAAAACCCGTACTGCTCGCAGCGGGATTGATCTGGATTCTGATCGGTTATACCTTCGCTAAAAACAACCAAGCCGATGTGGCAAAAGCCGCACTAGAGCACAACCTACTCGAATACGCCGAGCTATTGTTGTTCCTATTAGTTGCAATGACGTATATCAATGCGATGGAAGAGCGAAGGCTGTTTGATGCCCTACAGGCATGGATGATTGGCAAGGGTTTCGATTTTAAAAAATTATTCTGGATCACCGGTGGATTAGCTTTCGTTATTTCGCCAATCGCAGATAACCTCACCACCGCCTTATTGATGTGTGCAGTCGTCATCAAAGTCTCTGGTGATAACCCTCGCTTTGTTAACCTTGCCTGCATCAACATAGTCATTGCCGCCAACGCGGGCGGCGCATTCAGCCCCTTTGGCGATATCACCACACTCATGGTCTGGCAAGCCGGCCACGTAAACTTTATCGAGTTTCTTCCCCTATTCGTGCCCTCATTGGTTAACTACGTGATACCTGCGTTTATCATGTCAATGTTTGTACCAAATACTAAGCCAAGCACTGTACATGAGCACATCGAGCTCAAGCGTGGCGCACGACGCATCGTTGGCTTGTTCATCTTGACGATCTCAACGGCAGTGGCATTCCATGCCGTACTACACTTCCCTCCGGTAATAGGCATGATGATGGGCTTAGCATATCTGCAGTTCTTCGGTTATTTCTTGAGGAAAACCCTCAAGCAGTCTCTAACTAAAAAAGCCGCATTAGCGATTGCCAATGGTGATGACTATGCCTTAAGGCGTTTAGGGTCTGTCGTTCCATTTGATGTATTTCACCGTGTTGCCCGCGCCGAGTGGGACACCTTACTGTTCTTTTATGGCGTTGTAATGTGTGTTGGGGGATTGAGTTTACTTGGCTACCTCGAACTGGTTTCTAACGTGATGTACACCGAGTGGAATCCAATTTGGGCAAATGTGATGGTGGGTATTCTGTCCGCTATCGTGGATAACATTCCGGTGATGTTTGCCGTTTTGACCATGGAGCCAACCATGTCAATGGGTAACTGGCTATTAGTGACGTTAACTGCCGGTGTGGGTGGTAGTTTACTGTCCATCGGCTCAGCGGCCGGTGTCGCACTCATGGGGGCGGCGCGTGGACAATACACCTTCTTCGGCCACCTAAAGTGGGCTCCGGTCATCGCACTGGGTTATGCCGCCAGTATCGCAGTGCATTTGTGGATGAATGGCAACCTGTTCACCTAAACAATGCAACCTAACATCTGGTGGGTGGTTCGCGCCACCCATCGCCACCAGCCTTACTGTGTAAAGTATGTTAAACAGTTAACATCGATGCAATTTGGGCGAAATACTCGACATTGGTCACTTTTCACGACACTTTATTCAGCGATTTATCACTCTTTGGTTGGCCTTTTGCTAACCGCACCCGCTTTGGTTGCCTGTTTGCTTCCAATTCGGGTTTAAAACCAAGGAAAATATTTTTATGGATAAAGATCATAGCCTAAGAGAGAACCTCTTGGCCTTGACGCTCGGCAGCGCGTTGGTGTCATTGGGGGTTATCTTCTTCAGCAAAGTGGGGTTACTTACTGGCGGTACCGCTGGCTTGGCCATCTTTCTCACCAAAATAAGTGATTTTAGTTTTGGTCAGGTGTTCTTCGCTCTTAATCTACCTTTCTACATTTTGTCTGTGATGCGCATGGGATGGCGTTTTACCATCAACACGTTTATTGCGGTTTCAATCGTGTCGGTTGCGGTAGACCACCTGCATCATGTGATTGAGATTTCAAGAATCGAACCCATTTACGCCGCCTTATTGGGTGGAGGCTTAATAGGTATTGGAATGCTCGTTATTTTCCGCCACAAGATGAGCCTAGGAGGGTTCAACATCTTGGCGCTATACCTACAAGAGCACTTTAACATCCGGGCGGGTAAAGTTCAGATGGCGCTAGATTGTACTATCGTGGTGATTTCACTGTTCATTGTTGATGTCTACCTTATTGCACTTTCAATATTGGGCGCGATTGCGACTAACCTAATTCTGGCGATGAACCACAAGCCCGGACGTTATCAGCCAAAACCTCAAACAGCATAAACATTAAACGTAATAGCCCCGGACTTGAACCGGGGCTATTTTTATTCTGGCGCGGGTTTAAGCTAACGTTGAATTAACGCAGTATTGCTGCATATCAAGCCCCAATTGCTGCTTATTGATTTGACTAAGGTGATAATGCACTAACATCAGCAAGTCATTAGCACAAAAGAGTTCAAATGCATCTCCACCATTGTGTTGGCAAATCTCTTCACAACGCTCAGCATGGATTTTGGCTTTCTTAGGCTCGCCCGCCTTAAGTAAACTCATCGCAAGGCGATATTCTGCGCGTTCCTCTTGCATCCAACCACCGGCAACTTTCCAATACTCTAGCGCCAATGCTGCCGCTTCAAGCATGTGCTGAATTTGCGTCGCAGTGCGCTCAGAAAGCTCTTCATACTGACATGCGAGGTTGTTTCCAGTAATCGCAATAGAACGCGCCAGTGGCTCTGCTACGCTGCCTGAATTAAGTCCAGATACCGCTTTTGTTAACCATTCGCTGGCTTGTTGCAGTTTGTTCATAGCCGATAGTTCGTTGGCGATTTGAGCAAACACGCGGCGCTGGTCGACCTCAGCCAATAACGCCATGCCAGTATCACTGCCATCAAAAAAATACTGCGCTACCGATTTCGCGCGCTGGCGAGCAAGACACTCAGTTGCGACGCCATTTTCTAGCTTATCGAGGCTGGTAATAAACTGCTTGGGGTCGTTTAAATGACCAACCGAAGTATGCAGCATCAATGGCAAAATACGCTCGGCGTGATTGGCGTCCTCCACCTCTCCTAACGCATGCTCCAGTTGGTTGTAGACCAGCTCTGGCTCGGCTTCATGCTGCTGCCAACTCTGGTTGATGAATGCATCAAAATCCGTTTTGAAAGACATGCTCTTGTTATCCCTATTGATTACTCTGGATTGCTGTGTTTATAGATGGCTCCCACCCTACATAAAATTTAGACAAATACGGTAAACCTTGCTGAATTCTGAGAATCGCTTCACTTAAAGCGGTGTGCCTTGCTCTAAAGCTAATAAACGTTGTTTGCGCTCAACCCCACCCGCATAACCAGTAAGCTTGCCACTTTTACCAATCACACGATGGCACGGCACCACAATCGAGATGGGATTCTTGCCATTGGCAAGCCCTACCGCACGCACCGCTTTCGAATTGCCGATCGCATTAGCTAAGTCCTGGTAACTCCACGTTTCACCATAAGGTATCGTCGTGAGCGCATGCCAAACTTGAGTCTGAAACTCTGTTCCTGTCGCGGCTAATGGCAAATCAAATTCATTACGCAGGCCAGAAAAATACTCATCCAACTGAGTCCTGGTTAGGCTTAATACTGGGCATTGATCGTCGCGCTCCCCTAGGCTGTCTGGCTTGGTGGTACAGGTTTCAAACCAGATCCCCAACAAACCTTGGCCATTCGCTTGAATGGTCACCGTGCCTAACGGGCTTGGCATTATCGTATAACGTGATTTCATGATTGATTCCATAAATGAAACGTGGCGTAACTTCCCCAAGGTGAAGCGGTGTGGGCGTTCAATGAGGGATAATACGGCATGGCTTTCTTGACCACTAAGTCTTTATCTAAAAAACAATCCGGCTGAGACTGGCCACGCAACTGCGCATAACTGACCGTCCAAGGTCCAATACCTTTCAACTCAAGCCACTGCTGCGGATCAGCGTCAGGGTGACTCTGAACAAAATGAGCAAAGCGTGTCAGCGTGTCCTTTCGACTTTGCGGCATACGTAAAAAGCTCATATCCGCCTTTGCGATTGCGGTGGGTGTCGGGAAATAACGGAACGATTCGCCATCACTTAACGTTGCCACCAGCAAATTAAGTTGGCTTATGGCCGCTTTCACCGACACCTGCTGACCCAAAATCGCTCGCACGCCCGCTTCCCAAGCACTCCATACCCCCGGAATACGAAGACCTCGGGTGGTAACCAGACCTGGGGCTATGTAATCTAGGTGTTGCTCCACACTATATATGTCCACATCCAAATCGAACATTCGTCGTACACCAGACACGAGATTTTGCAGTTTAGATACCTCCTCGATTTCAAACACCATCTCAAGGTAACCTTCCCTTTGAGACATTTGCAACCATGCTTTCCCACCGCCGAGCTGCAAGGTTCTTTGATAACAATCACCCGTCACTAACTCCACGCCTTCTATGGCACGTAGGCGATAAAAATCTAGCATGTGCGGCCAGTTCAACTCACCTCGATACGGTAACGCGATCCGGTTCGTCCCTACCCCACCCAACTTTTTGCGCTTCACCTGAGAAGGTGTCAGTTTGAGGATCTTTTTAAAGGCATCATTAAAGCGGCGCGTACTATGAAACCCCGTAGCAAAACCAACATCTGCCACTGACATCGAACTCGAGTGCAACAGTTGCTTAGCAAACATCAATTGTTGGTATTGCGCGTATTGCTTCGGTGACAGGCCAAGATATTGCTCGAATAACATGCGTAAATATCGATCTGATATGCCAAGCCGACCCGCTAGGTTTGCCAGCGATTGTTGATGCAACTCACCGCTATCGATCATATTGATCGCCCGTTGAAAAGTGGTTTCAACCCCTTTCCACGCCCAAGATCCCGGCGCACTGTCTGGCCGACAACGCAAACACGGACGGTAACCAGCCTTAAGAGCCTGCGTTTTATCTGTGAAATACTCCACATTCTCTTCTTTAGGCAAATTGGCTGGACAAATTGGGCGACAGAAGATTCCCGTGGTTTTGACCGCAACGTAGAAGCAACCGTCAAAACGACGATCACGGGCCATACGCGCCTTTTGGCACTGTGCAAAGGTCAGCGATGTATGAGGATGAATAAACATAGTGCAACCCTAGCGAATGCATTCTGTTGTTGATGAACTTAGCCCTTCCATTGGCTGAGTAGACATGACTTGATTTTAGAACGTACCGTTAAAGCAAGTTAGCCATTTTCGGAAATCAATATTGAGAAATTTTTGCATTAGTGAATCTGTGCACTAAATTTAGAATCAGAATAACACAACAACGTCAGCTAAAAGGAATTGGCATGGACTTACACACTTGCGTCATTGTACTAAAAAATCAAAAGGTGATTACTAGCAAATCGGTAGAGCACTCGATAGGAATCATTGAGCGCGACTCTGATAAGGAAATTTCAGAGATTCAAATCAACACAACGGATGGTGAGAAGATCAGAACTTACCACTACAACTGCGTAGAGGCTTCGCTTGAAAGCTTAATGAACCTTTAAGCCTCCCAGTTCCATCAGTTGAATATCAACGGGCGCCGTTCGCGGCGTTCTTTTTCATCAAAACATGATGCCAAGTACTCACACCACCAAACGATCAATCTCTTCCAAACCATGGATTTATTGCACCGCATTCCTCTAGCGTGCCGGGCTAACCGAGCGCCGACATAAGTAACGTGTTCGAGTTTTTTGAATGAGAACATCGAATAGCGACGATGTTTTCTTACGTCAGCCCCTCCTACACTGATTAGAATAACAAGGGAGTCCTTACTCTCCACTAACGGAACCATGAGATTGCGCCAAACTGAGGCGAGGAGACGATTATGATTACAGTAAGGCACGCCGATGACCGAGGTCGTGCGAGTTATGGCTGGCTAAACAGCAAACACACATTCTCTTTCGGCAACTATTACGATCCACAGCATATGGGTTTTTCTGCATTGCGAGTGATTAATGATGACATCGTACAACCTAACGCCGGGTTCGATACACACGGTCATCAGGATATGGAAATCATCAGCTATGTACTGGAAGGGGAGATTGCGCACAAAGACAGTGAGGGTAACGTTCAAACACTATCCGCAGGTGAATTCCAACTGATGTCGGCTGGCACAGGGATTTATCATAGCGAGTACAACGCGTCAAATACTAGCACGCTACGTTTTTTACAGATTTGGATTGAGCCAAACACATTTGGCAATAGGCCTAGCTATCAGCAAAAGAATTTTAGTCGTAAGTCAGGGCTCACCAGCATTGTGACGCCCACTGGAGAAGGCGATAGTCTGCGCATCAAACAAGATGCAAGTTTGCACCAATTAATTCTACCACCGCACTCGCAGCTCAGCGTTAGCATCCAATCCGGAAGAAATCTATATGTACATCAAGTCGAAGGAGAACTGGAAATCGACAATACCTCATTGTCGGGCGGAGATGGCGCTAAAGTTGAAAAGCAAGATATGGTGACGTTTCGCAATGATTCTGCTTGGCCTGCCACTGCACTGGTCTTTGACTTGCCGTAACTTTTGATTTAGTGGATATACCCAAGTAAACTCGAAATGCTTGGTTCAGCAAGAATGACTTGGGTATATAGCATCAATACAGAAAGCCCTCTCGCAAAACACTAAAGGGCTTTTATGATTTTTTTGCGCCACATAACCAGCACTATTCGTCTACTGGCAATTCTGCGATTTGCTGCAAGCTGTAAGCGGTCAACGGATCAATTTCTTTTACGATGTCTTCGACCTGTTTAATCGCCTCTACCGACGAGCTCGCTTTACGGTAGCTTAAATAGATAGGTCGACACCAGTTGTCAACACCCGTCACCTTATGAAGCTGACCGTTTATAATAAACGGCTCTACAAGTGATGCTGGTAGGTAAGCGCTACCGCCTTTCTCTAATACGAAATCGAGAGCAATACGAGCGGTCGAAGTGCGTAGGTAGGGCGCAGGGATCTTCGGATGGCGTTCTGCGTGCTCTGACGCAAAGCGTGTGCCCCAATCGACATAAACGTATTTCTTTTCAAATACCGTTTCAATCGAATCTGCCTGAGTGGACACTAAAACCAATACCACATCAGCAACTTTTTTACAGTTCAGCTCATCCGCTTTAATTTGGTCAAAAGCAAACGCCATATCGAGTGTACGCTCAAGCAAACTACGACTTAGCATCTCACGCCCCATCACCTCGGCCATAAAACCGTAACCGCCAAATGAATCCGTGACAACGCTTAAACAGTTTTGCAAATACGCATCCCAAATATTTGGCGTACCGCCCATGGTCAGCTGTAAGGCCTTACCGTCCTCTAGCGACAATTCAAGTTTGGCTTGCTGCAATGTGGTGACCATAACCTCCGCATAATTAATTAAACGCTCACCTGCAGAGGTCAATTTAATGTTATTTCGATCACGAATAAACAACTGTGTATCAAAATAACTTTCCAGTTGTTTGATTCGAGCGCTCACTGCCGCTTGCGTAATATATAAGTTTTCAGCAGCTCGTCCGAAGTGCCGAACCTTTGCCAACTCTAAAAATGTTCGAAAGACCTTTACATCCATAAACCATCTCCTGGTTAATATAAAACCAGATTAACAACTAATTAAAATCGTGACGACAAAAAAATTTTGTTTTTCTTTTTTTTACTTTGAGCCTAATTTTTGCCGTAATTCACCACATTCATCAATAACGGTTACAGAGGCTGTTGATATGTCTGACACTGAATTTCGTCATGGCAAAAAACGTTTTTACGACAACGTCAAATTCCCACGCGGCTTTGCAAAGTCTGGCGATTTTACTCTTTCAGAAGAGGAAATCCTAACAATTTATGGGGATACTATGCTCGGCTTGGAGTCTGGCGAGCTATCACCAGAGAATAACGAAGAGAAACACTTCGTTAAAGTTCTCGAAAACCCAGGCAAAGCAAAAACGAAAATAGAGCGTACTTGGTTGAAATACACCCAACTTGCTCGTGGTCGCAAGAGATTCCATACGCTTAATGGCCGTACCAAACCTGAAGCGACTGACGACTATGCAGAAGAGACATTGGCTGAAGACGATTAAAAGAATAAAACCCGCCTCAGCTAATTTAGCTTGACCGAAGAATCATTCACTATAAAGAATGACGTAAAAAACAGTTCTTCTCAAAAAGCCCGAAGGAGTCTCCCTTAAGGGCTTTTTCTATTTGTATCCCACAAAACTCTCGATGCTACTTAGTCAGCATCGCTACTTTTTTCAGAAAGCTCTCTTTCAAATGCTCTTGGTCGTATTCCAAACGGTAAGTATTATGAAACCCGATCTTCAATTCCACCCCATTACCTCGTAGAAACACGTTATAACCATCATAATCAGAAAACGCTTCGATTCCTTCGTAAATTTTGCCAAATTCAGTCGGACTACCGTTATTCATCACACATTCATAAGCCTGTAGCACTTTAGCCGGATCTATTTCATTTTTCATTGCAAGCCCCTCAACAGTCTACACAACCTAAGTATGGTTAAGGAAATAACGCCACGCCATGTTGTGGTATGCGCGAGATCATACTTTACAAACTCCCCTTTTAGATTCTGCACTTGTTGCGGTGTTCTCAGCAAAAAAATCAATTCTTCAAATACGATTTTTGATTTAGGGCTACGAGTTCTACAAGTCACTCCCGCAAGCGGCATCATTCGAGCTGAACTACACACCTTAAGGCGACTTGAAGAAACTTAATTCAAGGCCTAAATTTTACCTATTCGCCAACGACCTCATGGCGCAATCGCATAGAACATAAAACATAGGCAAACGTCAAAACTGCTGACAAAAACCGCACTGGTTAAAGAAAAAGCAAATTTTTGACCTAAAACAATAGCAGTTCCTTACCACTTATTTTATAATGCGAATTAATGTTTCAAAACATCTTAAATTCCAATAACTAGGGGCACAAAATGAGACTTATCCCGTTAGCTCAAGCAGCACAAGTTGGCAAGTGGGCAGCAGCACACATCGCTAAGCGCATCAACGATTTCAAACCAACAGCTGAGCGTCCGTTCGTTCTGGGTCTACCTACTGGTGGCACTCCTCTAGCAACATACAAAGCACTGATCGAACTTTACCAAGCTGGCGAAGTAAGCTTCGAGCACGTTGTGACTTTCAACATGGATGAGTACATCGGTATTCCTGCAGATCACCCAGAGTCATACCGCTCTTTCATGTACAACAACTTCTTCAACCATGTGAACATCCAAGAAGCAAACATCAACCTACTGGATGGTAATGCTGAAAATCACGAAGCGGAATGCCAACGCTACGAAGATAAAATCAAGTCATACGGCAAGATCAACCTATTCATGGGCGGCGTGGGTAACGACGGTCATATCGCATTCAACGAGCCAGCATCTTCTCTGTCTTCACGCACTCGCATCAAGACACTAACGGAAGACACTCGTATCGCGAACTCTCGTTTCTTCGATGGCGACATCAACCAAGTTCCTAAATACGCACTAACTATCGGTGTTGGCACGCTACTAGACGCTGAAGAAGTGATGATCCTAGTAACTGGTCACAACAAAGCGCTTGCTCTAGAAGCAGCAGTAGAGGGTTGTGTAAACCACCTATGGACGGTTTCTGCACTTCAACTTCACCCTAAAGCGGTAATCGTTTGTGACGAGCCATCACAACAAGAGCTAAAAGTGAAAACTGTTAAGTACTTCTCTGAGCTAGAAGCGGAAAATATCAAAGGTTTCTAATCCCTAGGGTTACACTGAGATAAGCGCTAAAAATACAAAACCCGTGAACATTCACGGGTTTTTTCGTTTCTGGGCAGGGTTAAAATGAAAAGCTAATAAGCTTGAATACCAAACAAGCGTAAACGTTTCGGCAACACCTCATCCAACTTGTCTAATTCACTCGATTCAACCTCAATCAGGTTAAAATAGTGCTGCTCATAAACCACGCGGATCTTCTCTCGCTCAGCTTCGGACATCTCGCCCGTATCACTGCCCCAAAACTGCAAGTAAACTTTGCCACTGGGCAAATAGAAGTCACTCGTCACATCTTGGTCAATCGGCAACTGACGTTCATAAGCGTGCACCACACCCGCCAGATACAACCAGTTGTCGATCAGTAACTCACCTTTGGAACGCACATAGTGACCATCCAAAGTGCGGTGCTTGGCTTCAAATTTTTGGCGAAAGCTGGAATAGGACTTATCGGTAGCATGGGACTCCGCATCTTGACCTAAAAACTCCACCACAGACTGCTTCAATCGCTTGTTACGTAATACAACATCATGCCACACAACAAAGGTGTTCTGTGACGCTTTATCGGCTCTCTGTTGCCCTCCAGCGCGTATTCCAGCCTCTGTCAGAATCCATCCCTCTTCAGATTTGCTAATCCACCCTAATTCGCTCAGTAATTGATTCATTCGCTTCGCATTAAGATTTAGTTTGTCACCAAGTTGTGTCGCGCTGTAGGTTTTACCAGAGGAGATGGCAAGTTCTATGTGCAAGTTGATCGGCCAAACGATGAACTGTCCAAATTTAGGGTGATCGACATACTCGCCGCCGAATTTGGCGCCCTCTTCGGTCAAAGTCCATTTGTCACCTTGGCGAACAAGGTAACCAGCACGTTTCAGATCGGCAAACAACAGCTTCACTTCTATCTTACGCATTTTTGCTAATGCCGATGTCGATACTTTTTCAGACACGATTCATGCCTCCTGCAGCTGTTGATGGTGTCAATCTTGATATTAACGCATTGATTTCATTGCTTGAAGCAACAATAGAATAGATTGCCAAGAGGCCACAAAAAAAGCCAGTCGGTGACGACTGGCTTTTTATGTAAGTGCAGGATGTTTATTTGATGAAAGAGATACAACCTTGCAGAATCACTAGATTCACGATGTCGATAAAGAACGCCCCGACAATTGGCACCACCATGAATGCTTGTGGCGACGGGCCAAAACGGTTGACGATCGACCCCATGTTCATTACCGCCGTTGGCGTAGCACCCAAGCCAAAGCCACAGTGTCCACTCGCGATCACCGCTGCGTCATAGTTGCTACCCATCACACGGAATGTCACGTAATAAGCGAATACTGCGAGAATCACCGACTGAACCGCCAAGATGATCAAGAACGGAATCGCAAGGTCAAAGATATTCCACAACTTCAAGCTCATCAACGCCATCGCTAAGAACAGTGACAAAGAAACGGTACCCAGAATATCCACGGTCTCTACGTCCACTTTGCGCACTTTGGTCACTTCCATAGTATTGGTGATCACGACGCCAATAAACAATGCATAAACGAAATCGGGGATGGTCAGCCATTTAATACCTAGCGAGCCTACCCAATCGCCAACGTAACCAGCCCCCGTCACACACAACAAAATGATTGAGAGTCCCTCGACCACTTTTTTTGCAGTCACACGGTCTTCTTCGTGCTCGTTGTACGTCACCAACTCCGGGAAACGTTCATGCGTTTGGTTGGTGTGACCATATGCCGACTCAAGGTTGCGCTTTTCAATCAAACGCTGCGCTACTGGGCTACCAATAATACCGCCAACGACTAAACCAAACGTCGCAGATGCCATGGCGACTTCAAGCACGTTGTGTAAACCATACATGTCCTGAAAGGTTTGCGACCATGCCGCGCCCGTACCATGGCCACCAGAGAGCGTGATAGAACCAGCCATTAAACCCATTAGGGGATCTAACCCCAATGCGGTCGCCAAAGACACGCCTACCGCGTTTTGGATAAGGATGTAAACTGAAGCGATCGCTAAGAAGATAAATACCTTCGCGCCGCCTTTGATTAACTGCGTATAGTTCGCAGCCAAACCAACCGTTGCAAAGAACATCAACATGAACGTATTTTGCAATGGCAGGTCAAAAACCAAATCGACACCATTAAAATGCATCATCGTGATCGCGCAAGCGACAATCAATCCACCAACGATGGGTTCGGGAATATTGAACTTTCTCAAAATTGGCAATTTGGTGTTGATAAACTGACCCAAGAACAACACACAGATTGCGACAAGAAACGACTCTTGTGGGCCGACAGAAATGACCTGATTCATAAAACCTCTTTGCTTCCTTTTTCTCATCCGATGAGTAACAACTCATCATTTGAGCGGCATTTAGGCAGGTCAGAGTGCCTATTGAATATTCTGTTGGCTACCGTAAAGAATCATTGAATTCTCAACAAATAAGAAATGCACTAACATGACTTGATGCAAATTCTCACCCAGTGATAAATAAGCACAAAGCATCAATCTTCGATAATAAAATGATTAAGAAAGCATCGCTTCTCAACCGATGAGAAGAGGTGCGTCTTCATACAAGACACAGCGCCGCTAAAACCCGGAATTGACGTCACAACTTTCTTCTGTTTCGCCGAATACAAACGATTATCCCCAAGTAAGATCGAAAGCCTTTTTCCCTTAATCAAGAAGAGTACGTACAACAAAATGATCACGTCAGACAAAAAACTAAAGTGCCTTTAGGACGTAAAAGCTATGATCTACTTGTAGATAATAAACGAGTAGAGTAGAAACAGGGCCTGACGTACTCGTCACTCAACAAATTCATCCAACCACTCAACTATTTAAAGGTCTCTAATGAGTGCACTAGTCAGTGTAAAACATGTTTCCAAGCAATATCGGCAGCAAGGTGAAACGCTGCAAGATGTCAGTTTTGAATTGCGAGCAGGCCAGGTACTAGGGCTTCTTGGTCACAATGGTGCTGGTAAATCGACCTTAATCAATGCCCTGCTGGGAGCGCTCGAATATCAAGGTACCATTCGAATCAACGGGTATGAGCCTATTATGCAGCGCGATAAGGTAATGCAAAACTTATCGTACATATCAGATGTCAGTGTATTGCCAGATTGGATGACGGTCGCACAACTGTTCAGCTATACCGAAGGTGTCCACTCAGGTTTCAATCGCCATAAAGCCGATGCGCTTTTACGTGAAACCAATATCAAGTCACGGACTCGTATTAAAGCGCTGTCGAAAGGTATGAAGGTACAACTGCATCTCGCGTTAGTGATTGCCACCAACACACAAATTCTCATTCTGGATGAACCTACCCTGGGTTTGGACTTAGTCTATCGTGATACGTTTTATCGCCACTTATCGGAATGGATCCAAGGTGGCGAGCGCATATTGATCATCACCAGTCATGAAGTATCGGAGATTGAGCATCTGCTAACAGACGTGCTGATACTTAAGCAAGGACGTACGATTCTACAATCGTCGATGAATACGATAAGTGAAGATTACCTCATTGTGGAAGCGCGCGATGAACACCGCGCACAAATTGAAGCGATGCAGCCACTCTCTTCACAAAAATGCCTCGGTGCCACCAAATGGCTGTTATCTTCAAAGTATGCCGAACAAGCGGAAAGACTTGGCGAAGTTCGTGACGTTAAGTTAGCGGATCTATTTTTAGCCTTACAGAAGGAAGTATCATGATGCGCTCTACTGTCGCCATGTTACGCAAAGAGTGGTTAGAGAACCCTCTCGTCTGGCGTGTACCTCTGTTTATGTTTGTCTGCAGCCTATTACTGTTTGTTGGCGTCATGAACAACACTCCCCTGCAGCACAACCTCGTTTTTCAAATGAGCTTTAGTGGTGACGCAGATGAGTTCAGCATAGCCCTCGGCGATGACATTAACCGACTCATCGCGGGCGTGGTGGGTCTGATATCCATTCTGCTTGGCACTCAATACTTCCCGAGAACCCTACATAAAGAGCGTTCAGAGGGCAGCATCATGTTCTGGCGTAGCATGCCAGTCAGCGATATTAAAACTCATCTAGTGAAGCTAACGTTTGGTTTACTGGTGATCCCGTTAGTCTGTTCCACCTTGGTCTTTACCGCTGATTTCATGCTGTGGTTATTGAAGTTCTCCACTGAGCACCAGTTAACATCACTATTCCATCAAGCATCGTTGAGTGATGTGTGGTTGAATTGGGTTGAATTTCTTCTGCGTATGACGCTGGCTGGCATTCTGCTGTTACCGTTTGCATTAACCGCAATGGCCATTTCTCAGAAAGTAAACTCGCCACTAGTGATCATGCTCATCGCAATTTACACCTTACGTTGGATGCCCATTGCTCTATTTGGTTACCATGGCTTAGATCAGTTCTTCTCTGAAATGTTCTATCTCCCTTTGTACGCGATTATTGCGCCGCATCCATTGGCGACCATCCAAGAGGCGGGATGGACGAATATCGGCATTTATGCTTTTTTGGGTATGTTAGCTTGGACCGCCAACCTCAAGTTTAGCCGAACCGTTCGGTGATTTAACCTAAGCTGGGGATAATCTAAAAAATAAAAAAACGGCCACAACTTGTGTTGTAGCCGTTTTTTTAGGTTGGTCTCAGTCTACCCAAGGAATGAAATATAACCCTGTAGAATGATTAAGTTGACGATGTCGATAAAGAACGCTCCAACAATCGGCACCACCATAAACGCCTGTGGTGAAGGACCGAAGCGGTTAACGATAGAGCCCATATTCATGACCGCCGTTGGCGTCGCACCCAAACCAAAACCACAATGACCACCAGCGATCACCGCTGCGTCATAGTTGCTGCCCATCACCTTGAAGGTGACGTAGTAAGTGAAGATTGCCAGAATCACCGACTGTATGCCAAGAATCACCAAGAATGGGATCGCCAAGTCAAAGATGTTCCACAGTTTTAGACTCATCAATGCCATCGCTAGGAACAAAGACAGCGATACCGTACCTAACATATCAACGGTTTCTGCATCCAGACTACGAATCTTGGTGACTTCCAAGAAGTTTGTAATG
Source organism: Vibrio sp. PID23_8 (assembly GCF_003584965.1). Classification (NCBI taxonomy): domain Bacteria; kingdom Pseudomonadati; phylum Pseudomonadota; class Gammaproteobacteria; order Vibrionales; family Vibrionaceae; genus Vibrio; species Vibrio sp. PID23_8. Next base: position 199,822 of record NZ_LIXE01000005.1, on the reverse strand, counting down.
ATCACACCAATGAATAACGCATACACGAAATCAGGGATCATCAACCATTGGATCTCGAATGTGCTCACCCACTGCTCTACGTACTTAGCGCCAGTGACACAAATCAATAGGAAGAACAATTTCTCGACCACTTTTTTAGCGGTAACTTTATCTTCTTCGTACTCGTTGTACGTCACCAATTCTGGAAATTTCTCGTGAGTCTTAGAGCCGCGACCATATTCCGATTCAAGATTATTTTTTTCTACAAGACGCTGTGCCACCGGACTACCGATGATACCGCCCATGATCAAACCAAAGGTAGCCGATGCCATGGCGATTTCCAACACATTATGAAGTCCATACACATCTTGGAAAGTCTGTGACCACGCCGCCCCTGTACCGTGACCACCCGATAGCGTAATCGAACCCGCGATCAGCCCCATCAGAGGATCCAACCCCAGTGCCGCAGCCAATGACACACCGACACCGTTTTGAATAATAACGTAGAACGAGGCAACGGCTAAGAAAATGAAAACCTTCGCGCCACCTTTCATTAACTGAGTGTAATTTGCTGCCAAACCGACCGTCGAGAAGAACATCAGCATGAATGTATTTTGTAACGGCAAGTCGAACTGTAAGTCGATACCGTTGAAATGAAGAGCAGTAATGATACAGGCAACAAGCAAGCCACCTACAATCGGCTCAGGTATGTTGAACTTCTTTAAGATCGGTAGCTTGGCATTAATGAAATGCCCTAGGAAAAGCACACTGATTGCAACCAAAAAGGACTCCAGTGCGCCCACAGATATTAAATGATTCATATCGCCTCTTATTATTGTTCTCTTCATCCTCCGTAATGATTGAGTGTTAGTTTAACCTTAGTTCAATAGCAAATTTTCTCGCTATATTTCTACGAAAATACTCAAAAGGTTGTGTTAATGCGCCTTAGGCTAGTTCCAGGGACGGTCGTTAAGCGATGTTCTGATTTACGCGCTATCCGCAAGCCCTAAAATGTAAAAGGAGCCTATTCAGCTCCTTCTATGCCCTTAGCATCGACAAAAATGATGGTACGTCGCGATGGGTATCGTGTTGTGAGTATGTCCGAGTGACACTTTTCTGAACCGCTATCGGGCTCCCTGACTTAAACAGAAAGTGATCATAATGACTATTGAGCAACGTTTCTTCCCGTCATAACGAATAGAGTGCCTAACATGGCGCTCTAGCATCTGGGTTTGCTTGTTCCCATCGTAGTACTCTGACTCATGGTGATTAAAACGAGCCAAATCCAGGGAAATCATCAAGCTTGCAACAAGTGTTATCATTACAACGGAGCGAGATTATAACATATCGCTGAAAATTTTCCTCATTTCAGTGATATTCGCCACTTTCATAGTTTGCTCTAGCAATGATCAACTACCCAATATCATTGCTACAGATAAAAACGCGAAGCGACTCAAACTTGGCTTCATCCCAAGTGTAGATTTGTGGGAGGAACCGTTTATCAATGGTACCTTGCTCGATGAAATTGACAGGGGTTACTGGCGCAATAGCAAAGAACTCTTCCAATTCAATGATGGCAACATCCGCGATAATTGGCCGCATTACTTGCAAGACAATGAACTAAAAGAAAAATAATCGCGTAAAAAAGAAAAGAACAACCAACGATGAGCTCAACCATGACCAAACTGACTGTATTTTACGATGGCACTTGTCCCTTATGCGCCAAAGAGATGAAAGCGCTAAAACAACGCGATGCCAAGCAGCAAATCAAAACCGTCGACATCTACAGTGAAACGTTCGCCGATTATCCGCAAATCGATCCCGAGCAAGCCAACAACATCTTGCATGCTCTCAACGAGAAAGGTGAACTGTTGTTTGGGCTGGATGTCACCTATCGCGCATGGCAATTGGTTGGTCAGGGTTGGTTATATGCCCCGCTACGTTGGCGAATTTTCAAACCTGCTGCAGACTGGCTTTACCTCAAGTTCGCCAATAACCGCTACCGAGTCTCATATTGGTTAACGGGCACCTCTCGTTGTAGCAATGGTGTTTGTTCTCGCAAATGATCGACATAACTTCGAAACCGTAAAAGACAGCGACGCCAAAACGTTGCTGTTTTTATTTCTGCTATCCTCAAACGACTTAGTTATAATGCCGCCAACTTAGCACCCATAAGGGCAAAAAAGATGATTATCATGACCACCAATTTCGGTGACATCGAGATTGAACTGAATCTAGAACGAGCGCCAGTTAGCTCAAAGAACTTCAAAAAATACTGTGAAGATGGCTTCTACGACGGCACCATTTTCCATCGCGTTATCGACGGCTTCATGATCCAAGGCGGCGGTCACACTGAAGATATGGCAGAAAAGCCAACGCGTGCGCCAATCGCGAATGAAGCAAACCGTGGTCTAAAGAACCTTGTTGGCACCATCGCAATGGCACGTACTGACGCACCGCACTCTGCAACGGCACAGTTCTTCATTAACCTAGAAGACAATGATTTCCTAGATCACACAGCAACCACCAATCTAGGCTGGGGTTACGCGGTGTTTGGTAAAGTGACCGCGGGTATGGATGTCGTAAAACGCATCGCGAAAGTGAAAACGACCTCTAAACTTGGTCACGATGATGTGCCATGCGATCCAATCATTATTGAGAAAGTGACGATCAGCGAATAAGCACATTCGCCTCTTCGGAGACATCGTCACTATAAATCGATAAAAGCGCCTAACGTCTTATGACTTAAGCGCTTTTTGTTTTAGTTGCTGAAGCAAATGAGCTGCGAGTTTACAGTGTAAAGCGTGAGCAGCTCTAGTGATTGCATCCCTTTAAACAAACGTTGAGATGCACGACTCACAGAGAGCTTAGTTTCTCCAACGTGCACAAACATTCTTCCACTAAAGTCTTTGTTTACTTTTTACTTTTTTAATTTTATAAACTTACACCGCGCTTGAACGGTGCACTGGCCGGAACTGTTCGGGGTTAAGCCGCCCTATCAACTCTTTCAACGATGTGCTAATCAAATACTCCTGCACTTTGCCTTGTCCTTGTTGGGCATACACGAAAACGAATTTTTCTTCTGCTTTGAAGTACAACACGTCAGATGTGGCGATCAGATGAATGTCTTCCCCTTGCGTCGCTTTGATCCACTGAGGGTATTGCGGCGTTTGTGGAGCTTCGATTCTCCAGTTTATCTGACGCTGTATCCAACCATCATCATGACAAAGAACAAAGACGACTCTTGGTTTGGTCTGATTCGTACCTTGCTGCCAGCGTTACTGGCAGCGATCGCGGCGTTGGTGGTAACCGAAGTGTTTTACTGCATCCATTTGTGGTTTGGCCATTAGTCTGTACTTATTCGACTTTATGCGCTGCCGAGCAACCACCCCGGCTAAAAAAAGGCCAGATGCTAATGCCAACCTTTAACTGGATCCTGATTGTGGTATTTGCTCAGCACATCACCATGGTGACTTTGTTCCCTGTTGAACGTGAAGGCAAGCCACCAGTATTTAAGGAAGAACCAGTCACGTTTGAAAGCCGAGCGATCTCATTGGCGTTGATTGGTCTTGGTGAGGCGTTCTTGATGATTGTGGACATCATCTCTGCAACGTTCTGTTTGGTGCCATGCTGCCTATTCAGATTGATATGACGAGTAGTGACCTTGGTTTAGAAAGTACCTTCCTGCGTGCTTGGGAGCTTTCTGTAACGCTGTTCATCTTGTATGCCTTACATCACCTCACACATAAACCTGTATTCAGCTCCACAAAATAATCCCCCAAGCCAAGAGTGCAGCGTTGTACTCTTGGTAATCCTCCTCTCTCTTAAGCCTTAAGAGAATAAAATACACATCCTTGTTATAAAAAGTGTGGCGAAAAACGTCAGGCTGGTGTATTTATCCGTCCACGACTTTCCTAGTCAGCTTATCCAAACAGACGGTGCCGCCCCCTCCCCTTTACACACCTTTGCGTCGTGTCTGTTACTTCCGAATTGGATTCTTAGCATTGGATTAGTTTGAACTCGCAGAGTTCTGTTATTTTCGCCTCGCACATGGGCGTTATTAGGTTATAGAAAATGAACAAGCGTTTCTTTCCTAGGATTGATTTGCCATTATTACTGGCGATCATTCCGCTCATGCTTCTCAGTTCACTCACTCTCTGGAGTGCCAGTGGTTTTAGCGAAGCAATGCTCTTTAAACATCTTGCACGTTGCGCACTCACACTCATGTGTATTTTAGTAATGTCATCGATTCCAGCGAGCACTTACCAGCGTTCTGCCCCGTATCTATACCTTGTGGCGGTGGCTTTATTGCTCGCCGTTGCGTTGTTTGGTGACAGCACCAATGGCTCTCAGCGCTGGCTTGATATCGGATTCTTCCGTTTCCAACCTTCAGAGCTGATCAAACTGTCCATCCCCATCATGATCGCGTGGATGCTACACATTGAAGGCGGGCGACCCGATGTTCGCAAAATCGCTCTGTGCTTATTGATCACCTTGATTCCTTCGGGCTTGATAGCCCTGCAACCCGACTTAGATGGTGCGATATTCACAGTAATCTATGCGCTGTTTGTTTTGTTCTTCGCAGGGATGAGCTGGAAGATCATTGGTGGCTTTGTAGTCACTATTCTGACTCTAGTACCTATTCTGTGGTTCTTTGTCATGGAGTCTTATCAAAAAAGCCGTGTTACTCAGTTCTTAAATCCAGAATCCGATCCCCTTGGTTCGGGCTACCAAATCATTCAGTCACTGATTGCGATTGGTTCTGGCGGACTGAAAGGCAAAGGCTGGATGAACGCCACCCAAGGCACATTAGGCTTTATTCCAGAAAGCCATACTGACTTCATTTTTTCAACCTATGCAGAAGAATGGGGCTTTATTGGCTGTACGGTGTTGTTAGCACTGTACTTGTTCATTACCGCGCGGGTGATGCTGCTGGCGTGCCAATCTGAGCACTTCTTTGGTCGCCTTGTGAGTGGCGCACTGGCGATGAGCTTCTTCCTGTACGCATTCATCAATACAGGCATGGTCAGCGGCTTACTACCGGTAATGGGTAGCCCACTGCCATTCTTCAGTTATGGTGGTACCGCCATGTTGACTCAAGGTATCTGTTTTGGCGTGATCATGTCGCTGTGTTACTCCAAATACCGCAACACCTAAACGCGAGTCACAACAGAGAAGACAAGTAACACGATCAAAAAAGGCTTCCCGAGGGAAGCCTTTTTTACAACTGGAGAATCAAATTATAGTTCGCCGTTGTGGTATACCTGTTGAACGTCGTCACAGTCATCTAGAAGGTCTAGGAACTTCTGGAATTTCTCAGCGTCTTCACCCGCCACTGGCGTATGAGTTTGAGGAACGAATGTAATTTCTTCAACATCGATCGTTAGATCTGGGAATGCCGCATTAAGTGCAGTTTTCGTTTTGAAGAACTCAGTGTGCGGTGCAAATACCGTGATCACGCCGTCTTCTAGTTCAACGTCTGTTACATCCACATCTTCCATCATTAGCGTTTCTAGGATGATTTCATCATCTTCGCCTTTGAACTGGAACACTGCTTGGTGGTCGAACATGTGAGAAACTGAACCTTCAACCCCAATTTTCGCACCTGTCTTAACAAAACATTGGCGAACGTCTTGGAAAGTACGGTTACCGTTGTCTGTTAGACAGTCAACAATCACACTTGTGCCACCAGGGCCAAAACCTTCGTAACGTGCAGGTGCGTAATCTTCACCGCCACCGCCGTTCGCTTTATCGATCGCTTTTTCGATAACGTGTGCAGGTACTTGGTCTTTTTTCGCTTTAGTGATCAGGTGCTTCAGAGCCAAGTTCATGTCTGGATCACCGCCACCGTTTTTCGCGCACATGTAAATTTCTTTACCGTATTTGGAATAAACTTTAATTTTTGCGCCTGCAGTTTTCGCCATAGAGGCTTTGCGCACTTCAAAACTTCTTCCCATCGGGATGTCTCTCTAAATTTAATTTTAATGCGAAGGATTTTAGCAAAAAGCGAAACTGTTTCCATTTCGCCCTGCAAAGGAATGGGGAGGCAACCTCATTCGCCGCTGTGGTTCACACCAGAGCCACGATCCGCTTTACGCGACACCCATTACTCGTTTGTACTTCTCGACTGACTGTTGAAAAAATGCTTTTTCATCAGCGTCGTAAATCTTAGACAACTGTTCTTCTATCGCCTCAGGGCCAGATTTGGCCTCTCTGAGCTTCCAAACCAGAAACGATGCTTGTTTATCAAGTTCGATTCTGTTCTTCTCGTCAGGCGGTAATAGGGAAAGGTTGAACGACATTTACAGCCTCAAGGTACTTTAAATACTAGTCGAGTACTATAACACACGGACTTAACTTTGCAGAAGTGAAACACACTTATATTGATCAAATTCCAGTCGCTTTCTTCTTGATGGGGAGATTTATTGGTGTTTGTAGGTGAATTTATCCAGTTTAGCGTTCACGCATCATTGCGAAAATCGGACTTGTCTCCCCCTTGCAGCATGAGCGTATTCCCACATGAATCGAGGGAGACGTCAGAAAATGAAAAGGGCAGTCCTATGACTACCCCATGGTTCTAAATACCCCTGTGTAAGAGTTAGTGGATCAGACCAAGTTCCCTTGCTTCTTCAATGCTCAACCCGCTTTCACGGATCTCACGTAGCGCTTCAATGCGTCTTCTCGCTTCAGCTGACTTCACTATTTTCTCTGGCTTCACATTGGTTTCTTCTTCCGGTAATTCCCATTTGTGAGCGATGTGGGTCATCTCGTCATGGTCGATAGAATTAATGGACATATTTCCTCCGAACACACCATGTTTTCGATGAGTAATCTATAGCAAACCCAAAATGCGGAGGTAAGCAAAATTGTGGGGAAATGTGACCACTCCCGACCTTTCATCAAGTCGTTAATAAATTCATCATTTAACTTTTGCCAAAAGCATTCTTAACGATTAAATTTGAAAGATTCCCCTATCAAAAGTGAGCCGATCTAGCTCTCATTTTGCTTATTATCAACAGCAAACAATGCCTTTTACAGCTGCTCACGTTCAACGCTTCTTGCCATTCTCTCACTCACATCAGTTAACCTTCCTAACAAGCTTACGCTTACCTACACGACAAACAGTAACTGAACTCACTTACTCATCAGTCAACTAAGCCAAACTCTACTTAGCGTCCACCGTCATAGCACTCATGCCAATGTTTCATAGCCCATTTGGAAACTTTGCTCAAAATGAGCCAAACTCTTTTAAAGACTCGCCTAAAAGCGGATCACATTGGATAAACCACTCGGTAAAACAAACGACTGAGGTAACACAATGGAATTGAAAAGCTGGCAAGATCTCATTTCAAGTTGGTACGAAAATAGGAAGCATGATCAAGTTGAAAGATTAGAAACGATCTTATCTCAAGCACCGGAGTCTGTATTTGGGCCAGATCTTACCGATCAACAGAGCAAAGCAATCGCATGTTGGTTAGATGGTTATCTCCGAGTGTTTCAACACGCTCGATATCAAGACCAGCAAAAAGCTTATCAAAGCCTGCTGTATGCGAGCGCTAAACTTGAACAAACCGCTTGCCAATCAATGACTGATCTACATATTAAAGATTGGTGCTTAAAGCGTTTGCAACACTTAACTGTATTAGCGCTAGAGTTTTGCAATCAACAAAATGATCAAACTAAGTGGCAGCAACATGCTAATAAGATGATCGAGTCACATGTGGCTTTGATGCGTGCAATGAACTGGAATGAAGCTTGGAAAAATGATCTAAGATTACGTCATTAGCCCGGAAAAATGATCAAGATAAAATATAACCTCGTAATACTGGCTTGATCGGCAATGATTTGGTTTGTCAACGTGGTGAAAATTTGTTGCTCTCGTGGCTCTAAGTGCCAAAATTCAGATAAAAAAAAGCGAGTTTCTTGAGGAGAAACTCGCGAAGTCTATTCAGAATGAATGTAACAATATGAGCCAATCTATCTAATCATCAGAAAGGACAAAAAGGTTGTCTATTCGGGATAAATATTAATCCGAGCCCCAACCCATAATGTCATTGATTTGTTAGAGTTAAGTCTGATTTCCATCAGTGCAATTCATTGTTACATTCTGAATCAATTCGTCACGTTTATTACTCAATAAACATCCAAAAAATTCATATTAAATGGCCATCTCATCAAGTGCTCTTAATACCATCTCGTCCATATGACCATCAAAAATCTGGCGACATACTTTCCGTCGAACGGCTAACCCTGCAATCAAACGTTCTATGGTCAAATGTTTCACGTCGTTTTGATTGTTAAACAGCTCTACCGTTTTACTCAATGTTTCGTATGGTAGTGGCTCTTCTCCAACTCTTAACCAATCAAGCTTCTCAATGAACTCAGAACACTCTTCTTTGATCGAGGCATAGGAATGCCCTGTCATTGCTGATAAAGCCATTACGCTGCGTTCTAGAGCCTCTGGAGAGGTGTATTTAGAGAGAGTAATCGTGATCTCATCAGCGTTGATCTCTACTAAATGTTTTTTCTGCTTCACACGACGACCCAAATTACCGCGTGGAGATGGTGCTTTGCGCTGAATAGGCTCAAATTCACCATCAATGATACCTGAGAGTTCTTCTAGTTGTTGTCTCGTTACCATCTCATTACGAAGTGGGTTTGGTAACGTAGGGGCCATGTTACGTTTACCAGCGTTCGTCGTGCGCGCGCGGGAGTAACGAAGTACCTCTTCGACATCACATTTGATGTCAATTTGGTAATCCACCACTTTTCCGTTCTCGATCATCGTTTCAATTGTGAGGTGGTAACCCCACAAATTCACCACAAAAAGATCTTCTGTCCCTTTACCATCGGACAAGCGTTTTAGTTCACGGATCAGATCCATTGAAAAACGACGCCATTCGATATTGCGCGCTAATTTCTGATTTAGCTCGCTCAGCAGCATACAATCCGTATGTCTGCGCACCATACGACTACGGAAAAATGAGTACATCTGGAACACTAAAGTATGCTGTTTCAGAATTTCAGGCGGGAACAAGAAGAAATAATCACGAGTCAGTAACTCTTCGTAAAACGATGGCTCCCAAACCAAGATATACAAATTTGGTTTAATACGTATCTCACCATCACTGCCTTCAACGGGGGCTTCTTCTGATGCTGTAATGGTTCGTGCGATAAAACGGAAACGATCACTTTTAAAGCCTTCTGGCATATTTTCACTTAGCCAGCGACCGGTAAGTTCATGCAATTGAAAATCGGTAAATTCAATACGATCAATACTGTCACGAATTGAATCACGCGCAGGTCCACTGTCTTTCTTGCCGCGGAGGGACAAAATATCGGTGATATATAACGGCGTTTTATTGGGGACGTGTGCAGCATCCATGTGGTACTGATCTTTATGATGATCATGATACTGCACTGTTAACGTGAACAGCGCAAATAGGGTCATTAGATCGTCAACCGTCATGATGTTTTTCGATGATCGAGTTTCAATCACCGCTTTGGTGCCAGAGATCGACACCATAGATTTCTGGTAGCTTTTGCGAGTGCGAGGAGGTGCGAGAGCTTGATCAATGATCCCTGCCCAATTGGTTGGTGAAACGATAAATTGATCGGCTTCATCCTTCATCATTGGGGGGGTATTTAAACCATGTTCATTCAACAATCGTTTATTGACTTGTGTTTGTGCTAACGCTTTAGAGCGCTTTTGCTTCTCGTTTTGCCGAACTTTTTCTGTCACTAAGCTGGTGGCTCCTAGGACTGAGATAAGCTGATTCGGATTCACAAACTTATGTAACATCGTTTTGCCAGCCAAACCTTCCTCAAAACGAACTGGCGTTTGCGTAAACAACCCAATATTAACAGCTGCTCGCAAACGTTGCTGAAGTGCCGCACGAGTCAATTGACCGTCTGTTGCTTCGACAATTTCAGTGGTAGACACTAATCCATCTTTGCTACTGAAGCCTCGAAGTGAAATCAGATTAAGCAACTCTAGGATACTTTTAGTTACCCCTTTGAAATATTGGTATTGCTCAACCCAATCTGTCGAAGATTCGTGAATTTCAAAAAGGTGCCCATCCTTATGGCTTCTAGGCGCTTTAATCAGAACTTTTTCATCAGAGCTCATTTTAGATCCAGATCTCACTAGCCGTAGTTTTGCTATGTTTCCGAAGGATAAAGAAAAATAGATCATAAATAAAGAAAAATTCTTTGTTTTTAATTAACTGATCTTTTTGATTAATCTGATCTTAATTGATTATATGATCTAATGATCTGGACGGATTTGTGTGTGCAATTCCTTGTTTATATACGATATTTTTTTATTAGCTTCGGAACTATGATCATACGCTTATCGAAACCATGATCAACACAATAAGGAAAGCATGATCATAAACTCTCGTAAGCATGATCATTGGAACTCTGAAAAGATGATCAAAATAGGTTCGAAACGATGATCATGACATTTATACAACTTATCCACAGAACTCCGTCATTGATTGGAATGAACCTACCCCGTTGCGTTGTGTGTAAGCGTGTTTTATACCTGGAACGATGATCAAGAGAATGCTATTTCATCTTTCGTTTGAACGAATCGAGTGGAAATTATCCAATTGTTGAAAAGTTTGCCGTTTTTCAGTTCTTTCATTGTTGATAACGCATTATGAGCAAATGAACGGAAGCATGATCATGATAGTTGTATTGCACATCATTGAGATCGCTTTTTCCATCGTTCCGTGTTTTCTCTCTTCATTATCTCTTTAGCCCCCGGTCTATCTGCATTCGACCGTAAGTTATCTTATAAATATCATGCTTCCGGCGTGTAAATTCACTTGATCATTTTTCCGAGAAATTGATCTCAACGAAATATAGCGTCTGGATGTAGGTTGGATGGTATGTCCCTTGATCATGCTTTCTTAATTAACCTAACTATCGGAAGCATGATCATGAATAATCCTTGATCATTCTTCCCTCGTAAATTGAGCTTTCTAACGTAAATCACATTGGACACATGATCAAGGTTCGATGCATGCGTCACTTTGCTTTCATTAAAGTTAGATTAGGTTCATTTCACATTATCCGTAATTTAGGTCACTGTTATAATCGTTCCGGGAATATGACCTATTTACATTGTAAATAAGTGACAGTGTGACATTTTTGTTTCATTCAAAGTTTCGATGTCTTACTCGAAGATTTTTGATTAAGATTCGTCATGCTTTTACATTTAAAACATAAAATAGAAGTTTGTAACTATTTTTTATGTGATTGTTGTTCAAAATGTTTGTGCACCTTTTTGTTGTTTTTTGATTGCTGTGCTGTACAATTGAGCCCAGATATCTTTCCAACGGAATTTGGCATGAAAAGAGAAAAAACGATTGAAAATCTTCTGGAGTTAGCGGAACTGACGCAACAAGTTCAAGCTGACCGTATTGAGATTGTTTTGGAAGAGCGAAGTGACAACTACTTCCCACCAATGTCTAAAGCAATGATGGAAACCCGCTCAGGTTTAACACGCCGTAAGCTGGATGAAGCTATCGGTAAAATGGAAGCAGAAGGCCATCAATTTACAAAGAATAATGCCAACCATTATTCCATTACTTTAGAAGAAGCTCACATGCTAATGGATGCGGCGGAAGTGCCAAAATTCCATGAGCGTAAAAAAAACTTGGATAACAAACCGTGGATCATTAACGTACAGAACCAAAAGGGCGGTACGGGAAAATCGATGACAGCGGTGCATTTGGCGGCATGTTTAGCGCTTAACTTAGATAATCGCTACCGTATTTGTTTGATTGACCTTGATCCTCAAGGTTCATTGCGTTTATTCCTAAACCCACAAATTAGTGTGGCTGAGCATGACAATATCTACTCAGCAGTTGATATTATGCTGGGTAACGTACCCGACGGTGTGGAAATCGATCGAGAATTCCTACACAAAAATGTATTGTTACCGACGCAATACCCGAACTTGAAGTCGATTTCTGCTTTTCCAGAAGACGCTATGTTTAACGCAGAAGCGTGGCAAACGTTGTCAGAAGACCCGTCGTTGGACATCGTGCGTCTGCTAAAAGAGCAGTTGATTGACAAGATTTCCAATGATTTTGATGTGATCATGATTGATACTGGTCCACACGTTGACCCATTGGTTTGGAATGCGATGTACGCGTCTAACGCGTTATTAATTCCATGTGCGGCAAAACGCCTTGACTGGGCTTCAACGGTAAACTTTTTCCAGCACTTGCCAACGGTTTACGAGATGTTCCCTGAAGATTGGAATGGTCTTGAATTCGTTCGATTGATGCCGACAATGTTTGAAGACGATAATAAGAAGCAAGTTTCGGTTTTAACTGAAATGAACTATCTTCTTGGTGACCAAGTTATGATGGCCACTATCCCACGTAGCCGTGCATTTGAAACTTGTGCTGACACTTACAGTACGGTTTTTGATTTGACGGTAAGTGATTTCGAAGGGGGTAAGAAAACGCTCGCGACAGCACAAGATGCGGTTCATAAGAGCGCGCTTGAACTTGAAAGGGTATTGCACTCTAACTGGCCGTCATTGAATCAAGGGTAATTAGTAAATGGCATTGAAAACGTCTGAATTAAACGCAAAATTATTTGGTAAAACCAATAAGCGTCGTGTCGCGACACCTCAAGAGGCGCAAACCGCGGCAAAAGACAAAGCGCAAGTGATTGAACTTGCTGTTGCAGGTGAGGGTACTGTTCAGTTTGAACTGGTCCGTATTCCTGCAGATAAAGTGGCAACGGATACGACGGTTTTTGCTGAGAATGCTCGTGAACAATCATTCTTGAATGAGCATGCTCTCTCGGATGTCCTGGCGACATTGAAAGAACGTGGTCAACAGTACCCTGCTGTTGGTCGTCGTACAGCGGATGGAAAAATAGAAGTTCTCGACGGTAGTCGTCGTCGTATGTCATGTATTTTGGCTAGAAAGGATTTCTTGGTTTATGTTGGTGAAGGTATCAATACAAGCCATGCCAAATTTCTTTCTGACGTGGCGAATGCACACAAACCACTCTCGCTTTATGAGAAAGGCAAAGAGATGCAAGCTAAGCTAGAAAGTGGCGAAGCGGAAGACCAAAAAGCACTGGCAAAGATGTTCCAGTGCAGTGAAGCTTTGGTCAGTGGTGCATTGAAAGCCGCATCTTTACCTCGTGAGTTGTTACAAGCTTACCCTAATGTGGGTGATCTTGGTCGTCCAACAATTGTAAAACTGCATAAACAATTCTCGATGCTCGCACCTGAACATCAACAAGATTTGCTTGATAAATGTCGTACTTCTGAAGGGTTCTTATGGCAACGCAGTAGCGCTCAAGGTGTGGCTCGTTTGACCAAAGAGGTGACCGAAAGCCTTGAAAGTTGGATTGCAGAATTATCACCAGCTAAAGCGAGCAAAAAGGCGGATAAGGTTGAGCTAGTTAAAGGCCGCGCAAGCTACAGTCGTAAAGGCAGCAATTTGGCATTGCACCTTAAGAAAGTCGACGACAGCTTGATCGAAGAAATCTTAGCGTTTGTACAAAGTAAAATGCAATAGATTGTTTTTATTAATAACCGCCCTAGGGCGGTTTTTTTATGTCTTTTAATTCCCCGCTTGTGATGAATCACGGCTTAACAAAGATGTGATAACATGGCGCCAGTTCAATATTGGATAGACGCTATGCACGCACAATCTGAATTCCTTTCTCAACTGCAGTTTCAATCTCGACTCGCTTTTCAGCGTACTGGTGTGGTTCTTCAAGGTGATGCAACTTGGCAAGATGAGTTGATTTCGTTTTTTTATCAAACTAAAAAACCAACACAGCAAGAACAATGGTTCTGTGTTGGGAATTGGCGGTTGGATGATGCCCTTTGCGTAAACTCGAAACAGGGCAATATGTTACTTGGGAGAGAGTGCGACGTATTGTTATTTGATGCGAGAGAAGAGTTTGATGCGAACAGCTTTACTGCATCTCTGGGTGCGTTAGTTGGTGGAGGTTTGCTGATTGTTGTTACTCGAGAGCAAGAGATAATGAATCAAGCGCAGCGGTGGATGCAAATTCAGTGGCAGAAGTTGGTGGTTATTGAACAAAATCATCCACTACCCAAACTCCCACCGTTTACTCACACACCAAGAGAAACCCAGTATACCGAACAGGCCAAAGCGATTTCTCTTGTTGAGAATGTCGTGAATGGGCACCGCAAACGACCGATCGTACTAACGGCCGATCGTGGGCGAGGAAAAAGCAGTGCATTAGGAATGGCTTGTGCGCGACTGCTTCAGCAGAAACCGTTGAAAATTTTGCTTACAGCGCCTTCGATTAAAGCGGTCGAACCCGTCTATCAACATGCATTGCGTTTGCTTGAGAGCGCACAACGCATAAAGAAAGACAGATTAGAAATAGGCTTGGGTTACATTCAATTTGTCGCGCCAGATGATTTATTATCTTCATTGCCGGATTGCGATCTACTTTTGATTGATGAAGCCGCTGCTATTCCTGTGCCGTTGCTCAAACAAATTACCGCTCACTATCATCGTTTAGTGTTTTCTAGCACGATACATGGTTATGAAGGTTGTGGAAGAGGATTCACACTTAAGTTTGTTGAGTGGTTAAACACGCAAAGACCAGGGATGAAAACCTGCCATCTGCAACAACCGATCCGTTGGTCTGCAAACGACAAACTAGAGTCGTGGTTGTATCAGGCGTTTTTGTTGAACGCTGAGTTGACAGATATCGACGCGGTTAAAAACGATGACATCTTATTGTCCAAAGTCGGCAAATCCGAGTTGGTTTCTAATCCTTCCGTTTTGAATGCGTGTTTTGCTCTACTGGTTAATGCCCACTATCAGACATCCCCAAATGATTTAATTCACCTGCTGCAAGACGAAAGTTGCGAGGTTCATATTGCAAAAAAACAAGAGCACATTATTGGTGTCGTGCTCACGGTAGAAGAAGGTAATCTTGATGATGAACTGATTCGTGATGTTCAGCTTGGGAAGCGTCGGCCAAAAGGGCATTTAGCGCCAATTACGATTGTTAACCAACTGGGCTACCCGCAAGTTGGGAAGCTTTCAACTCAGCGTATTATGCGTATTGCGGTTCATCCCAAATTGCAAGGTAATGGCATTGGCCAGTCTATTTTGAAACAATTCGAACAGTCGCTCGCCCCACACATTTCTTATCTCTCCACTAGTTTTGGTGCGACTGAGGAGTTGATCCACTTCTGGCAGAAGTCGGGTTATCAAGCGATTCGTTTGGGTACAATGCGTGATGCGGCGAGTGGGTGTTATTCGTTGTTAATGGTCAGGTCGTGTGGTCCATCAACCCAACCTTGGATTCAACAAGCGGAGATGTTGTACAAGGAGCTTCTCTCTTCGACCACGAATCAGGTTTATCCAAAATTAGAACCTGCACTATTTCGCGCTCTATTTTGGTATCCCTTTGGTGGCATTCAATTGCATCCTATCAAGCTTAATTTGATTTCTTGCTATACCCAAGGTGGGAACAGTTATGAATCTGTTTCAGTTTGGATTCAGCAATGGTTACTTCTGAATGGGCTTGAGGCGGTATCTGATTTTGTTATTGCTAAAGTATTTTTTGCTCAAGATTGGAGTGAATGCGCGAAACAGTTTGGGTATTCTGGCCGTAAACAAGCTGAGCAGAAATTTCGTCAAGAATTAAAAAATTGCTTTCAAAAATTTACAGTGTAAATACGATTAAGTGTAAATTTACACTGTAAAGGTAAACGAAAGAAGGAGAGGGTTTACACTGTAAATCCTCTTTTTTTATATTACGGTAACTCCGTCCCAAGAGATTGACTGCTGGTGAAATTTACATTGTAAATGACCTTGTTATAAAACAGACGGTGAGTGCTTTCTTACGAAAAGAAAATTGCGCCTCTCGCAAAACGGTAAGAAGAAAAGCAAGATTTCGTCTTTAGTGATGTGAGCTTGATTATGAACAAGCGGCTGTTTGTGGGCAATGAGAATTTGGTTAGACTGAAGCTGTGGATGAAACGCGAATGGTTTGGGTATGTGGAAGCTGTGTCTTGAGTGGTCAGAAGACAAAACAAAAATTTTTGCCCGTCTTCCGGGAGATGTTGATCTTGGAAGTGAGCTAAACTTTAAAGAGTTACCGGAACAACTTCTATCGATGTCAGCAACGAATGTGTTTGTTGATGAGGAAGCAGTTATTAGGTTTATTAATTGTGCGCGAGAACGTAAGTCTGAGGCGTACGATGGAATGTTGATTGCAGCAATGAAGAACGCTCGTGTGGATGTCGAGCTTACCAACAATGACATGTTAGCTTGTATGATAGTGACTGGTGCGTATGGCGGACGAGGATTACGTGGCGCGGAAATAGTGCAAGCGTTAACAAACGCGAGAGTCATGAAAGGCATCAATAAGCTAGCCTTAAAGAAAGTGATGGTGGTCAGCAACCAACTTAAGCCAGGGGAGACATTTTCTCAGCCTGTCGCTATCGGTAAACAAGCGATTAAAGGTAAGGACGCGTGTTTCACTCCACTTGTCAAAGATATCGCCAAACGGATTCTAAAACCCAAACAAGGCCAAGCCGCTAGCGAAAAAATGGATTTGCGAAACTTAGGCGAAACCATCGCTGTGGATATTGGTGATGAGGTTATGCGTCGTACGCCAGCTACTAAGGGTACACCCGGTTATACGGTTCAAGGTCGTATCATTCCACCACAAGCTGGAAAAGACAGCCCAATGAAGGCCGGTAAGGGGACTCAAATTTGTAAAGATGATCCCAACTTACTCGTTGCGACCGTTTCGGGAACCCCGCTCATTAAGGATAAAACGATAGAAGTGGACAATGCACTTTGCCTGAATAGTGTGGGCGTAAATACCGGACACGTGAATTTTAAAGGCAATGTGATCATCGGCGGCAATATTGAATCAGGTATGATAGTACAAGCGACGGGCTCGATTACTGTCGGTGGGTTTATTGAATCGGCGAGTGTCCAAGCGCAGGGTGATATTCAAGTAGGAAAAGGCATTATCGGACACACGGTGAGTGACGGACAGCCAAAGAGTTGCAAGATTCAAAGCAAAGGTTCAATTCGTGCGAATTACGCTCAGTATTGTGACTTGCATGCATTTAAAGATATTGATTTAGCCGTACACAGCATGAACAATACCATTCATTGCGGGCGTAATCTCACCGTTTTGGATGCCCGTGGCGCCCACGGTACATTGAGTGGTGGCGAGGCAAAGGTCGGTGCAAAAGTGTTGTGTTCTCAACTTGGTGTAGAAGGCGATACGGCAACGAAAGTTGAAGCGTTTGCTAGTTATTTTGGGTTCAAAGAACGTATTGCTCATTTGAAAGAGACATACAAGCAGGCGCAAGAGGGCACGATGGATGTGATTCGAAAAGAGCTCGAATTTAAAAAACGTCCTAAATTGGAGCGGTCTGAGAACGAACTACATCAAATTGAACAGGCGAAAGTGGCGAACAATGCGCGCCTTGATGAAGTACGACAAAAGCTGGAACACACTGAGACCGAATTTGAGTTGGCGCTTGAAGACTGTATCGTGGAGGCAAAAGATAAGGTCTTTACCCGCGTAACGGTGAAGTTTGGTGACGAGCACGTGATAACTAAACGTGCGTACGGTGGTTGCACCTTTAGCTTCAATCAATACGAAATTAGAGTTTCAGCGACGTTTGATGAAGAAGATATAGCGGTTTGATCCATTCATTTAGCACTCTTCGGTAAAAGAGCGTATTAACATCGGCACTGCAAATAACCTTCATCGCTTTCTTGATATGGTCTAGTGGCCAGTTCCACCATTGTATTTCTAGTCGCTTAATGATAGTCGCTTCATCGACGCGTTGTCGTACTACGTGGTTATTTCCGACCACGATTGACTAAGGTGGCACATTTTTGGTGATAACCGCACGCGCCCCAATGACGCACCCATGCCCAATATTTACGCCTGGCATGATCATCGCATCTGTACCAAACCAGACATCATTGCCGATAATTGTATAACCTGTTCGTTCGAAGCCACTTTGAACATCGTCTCCAAACTCATCTGGTGAGAAGGTGAATGTTGAAATCCAATCAACGCGATGACCTGATTGCCTGCTATCAAAACCGTTGCTTCGAAAGCGAATGAGTAAAACTTACCAATGATAAGTTTATCGATCTCTCCGAATATATCACTTTGCCATACTTCTTGCGTGACGTTATCAGCGAGTAAATTACGGTTGGCATGATCTCTGAATGACTTTCCGTGTTAAAAGTCAGACCAATTGCTATATTCGCCGACGATAATATTGGGATTAGAAATATTATCTTTGATCACTTACCTTACTAACCAAGAATAAAAAACTCATTTACTTTTTCTCGACACTTTTCGATGGTTCGATTTTAGTGCTTCTATGTCCTTTATTATATAAACCCAAATCAAGCACTCGAGCTTATCGACATGGTGTGGTTAGTGAAGCAATCTTATAGTTGATAGAAGGGTATGAGTTAGAGTGTCATGAATTACGTTGGTACGCTCTGTGTTCGCTTACAGCGGACTTTAACCATGACGAAGGCGTATACATCCAATGTTCCTCATTCCGTGGTGACTGATAAAGAACGGAGTGAAGGGATAAATTTACACTGTAAACTATACACAAATAATGCTCACTGAACTAAACACCTTGCAATCTAACGTTTAGTCTTCATTTCGTTTGTCGTTGTGGTGGGTTAAACGGAAAACGCCAATAACCTATTGAGAAGCCATAGATATTCTTATTTACTATCGCTGCTATAATCAAACCGTTATGAATACCACGTTTTAGCGGCTTGCGAGGCTAGCAGAATAAATGGTTTGATTGGCACTGGTTCACAATTGAAAACCGTCAACAGAGGCCAAGATCTATTTAAGTACGTTCAGGAGAACAAAAAAATATGGATGTAAAAAACGATTCTAAAGAAAGTTCATTGTATGCCTTGTCGCTTCTTTTTTGTCAGTCGGCGTAAATGCAGGAACCATGGTGGAGGGAAGCGCTCTTGCTGCCGAACAACATTGAGTTCGTGCGAATGATGCGTAAGACGCAACTTAAGATCCCGCTAAGGCAAAAGGCCTGCCAGAAATGCACGTAATACGTGACTTGTTTGAAGGGCTTGTGATTTAAGATCGTGATGGCAACCTCGTTCCAGGAGTTGCGAACCGTGGGAAACAAAAGACAACCAAACGTGTGTTTTTCACCTAAGTAAAGATGCAAAATGGTCTAACGGTGATGCCTGTTACATCCGACGATTTTGTTTATGCCTTGAGGCGAGCGCTTGATCCAAAATTAGCCTCACACAATGTTTGGTACTTAAAACTGACCAAAATTAAAAATACTGCTGATGTGGCGGAAGGGAAAAAGCCTTTGGAAGCGCTTGGTATCACCGCGGTCGACAAGCATACTGTCTGCTTTGAGTTAGAGGGTAAGGTGCCATATTTTATCGTGATGTCATTACTAACGGCGTGACACAAGTTGGTCACTTACCGGCGTACACTTTTGCTCATCAATATACGGCTGGATTTGACGCGACCACGCCTGAGTACAGTCGATGGACACAATCACAACGAGATGAAAAGGCGCGTCAATTATTGAGTAATACAGGCTACGGTGACGATAATCCGCTCGACTTTACGTTATTGTACAACACCAGTGAAGCAAACAAATTGATGGCCATTGCTTCAATGCTGAAGAAAATTTTAGGTGCGAGTGTCAACTTAGAGAATCAAGAATGGAATTCGTATCTAGTGGCGCGCAAGCCGGGCGATTTTGATGTGATGCGAGCGTGGTGATTACAATGAAGCATCAACGTTCTTGAGTTTGTTGAGTTCTGGATCGTCGGGCAACTCTGCACGTTATTGTAGTGATAAATACGACGAGATAATGAATGCTGCTCTCGCGGCGGCCGATGAAAAAAGCCCCAATCGGATAACCGTTGGGGCTTTTGTAATTATTAGCGGATATTTTGTTTTCTTCGAGTATAAATTCGAGAGGTCGTTTTTTGTGTATCTGGCTTGGGGGCAGTCAGTTTTAGTACGGCTTTTTGTAGCATTAAATTATTTGGATAAGTAATCAGGTTGCCGTTGTCGTGCTTTATTAACACGTGGAACATACTGATTTCTTGGATCTCGCCACAAATATCTTCGTCTTTATCCACGACTTTGATTCGATCTCCAACACGGTAAGGAAACACAAAGAAGATAAGGAAACTGGCCGTTATATTGCTAAGAATCGACCATTGTGCGATGAATGCTACCCCTAAGACCGCAAAGATCGAAGATAGAAATAGGGATACATCACCGTATCCGATGCCGGCCACTATCGCAAAAAGTGATGCGAACAGGAACAAAAAGGTCACATTGAAGCAGCGTTGGATAAAGCTAAGTCGGGCTTTATTTACGCCTTTCGACTTGGCCAAATTAAGGATTGCGCGATTCGCGATCTTTTTCAGTACCTGGTAAGCAATTAAAATAATGATGGCCATCAATACCTTATAACCGACAGATCCTGCGGTAAAGTACTGGCCAATTTGTTCTAGGTGGATCCAATGATTCATTTAGTTAGATGAAAGAAAATTATAAAGTCACGTTTTATAGCCTATTTTTGCTTCCAAGTAACCACAAATTTATGGCGTCAGCCAATAGCCGTCACGTAGTAGCTTGCAGTACAAGGTTTGATATTCAACCCTCCGAATGTTAACGTAATGTTGTGTTTGTTGTGTTTGTTGTGTTTGTTGTGTTTGTTGTGTTTGTTGTGTTTGTTGAGTTTATTATGCGAAGGTTTCTGAAGGCGCTAGTGTTATTCATATTGGTTGCGTGGCCCATTGTCGTATCCGCTTATAACGATAGTCAGCGACTGGCACAGCATGTTGGTTTGGACGCAAATAACATTTCCACAATCATGTTTGATCACAAAGGTTTTATGTGGATTGGTACGCAACATGGGCTATACGTTTATGATGGCTATCAACTTCAGGATTTTAAGCCAAACTTTAATGATCCGGGTTCAATAAATGCGATTGATATTCGTAACTTATACCAAAGTAAAGACAACAAGATCTGGGTCTCTACCAATAGTGGTGGCTTAAGTTGCTTTAATCTAGCGACGAATACCTTTACAAATTTTAGGCACGACTCTAACGACAGTAATTCGATTAGTAATGATAGCGTTTATGACGTTATTGACGGACCGGATGGTCATCTTTGGGTCGCGACACAGATAGGTTTAAACAGACTAAACAGAAGTACGGGAAAAATCACTCGTTTTTATAAGCAGCAAAGTAATGTTCACTCACTTCCTAGTGACTATGTCTATAAATTATTTGCAGATAGCAAAGAACGACTTTGGGTCGGCACGTTAGGCGGAGGGTTGGCTTATTGGCAAGAGGAGAGTCAGAGCTTTGTCTCGTTTGATCTCGGTGATGGGGTTGATGACGTTTTTTCTATCGAAGAGGATGATTCCGAAAATTTGTGGATAGGCACAAGGGAAGGATTATTCAAAGTTGACTTAAATAATATGCAGTCAAATGAGATAGAACTCACCTCGTTAATGAAAAATAAGTTAGCGATTATCTCATTGCATTATGCGGGAAATCACAAGCTTCTTCTTGGAACGTATAAAAATGGGTTGCTGGCTTATGACGTAACAAATCATAGGTTATCGAGCAAACATGTCAGGCAATCGATTGAGTCTGATGCCGTCACAAGTATTATTGAAAACGAGCAAGGTGAGTTGTTTTTCTCAACATGGGGCAATGGCCTGCACCTTTTAAATGGTCAATTGGCAGAGGTTTTCTTTAACAAAGAGATAGATAACCATTGGTTCTCAATGCGAGATGTCAGTGCAGTACTGGCGGATCCGCAAG
Source organism: Vibrio sp. PID23_8 (assembly GCF_003584965.1). Classification (NCBI taxonomy): domain Bacteria; kingdom Pseudomonadati; phylum Pseudomonadota; class Gammaproteobacteria; order Vibrionales; family Vibrionaceae; genus Vibrio; species Vibrio sp. PID23_8. The sequence continues at coordinate 177,956 of NZ_LIXE01000005.1, read as the reverse complement.
AGAATATCGTTTGGTTAGGGTCAATAACGCAAGGTTTGCACAAGATTGAAAAACATTCAGGTGAATGGATTAAAACTCACGCCGATTTGCCGAACGTTGATGTAAACAGCATTTTTAGTATCGAAAAAGCGGCAAATAATGATCTGTTTGTTGGTACTTCAAGTGGTCTTTGGCATTTATCTGCCCAAGGTGAAACACTCCACTTCTTTCAACATGACGCGAGTGAACAAAAATCGATAGGCAAAGGGTTTATCAGAGCGGTTAAGCAAAGTTCTGATGGTAACGTTTGGGTTGGTATTGGTGGTAGTGGCTTATATAAATATCACATTGATACTAAATCGTTCTCTTCTTATAAGCATGACGCAGAAAATCATCACTCTCTTAGTGGTAACTATATCACCGCATTAATGGTTGAGGACGATTATCTTTGGGTTGGTACAAGATCAAATGGCTTAAATCGCTGCCGTGTTATCGGTTGGTACTGTGAAAGGTTTCTTGTCGATAATAATTATCTAAGTCATTACTATATTTCAGATATTGAAAAGGATGTTAATGGTAATATTTGGATTGGCACCGATAGCGGTGGATTGCACAAGGTCGTCTACAGAAGTAAGAATGATATTTCCGGGCTTGAAAATATACCCGGCGTGACCTCACCAGGAGAATCGATTAAATCAATATTAAGTCAGGATGATGGATCTATTTGGATTGCTACAAATAAAGGGGTCTCAATCTACAGACCGCAACAGCATAGTTTAAAGTTAACCAATAAAATATTATCCAATATAGGCTCATTTATTATAGGTTCGAAAGCAAAGGATCGGACACATAACTTGTTAGGGGCTCAGAATGGCTTGGCGATTTTAAAAAGAGACAATAACTATTTACCTTCCACCTCTTTTCCATTACGTATTACTCGGATCAATCACGATACCTTTTCGAGATCTATTGCTCACTTATCGATCCAAGATGGACAGCAAATATCCATTCCATGGGGAGGTATGCTAACGGTTGACTTCGCATTGTTGGATTTTAGTGCCACCAAGCATGAATATGAATATAGGTTAACACCTTCTAGCCATTGGCAAGCCTTAGAAAACAGAAATCAAATTAATTTTTTTAATGTAGAGCCCGGATCGTATCAACTTGAGGTTAGAGGAAAAGGCAGCAATGGCCGTTGGAGTGAGCCTGCAAACTTAAGTATTGATATTGTTCCTCCATGGTGGCGAAATATAAACTATATAGGCCCTCTAGCTTTATTGATTATATTCATCGCGATAAGTTATCACCGGTATCATATGGCCAAATGGTTAGCTCACTCTACACGTCTCAATCTTATAAAAGTGCAGAAAGAGTTGGCGATTGATGAGCTTAAGAGTAGGGAAGCAACACTAAAGGATGCCTATCGAGGAATAAGAGACCTGACAGCAAAAATTCAAAATGCCAAGGAAGAAGAGAGAAAGTCCATTTCAAGAGAGCTGCATGATCAATTTGGGCAATCTTTGACCGCGACTCAAATCAATTTACAACTATATAAAAAGGAACACCCGGAAAACAGCATCAGAATTGATGATTCGATAAAAATTGTTCAAGCGATGATAAAGCAGGTACGTAGTATCTCTTTCGATTTAAGACCGAGCATTTTAGATGATGTCGGCTTGATCGCGGCACTAAATAATTTACTCCACAAGATGTCATTATCTTTGGAGCACCCAATAAAATTTGATGCACAAGTTAACTTTCCGATGATTCACTCTCAGCTTGCAACGACGCTGTTTAGAATCATACAAGAGTCAGTGAATAACGCGATACGTCATTCAAAAGCAACAGAGATTGTGGTTCGTCTCAGCTTTAGCGAAAGCCTTATTACAGCCGAAGTTAACGATAATGGAATGGGTTTTAACGTGAATGAAATTAAAGAGAAGGTGATAAAAGGCAAACACTTAGGGCTATTGGGAATCGAAGAAAGGGTATTAACGCATAACGGAAAGTTAACGCTAAACTCTCAACTCGATAGTGGGACTTCTGTTTTAGTTGAGTTTGAATATGAAGAATAACAGCACAGTGGTACTTGTAGACGATCATGAGTTAGTCAGAGCAGGTATAAGAACGTTATTAGGTGCAATAGAGAGTATTGAGGTGGTGGGTGAGTGTGGGGAAGGATTGGATGCTCTTCCTATATTAAAACAGTTGACTCCTGATCTTGTCGTTCTGGATATTTCTTTAAAAGGTCTGAATGGCATAGAGTTAGTCAGCCTGATAAGAAAGCAAAATACGAATATAAAAATTCTCATGCTATCAATGCATAATAATGTTGAATATGTAGCAAAGTGTTTAAGAAATGGTGCCCAAGGTTATTTATTGAAAGACTCTGCAGTCGATGAGCTAGAGCCCGCTGTGATGAATGTTTTAAGTGGTGATTCATACATTAGTCGAGAAGTCGATGAGAGTATGCTAGATAAGCTGTTGTTGGATGAAAATACACCCACGTCACTTTTGGAATTATTAACCAGTCGACAACGACAAATCCTTCAGTTGATTGCAGAAGGATATTCTACTAAGCAAATTGCAGATAGCCTTCACGTGAGCGTTAAAACTGTTGAAACGCATAGAACTCATATTATGAAACGTTTGAATATCTTCGATATAGCGGGCCTCGTTAGATTTGCCATGGAAAAAAGGTTAATCCAATAACAAACCCTCAATGCTTAAGTTTAAGCCAGTCGATTGACCGGGGAATAGATTCTCCCCCGGATAGTACTCACTACAGTGCTTTATTCAAATGTGTTGCGTGTGTTATCCGATTTCTTATCTCAGTGGTAGAACAAATCTATATATAGTCCAGTAAATATATTTTGTGTGGTTACTAATTAAAAATGTGATCTTTGCATTTATTTAGACAAGATATCCCATGAATTAAAACCAAAAATCAGGGATTCCCTGATATCACGATGAATAGCTATTCGTTATGTTGAGTTGTGGTAGTGCATCTACCTAATAATTAAAACATTAACAAGGATAGCTAATGAAATTTAAACCACAGATGCTAGCGCTGTTGTCAGTGCTCATGATGCTTGCTCCGATATCACAAGCAGCCAAACTTATCCCTCAAAACCTCAAGCAACTTATTTCTGAATCAGAGAGTATTTTATCAGGACAAATACAAACCGTATCTGATGGCATTTCTGAGCAAGGCATCCCTTATACCGAGGTGACCATTAAGGTCAGCTCCGCCGCGAAGGGGCCGCATGCAAAGGGATCAAACTACACATTTCGTCAGTTTGGCCTAACACAGCCTCGAAAACTTCCGAATGGCAAACAAATGTTAGCGGTATCCCCAGAGGGTTTCCCTCGCTGGAATCAGGACGAAGCGGTTATTGTATTTATGCATAAAGCCGCGAAGCACACAGGATTGCGCACCACGGCAGGTATGGCGCATGGCAAGTTCAATGTCCGCGGCAACAAGGTCGTTAATGAGTTTAATAACTACGGAATCTTTGAAAACCTCGAATTTGCCGATGGTGCTCTTTCTCCGTCAGAGCAAGCGATGTTGCAAAACCAAGGCGCTTATAACGCAGCAGACTTTATGGGGCTAGTTGGCAAAGCCGTATCAGAGCAATGGATCAGCAATGGGAAGATGAAATAATGAATATTAATAAATTAGCGATTGCAATCACCACCTTGCTTGCTGCAAACCATGTGATGGCCGCTGGCCCGTTACTGACAACCGATGATGGCGCTCCCACCCCTTACGTATGGGACACATCAAAAGGCTCAATTCCTGTCTATGTCGATGGAGGAGAAGCGTTTACCTATGACTATGATGGCAGTGTGTTTTTATCTATTGAACGCGCGAATGAAATTACCCAGTTTGCTTTTGACGAGTGGAACAAGGTAGAGACATCCACCTTTAGAGCTGACATTGTTGGGACGATCGAAAGCCAAACTGGTATCGCAGATGTGACTGGCGCTAATGCCGCGCAAATCTATACCAAACAGAATGGTTACGGCTTTTGGGTACTTTACGATACTGACGGCAGCATCTTAGAGAACTTCTTTGGCGTTCCAAAAACTGCGGTATTAGGTATCGCCTTCCCAGAAATTGCCGATGAGAACAATGTCATTATCGAAGCGACAGCGGTAATGAATGGTTGGAACGTCTTTGATGATGATACACAAGGTAATCAAGTGGCCGGCGTGTTTACTCACGAATTTGGCCACGCTATCAACCTCTCTCACTCGCAAACCAATGGCCATTTGGGCTACATGAGTCATCCGCTAAACCCACACTTCCCTGGCGTTGAAGGGTGTGAGGTGGCTCCTATTCATGCTCATGACGCACCCGATTGGTATGGTCCGGTGAACAATGCCGATCCGGATATTATCGAAACTATGTTTCCATTCATTAGCCACAATGGTGCGGGTGGCGTTAGCCAGAGCACCATCAATGTGTTGGATGACAAAGTCTCGATTTCTAACCTCTATCCAACCGCAGGTTATAAAGCCAACTACGGCTCAATTGAAGGGACGCTTCGTCTAAAAGATGGCTCTACTGAGTATAGTGGCGTCAACATTATTGCTCGCAATGTTGATGATCCATTATTTGATGCGGTGTCGGCTCAATCGGGCTATTTGACGCAAGGCAAAGTTGGCCCAGATGGTTACTTTAAAATTAACGGACTTACCCCAGGTCAGCGTTATGTGCTGTATACCGAAGAAATCACCCAAGGTGGTTACCCAACACAGCAAACACCAATCATTTCTGTTGCGGAATATTGGAACGAGGGCGAAGGAAGTAACCCAGTGTCAGATAACCCATGTGACGCGACTCCGATTGTAGCGCAAGCGGGAGAAACGAAGCAGGCAGATTTAACCTTCAATGGCTATACCGACGGTATCCATTTTAGGCCGATTGTGAACGCGCACCTTACTGATCTTGCGAAAAATGGTAAGTCCTCGATGGGCACCATCATGGGGGTTGGTTTTACGTGGGTTGAAAACAAAGGATTTGAACTATTACCGGACTATATCTCCGTCAATTCTGGTCAAATGAACCGCAATGGGACAAAGCTACTGGTTAACTCCGATCATGACAGAAATGGCATCAGTGAGCCGGCTATCTGGACTGATGCACACGGTCCAACACCTCTCGGTGACTTAACGGGTAACGCTTGTGGCGGCGGTGGCATGTTTGGAGCTCAATCGGCTTCTGCGTGGGGCATAGACGATGCAGGTAATACTGTTGTTGGCTTGGCGTATAAAGACGCGAATGGTAATGGGAGCTGTACGGAATACTCAAAAGGCGAGCTAGTCCCATTTGTCTGGACGCCTAACAAGGGCATGCGAGAGCTAGATACGCGCAATGTTGACTGGAATCGCTATAGCTGGGCTCGTGCACATGGTATTTCGGGTAACGGTGATGTAGCTGTAGGTTCGCTTGATGGCTGGGAAGCCATCGCTTGGGTTAATGAAGGGGAAATGATCAATCTTTATGACGAAATAGGCGCAATTTCGGCTAACGCAGTATCCCAAGATGGCAAACAGGTTGCATTGGCAACCGAGCAAGGTACCGTTCAACTGTGGGATCACACCAAGAAAGGTCACGCTGCCTTTACGGATATTGGTGGCCTGAAATGGTGTGAAGATGTGCCGTTTGGATTTTGGGGCAGCAATGCTTGTGAAGAGATGGGCGTCGATTGGGTTCACGATTGGGTTGGTGAATACGCACCGTTAACCCCATTTGATATGAGTGACAAAGGCGATGTGATTATTGGTCGTTCTGGCGATTTCTGGGCGGGCTTCACGGGCGCGATTTATATCAAAGGATTAGGTTGGATGACACTTGATGACTTCTACAGCAAGCAAGGTGTACTAGAAGCACAAAATGCTGCGATGGATAACCCTCTCTCGCTTAACGGCTCGGGATCAAAAATGGTTGGCGGTGTCGCTGGTGCCATGATTTCTTACCATGTTGATATGTCACAAGTTTATGTGTGTGAAAATGGCTCGTCAGTGAAAACAGGTTTCCCGAATGGATTGATTCAGAAAGTGAAATCCGGGGCGGAGTTTGGACGCTGTGAGCATCTGAACTAGCGGCTGCATTTTCATCTTCATTAAGGTGGTGGGTGTTAGCCCACCACACCTTTGCTCACGTCAATTTCAGAGGCGAGGGCATACGAAAAACGCATTGATTTTCTGGGAGTGGATGTTTCCAGAAGCACTTACCTAAGTGAGCCATCAAGATGGTTGAAGTGACAGACGGTAAGTAACCATATTTAGGGAAAATTATGAAACTGATCAATAAAACGCTGATTGCAGCAAGTATTTGCTTATCCTTTAATGCTTACGCGGCGGATGACCGTTATATCATTCAGGTCGACAGTGCAAATAAAGGTGTGGTTAAAAACTTAGCCAAAAAGCTAGGTGCGGACATCAACGTTGAAGGGGAGGCATTTTTCTCCGCCACGTTTGCGGGTAAAGACCTTGCCACGGTAAAAGGGCTACTGAACAACCCACACATCAAGCTGATTGAAGAAGATGCGAAACGTGAATTGTTTAGCTATAGCGATGATATTGGTGATGCGCGTGAAACACAAATCACCCCTTATGCTATTTATCAATCGCAGGCTCAAGCACTGACGCTGCAAGCTAATACAGGAATGAAAGTGTGTGTGATCGACTCCGGTTTGGATCGCTCCAATGCCGATTTTGAATGGCAGTACATTACGGGTGATGATGATGCTGGGACAGGCAGTTGGGATCAGCATGGCGGGCCTCATGGTACTCACGTAGCGGGAACCGTTGGTGCTGCCGATAACGGATTTGGTGTGATAGGTATGGCTCCTGGTGTACCGATGCATATCATCAAAGTGTTTAATGCCGAAGGTTGGGGATACTCTTCTGATCTCGCGTATGCGGCAGAAAAATGTCAAGCCGCAGGGGCAAATATCATCAATATGAGCTTGGGTGGTGGGCGTCCGAATAGTACAGAGGAGAACGCCTTCAAAGACTTTACCGCAGCAGGTGGCTTAGTTCTTGCCGCGGCGGGTAACTCTGGTAATGATGTTCGCAGTTATCCAGCGGGCTATGAATCGGTGATGATGGTGGGGGCGAATGATGCCAATGATGACATCGCGGTGTTCTCTCAATTTCCGCCTTGTACAACGGTTTACACCGGGAAACGAGGTAAAGACAAAGAGCAAATCATTGATAGCACGTGTGTTGAGGTGACCGCTGGTGGTGTGAATACCTTTTCAGCTTACCCTGCGGATATGGCCGTTACTTCCGTGCTGAATGCTGATGAGCAAACCGTCTCGTCCACTGGTCTAGATAATTCAAGCCAAGGTTACGTATCTGGTGATGTTCACTTTATGGGCATTGCGGACGCTATTGATAGCAATGCAGCCGGTAAAATCTGTCTTATTGATCGCGGTGTTATCTCCTTTAACGACAAAGTGATGAACTGTGAGGCTTCGGGCGGTATTGGTGCGGTTGTGGTCAATAACGTAGAGGGGATGCTTTATGGCACATTGGGTGAAGAGACAACCTCAACCATTCCTGCGGTAGGCACCGATTTGAAAGACAGAGATGTGTTGCATGCCGCGACTAACTTGAGTGTTGACATCAGTAACTCTGATTATGGTTTCATGAGCGGCACATCGATGGCAACGCCTGCGGTTTCTGGCCTTGCAGCGCTGCTATGGTCAAATCATGCTGAGTGTACCGGTAATGATATTCGTGATGCGCTTAAGCAAACTGCATTTGATGCGGGTGCCTCTGGTCGAGACGATTACTTTGGTTACGGCATCGTAAAAATTGCGGATGCACACCAGTACTTATTAACAAATGGGTGTAATGCAGCGCCAGTAGTTGATATTCAATTATCAACAGAGACCTACACGTCTAAGCGAGGTGAAAAGGTGGATTTGACATGGTCAGGCGCAACCACGAGCAAAGTGAATGTTTATCGTAACGGTGCTGTTATCTCAACAACCGGAAATGATGGTACGTTTACCGATACGTTGGGCGATGCCTATGGCATGTACACCTATCAAGTTTGTGAGCAATCGAGCAGTAACTGTTCAGATTTATCAAGCGTGTCATTTGATTAAAGAGTATCGTTAAACAGTAAAAAATCGAGCGCCCGTTTGTGGCGCTCGTTTTGTCTATGCCTTTTATGTGGCTGCTCACCACTTGCAACCGTCGCTTTCGTCTCAAACCTGTACATCAGTAAGACTATCCGATAAAAATATTTGCTGTTATCGAGTAAGCTATGGAATACAGGGCCAAAATGGATTGGCATAAACCTGAGATCAGAATCAAAAGTGGCTATGGTTAAGCTAAGTGGATGTTGTCAGGAGAATTTCATGGAAGAAGATGAAAAGGCAATTCTGGGGTTAGTGGCGATTGTCGGTGTGGTGTTGCTGTGGGTCTTTCTGGAAGAGTTCCGCTATTTTGGCTTACCTTTTACCCCGTAAAACACAGCGCTTTACGGGGCGTTAAATGAAACCTGGCTTGCTTGGTTAACCTTCTTTACTCGTTTACTGCTCGTACTTTGCCTTGCTTTAAGTCATACAAGACTTTTGCTTTCGGACCATCAGCAATGATGCTACCTTTTTCCATCACAATGACGCGATCGACAATGTCTAGCATCGAAGTCTTGTGCGTGATCAGTATCAGCGTTTCACTTGGCTTAAGGTACGCCAACTGGTGCTTAATATGCATTTCTGAGCGATTATCCATTGCGCTGGTTGGCTCATCCATTAATAAGATTGGGGGGCGACCGAGGAATGCTCGCGCAATATTGACGGCTTGACGCTGGCCACCAGATAACATCGCACCGCCTTCGCCTACTTGGCGCTCGAGTCCGGCTGGGTCCGATTGTGTAAACGTTGTCACACCTGCGCGGTTGGCGGCATCAAGCACATCACGGTCGTCAGTTAACGGTCGGCCTAAAGTAATGTTATCTCGAATCGAGCCAAAGAACAGGTTCGAATCTTGCGATACACAGCCGATATTGCGGCGAATGTCCACATGATGGAGCTGTTCTATGTCGGTGTCATCAATACGAACATGCCCTTCTGTTGGCTTATATAGGCCCATAATCAAGCGCTCAAGGGTGGTTTTACCTGAGCCGATACGGCCAATGATCGCCACTTTCTCTCCCGGGTTGATGGTCAGACTCAAATTACGAATAGAAGCAATGGGTGCTCCTGGGTAGTGAAAGGTGACGCGGTCAATGTCAATCTTACCTTGCACGATAGGACGATGAATGTAGCGTTTACCTTCTTCTTGTTCGTCAGGCATTTCCATCACTTGGTTAATGATAGTCATGGATGACTTTGCTTGGTTGTAGCGAGTAGAAAGTAATGAAAGTTGCACGAGAGGCCCAATCGCGCGACCGCTTAACATGGTTGCAGCAATAAGGCCGCCCATGGTTAGGTTGCCCTCGGCTATTAAGTAAACACCGAGAATGATCATTCCAACATTACTACTTTGTTGCACGAAACCTGCTGCGTTTTGAATACTATCGGTGATTCGACGGCTTTTGATGTTCCAGTTCGCCATGTGCGCGACGGCCTCTTCCCAACGGTATTGGAATTGACTTTGTGCACTGAGCATTTTCACGGTTTCTAATCCTGCTAAGCTCTCAATCAAGTTGGCGTATTTCTGTGAAGCAAGACGAGAACCTTCTTCAATTGAACGACGCAGTGGCCCTTGAATCAAGAGTGAGTGAATCACCAGTATCACGACACCAATCATTGGCACATACACCAAATCGCCCGCCATCAACCAAATGATGACTAAGAACAGAATGGCAAATGGAAGATCGATAAGCGCACTCACGGTTGCGGAGGTGAAGAACTCCCGGATGGATTCAAACTCTTGTAGATGACGAGCAAACGCACCGACAGAAGGGGGTTTGGACTCCATCCGAATGCCCATCACTTTGCTAAATAGCTTAGAGGAAATCAGAATATCGGACTTTTTACCCGCTACATCGATGAAATAGTTTCGTAGTGACTTGAGTAAGAAGTCAAACAAGAAGACCAAGAAGATGCCGCTTGCCAGCACCCACAAGGTCTCAAACGCGAGGTTTGGTACCACTTTGTCATACACCAAGCGAGTGAACATTGGTGCCGCAATAGCGAAGATGTTGATGAGCAGGGAAGCGATGAGCACATCGCGATAAATGCGTTTTGATTGCCACAAGGTTGACCAGAACCAGTGACCTTCATTCGTTTTGAGCACTTCAGGAGAGCGCTCGTCATAACGGAATTGCTTTTTAACTAAAAAATAGCGACCAGTGTACAGCTCAAGTAGGTCTTCTAATGGAATGGATATCGGAACCATTCCGCTCTCAAGGGGGGTGACTTCGGCTTCTTGCTTCTCTAGATCGATACTGTTGAGAACACAAGAGTCACCCCCTTTAAGAAGTAAGATAGCCGGTAGGATTAAGCTGGAGATATTCGCCAGCTCGGCACGGTTCTCCTTGGCAACCAATCCGGCCCTTTCCGCCGCTCTTGGTAGCAGGAAGGGGGTTAGTTTGCCCTCAGAGAGCGGAAGCCCATGAATAAGCGCTTCTGGAGAGTTGGCTAATCCGAAATAACGGCTAACGTAAATGAGCGAGTTCAGTAAAGGGTCTTTCATCCTTGGTAAACCTTTTAATCCTTATCAACGATGAAACCTTGGAATACCTCAACAAAGTGTTCGGTGAGGAAGTCCAACTGAATTTGTGTCTCAACACGCGATGCAATGGTCGTGATGCCCAAGTTGTGAGCAGTACGAGAGATCGAGGTTAAGGTGAATTTCTGTTTTTCGTCGTGCAGATTGTGGGTGAATAGGTAGTCCAGTTTGACGTAATTCGGACGGAACTCCTGAATGTACTCAAGCGACTGGAAGTTACGGCCATAGTTGTCGACACCAAACTCTGCCCCCGATTGACGAAGGGCATTACATAGTAGCGCCGTGTGGTGAGGATGCTCAATGTAACACTCTTCTGGGATTTCAAAGTGGAGCATTGGTGCCACTTTCGCATGTTTATAGAGCGTGCTAGTAACCCAGCGGATAAAGGATGGTTGAGATAAACTACTTTGTGCGATATTGAGCGCAACGGGTTCGGTCAGTTCACCACTTTCCAGCATGTTAATCATCGATTCAATCACGTATTGATCGAAGATATCGGTCGCTTCAAGTTGCTCTAGAGCAAACAGGTATTGGTTGGCACGATAGGACTCACCATTTTTCTCAATACTAGAGAACACTTCTTTATGGAATACTTTGCCCCAGGTGTTCTTTGCTGACTGAAAGCGGAACTTAATCCAACCGCTGTGGATTGCCTCTTCCACCAGTGCTTTCCATTGCTGTTTTCCCATCAAGCTCGATGGGCTATCGCTGCCAATAAAACCGTACGCTTTGTCTGGCTGTGCTTTTGCTTTGGAGAGCGCATTATCCACAAGAGAGAGCACTTCTGAACGTGACTTCAGGTCTTTACTGTGTGCCACCCCCAGAGCGACTTTAGGTTTTGCCAAGCCCGTTGGATCAGTATTGAGACCATTGACACAGTTGATGATGGTGTCGGCGATAATTCTTAGTTCGCTCTCGTCCATGTGTGGGAAAAGCAAACCAAATTCGTCGCTAGATAGACGAGCGATGGTGACTCCAGGTACATCGATGGTGTTTTTCAGACGTTGAGATAGCTCTTTCACGTGGGCATCAGCGCGTTGGTAGTCTTTCGTCTCGTAGATGTCACCAATATATTCTGCATGGAGTAGCGCGATACCCCCCTGAGTTTGTTCTGCTAACCATTGATCAACTTGGGTGATGTAGAAAGAACGATTACCAAGACTAGAGATAGGATCTAGGTACGCTTGTGCTCGCAATCGCTGCGCTTCTTTGGCCTGCTCTTTAAACGACAACTCAATTTGTGCAGACATCATGTTGATGCCATCGACGACTGCGATCAAATCTTTGGTTTTTGGACGAGTGAGTGGGTCGCCAAACTGGTTGTTGGCAATCTCATGCATTTTTTTCACGATCGCCGCTAACGGTTTGAGCGAACGACGCAGGATGTAGGAGATAGAGATTAAACCCGCTACGAAGATGATACCAAAGGCGGTCAGCAAGCGAATAAAGCCTTTCCATAGCTGTTCGTATGCAGCGCCTGGATGGCTAATGATCTCAACTTCTGCAAGTTGCATCCAACCGCTGGTGACCACTCGCTTATCGTGGATAGGCTTAAAGAGGTTAAGGTTGATAAACCATTGCGGCACCGTGCTTGGTTTGACTGGGTAAGAGCGCACAACTTGGTAGTCAGAATCAAGTGCAGTCAGGCGAACCACAGAATAGGTACTGCCGTCGAACAGTGCATTAATGACCGACTCAACCGCTACCTTGTCTTTGTCTTTTAGATAAGGAGCTAGTGCTAAACCCACGGTATTAATGGTGTTGTTGACCTCTGAACGTTGCTGTTGCTCCAAGCTGTCCCGAGTAGTATTGAATTCGATTACGAATACTGATGCCATCAAGAGTATAAAGACCGTAACCATTCCCACTACAAGCTTTTTATATAGGGTCATGTTTTTCACTCGTCATAGTTAATTATAGGTTTATTTAACTGCAACTTACGTTCGCGCGAGCGTAAGTCATTCCAAAGGCTCAAACGTGATGATTCTCCTGCTAGTTCTCCCGTACTAGCTGCAGATTTCATTAACCACAGGTCTTTACCGTTAAAACTGTATATCGGTAGCAAATTGCTACGCTTGGAGGCTCGAACTATCTTTGGATTGAGGTTATCAAGGATGAGCGGCTCTGAGCTGGCTGTTGGGTAGTAGGCTAACACCATATGAAACTGATTAAGTTCAATGGCCTTAACGTAGACTAAACGCATCTTTGAATCAGGGATGCCTAGCTCTAACAACGAGAAGTACTTTGCAATGGTAAAATCTTCACAGTCGCCCGCATTGCTGCCCAAAAATTCAAGGGGGGTTGCCCAATAGTCATTTTTCCCCCACAGTTTAATATCGTCAACGAAATACAGTTGATTGAAAAAGTCGTTGACGGCATTTAGCTTCTCCCGTGGTTCAAGTGCTTGGTAGACATCGAGGTTGCTGCGCCATGTTTTGACGCGCATCCCCGCTCGTTCTCCATAAATAGAGGTGACCGTATCCACCCAACTCTGCTCTTTGCTGTTTAGCGCTCCAATTTGAAACGAGAAACAACTTAGACAGGCTATCAATGTTACTTTACGCTTCAAATTAGGGGGCATACTCGACTCGTAACACAACTGTTCTCTTCCATTAGATTCGTCTATGAGAAATAATCGCTTTTTTGTTAAGCCGCTACCTATAATGCAGTGAGAGAGCATTGATACTACTCACTCTTTTAGTGCATTGGTTTTTGCGTTTAAAATTGGTTTAAGCAGGTACTCTAAAACGGTTCGCTTGCCAGTGATAATGTCGACCGAAGCGGTCATTCCTGGAATGATAGGCAAATCTTCGTTTTGACCGAAATTCGTCTTATCTGTTCGTACCCGGACAATATAAAAGCTGTTACCTTCTTCATCTTGTGTCGTATCGGCACTGATGTGTTCCAACTCGCCTGCTAAGCTGCCATATTTAGTAAAGTCATAGGCGGTTAATTTTACTATCGCATGTAAGTCAGGGCGTAGAAAGGCGATGTCTTTCGGCGCGATTTTGGCTTCAATTAATAAGGTATCTTCTGTTGGCACGATCTCAACGATATCCATGCCAGGTTGGATCACGCCACCAACAGTATTGACGTTTAAGGTATTAATTTTACCCGTTACTGGCGAGACTACAACGGTTCGATTTACTCTGTCTGCTAAGCCCACGGCAGATTCTACTAGCGCAGACAACTGGTCTTGGGTGTGATTGAGTTTCTCTTGTTGCTCTGAGCGGAACTTGAGCGCCACATCAATGCGATTAAGCATCGACTCTTTGATCGACGATCTGATCATGGGTACTTTGAGTTCACTAGATGTCATTTCGCGACGCGTATCGTTCACTTGACGCTGTAACTTCAGCAATTCGATGCGTGGCACGACGCCTTCATCCGCAAGTGGCTTCGTGATATCGAGTTCTTTTTTTGCAAACTGGTAACTTTGACGCAGGTTGTTTACTCGAGCTTGAATTTCAACCAAGTCTTGTTGTTTCTGTTTTACTTGCTGATCAATGACGGACAACTGGTTTCTTAGGTTGTCTAAGTCTTGGCGGTATTCGGCTTTTTGACGGTGAGTCAGTTTCGGTTGGGTTTCTTCCAACATCGGTGGAAAAATGAGCTTGCCGTAGTCAATAATGACGCTGTCTTCCCAGTCTGCTACTTCAAAGTCACGGTTAACCCTCACACTAGTGATGGAAGCTGAAAGTTGTAACACGGAAGCGGTCAAGTTGGCGACTTGCTGCTCGCGCTCGCGAAAGTCAGAGCGGAATCGTGTATCATCAATGAGTAGTAGCTGTTGGCCTTTTTCAACGAGTTGGCCCTCTTTGACCAAAATTTCTTTAACCAAGCCTCCTTCTAGGTTTTGCACGACTTGGATTTGTGAAGAAGGGATCACTTTGCCTTTGCCGACAGTGACTTGATCGATTTGCGCCCAAGATGCCCAGCCAATTGCCGCAACAAAAAATAGCACCATAACCCAAAGCATCACGCGAGCGCTGTTTGGGGTGTTGAGGAGTAAAGCGGCGGTTTTGTCATCGACAAAATCCAGCTCCTCTTCACTGAGTTTGTTGTAATTGTCTCGGCTCATCACGTTCCTTGGATTACAAATACGAATTATCTTCTTGATCTTATTATTATTAACTGTGTATGTCAGCATGTATTTGTTAATAAAAGTGTGTGGAAAACTTGCGGATTGCGCGGCTAGAACATTTTGAACTCTGACTTATCCAATTGATGCTTTTTTAGTTTGTCGTATAAGGTTTTTCGAGATATTTGTAGCTCGAGCTGCACCTCTTTAAGCCTCCCTCCATGTCGCTGCAGGGCATCAAACAATAGGCAATACTCAAAGTGCTCCGTGCGTTGAGCCATGCTTTGAATTTCAATACTCTTTTCACTGTTCCATTCTTCGATGCGAAAGGTATCTGGCTTGAGTGCGCGTAACTCGGCAAACTGGCGTAATTGTTTAATATTCTCAGGCCAGTTAAGCTCAGTGAGCTGGGCGATCTCTTCGGCTGTTATGTGCGGTGGCTGTAATTGATATCGGCTAGCGGCATGGCGGACGAAGTGCTTATATAGCGGGCCAATGTCTTCTTTTCTTTGGTCTAAACTCGGTAAATATATCAAAGTGGCCAGTGTCTCCATATCTGCACTGACGTTGGTGGCTGCACCAAACACGCGTTGCAATCTAGGGTCGTTAAATAGGCATTGCCACTGTTCCATTGAAATATTTTCCGCATTGTGTAGGTATAAACTGCAATGGTCTTTTCCTTCGGTGAGCAGATGAAGGGCGCTATCGAAGGCATCAGATGATAAGCCGCATAAGTCGTCTCCTGATGCGGCGATCAATTCGCTATCAGCTAAAGCGTGTATGTCATGTGAAAACTGGGCGGCTAGCCTTCGACCTGTACCATTTTGTCCAACAAAGATAAGCGGTTGATGAGGAGCTGTGCTGATCAAGGTGCGACGGATGTTGACCATGGCTTGACTGTGGCCAATCATCTTGGGGCCAACATGGGTCTGCATGTCGAGCTCCTTTTTCAACCATACGTTTTCACGCAATAGGGTAAGCTTGTCGCTTGCGTTGTTGAGAGACTTTAATAGTTGCTCGGTAGAAAAAGGTTTTTCTAAAAAGTCGTACGCACCACTTTTCATCGCTTTTACCGCTGTTTTCACATCACCATGACCGGTCAATACGATGAATTGAAACTGGTGGTTTTTACCGAGCAACGCATCCATAAACTCCAAACCGTCCATTACAGGCATATGGATATCGGTAATGATGATGCTGGGAGAGTGCGGATCTATTACACGTAGCGCTTCAACTGCATTGGGGAAGGTGTTGACATCAATTCCCTCAATAAGCAGAGCTTGAGTGACCGCATCGCGGATATGCGGATCGTCATCCACAAAGAAAACCGGGTCACGCATGCGCACCTTCCTTTTGTTTATTCTGCTGTTGCTTATTAAAAGCGTTTACGATTGGCACCGAGATGACAAAAGTCATACCGGCAATGCGTTGTGCGTTGCTATCAAAATGATGATGGACACTCAGTGAGCCTTGATAACTTTCTAGAATACGTTTTGATATCGTCAAACCGAGTCCAAGCCCCTCAGGCTTGGTGGTAAAGAATGGATCGAATACTTTTTCCAACGCCTGTTCTGACATGCCAGGCCCATTATCAGAAACTAAGATGTCACAATGTAATTGATGATGTTGAATGGCAATGGAGATCTGTGGATCGATACCATGTCCTTCCATTGCTTGAGCTGCATTATGAAAAAGGTTAATCAGCACTTGTTCTAACTCGACATGGTGAATCGCTAACTGTAAGTCGTGTGCAATGCTAGGCACTTTGAGTGTCACGCCTTGCTTGATCAGTTTATTGCTCAGAATGCTGGTGGCGTTGTGCACGGCATCATGCAGTATCGAAATTTCGTTCTGCGGACCATTATCGGCTTTGCGAGTGAAAATTTTGAGCCGTGCGATGACTTCAGCAATGGTGTCATTGAGGGTAAGCATCTTGTCTAAATTGCTCTCAACCATTTGGTAGCGCTCCATGGTCATCAAGCGTTGTGAATTTTCCGTATAGGTTTTTAGTGCGGCGAGCGGTTGGTTGATTTCATGATTGATGCTAGCGGAGAGCTCACCTAATAGCGCTAGTTTCGCTGCTTGAGTCAGTTCTTGTTGGGTCTGTTTGAGTTCTTGTTGGCTTTGTTCATATTGACGTACGGTTTGTTGTAGTTTGCGATTGGCGTCGCTAAGCACTAAGGTTCGTTGTGTCACTTTTTCTTCTAAGCTGATGTTCATTTGAGCTAAATGTGCTTTGTTGATCATCATTTGTCCCCATGCTAGAGCAATTAATGCCAGCAGTGCGAACAAAATGAGAAAGATCACATCTGCTTGCAAAACGGCGTTTAAAACTTGCTGCTGGCTAACGAGTGCGATAACACGAAAACGCTTATCAAACAGTGGCGTCACGTAAGCGAAGTAGTCAGGTGACCTCAACAGCTGATTGTCGGTGAATTCAGTGTCACCACTTTGCGCCGTTAAGTCACCACGATACAGCGGTAATGTGTCGCCGTATTGACGAGTTTGATTTAGCTCCGTGCGAGCTGACTCCGATAGTGGGAAGAGGGCTCTATAACGCCAATTGGGTAAATTTGTCATAAAGACGACATCGTGCACGCCCGTAACCAGCACGCCTCCCTCATGCTGAATAAGACGTTGCTCGAGCTGTTCTAAATTGACCTTTATGGTAATAACACCTGCTACTTGATTATTGATCCAAAGTGGCGAGGAGGAGAAGTAGCCTCGCTTATTAGAGCGTAAACCAAGCGCCACATACTGCGCTTTTTCACCTTTGAGTGCATTTTGGAAGTAAGGACGAAAACTAAAATTGGCGCCGATAAAGCTGTCAGCTTGTTGATAGTTACTTGAAGCAATGACTAACCCGGTACGGTCGTGAACGTAAATCGTATCGGCCAAGCTTTGTTTCAACCAATCAGACAGCAATAGGTTGAGGCCTCGAGATGGCTGGCCTAATTCAACCGCTGTTAATAAGCGAGGATCGTGGCTAAGAAGACTGGGGATCTGCTCAAATTTTGCTAACTCGTAACTAATTTCTTGCGCGGTTTGAGAGGCTTGTTTTTCGAGTTTATTTTGCCATTGTTCATATTGGTATTGAGTTGCGTATTGATGAGTCAGAACAAGGCCGATCGTTCCAATGGTAAGCAATAACGGTAAAAAAAAATAGCGTAGGTTTTTTGGGTGGGATAAATTCACGTTCGGCTCACTTGTTTTTAACGTTATGTTATCAAAAGGTATTTAGCGATGCTGTGAGCCGCAGCGAGAATGAGAGATAACATTTGTTGAATTCGCTTGATGAGTGATGCGATGGAGCGTGAGATTGACGATTGCGTGGCTTAAGAACGGAGTCGGGGCGGTTTGCTGTCCTTGAATTTCATCATCATCAAGCGCACAATCAACAAAAACGAGTCAAGGAGTGAAGATGGAACTTGCTGATATTCGTCGTGAGTACACAAAAGGTGGCCTGCGTCGGAAAGATTTAAAAGCAGATCCGATTGATCAATTTAACCTGTGGTTATCGCAAGCGGTAGAAGCTGGATTGACCGATCCAACCGCAATGACGGTCGCAACCGTGGATGCGAACGGCATGCCGTATCAACGCATTGTTCTGCTGAAAAACGTCGATAAAGATGGCTTTGTGTTCTATACCAATTTAGGCAGCCGTAAAGCGCAGCAGCTTGAGCACAATAGCCGTATCAGCTTGCATTTCCCTTGGCACCCACTTGAGCGTCAGGTTCACATTACGGGTGTTGCAGAAAAGCTGACTGCGATGGAGAATATGAAGTACTTCACTTCTCGCCCGAAAGATAGCCAATTAGCAGCGATTGCCAGTAAGCAAAGTAGCCGCATTTCTGCTCGTGGGGTACTGGAAGGTAAGTTTTTAGAGTTAAAACAGAAATTTGCTAAAGGTGAAATCCCAGTCCCCACCTTCTGGGGTGGTTTTCGCGTTAAACCGCAAAGCATCGAGTTTTGGCAAGGCGGTGAGCATCGTTTACATGATCGCTTTTTATTCGAGCACCATGAAGGCCGATGGGACATCGAGCGTCTTGCGCCATAAGTTTTGCGATTTAACTAGATAGATAAACACCGCTCATTTTGGCGGTGTTTTTGTTTGTGGATTGAGTGACGGTATTGGAGTCTATCTATCACCATTGATCACGATCGACAGTTGATATTGCGCACATTCAATGATCGGGCTGGCCATTTCAAAGTCGGTTTTACCAATACAGGCTTCAGGCGAAACGTGCCCTATCAATTCTGCATATTCTTGATTCACATAGCGGAATACTGAATCTTTATCCTTGCATCCCCAACACCCCGGTAGTTGCCGAAGAAGCGGCTGTTATATGGTATTGATTGGAATATTCACCAGAGGACTCACTTTGACCTTATCGCCAGTGTTATTGCTGGTCTTTGTGCTCACGTCATTGACTATTCATGGTTCGACACACCTCCATGCCTTGATCATGCTTTCGATCGTCAAACCAGGCTAAGCCGAGTGGAGAGAAATATGCTCAAAAAAACTCAGCGTGATGACTAACATCAGATTACAGTGAGGTATGCCATATGGTATCAGGTTATGCTTTTGTTTTTATTTGAATAAGATAAAAAAGCCCACCTGATACGGGCTGGCAACACATGATAATCTTGTCGACGTGTAGAAGCGGTTCTAAATTACCAGGCGAGGGTCTGTCAAGTAAGTTCGGGGTATCAATTAGATACCGTGAGCTTAGGCTTGTATGCAGCCTAGAGCTTCAGTTCTAATGTATTGAATCTGGGGCATATTAGTAAGGGGGAAATGCCTCTATGCCCCTGTTTTAGTGATTTTTGTGTGCTTTAGAGCGTAATTTTTATCTTGGCTCTTACATTGGTGTGCATTTTAACGGTAAAGATCTTTGATAAGTGTTTATCTCATCTTCGGTCATTTTTGCTATCTGGCGGTTTTTGTTAAGAAAATTGATTGCACATTGACCGTAGGTTATATTCACATGATCATTGTTCCGGAACGATGATCATGCAGGGCGCTATGATCACATTGATTTGATCTTGGATGATTGGTCTAGGGAAGATTTGCAAGCTAGCAGAGAAGGTATATGATGCCAATGTGTAAGCCGACCGTGTAAAGACGACTGTTCGAAATGAGTGATTCAGATAACCCGAAAGCCCCGAGATATAAAGAGATCATGTTGCCAAAACCAGCAGAATTGATCACACTTCCGTCTTATATGGATTGCCATGATCATGCTTACACGCAGATCGTGATCGGTTTGAAAGGTCAAGCGGAATTTGAAGTGCGTGGACAAGGCAATTTGGTTGGCCCTGGTCAAGGTTGTATCGTAACGGCGTGCTCTGATCATGCTTTCGGAGGGGTGATTCATCAGTCAGATATTTTGGTGCTTAACATGCCAAAACCGACTAACGATGATCCAGAAATGCTTCAGAAAATCAATAATCTAGAGCGGTCTCATCTTTATTTCCAACTGGATGGCCAAATTCAAAAGCTGATTCAGATGTTGGTGCAAGAGATGCGCAATCATCCTAATGATTTGTTACTCAGTCGTGCGTGCAACGACACTGTGATTGCTCTGATGCAGCGTCATATCTCGGCATTTGAAACCTCGAAAAAAGAATCCCGTTTTGATTTGGATGCCATCGATCGTTACATCGAGCTGCATCTGAGCCATAAAATTAGTGTCGCTCAATTAGCCGGCAGCGTGTTCTTGGGTGAGAGTCAATTCCACAACCTTTTCAAAGAGCAAATGGGTATTACGCCGCATCAGTATGTTCTAGGCAAACGTATTGACATGGCGCGTGACTTGATTGAGCAAGGCCACTTAACGCTAGGGCAGATCGCCGAGTTTACGGGCTTTTCTAGCCAAAGTACGTTTACTCATACCTTCACTCGTTTACAAGGCTTATCACCGTCTCAGTATAAGAAACAAATTGGGTAATATTGCTCAATCTATAGCTTATTTAATGACAGCTGCGCATCTGCCGCGGTTTGTTGTACCTGAATTTTGTTCGGAAAAGTCGAATTTTTTGAGTCATTTTCAGCAAACTTGTTGTGTTTTTATCCATTTCTTGCCAAAGCGCAATCTAAATCGTTCTTATTCAAACAAAGTCTGGCGAAAATTAACCCGAGTTTGTTGTAAATAACGCGTAAAAATGAACTTTTACAACACAATATATTATCTATTTATGTGTGACTATGTAGATGTTTTGTTATAAAAGCGAGTATTTAGCAAAAAACTCGGAGTTTTTGACAAGTATTCTTTATGCCCTCAAAATACACTGCCAGCCATTGATGAGCCTCGAAGCGGTTTTCGAGGAGAGAGATTGAGGAAAACGCATGTTTACAGCAACGAACGTGTTAGCACCGGAATTTATCGAGCAGTCGCTTGATAACTTGTGGTCACTGATCTCGCCATTGTATATGGTGGACGAGTCTCAATGGCTAGAGCAACTATTGCCACTAGCAACGCCGACAGCGGAAGAAAAATCGGCAATCACGACCCAAACAACCCAACTTATTGAAGCCATTCGGGCCGATAAGAAATCAATCCAAATGATTGATGCATTGCTGCTGGAGTACAGTTTAGATACCCAAGAAGGTATCTTGCTGATGTGTCTTGCAGAAGCGTTGATGCGTATTCCAGATTCAGCAACGGCTGATGCACTGATTAAAGACAAGTTAAGCGTGGCTGATTGGAAATCTCACCTTAAGAGTTCTGATTCGGTGTTCGTTAACGCATCAACT
The DNA here is from genome assembly GCF_003584965.1 of Vibrio sp. PID23_8. Classification (NCBI taxonomy): domain Bacteria; kingdom Pseudomonadati; phylum Pseudomonadota; class Gammaproteobacteria; order Vibrionales; family Vibrionaceae; genus Vibrio; species Vibrio sp. PID23_8. The sequence continues at coordinate 156,432 of NZ_LIXE01000005.1, read as the reverse complement.
TGGGGCCTAATGCTCACGGGTAAAGTGATTGGCCTTGGTGAGCAAGAAACCCAGAGCCCAGGTCAGGCTGTAAACCGTCTGGTGAACAAATTCTCAGAACCGGTGATTCGTAAAGCCATGTATCAGGCAATGAAGATCATGGGTCATCAGTTTGTACGTGGTCGTACGATTGAAGAAGCGCAAAAGAATGGCCGTCCAATGCGCGACAAAGGTTTCACTTATTCATTTGATATGTTGGGTGAAGCAGCGCTAACTACGGCAGATGCAAGCAAGTACTTCAAAGATTATCTAATGGCGATCGAAGCTGTTGGTCGTGAAACGTATGGCAGTGACACGAGTCCTGCGCCTTCTGTCTCTATCAAGCTGTCTGCACTTCATCCACGTTACGAAGTGGCGAATGAAGAGCGCGTGATGACTGAGCTTTACGACACGCTAACGCAACTGCTCAAGCGTGCGATTGAAGTGGACGTTGCTATCACGATTGACGCAGAAGAAGCTGATCGCCTAGAGCTGTCATTAAAACTGTTTGAAAAGCTATACCGCAGTGACCTAGTGAAAGGTTGGGGCAAGTTTGGGTTGGTGGTACAAGCCTACTCAAAACGCGCACTACCGGTCCTGGTGTGGTTGAACGGTCTAGCGAAAGAGCAGGGCGATCTTATCCCACTACGTCTAGTAAAAGGCGCGTACTGGGACAGCGAAATTAAATGGTCGCAGCAAGCGGGTTACACCAACTACCCAGTTTACACTCGTAAAGAAGCCACTGATGTCTCTTATCTCGCGTGTGCACGTTTCCTACTAAGTGAAGGCGTGCGTGGCAATATCTTCCCGCAGTTTGCGAGTCACAACGCACACACCGTGACTGCGATTGCCGTGATGGCCGCGCACAAAGATTACGAATTCCAACGTCTGCATGGTATGGGTGATTCGCTTTATAATCATGTGATGGACACTTACGGTCAGCCTGTGCGTATTTACGCGCCAGTTGGTAGCCATGCGGACCTGCTGCCTTACTTGGTTCGTCGCTTGCTAGAAAACGGCGCGAACAGCTCGTTTGTGCATCGTTTGGTGGATGCGCGTTGCCCGATTTCAGAGCTGACGCAGCATCCAGTGGATATGCTAACCAGCTTCGACAAGCTGAATAACGGTCAAATTCCATTGCCAACGGATATCTTCCCAGAGCGTAAAAACTCATACGGTGTGAACGTTGATATCGACAGCGAAGCGAACCCATTTGAAGCGCAAGTTGAAAGCTTCCTAACTCAGCAATGGATGGCGGGTCCGATCATCAATGGCGAGAAGCATGCCGAAAGCATGATCAAGGAAAGTTCAGCAGAGATCATTACCGCACCTTACGATCGTCGTATCGAAGTGGGTCAGGTGGCTTTCGCAAACCTTGATCATGTTTCCGCTGCGATCGAAGCCGCTGATGCTGCATTTCCTGATTGGAAAGGTACGGTGATTGAACAAAAAGCCGCATGTTTAGACAAGCTTGCGGATCTGATGGAAGAAAACCTCGCGGAGCTGGTGGCGATTTGTCATCAAGAAGCAGGTAAGACGATTCACGATAGCATTGATGAAGTGCGTGAAGCGGTCGATTTCTGTCGTTACTACGCCAAACAAGCGCAAAACCTTCAACCATTCGAGTTGGAAGGCTTTGATGGCGTGAAGCGCATTTCTAGCCGCGAAGGTTTAGGCGTATTCGTTTGTATCAGTCCATGGAACTTCCCTCTGGCGATTTTCCTTGGTCAAGTGACAGCGGCACTTGTCGCAGGTAACACGGTTGTGGCCAAGCCAGCTGAGCAAACCAGCTTAATTGCCGCTCGTGCGATTGAATTGATGCTAGAAGCAGGTTTCCCTGCGGGTGTGATTCAGCTATTGCCGGGTCGTGGTGGTGAAATTGGTCATGCACTTACATCTCACGATGCTATCGCAGGTGTGGCATTTACTGGTTCGACAGCAACGGCGCAGCGCATCAACGTGACGCTTGCCGAACGCAGCGCGAAGCCAGTGCCGTTTATCGCTGAAACTGGCGGTCAAAACGCTATGATTGTTGATAGTACTGCACTGCCAGAGCAGGTTGTGCGTGACGTGATTCGTTCTGCTTTCGCTTCTGCAGGTCAACGTTGTTCTGCTCTGCGAGTGCTGTTTGTTCAAGAAGACGTAGCGGATCGCATCATCAACCTGATCCAAGGTGCGATGAATGAACTGCATGTTGGTATCCCTTATCTACATAAAACCGATGTGGGTCCGGTTATCGACAGCAATGCAAAAAACAAACTCCTTGCTCACCTTGAACACATGACGAACACGCAAACCAAAGTTGCGCAGCTTCAATTGGATGAAGCTTGTCAGCACGGTGATTTTGTATCGCCAAGCGCGTTCGAAATCTCGGGCATTGATGTTCTGAAAGAAGAGCAATTCGGTCCTATCTTGCACATTGTTCGCTTTAAAGCATCTGAGTTGCCAAACGTGGTTGAGCAAATCAACCAAACGGGTTTTGGTCTCACAATGGGCATCCACAGCCGTAACGAAACCACTTACCGTTGGATTGAAAAACACGCTCGTGTAGGCAACTGCTACATCAACCGTGATCAGGTTGGTGCTGTCGTGGGCGTTCAGCCATTTGGTGGTCAAGGCTTGTCTGGTACGGGTCCGAAGGCGGGTGGTCCTCACTACCTATACCGCTTCACTCTACAACATCTTGTTCAAGCAGAGCAGGCATAAGGAGTCGCATTATGGTTCATCAGATTACGTATTTTAAAGATGCATTCTCTGCGTGGGAGCAGTGGAATCTGACCGATTTTGATTATAAGTGTGAGCATTTGCTGGCATTTAAATCTGCTGTTGAAGCGCAGCATGCTGTGGTTGGCAAAGTGGTGTCTTTCCATTTGCAACAAGCGTCTACACTTTTAGCAGAAACACATCAGTTAGTAGGACCTACGGGAGAAACTAACGAGCTGTATGCTGCGGGTCGCGGTGTGGCTTTGGTGGTTTGTGAAAACAACCTAGAAAACACCGAGAATGCGCTATACAGCACTTTTGCAATGATCACCAGCGCCCTAATTGCAGGGAACAGTGTGGTGATTTGTAGCGACAATGCAGAGCTTAATCAATTGGTTAAGCAAGCTTTGGCGTCAACTAACTTCCCATCAAATGTAGTCCAAGTGGTTGCGTACGATGCGTCTGGCCTATTGCTAGACAGTGACGTGCGCAGTGTGGGCTATGTTGGGTATTCACAGGTTGAGCATGCGCTTAACTTGCAATTGGCTAAGCGTGACGGTGCTATCGTCGGCTTAGTTTCTGAAACGGATTTAGAGTCACCGACAGTGGCTCACGATCCTCATTTGTCGTTACGCTTTATTACTGAGCGTACTCGAACGATAAATATTACGGCGGTGGGCGGCAACGCAACTCTACTCGAGTTGGGGAGCGACTCTCACTAACCTGACTTGTGGTGCCAACCTAACAACAAAGAGCCGTAGAGCTCATTTGGGTTGGTCTCTCTTGTTTTGGTGTATTGCTGAGACGGCAAAATATCAAAGAAGGCAAGGAAGGAAATAATTATAACGAGGACTATCTAATGATAGAAAATGGTTTTGCTATCACGACCACATTCGTGGCGTATTTGTTAATTATGGTTGCCATTGGCGTCTATGCGTATAAAAGAACTTCCAATTCATCGGACTACTTTCTAGGTGGTCGTAGCCTTGGCCCTTGGCCTGCGGCACTTTCTGCAGGCGCATCAGACATGAGTGGTTGGTTGCTACTCGGTCTTCCGGGGTATGCGTATGCGGCAGGTATTGAAGCGTTTTGGCTAGCTGGTGGTCTATTGGTGGGGACATGGGCAAACTGGTTAATCAACGCGAAACGTCTACGTACGTTCAGTATTCAAACCGATTCACTGACACTGCCAGAATTTTTATCGCGTCGTTTTAACGATAAGTCGAAACTGATCCAGACAATCTCTGCGTTCTTTATTCTTCTGTTTTTCCTTTTCTACACCAGTTCTGGCTTGGTCGCAGGGGGGAAATTGTTTGAAACCGTATTTGGCTTGGATTACAGCATCGCGGTTGTTATTGGTACCGTATGTGTGGTTTCGTACACAATGTTTGGTGGTTTTTTAGCAGTATCTTGGACCGACTTGGTGCAAGGCTTGCTAATGGCCGCGGCATTAATGATCGTGCCAGTTGCCGTTATGGATGGTGGGTTAGGTCAACTTGCTACTGACATGCGCGATATTAACCCAGAGTTGCTGACACTTTGGAATGATGTCAATGGTGAACCTCTATCTGCAATCGCGATCATCTCACTCGTTGCTTGGGGCTTGGGTTACTTTGGTCAGCCACATATTTTGGCTCGCTTTAAAGCATCACGTTCAAACAAAGATCTGACGACTGCGCGCCGTATCGCAGTGGGTTGGACTGCACTTTCTATGACGGGTGCACTGTTGATCGGCCTAGTGGGTTTGGTATGGGTGACAAACCACCCTGGTACGCAGCTCGATGACGGTGAAAAAATCTTTATGCTGTTGGTGAACACCGTATTCCACCCGGTGATTGCAGGTATCCTACTTGCGGCCATTCTAGCGGCAGTAATGAGTACGGCGGATTCTCAGCTGCTTGTATCGTCATCTGCACTTGCAGAAGATTTCTACAAGCAGGTGATCAAACCTAACGCTTCTTCTGAAGAAGTGGTGATGATTGGCCGTGTAGGTGTTATCGTGATTTCTCTTATTGCTCTGTTCCTAGCGATGACGCCAGACAGTTCAGTTTTAGGTCTGGTATCTTATGCGTGGGCTGGCTTTGGTGCTGCATTTGGCCCTGCCGTAGTACTAAGCCTTTACTGGAATGGTATGAACCGTAACGGTGCCTTGGCGGGCATCCTAGTGGGTGGCATTACTATCGTCGTATGGAAACAACTGACGGGCGGTTGGTTTGATGTGTATGAGATTGTTCCAGGAATCATCTTCTCTACCATCGCTATCGTGCTTGTGAGCAAGATGACTGGTGGTGCGACGCAAGAAGTTATCGAACAATATAAAGAGTACGAGAAGAAACTGGTTGAACTAGATTAATTCTTCTTGAGTCAAAACTAAGCCCGCGATCTTCGCGGGCTTTTTTGTCGCCTCAATCATAGTTTATGTTCAGTATATGGGGATCCAAAGAAGGTGCGCCGCAAATGTATTCTGGCTACACATGGCGGTTTGGTGTGTTTTAGCTGCATGAGCTACGTTTTGATGTTAGTTTGAGCGGATCTCTTTAGCATAACTAAAAGTCATTTAAACAGATACACTTAGATAGATTCCGTTGGGTGACGCTGATTATTAACTTGGTTTACTAGGAATAAACTGCGAGAATCGAAGTGTCAAAAAATACCAAATGGTTAAATATGAAACTTTTAGTTCGTAACTTGGCTCGTGAAACCACGGAGCAAGAGATCCGCAAGCTGTTTTCAAACTACGGCAAAGTTGAACTTTGCACGCTAGTGTTGGATCAAGATACTGGTCTGTCGAAAGGCTTTGGCTTTGTGATCATGCCTGATGAAGCAGAAGCGGCTTCTGCTCTTAAAGCGTTGAACCTGTCTCAGGTTGCAAAAAACGCGATCCGCGTGAAAGTCGCTCAAGACTAACACCGAATAGAAGCCAGCATCCACGCTGGCTTTTTATCTTCAACCTTTGACGTATTTTCTAAATGGAGACGTTCAAAGACATCGGCACATAGCGAATGCCTTGCTTTTCGTAGATAGTGTCAGTTGGCTCAAAACCGTGTTGTTGGTAGAACTGGACGGCATTTGGGGCAGAACGAAGGCGTACCGAAGTTCCTGGCAGGCGTTTGGTATGCTCTAATATCGCGTTAAGCAGCAACTTACCCAAGCCTTTATTTTGCTCCTCAGTGGCGACAAACAAGTGCGTGAGATAGTTGCCATCTTTGAGCGCGGCAAAACCAACAATCTTAGTACCGCTTATGACTTTTAGCGTAACAAAGTTCGTGTGAGTGATCGCTTGAGTCACATCCTGCTCAATTCTCGCGAGGAATCGTTGTTTCCCTTCCGGCGTGAAATGCTCAAGAATATGTTGTTGCGTTGTTTTAGAGACTAACTCCGCAACCGCGATGATATCTTCAATTTGGGTTTGAGTTATCTCGGGCATTAATCTTCTCTTCAAGTGTCTTTATTAATTCTTCTAACTGCTGCTGATCGAAATTGTCCGAATTGGGGACTTGATGTGCGTCGTTCGCAGTGTAGAGCATCAAATCTCTCCCATTGCGCCTTTTTGTGTTGTCTTGCATACGTCGTGTGCGACTTTTAAATTTAGCACTATGCGCTCTTCAAATCATTGCGACGTGAACAAACCAAATTATGTCCGTTACCCTAGCATCTTGGGGTTACCAGATACATGAATGACAACAACGTACTGGTCGTAATTCACACTGTAAATTATCCAAACTATGAATGAAATGAGCGAAAAGAATGAATTTGGACAGAACAGCGCCATGCTCGAAGACCGCGTAGAATATCGCTTAGCTTAACTGATAGACAATATGTCGAATTTATTGGCTGTATGGCGTAATATTGTCCAAAAAGGGGTGAATAAGAGGTCAGACCAATGTCTCAGTTTTTTATTTTTTATTGGTATTTTTTGAACGTAGTACTCAAAAAAAAGATTGGCCTTTTTCTTTAGGGAATTATTTTGAACAGAATGTGTCAATTGTCAGTAGTACAGCAAAAGAAGGGAGAAAGGAAATGCCGGATATTTATTGCTCAGCATGCAGAAAATCGACGCAGCATAAAGTGATTATGAAGCGTAGTGAGCCCGAGCAAGTAGAAACATTGACTGACAAAGTCGTAAGTTTTACACAACTGATGGCGAAGTTTGTAACCGGTGAACATTATTATGAAATGGAGCCGCAATACTACTGCCGAAGCTGTAACCATCGCGCTATCGGTGAAGTTATTCAGCATCCAGCGCAACAGACATCGGCAATAATGTGAACGAGGTTAAGCGGCCTGTTCTTCTTCTGCACTGACCGGTAGGCCATCGACCATCACTGGCCAACCGTATGATGCGTACTCTGAAGCCAAAAATTTTGCGACCTCATGTGAAACGGTCGTGTACGTCCATTCACCAACACCAAATGGCTTGTACGCAAGTTGTAGGGTTAACATTACTTTCTCCTAATTCTTTTTTCCTATTATTGCCTTACCATTTGATGTAGTACTTTTCTTTAAAGCTCAGTTTTTTCTCTGCAAAGGTCATTGTCTCATTTTTTATTAACATAATTAAGTTTGACTATAAATCTTAGTGATAAGCTGATGATTTTATAAACTAAGCATTCATGGTCTGTACACTTTGTATTTCGGAGCTTTTTGTTCAAAGCAATCGTTAAATTCTTGTGGAATTCACACCTTCTTGATTTTGTGATTTGCAAAACCAAGCGTAACTATTAATGTAACGACTCTTGAATTGTTGCAAGGATGTAGTGAATGAGTTACCAGCTGGACAGGATTGATTTGCAAATTTTGAGATTGCTGCATTCAAAGGGGCGGCTCCCGATTGTTGAATTGGCGAAACAGGTTAATTTAACGACCTCTCCCTGCTCCGAGCGTGTAAAAAGATTGGAGAAAGAGGGTTACATCAATGGCTATCATGCAGAAATCAATGCCGAAAAGCTTGGTTTAGATGTACAAGTTTTCATTCATATACGGCTTGATCAAACCAGCTTTTCCATTTTTGAGAAGTTTGCTAAAGCCGTAGAGTTAATGCCGGAAATTGAAGAGTGCTATTCATTATCAGGAGACTTTGACACGATGATCAAAGTGAGGGTGAAGAGCATGAAAGCGTATCAGGAATTTATGTCGAGTAAGATGGGAACATTGCCTGGTGTGATTCAAACTCGTAGTGAAGTGGTGATTGAAGAGCATAAAACTGGGTTTGGTGTGAATCCCGAGCTGATCAGTTAAGGCATCGCACTTTTAGATAGAACAAAGGAGCCATGCGGCTCCTTTGTTATTTTGCTCGGGCACAATCTATGCGCTCACATATGTGGTCAGTACGCCAATCAAACCGCCAAAAACGCCCCCCCAGACGACAAGCCAGCCTAGGTGTTCTTTAATCATTTTCTGCACGATTTCTTTCACCAGTGCAGGAGTGAGCTCACTCAAGCGCTGTTCGATGATGCTTTCGATGTTCTGTTTGATTTCATCCATCATCGCAGGAGACTCTAGCTGCTCTTTTAACGCATCTTTAATGGTATCGCTCTGGCTGAGCTCAACAATGGACTGCTGCATTTTTTCGATGAAAGGTTGCTTCATTGGCTGTAGGGCTTCTGCGCCACCAAACATCGCTAGCATGCCACCGAACTGTGAGCCTTCTATCACTTCTACTAGTGAGTCAAACGCTGGGGTTAAATCGACTTTATCGATCACTGGCTGAAGGTCAATGTTTACACCACCCGCCATCTCATTGTTTAGGAAGCGGTCGATATTGGCTTCGGTAAAGAACTGTTCCATCATCAAGTTCTTAATGGCTAATTTGAATTCTTCAAATCGTGCGGGAATAACACCAGAGCCGTATAGGCCTGGTACTTTCTCAAATAGCATGTGCACCGCAAGCCAGTTCGTGATTGCACCTGAAAATGCAAATAGACCTGCATACCATAGGTAATCATTTTGAATGTGATGACCTGCGCCCATCAAAGCGATAGCGAGGACATTAGTGAGTAAACTTTTGTTCATATTGAGCAATTATGAATAGAAGAAGTAATGAGTAGGCATGATTTTATACCCAAGTTACCTAGAGATGCTAGGTTAGATGGAATGGTTTAGGGTAAGTGAGGGGGAGAAAGAGCACAAGGGAATTGGTCGAAACCAAAAATTAACCCGACAATAATTGTCGGGCTACTGCTTTTTCTTAGAAGCTCTAAGATTATTATTTTGGTGTTTTAGAAGCGGAAGATCTTACAGCAAAGTTGGCATTTCCAGCGCTCTGAGTAGCCGAATAGTTTGTCAGCCCAACTTGGTTTCACTTTTACGATCTGCATTGAACCACATTTACACATAAGCCAATTACCTTATTATTAATGTAATAACTAAGCCATATATTGAGTATAGCTGTTTCTTAAAAAGTGAAGTAACAAATGAAGCCAGCTCAATGCTCTACGTTGTGTCCACTGCTTTAGAATACACAACGGGACGCTATGCTAATAAGTGGAATGTGATGTATGTCACCTTTTTTGTTTTGGTGGTGAGAGAATACGTGATCGTTGTCGCGTTTTGTTTTTCGGGCGATAATAGGTTCGGTGCCGTGATTATAGCGAAATGATATAAAAAACGGCGCTAAGAAGCGCCGCTTTTAGGGGGGGAAGATAGGTTTTATGAGTCTTGTCGATTTTCGATCTCTTCGCCAATAAACCCACCGGTTTGATGCGCCCAAAGTTGAGCGTAAATACCATTATTGGCAATTAATTCTTGGTGCGAGCCTTGCTCAACGATACTGCCTTTATCAAGTACGATTAGGCGATCCATAGCAGCAATGGTCGACAGTCGGTGTGCAATAGCGATAACCGTTTTGCCTTGCATAAGTTCGATTAAACTTTCCTGAATAGCGGCTTCGACTTCAGAATCCAGCGCAGAGGTTGCTTCATCAAGGACCAAAAGTGGCGCATCTTTTAACAGTACTCGCGAGATAGCAATCCGCTGTCGCTGACCTCCAGAGAGCTTCACGCCTCGTTCACCGACCTGAGCATCGTAACCGACATTGCCAAATGGGTCAGTCAGAGTCTCGATAAATTCGTGTGCGTGTGCTTGCTTGGTCGCGTTGAGCAGCGCTTCTTCTGTTGCATCAGGGTTGCCATACAAGATGTTGTCGCGAATAGATCGGTGCAGCAGCGATGTATCTTGTGTCACCATCCCAATTTTCGAGCGTAGTGAATCTTGAGTTACTTTTGATATCTCTTGTCCATCAATCTTAATACAGCCCTCTTCGACGTCATGGAAACGCAATAGTAAGTTCACTAATGTTGATTTGCCTGCGCCAGAACGACCCACTAAGCCGACCTTTTCGCCCGGTTTGATGTTAAGGTTGAGGTTGCTGATCACACTTTTCTTCTCACCGTAATGGAAACTCACGTTGTCAAAGTGAATCCCTCCCTCAGAGACGTTGAGATCGTTGGCATCTGGTTGGTCTTTGATCTCTATTGGTTTAGAGAGGGTTTTCATGCCATCTACGACCGTTCCCATGTTTTCGAACAGTGCGCCGACTTCCCACATGATCCACATTGACATTCCGTTGATTCGTAGTGCTAAGCTGATAGCAATGGCGATAGCTCCGACACTGATTGCACTGTCTAACCATAGATAAATGGATAAGGCTGCAACGGAGAACACCAAAATGTAGTTCGATATTTCAACGGCCACATCAAAGCCGGTCACTAAGCGCATTTGGCGGTAAACCGTATTTAAGAAGCCTTTCATGCCTTGTTCTGCATACTCAGTTTCTCGTGTGCTGTGTGAGAACAGTTTTACCGTTTGGATGTTGGTGTAACTGTCTACAATGCGCCCCGTCATGGTTGAGCGCGCGTCAGCTTGTTCTGTGGCGACATTTTTGAGCTTTGGTACAAAGTAGATTTGAATCGCCACGTAGGCAGCAAGCCAAACCAGCATTGGGATCATCAAACGCCAGTCTGAGGCGGCGAGTATTACAATCATACTGGTGAAATAAACTGAAACGTAGACGAATACGTCCATTGTTTTCATCACCGTTTCTCGAACGGCAAGGGAAGTTTGCATCACCTTAGTCGCAACACGCCCTGCAAAATCGTCTTGATAAAAGTTCAGACTTTGGTTGAGCAAGTATCGGTGCGCGAGCCAACGAATTGACATCGGATAGTTGCCAAGCAAGGTTTGGTGGATTAGCAGTGAGTAGAACACCACTAACAAAGGCATGACGACTAGCAATAAGGCGCAGTAAAAGATCAGAGTATCCTTATTGTCTTGTAAAAACGTCTCTGGGTTGCTAGTGGAAAGCCAGTCAACCAGTTGTCCCATTGCGCCAAATAAGGAGACTTCGACAATGGCCACAATCGTCGACATCAAAGACATGATGATCAGCGGCTTTTCATAGCCTCGAGTATAGTGACGCAAAAAAGCAAAGATCCCTGAAGGAGGCTGATCAGGGTTGGATCTGGGGAACGGCTCGGTAAAGCCTTCAAATCGTTTAAACATAACTCATCCTAAAGTTAAAACTGTGCCATCTCAGACATTGAACTCATAAATCATCTTTACCCTGGACGAGGCAGCGTTCCGAGAATGGAGGTAAGATATATTGTTGTGTCTACCAGCCAGAAAGGTAGACGATTTTAGGTTGTGAGGGGTGAAAAAGTAGTCTAACTGATTGGCTTTGAAATGTAACCATTAGGTTATAGACAGTGATGGGAACGGTGTCTTGTTTTTGATATTCCTTGATTAGAAAACAACGAACTCGCTTTCACCCAATAAGAAGTCGCGTAAAAATCGTTATTGGCAGTAAATATCACTTTTCATTGATTGAATCATTAATAAAAACAGCAAAACCATGCTTAACATTAAATTTACAATCTGATCATTCTAGTGAGAAGGAATGTATTGGATGCTATTACACGAATCAGTGCCTCAGAATGCACATGGAAGAAAAGAAAGCATACAAAGTGCTCTGCGTCATACTGCAAACTGTGTCGTCATGGTGCCGCCGAAAGAGTTTCGCTTCAATGACGAAACGGCACAAGATAATGAATTTCAACACCAAGTATCACTTAGCCAAGAACAAGTGTCGCGTAAAACCATGTCTGAATTTTCTGCTATGGTGGCAGCATTGCGCCAAGAAGGTGTGCAAGTTGTTGAATTTGATTACCCAACATCAGATGTTGCCACGCCGGATGCTGTATTCCCTAATAACTGGTTTAGTACTACGCCTGAAGGAAGCTTTTATACTTTTCCTATGGCGTGTGAAAATCGTCGGCAAGAAGTGCGCCCAGATGCTTTAGTGGCTGCGCTAGCACATGCTGGACGTGTAGTGCATCAACAAGATTCGTTGACAGGCTATGTAGAAGATGAAGCCTATCTAGAGAGCACCGGCGTGATGGTTTTCGACCATTTTAATAAAACGGTTTATGCGGCACTTTCGCAACGCTGCGATCGTCTCGTATTAGAAGAGTACACCAAGCGCATTGGCTACGAGCGAGTGATCTCTTTCCAAACTCGACTGCCTTCTGGCGCGCCGATTTATCACACCAACGTGATGATGGCGGTCGGTGAGCAGTTTTGTGTCATTTGTGATGAAGTGATCCCCGAGTTCGAGCGCCGCTTCGTGATTAAATCACTCGCAAAAGATAAGCAAGTCATCTCGATTTCTCTGGAACAGATGAATCAGTTTTGTGGCAATATTCTTCAGTTGGAGAGTGTTAACGGCGATAAAGTGATTGCAATGTCTCAATCTGCCTACAATGCGTTTTCGCCAGCGCAGCGAAACCAACTTGCGACACACGGGAAATTGCTGCCGTTTGATGTTTCTACCATAGAATCGATTGGCGGAGGTTCTGTGCGCTGCATGCTTGGTGAAGTGTTCTTACCTCGTCGTAAAGCTGTGTTGTAATACCTGAACGCTGCTTCCCAAACACACGATTAAGAGGTGCGAGACGTGATATTTAAATGAGTACAGAATGCCACTCTCGAGGAGTGGCGTTCTTAATTTTAATGAATACGTTAGATTTTCATCGTTAATCGCTGCTTCGTCTTTATATCAAGTCATTCTCGCGGAACTAAGCATCTCGAGGCTGGTGCAGGCCATCGATATCTCCAATGGGCCTTTTGCTCGACCAGACCTCAATGTGCTGTTATCGGGTGTCGCGTTCATCCGCAACCCGGAGAACAACTACCCAATTAGAGGTTCTTACCTGTAAACGCACCGCTAGCATAATAGGCTCTGCGGGAGGCATTGAAAACGGAAAGGGCTTACTCTTCTAAAACAAGGTGGTTCACCAAAAAGATTGTGATAAAGTCCGCGCCTGCGTTTTATCACGCTCTCATCGTTTTCACTGCCTCCAGATAAAGGGCCAAGCAAATGTCATTTTCTACTCTTTCATTGAGCTCAGAGCTTATTCATGCGTTGCCAAAAGAGATCAACAAGCCTAGCGATATTCAAGCATTGGTGATTCCTGAAATGTTGGTAGACCAAGATGTGTTGGCATTAGCCAATACGGGCAGCGGAAAGACATTAGCTTACGGCCTCCCGTTACTTGAAAAGCTAAGTGCAGATACTGGCCAACAAGCGGTAGTTTTGGTGCCAACACGAGAGCTAGCGATTCAGGTAAGTGACGCGATTAATCAAGTTGGTCAAAGCTTAGATCTAAGTGTGGTTTGCTTATGTGGTGGCGTAGATAAAGAGCCACAGCAGCAGGCGCTCGCGAACAACCCTGCTATTCTTGTCGCAACAACAGGCCGTTTAGTTGACCTTATCAAGCATGGCTTGGACTTAAACCGTGTTGGTTACCTTATCCTGGATGAAGCCGATCGCCTGCTCAACATGGGCTTTTGGCCTGATGTGCAAAGTATTGCCGCCCAAATCTCAAGCAAGCGTCAAACGGCGATGTTCTCAGCGACATTTTCTGATGAACTGAAGCAAAAAGCGAAGCAGCTGATGCACTCTCCAAAGCAGGTGTCTGCGCATAAAGAAAACAGCATCAACAAAGATATCGTTGAAACGCTGTATTTGGTGAACAAAGGCAGTAAAACCCAAGCGCTGATTGAGTTAATCAAGCAAAATGCATGGTCGCAGGTGTTGGTGTTTATTGGTGCTAAAGAGAACGCAGATGGATTGGTGAAAAAGCTGAACAAAGCGGGCATCTCAACCAATGCACTACATGGGAATAAGAGCCAAGCCGAGCGTGAAGCCGCGCTCACTGAGTTTAAAAGTGGTGAAACGAACGTACTGATCGCAACGGACTTACTCGCGCGCGGCATTCATATTGAACAGCTTCCTGTCGTGATTAACTTTGAGCTGCCAATGCACGCTGAGACGTACGTACATAGAGTAGGCCGCACCGCGAGAGCAGGAAAGCAAGGTGTGGCGATGTCGCTCGTCTGCCATGGTGAAATGGAAGCCCTAACCGCCATTCGCAATCTGACGCAGCGTGAACTGCCAGTGCAAGATTTAGAGGGATTTCCTGTCACTGATCAGCCATCTACCGGCGAAAGCAAACGTACGCCGAGAGACAAGAAAGCAAATCGACGCACGAATAGCAAAAAAAGCATTAAGCAGTTTCAAAGTAAACCGAAGCGCCACGCGCCACGAGTCAAATAAAATTTGTGGTTGGAACCATCAGGCTGGGCCTTTGATCTAATAGGGGTATCGAAATATGGATACTCCAATATGCTTCAGAGCCTGCTCCTCAACAATACGAACTCGAAGTCGCTCACCTCTACTGTAAAGCCAATGGTCGCCCACTTGTTGACCCTGTTCGGTTACCGAAGACCGTCACGAACAAAGAATACGTTCAAGAAATGGCACTTTATCTACAACAGACCCGAAAGAGCGTGCGTTCTGCCCATAGAGAGATGAGTGTACTCAGAGTAAGAACATGAAAAAGGTGATTACTCGGCATATCTATACAAATGTCGTAGATAGAGCAAACCAAATGTGCCTTTCAGCGTATGGACGGAAGACCTACAGATGGAGATAAGGTATCACAGGCACCGTTATGCTCGCTTCTGTGGGCTGAAGAACGTGCAAATGCTATGTTGGCTTGCAGCCGCCGCTCATACGAAAGAACCCCACTTTAAAAAGTGGGGTTCGTCAGCAATCTGACGCCACGCTAACAACGCGGCGTTTTTTTTTGGACATGAGTTGATTATTTAACATTCACAATTGGCTTAAAGTGATTACAATACGTCGGTCTTTATTTTGCGGCGATTCCACTCTTGAAACTCAGTAAACGACTCAATCAAATAATACAACTTGTAGAGCCTAACTATACTCATATCTGGGATTGCTGCTGCGATCATGGGTTGCTCGGTACCGCTTTACTCAATAGTGAAATCGCACCGAATATCCATTTTGTCGATATTGTCGAGCCGTTGGTATCGGCAGTGGAGAGCAAGCTGCAGCGTTTTTACTCCGACACATCAGCAGCTTGGCATGTGCACTGTTTGGATGTGGCGACATTGCCTTTGCATCAATATCCGGGTAAACATTTGGTGATCATCGCTGGTGTTGGCGGGGATTTGATCGCCGAGTTTGTACAAGCCATACATCAGCAATACCCAACACTCGATATCGATTTTATTCTGTGCCCTGTTCATCACCAATTTAAGCTGCGCCATGTTTTGAATCAACGCAACTTTGGCTTAAAAGACGAGGTGTTGGTAAAAGATAATCACCGATTTTATGAAATTATCTATGTTTCATCTCAGCAGAGTTCGCAAGCAAAAGTGAGCTTAGTCGGTGATAAAATTTGGTTGGCCGCCAATGAAGAACAAACGCGGTTGAGCAGAGAGTATTTGGACAAAACCCTAAACCATTACAACCGGATCCTGCAGGGCAACAAAAAAGACGTTGCTCAGATTGTAGAGAGTTATCAGTCGGTTATGCTCTGATATTTGAATAGAGTGTCGTTGTTGCGATTACTGCACGGTTGAACATGGGCGACGTGAGGGACGGTTGAGCTGACTACAACGCCAATCTCATGCTACTAGCTCTGTTCTTAGCGGACGAATCTTCTCGTTCTTTCTCTCTTTTTTCTTCATTTTACGCAGTCTTTGTTCTGCTCGTTTTCCCTTGTCCGCTCGTCACTTTTATCAGCCCATTTGTTTTTTCTTTTTATATTCAGTGCAATTACAAAAAATGCACCATAATTGGAGTTATTGACATGTTTGTATATAGCAAGGGTGGGTAATAGCACCCCCTGAAATGAGTTTCGTGATAACGCAGTGGTGAGTGGCATGAGTACGGTAGGCTGGTGGAATCAACTGGCCAAAAGGTAGAAATACCTCAACGTCTCCGAAGGCCTTAAGGCGTTGGACTTTTCGTAAGGAGAAAGCATGAGAGGCGTTGCTTTGCATTTTTCACTGGATGAGTTCCAGGATCGGCTAACGAAAGTTCGGTTATCGATGGAAGAGCAGGAACTGGATCTTTTGATCATCCACGACCCGTCGAATATGGCGTGGTTAACCGGGTATGACGGTTGGTCATTCTATGTGCCTCAATGCGTGGTGGTGGCAACGACGGGAGAGCCTGTTTGGTTTGGGCGTTGTCAAGATGCCAACGGGGCATATCGAACAGCGTATATGTCAGCGGAGAATATCACCTACTACCCCGATCACTATGTGATGAACCCACCGCTCCATCCGATGGATTGCTTAGTTGAGGGCGTACTCGAGCCAAGGCTTTGGGATCGCGGCCGTATCGGTGTGGAAAAAGACAATTACTACTTCAGTGCCACGGCTTACGAATCGCTGACCACTCACCTACCTAATGCTCGATTATTAGATGCAACAGGCTTAGTGAACTGGTGCCGCGCTGTAAAATCGGATCAAGAGTTAGCGTATATGTATCGCGCGGCGCGTATTGTCGAGAACATGCACCGGGTCGCGTTTGAGATGATTGAACCAGGCCTGCCAAAGCACCACCTCGTGGCTGAAATTAACCGACAAGCGGTACTTGGCCATGAAGAACATTTTGGCGATTACACCGCCATTGTGCCGTTATTGCCCTCCGGTTCTGACGCCTCTGCGCCGCATCTGACCTGGGATGACCGGCCGTTTCAAAAAGGGGAAGGCACCTTCTTTGAAATCGCTGGGGCTCACCGCCGCTACCATTGCCCGCTTTCTCGTACTATTTTTTTGGGTGAACCCGATGACAAATTTAAGCGCGCCGACGAAGCGCTGACATGTGGTATTGAAGCGGGGTTGGAAGTCGCGAAACTAGGAAACACCTGCGCAGATATCGCCAATGCACTCAATCAGGTTCTGGACAAGGCGGGGTTCTCACGCGAGGGAGCGCGCTGCGGATACCCTATCGGCTTGAGCTACCCGCCAGACTGGGGGGAGCGAACCATGAGTTTACGAGACACCGATGGGACGCCCCTTGAAGAAGGCATGACATTCCACTTTATGCCGGGGTTATGGTTTGAGGACTGGGGATTAGAAACCACAGAGAGTATTGTGATCACAAAAGAGGGCGCAAAAACCTTGTGTGATTTCCCTCGCCACTTATTCATTAAACATTAGTGTCACTTCATTCAACTTGAGCCGCAGAAAAGTAGGGAAGAAGAGGGTTGTAGTGATGGGCGAAGACGGTGATGAACAACACTTATACTCCCATGATAAGGAGGGGTAACCATGCGTCTTGATCGTTATGACGTTAAAATTCTACAAATTCTTCATGATAATGGGCGCATTACCAAATCCCACCTTGCCGAAGCGATTAACCTGTCAGTCAGCCCCTGCTGGGAGCGTGTCAAAAAGCTCGAAGAGGCTGGTATCATTGAAGGTTACGGAGCAAAAGTAAATACGGATGTGTTGTTTAAACACACCTCAGTGATGGTTGAAGTGACGCTAAAAGAACATAGCGCCCAAGCCTTCAGACGCTTTGAACAACTGGTACAACATACCCCAGAGGTGACAGATTGTTACGCCACTGGCGGCGGCATCGATTATATCCTCAAAGTTCAATCGGAAGACATTGATCAATACCAACGGTTGATCGATAACTGGTTAGATTCAGAAGTCGGCATTGAACGCTACTTTACCTACATCGTGACGAAAACCATTAAAAGCCATTCTGTCTCTTTAGACATCAATCCAAACTCGCTCACTTTAAATGGTTAGCCTCGCGTAACGGTGTGCAGAAAAAAATGCATGTATTTTCCTCTTAAACAGAAAGTTTTGTCCTCCTCTTTGGCGTCATCAGAAATATTCGGAATATTTCCTCCTCTACAGTGTATCTATATGTCGGATTTCTATGACTTTGAGTACTCATTCATATGGGTATCGATACCATAATGATCGATACATCTGAGTATTTAAAGGAGTCGTAAGTTCTCACGGCTGCGTGAAGGCGCAAGGGGAAAATCATGAATGACAAAACGCAACAACTATTGGATATCGATCGTCAACGCGTATTTCACGCCTCAACGCATCTAAAGCAATATGCCTGTGGGGAATTGCCGGGGAGAATCATCACAGGTGCAAGCGGCATTCGTATCACCGACTCAGAAGGAACGGAGTTAATAGACGGTTTTGCTGGATTGTATTGTGTCAATATCGGTTATGGCCGACTAGAAATGGCAGAGGCCATTTATGAGCAGGCAAAGCAATTGGCGTATTACCATACCTATGTGGGGCACACCAACGAAGCACTGGTTAAACTCTCTGATCGCATCATTAAAATGGCACCAGAGGGCATGAGCAGAGTCTATTATGGCATGTCAGGAAGTGATGCCAATGAAACTCAGCTTAAACTGGTGTGGTATTACAACAATGTGCGTGGACGACCAGAGAAGAAAAAAATCATCTCACGCGATCGTGGTTATCACGGCTCTAGCATTGCTTCTGGTTCGATGACCGGACTCCCCCTTTTTCATGCGCACTTTGACCTGCCACTAGACCGGATCAAACATACGCTTGCCCCTTACTATTATCGCCGAGAAGATGAGAGCTTATCTGAGTTAGATTTTTCGCAGTATTGTGCTGATCAACTTGAAACACGGATTCTTGCAGAAGGGCCAGACACCGTTGCCGCGATGATTGCAGAACCTGTGCTGGGAACGGGAGGAATAGTGCCACCTCCGCGAGGCTATTGGCCGGCAATCCGTAAAGTATTAGATAAATATGATGTGCTTTTAATTGCCGATGAAGTGGTGTGCGGCTTTGGTCGTCTTGGCGCGAGTTTTGGCTCGATACATTATGATATGAAACCGGATTTGATGACAGTCGCGAAAGGGCTTACATCGGCCTACCAACCGTTATCTGGAGTGATAGTTGGTGAGCGAGTGTGGCATGTACTCGAAAACGGAACTGAACAATGGGGAGCAATCGGTCATGGTTACACCTATTCCGGTCATCCAATGGGAGCGGCAGCGGCAAACTGCAATTTAGACATCATTGAGCGAGAGGGCTTAGTGAGTAACGCCGCAGAAGTCGGGGCCTATTTACAGCAACGAATGGCCGACACATTCAGTGACCATCCGCTGGTGGGGGACTCTCGTGGTGTGGGCATGTTGCATGCCTTAGAGTTCTCTGCAAATAAGCGCAATCGTGAACATTTCGATCCAAACTTGAAAGTGGGTTCCCAAATCGCCGCCGCTTGTCTAGAGCAAGGTTTAATTGCCCGTGCCATGCCACATGGCGATATTCTTGGCTTTGCACCGCCGTTGATTACTACTCGTGCTGACATCGATATGATGATTGATAAAGCCCATCAAGCAATCAGCAAAGTGATGGATCGTTTGGTTACCTCGAATCAGTGGCAGCCGAAATAAAGTGGTCGTACAAGCAACGCATTCTCACTGAATCACGCATCTCGAGGTTAGTTATAAATTGGAAGGGGTGACAAGTGCTAAAACTGATCCTATATTTGGAAGCAGAGGGCTAGGGTACACACACGTTGTTTACCATTGGGGCCAGAAGGACACCGATGGTTACTGCTTCTACTAGCGATGTCAGACTTTTTCTCTAAAGTGATTTAGGTGACGGAAAAAGTTTGATTTAGTGAAAGAAGATCGCGTGTTAGGCGTGCTCGAGTGAGTTACTTAGCCCTTGTAGAGCTAAAGAAGTTAGGATTCATTGAAAAAGTAAAAAAAGTAGTTGTATGAAATTTATGCTTCTGCTAGTATACCGCGCAGTTGTTCAAAGAGTTATTAAATGCAGCATCAAGTACAAGTAAAGCTTCCACTACGAAATAACCATTTTTGTAGTTAGATGTTTCCCTTTTATTTTAGCGTATCATGATATAATTCAACTCATTAACATATTGTTAATAATGAACTTTTACTCAAAATAAACTAATAGGGGCATAACATGTCTAATTCAAATACTGGTATCGTAAAATGGTTCAACGAAGAGAAAGGCTTCGGTTTCATCACTCAAGATAACGGCGGCGCTGACGTATTCGTTCACTTCCGTTCTATCGCTTCTGAAGGTTTCAAAACTCTGAAAGAAGGCCAAAAAGTGTCTTTCGAAGTTGAACAAGGTCAAAAAGGCCCACAAGCTAGCAACGTTATCGCTCTTTAATTAGGCGAAGCTGTGTAAGCTTAAAAGAATATAGAAGGTCGCTTATTATTAGCGGCCTTTTTTGTATCTGTCGTATAGCAATCCTCCCCTTCGAGCCCAGTATTTTGGCATCGTCGATGTTGAATATAAGAGGAGGGATAGTGAGCCGAATCTACCTATTGTTTCAGTTCGATAAGTTACGCAGCTTTGGGTCGTCTGAAAGGTATTCGACAAATTCGATTTCAAAGCCTGAAGGGTCAACAAAATAGACGTTCTTACGGTATGGTTCTTCAGCGCCGGGGTTGGCAATTTGATAACCTGCTTCAACCAGTCTTTTCGTCACGCCATCAATGTCGTTGGTCACATACGCGAAATGCGCTAGCCCGACTTGATAACCGCTTAGATCGCGATTCTTTCCTTCGCCATGATCGCTCATCGCAATGTATTGGTACTCATCACCAAAGTGGATCCAGTTTCTTGGTTTTCCGCTCCATTCGCCTTTGCCTTCGTCACGCATATACCAATGTGGAAATGCTGCTTGGTAAAACTTCAACATTTCAGGGATGTCCTTAACCACTAAGTTCACATGTTCGAGTTGGATCATGGTTTGCTCCTTTGTCATTTTTTAACCAACGAAGAATAGGTTAAAACCTCAAGTTAAGTGGAGGTAAAGGGCTTTTTCATTTTTTTATGTTGAATGGATTATGTACTTGCGATTTGGTTCAAACTATTGCTTGTTATGGCCTTTTGCGAATTGTTTTTACAGATGCTTGCGGTAAGTAGATTCCGTATCATGCTCCTTCGTCGCTGTACGGAATGACGCAGTGGGATTGAGCATAGGACTCGCGATGTCATTCTGAAAGAGCCAAAGAGAGTATTCAGAATCTGCTTGAAGCGTGCAGTGATGCTGGTGGTTTGAATGGGACAAATCATGTGGGCTGGATCAGTTTTTCCGGTTTCTTTCCCATATGACGTTATATGGAGCTTGGGTGCGGTATCTGTTTGAATATAATATGATTTCCTCAAGAAACAAAAAAAGCCAGCAGTTAATATCTGCTGGCAAAGTTTTTGGGCTTCTAGGTTTTTGCATTTATTTCTTGTTACTCATCGCTGTCACGGTGCCCCGATTGGTTTTCCAGGGAAGAAAACACAGCACCGTGCGCTTTGTGCTTAAGAAACTGGAGATTAACCTTGCTTACGGATCAGGTAGTCAAATGCGCCTAAGCTTGCTTTTGCACCTTCCCCCATCGCAATGATGATCTGTTTGTAAGGAACGGTTGTAGCGTCACCCGCTGCGAAGACACCTTCTAGGCTAGTATCGCCACGGCTACCGACTTCAATTTCGCCACGCTCAGATAGCGCTACTTCTGAATCTTTTAGCCATTCGGTGTTTGGCACTAGACCGATTTGGACAAAGATACCTGACAGTTCGATCTCTTGGATTTCATCTGTGTTGCGGTCTTTGTACTTCAAGCTGGTTACGCGAGTGCCGTCACCCACGACTTCTGTGGTTTGTGCCATCGTAATGATGTCTACGTTTGGTAGTGAATTCGCTTTGTCGATAAGCACTTGGTCTGCACGAAGTACGTCTGCGAATTCAAGAACCGTTACGTGTTCTACGATACCAGCAAGGTCGATAGCGGCTTCGATGCCTGAGTTACCACCACCGATAACCGCGGTTTTCTTGCCTTTGAACAATGGACCGTCACAGTGTGGGCAGTACGCGACGCCTTTGTTGCGGTACTCTTGCTCACCCGGAACGTTCATTTCACGCCAGCGTGCACCAGGGCTAAGGATGACACTCTTACTCTTCAGCGTTGCGCCGCTTTCAAGTTGAATATGAATCAAACCATCTTCTGTGTGTGCAGCGCCCATCAGCTTCTCTGCTTGTTGCTCAGTCACGACGTCTACGTCGTATTCTTTTAGGTGCTGAGCTAGGTCAGTTGCCAGTTTTGGACCTTCAGTGCGTTTTACCGAAATGAAGTTCTCAATTGCCATGGTGTCCATAACCTGACCACCAAAGCGTTTAGCGACAACGCCAGTACGAATACCTTTACGAGCGGCGTATAGAGCAGCGGCGCTACCACCAGGACCACCGCCGACAACAAGTACGTCGTATGGGTCTTTTTCGCTCAGTGCTTTCGCGGCTTTCTCGCTCGCGCCGTCATCCACTTTGTTTAGGATTTCAGTCAGAGACATACGACCTTGACCGAACAGCTCACCGTTCACGAATACGCTTGGTACGGCCATGATGTCACGCTTCTTCACTTCATCTTGGAACAAACCACCGTCGATCATGGTTGCTTTTACTTTCGGGTTGATCGCCGCCATCATGTTGAACGCTTGAACCACGTCCGGACAGTTTTGACACGACAGTGAAATGAAGATTTCTACGTCTAGCTCTTTGTCTAGTGCTGCGATTTGCTCGATGACTTCCTGCTCTAGTTTGATTGGGTGACCGCCAGAGTGAAGCAGTGCCAATACGAGAGAGGTAAATTCGTGACCCATTGGCAATCCTGCAAAGCGTAGTGCTGTACCTTTTGCTGGGTTAGTTACCGCCATCACTGGTTTACGTGCGCTTGTGTTGTCGTCACGTTCAACGGTGATTAGGTCGCTCATCTCTGCGATTTGGTTCGCTAGAGATAGAATATCCTTCGATGCTTTGCTTTCATCTAGACTAACCACTAAACGAACTTCTTCTTTTACATTAGCCAGATATTGTTTGAGTTGTTGTTGGATCGCTTGGTCTAACATAGCTGTTACTACCTTAAAAATATTAAAAAGTGGTTACTGTAGATAAAACCTGAGGGGGAGAGAGCAAATCAGGCAGAAGGTCGTCAAGGTATCTAACCTGAAGTGCTCTCTTATTCAGTTCTAATCAGAAAAAGGAAATCGGAACTGATTAGAACTTAAATTTCAGTGGCTTAGATTTTGCCAACTAGGTCTAGTGATGGAGCTAATGTCTCTTCACCTTCTTTCCATTTAGCTGGGCAAACTTCGCCTGGGTGCGCTGCTACGTATTGAGCTGCTTTCACTTTGCGTAGTAGGTCTTCTGCGTCACGGCCGATACCTTCAGCAGTGATTTCCATTGCTTGGATAGTACCTTCTGGGTCGATTAGGAACGTTGCACGGTCTGCAAGACCTTGACCTTCACGCATCACACCGAAGTTGTTTGTGATGTTGCCTGTTTGGTCGCCAAGCATGTAGTACTGAATCTTACCGATAGTGTCTGAGCTGTCATGCCATGCTTTGTGAGTGAAGTGTGTATCAGTTGATACTGAGTAAACTTCTACTCCACGTTTTTGTAGTTCTTCGTAGTGGTCTGCTAGGTCGCCCAGTTCTGTTGGACATACAAACGTAAAGTCTGCTGGGTAGAAGAAGAATACTGCCCATTTACCTAGAACGTCTTGTTCTGTTACTTCAACGAATTCGCCGTTTTTGTACGCTGTAGCTGCAAATGGTTTAATTTGAGTATTAATCATAATTTACTTTCCTTTGAATGTTTTAAGCTGAGTTGTTGTTGCTTTCGGAAAGTATATTCTCATCGGAGTGTGTTTAAGGAAAATCGCTTGTAACTATCCTATTGATAGCCATTTCCTATTTAACTTGATAGGTCGTTTCGATGTAAGGAGAGGCGATGTTAAGTACCGATTGTTTGGATTTGAACAACTCATCCGCAGCGGCTTCTAAGCGCAACCGCCTAATGAAATCTGCTAACGTCTCGCCCTGCATGGCTTTAAAGGTACGATAAAAATGATATTGAGACAGGTTCGCCAACGCGGCCACTTCTGGCAGGTTTAATGGCTCATTGAAATTCTGTTCCAAGTAACGAATCACAGGAATCAGCCGTTGGTGATAATCGATGCGCATTGCAGTATGTTCTTGTTCTGTTCATCCCATTTTCTAAGCTCAAAGCGTACCGAAATCAAATTGGCTTGCAAGATTGAGATAGGATAAGTGCGTGTTGGTAAGGACAAATAACAACAAACAAAAAGGCCGTTAACCCCATGTTCGGGTTAACGGCCTTTTCTATATTCAGCACTTAGCGGGTATAAGGCTTAGTTAGCTTGGTTTTGGGTCTGAAGCTTCTCTTTTGCCTCTTCAACTTTTGAGAAATCCAATCCCAACTCTTCGACTGCTTCTTTAATTAGCGTAGGGTTTTGCATGACTTGCGCCATCAACATCTGCAATTTATCTTGAGGCAAACCTAGTTGACTGATTGTTGCCATTGCTGCAAAAGGGTTCTGCGTTAGAGTCTGAAAAATCTCATGGATCTTCTCATCACTGATGTTGTTCTCTTTCAGCATTGCAAGAATCGGGTTCATCACATTTCCTTTTAATCATTCAATGAAATAGAGGCCGAGTTTATCACTTGGTTTTGCTGGGGTGAACTAGGAACATTAGCGAGGATACATATCCAAGGCGATTTGCTCTGAATCCTGCTTCTTGAAGTCACTTGGGTATACGACTGCTCTTCAACATAATCGCTATCAATTCCCCTAATGGGTGAAATGTCACAATTTTCAATATCCTGTCAGTTCCATATATCCCGTTCCAGAATGAGTGCCTTTAATGCGTACCGGACCTTCCCAATAAGGCACAGAAAGCGGCATCTTTGCATTGGGGTTCAGTGCTGAAACCGTCACTTCAATTTGTTGAGTTGGAATGGATATTTGCCATTCCGTTGGATAACGGTGTCCTTGAATTTCCGTTTGCTTGGTCGACTTTAAGCGGATGTCTTTTTGCTTAATGGCAATGCCAGAACCGTCTTTCTGCATCAATCTTGCGTTGGAATAGCTTGCTTCACCCGTTATTGAATCACGCAGTTGGAACGTCACCAAACTGGTTTTGTCACTCAACCTCAACGCAAACCAATCCCAACCTTGTTGCGAATCGAGTAAGAATTGTGAGCTCCATTCTCGGTCAATCCAACCTTTGCCGGACACTTGGTGCGTTTTTCCATCAATGGTGACTTCGCCTGAAACATCAATAAATGGTTGGCTATAATAATACGATGCGACCTGACCATTTGCACTTTTGGTGCTGTAGCCTTGAACGCCCTGTTTTTGATAAGGTGCAGAGCTGGTAAGATTTAATGAGTAGCTAAACAGACTTGAATCGACCTTTAAATTGGCAGGGAATAGGTCGTCAGTTTGTGAGTGCCATTGCCAGTTATCAAGGAAAGCTCTGAACGGTGCGCCTTCTATGCCTGCCAGTTGTTTGTGGCCGCGAGACCATTTTTCATCGGCGTAATGTTTGTCTTTGGTTGTAACAGCACTGTGCGCCATGTAGATCTGCTGACTTTGCCATGCACTGGCGTTATCGGTGTTGCTGCTTTCAGCTTGAGGTGAGGTTGCAAAACGAAACTGTGTCCACTGTAGGCCGAGTGGATTGCCATCTTCATCGATTAGATTCGCGGTTAAATACCACCACTCATGGCGAAAATCGTTGTGTGCCTGATGATCGGCAGGGAACGTGAGTTCGGTGCCTTTCACTACTGGAGTAAATTGGCCATCCTCGGTTTGAGCGTCACTTCCGTTCATTAATGCTCCCATGTTTTGCGGTGGTGACTCTTCACAGCCGATCAGTGATAAAGAGCCAAGGAGGAAAACCGCCGCTTTTACTGATTGATTCATCACAATACCTCGCTCTGTAAACTGGACACGACCGGTTTGCTCACCAAGCGCCAAAGTGGGATCAAGGTGGCAATCACAGCAACCAAAATAGTGATGGCGGCGATACTGAGTGCGTCACTCCAACTCCATAGGTAATTCAAGCTCCAGCCAAAAGCTCGCAAGGTGACAATATCAGTGAGCACATAGCCAACCATCGCACCTAAAGGTAAGGCTATAACGAGCGTAAACGCCACCAAAGCCACGATTTGGCCGATGGCCATTGCCATCAACTTTCGACGGTTGACGCCTAAAGCATACAACCTTGCCACTGCGGCCTTTCGAGCATCAAGCAACATAAAACAGGCACTGAACAGGCCGATCATTGCTACCAGTAAAGTGACCCCATTTAATGCGCGAGTAATGGCAAAAGTTTGCGAGAAGATTGCTAAGGCGATGGATTTGATTTGCGCTTGATCGTAGAGCTGACTTGGGTGCAGATTGAGTTGATCACGTATTTGGTCGTATGCGGTTTGTTGATCGCCAGTGACCTTGATACCAAGGCTGGTGGGCAAATCCGTAAAGCCACTTTTACGCCATAAACTCGGTGCAATGAGTACTTCACCATTGGGTGAACCGTAGTCATGGAAAATAGCCCCAATAGTGAGGTTAGTATTTTTCACTGATGTGAGATTGAGTTCCTCCCCTAGTGACAATCCGAGTTTTACGGCCGTCGGTTCACTTATTGCGACTAACTTCCCTTGATAAAAGAGCGGCCAGAAATTAGGAACGTGCGATTGAAACACCATGGTCTGCTCTAAGGTGGCGGTGTCTTTGGTGCCGAGTAATATCGGCAAGCCTTGCAAGTTGTCATCAACATAATACTGTTTATAGACTCGTTCGACGTTGTTGAATTGCTCTAATGCGCGCTCAACATTGGCGATATCTTTTTGGGACGGGCTGACATAAATATCGGCATGCAGTCTTTGTTCGAGCCACTGTTTTAAGGTGGATTCGAAGCTGCCGACAAGGGTGTTCATGGCCATGTTAGCGGTGATGGCGAGAAGTAATGCCATCATGGCGAGTGAGAGTGGAGAAATCAGTTCACGTAGCTCGGCAAACAGATATTTGAGTAAGCCTGATGTGGTGCGTTGTTCGCTCCATTGCGCCAATACGCTAAGGGTTTTAGGAAGATAAAGCGGAATGGATATTACCAACACTCCCACCCAAACCATGGTAAAACGGTGATGTTCGCTTAGCCATAATCCGGTGAATGACAACAGAGTTAGCACAATGCCAACGACAAACAGTTGGTTTTCGTTGGCGTTTTCTGGCGTTTGGTAAAAGCCTCCATGAGAAGAAAGCGGTTGGCGAACACGCTGTTTAAAGTGCTGCCAACAGGCGAGTAGCGTGGCGGCTAAAGTGAGTATCAGAGCCTGCGCCCACCATTGCCACTGCCAAGTCCCAGGCAGTAAGGTTGCACCGTAAAGCTGTTCTAACGTCAGGGCCACTGTGGGGTGGAGCCAATGGCTCAGTTGCATGCCTAAAACGAAGCCAAGTGTCGCGCCGATCGTCACCAACATGGTTAATTCAATCAGCAGTGCGGAGAACACAATCATAGGAGCAACACCAGCTTGCTGGATTTGAACTAACAGACGATTGCGTTTGAGCAAGCTGTATTTCACGCCGTTGTAAGCGATAAATAAGCCAACCAAAAACGCCAATAAGCTCATTGCTGTCAGATTGAGATGAAAGCTGTCGGTCAGGGAACCAAGGTCTGTGCTTTGGGTATTGGTGATCCATTGCCCTTGCTCGCCAATCAGGTTCTGCCATTTTGCTTGCGTGTCCTTACCCGTATCAAAAACTGCAATGTAACTGAGCTTACCTTGCTTGTTCAGTAACCGTTGTGCAAAGCCAATATCCATTAGCATTCGGCTACCTAACTGCCATTCATCAGGTAGGACAGTGACTTTGGTTTCCACGCTGTCCAGAGTGAGGTACTCGGCTTCACCAACGCTTTGATGTTGTGATTGGCTCATCATCACGATGGGTTCTCCCGCCATTAATTGGGCCAATGGAAGTGCATCGCTGGAAAGTGAAATGGGTTGTGGATCCTCTGCTCTCTTGTTGTCTGCTGCAGAGCGAAGGCGAGACGTAATGGCGGCGACTAACTCACTGCCTTGCACTGACCAGCGGCGGCCTTGTTCATCGCGAACGCGTCCTTCAATGATGGGCAATGCCGCGCTTAATCCCTTGTGACGCAGTGAGAAGTAGAGTGACTCTGACAAATATCGTTGACCTGCTGGGGGAATGATCAGGTTTTGCGCTTGAATACTGAGCTGTTCTGTGGACTGGGCATAGCTACGTTTAGCATTGAGGTTAATGGCTTGCACTGCAACAAATAAGGTCACCGCAAGCACGATGCCAATCAAAATGGCGGCAGCCTGAAGTGGCGCTTGTCGATAATGAGCAGCAAACAATTGGAGGGTGAGTTTCGTGTGTATGAGCCTAGTAGGATTCATGCTGCGACTCATGATTCAAAGGAGCGGTGAAAAGGTGGCCATTTTGCAAGTGACAGCGAGCCTGCATAAAGTCGGCACACTCTAAGCTGTGGGTCACTAATATAATGGCGGTGTTGCCTTGGCTAGCGATCTCGGTAAGCAGTTGCATTACCTCTAATCCTGCTTTTTGGTCGAGGTTTCCGGTCGGTTCGTCAGCCAGTAAAAGCTGAGGTTGATGCGCCAATGCTCGAGCGATGGCCACGCGTTGTTGTTGTCCACCGGATAAGGAAGAGACGTGCCGACTGAGCAGTTGGCTGATGCCAAGCGCGCCCACAAGATGATCACACCAATCATTCCAAGGTTGCTGGTTTAGGTTGAGAGGGAAGGCGATATTTTGCTTTACGTTTAGTGGCGTTAATAGATTGAATTGCTGAAAGACCACGCCGAGTTGCTGGTATCGAAAGCGGCTCCATTGTGGATCTTTCCATGTTGCGGTGTTGTGCCCACTCAACAGCAACTCTCCACTCGTGAGTGGTTCAAAGCCGGCAATGATATTGAGTAACGTGCTTTTGCCACTACCACTGGCGCCAGTGAGTGCGATGCTTGCGCTGGGAAGCAGCGAAAAATCGAGGCCATTTAATACGTGATGGGTCTCCTTGCCATCCACAAAACTCTTTGTCGCGTGCTTTAGTACAACAAGCGGGCTTTCCATTTTACCTCCATGTAAACCTGGGTTATCGACGATTATCTTACGCATTGCCGGGCTATATCGCTCAATACTTAGCCATTAATAGGTTGCCCTGCTAAGAGATACGCTATCGTATTGAGATGGGGATCCTATGCCGTCCAAATGGTTTCTTGAGAGGAGCAAAGCGGCCGGCGAGTTGGTAACCACAGTACTCACACTTACCGTCATCGGTTAAGTGGCGATCGCCAAGCTGATACCAATTTCTTGCTAGCACCTTCTTCTTACAATGTGGGCAATAGGTGCTGTCCCCTTCCTCATCGTACACATTGCCGACATAAGCGTAGTTAAGACCATTTTTGAGTGCGATTTCTCTGGCTTTTTGAATGGTACTGATCGGTGTTTGTGGTTTATCCAACATTTTGAAATCGGGATGAAAGGCACTGAAATGAATCGGCACATCACAGCCTAAGTTGTCGCACACCCAACGAGTGAGGGCCTCCAACTCGGAGGTGCTGTCGTTCTCCCCGGGGATCAGCAGTGTGGTAATTTCAAACCACACATCGGTTTCATGTTGTAGGTAAAGTAGGGTATCGAGTACTGGCGCTAAGTGGCCACTGCAGATCTTATGGTAAAAGCGCTCGGTAAAGGCTTTTAGATCAACATTAGCGGCGTCCATATAACGAAAGAACTCCGTTCTTGGTTTGTCGCAGATATAGCCAGCCGTCACGGCAACGCTAGATATACCCAATTCATGGCAAGCTTGGGCGGTATCAACGGCGTATTCCATGAAAATGACCGGATCATTGTAAGTAAATGCAATACTTTCACAGCCGTGACGCTGAGCGGCTTGGGCAATTTGATCTGGCATGGCACAGGAACCCAGAGTATCAATTTGGCGTGATTTGCTAATGTGCCAATTTTGACAAAACTTACAGCTTAAATTACAGCCAGCTGTGCCAAAAGAGAGCACCGAACTGCCAGGGTAAAAATGATTGAGTGGCTTTTTCTCTACAGGATCAATGCAAAAACCACTGGATCGCCCGTAACTGGTGAGTGCGATTTCGCCATTGTGTGCCAGACGTACAAAGCATGCGCCACGCTTATCTTCCCGTAATCGGCAACGTCTTGGGCACAAATCGCAAATCACTCGACCATCACCGAGTTGGTGCCAGTATCGGGTTGGATAAAACTCTGGGGGTTGTTGTGGAGATGGTTGCATCGTGATCACCCAAACTGAATTCTGTTCCTATAATTAAGTATGGCACTTTGTCTCCCATTACGAGTTTTATAAGGTCACTGCTATGAATGTTCGTCCTCCAGCCGTTGCAGGACACTTTTATCCTCACTCACAACAGCAATTAAGCACCACCATTCAACAGTGGGAGCGAGACGCGCCCGAATTCCCTCACTCCATCAGAGCCTTGGTGGTACCCCATGCGGGGTACGTTTTTTCGGGGAAGGTGGCCGCAGAGGCTTTTCGCTACTTGAAAGCACAATCCGAGCGTATTAAGCGGGTGATTTTGCTTGGCCCTAGCCATCATTTTGCTTTTCAGGGCAGCGCATTACCGAATGTGGATTACTTTGCGACCCCCTTAGGGAACATTCCGATAGATATCCCTTGGCAACAAAAATTGGCATTAGAGGATGATGTCGTGCTATCCGATGAAGCGCATGAGATGGAGCATTGCCTCGAAGTACAGTTGCCGCTATTGCAAACGTATCTTGGGGCGTTCACCATTTTGCCGATATTGACCAGTCAAGTTTCTCCCGCCAGAGTGGCCGAGCTTATCGATCCTATTTGGCGTAACGATGATAGTTTGCTAGTCGTCAGCAGTGATTTAAGCCATTACCACTCTTACGCGCAGGCACAAGCACTTGATCGCCGTACTTGTGAACAGATAGAAGCGTTCCAATCGTCCATTGCTCCAGAGCAGGCTTGTGGTTCAACAGCAATCAATGCCCTGTTATTGCTCGCAAAACAGAGGGGTTATGAATTAACACGAACTCGTTTAATCAACTCCGGTGATACCGATCTCGGAGACCAACACCGCGTGGTAGGTTATGTCAGTTATCTCGTCTCAGATCCTCAATAAGGATGAACTCACCCAACTGCTCAACATCGCAAATGATACCATTCAGCTCAGTTTTTCTGATGAGCCCGTGCTGCCGCCCAATCTGGGCGAGTGCCTGCCTCGATTACGTGAACTGGGCGCGAGCTTTGTGACCTTAAAAGTGTTTGGTGAGCTTCAGGGTTGTATTGGCAGTATCGTCGCACAGGGGCCTCTTGCTCTTGATGTTTATGATAAGACGTTAGCAAGCGCATTTGAGGATTCACGCTTTGCGCCGTTGACGAAACGACAGCTCCCGCATTTGTCGATTGAAGTGTCAGTGTTGTCGCAACCAGAGAGACTGGAGGTGGCATCTGAACAAGCACTGATGGATTACCTCGCTAAGCACAAGGTGGGGCTCATTTTGTCTTATCAGCATCAACGCGCGCTCTTTTTACCGCAAGTGTGGGAGCAACTACCGAGCCCTATTGATTTTGTTCAGCAACTGAAACGCAAAGCGGGTTGGCCGGCCTCGTTTTGGGATGACGATATGGTGGTAAAAACGTTTGTGGTGGATAGTATTGAGGGGGCGTTCGTAGGGGAATGTTAGGGGCGTAAAGAAAGCGATCGATATAGGTAAAAAAGCCTGAGACGGGTCTCAGGCTTTTAGCTGTTTAGGTCGCTTACACGTAGTACGCTTCAACCGTACCTTTTAGTTTGATCAGCATTGGGTTACCGAAACGGTCTTTTGCTTTAGGAGACGCGATTTTTACCCAACCTTCACTGATGCAGTATTCTTCAACGTCAGTACGCTCTTGGCCGTTAAAACGGATACCGATTTGGTGCTCGAAGCATTCTTTAACAAAGAATGGGCTACGTGGGTTGCCTGCTAGGTGATCTGGTAGAGCTGGTTTAGTTGTATCTGTCATGTTATGTGACCTTGAAGTCCGTAAAAAATGTGCGCTATTGTAGTCAGTGCACGGCGAGTGTTCAAGAAGTGTCAGTACTACATTGTACAACCTTTCCTTGTGTAACGTTTTATAACACGCCCATGCATGGTTATTTTAAGGTTTATAGAATTTACTGTTGTTGAACACATCGCGATCGCGAGGGTCGTTAGACAAGAACATCCAAATCTCTTTCATGCTTTGCTCGAAGAACTCTTCTTCAAACACCACCATAGAACAATGCTCACCTAATCCGATAGCAAAAGGCTCGAGAGTTTCGAATCCGATGCTTTCGATATCAGTGATATCAAGGAAATAGAGCTTCTTATCGGTTTTTTGCTCATATTCCCTTGGTAGTTCACCTTTGCTCAGTACAGAGAAGTTCAGCTCTACCGTTAAACCCGTCCGGTTTTGTTTTAACTCATAAACCTGTTCGGATTGCGTAACGATGCTGTAATTCAAATCATCAAAATAGTTAAGCGTTTCTTGTTTCATTGGGTGCATAAGTCTTCCATAAATTGTGCGGGCGAATCGGAAGAGATTCGCTTACAAACCTTTCAAATACTGGGCATTTGCTGTTGGGTGAACCATTGTTTCTAGTGCTTCAGCATTGGGCGCATTGTGTTCTGCAAGCAGTACCTTAAAGGCATCAATCAGCTCAGGTTTCGTTACAGTGACGTTGGTTTCTGTCTGTATATCACGTAAGTCTATCAACACGTCAGTAAACAATTGCGGTAAATCTTGCAGTACTTGCAGGTTCAACACGTTGTGTTCGCTGTAGATTGAGTTATGGCTGCCTTTCTGCTTTTGCACCACATATGGGTTGTCTTTTAGATTGATGATTGACGTGCGCTTATCACAACGCTTCAAGCAGCCCTTGTTTACTTTAATCTTGCGGCAACCTTCGGTCTGTTGGAACAAACACTGGCGGCTAGTGAGCAGTGTATTGGGGTGGTAAATACTGTAGTAGCTGCGCATGGATTGTGGACGTTTGATATGGCGCATCTGCTTCATGTTTAGCTCGTTGGAGACAAATGCACCGCTGGCTGCAAACTCTTCTTGCAAGCATTTGAACGAGTACGAGTTCACCGTGTTCATTTGCGGGCCAGCCACCCAACCGAGCCCTAGCTGTTGTGCGATTAGGCCGACGCCAGAGTTATTGGTGATCGACAGTTCTGGCTTTATTGTTTCTAGAAATACGCGCGCTGCTTGGTAATCGTCGCCAATCAAGATAGCAGGGAACCAAGGTTTGAGCGTTGGATTGGCCAAGAATAACTCGATCAATACGCTTAGCTCACCCGATAATCCCATCGGTAGCTGAAAATACACATCCACATCCGTGTATTGGCATAGTGCGGTGTCTTCTACCGATGAAACCAACACCGACAGTTTCGGTGCGCCTTCACGTACTTCTGGTTGAGGCAGGGCAGGCAAGGTAGGTACATCAATTGCGCCTTTTAGGCTGCTGCCAGAAACTTGCGTTGCCGTCACGTCGAAGTATTGCGTCTTCTCTGTCACTTTCTCAATGATTGCCGTTTTGTCGTCGTACAGCTTTTTCTTCACGATTTGTACATCGTCTGCGGATTCGCATTTATAGATTTTTGAGAAGTGCTTCACGGCGTGGTCACGAGGGTTGTCGATGTACATCGCTTTACCGAAATCGCCTTGCAAAAATGCGTTGGAGAAATCACGGTTGAAAACGGTGTACAGTTCGGTGGTGTCGCTCGACAGTTCTACGCCTTCGCACAAGCGATCAATCTGTTTACGCCAGTTATCGACCACCGTGTAAACGTAGTGGGATTTTTTGATGCGACCTTCTATTTTCAACGAGTAAACGCCCGCATCGGCAAGGGCTTGTAAATCGCCAAATGCGGAGTTGTCTTTCATGTTGAGCGGGTAGCTGTTGCCCGTTTTGGTTGTCTCGTACTGTTCACGGCAAGGTTGGCTGCAACGACCACGGTTACCGGATGCACCATTACGTGCCGAGCTGATGTAACAAATCCCTGAAAAACCAATGCAGTAAGATCCGTGTACGAACACTTCCATCATCACATCGTGCTCACGACCAAATTGAGCCAGATGTTTGATCTCATCGATGTTTAGCTCGCGAGATAGGTTTACGCGGCTTGCTGTTAACTGATTGAGGAACAAGATTTGCCCTTCGTTGTGAGTGTTCAGCTGCGTAGAGGCGTGCACATCTAGGTCAGGGAAGTGATGCTTCAGGATGTAGGCAAGGCCGAGATCTTGCACGATCACACCGTCAATCGTGGTGGTGTTTAATTGACTGAGCAAGCGAACGATAGCAGGGATCTCGCTCTCTAGGATCAGCACGTTCAGAGTCAGGAAAATCTTACAGTTGTGCTGATGTGCAAGTGTTAACACACCATTTAAGTTATCTAAGGTGAGGTTGGTTGCACGGTTGCGGGCATTAAAGCGGTCTAAACCACAGTAAATGGCGTCGGCACCGGCAGCAATGGCGGCTTTGATGGAGTCTAAATCGCCACCTGGCGCTAATAACTCAAATTGATCGCGTGTCACTCGTTATCTCTTGCTCACTAAAAATAGGCACGTATTTTACGGGTTTCACATTTTCTATTCTTAATTAGTTAACACTTTATTAATCTGAATCAATTAATCACGCTCATCTTGCCTGTTGAGAAACCCAAGCATCCCGAGGTTGCTTGAGTTTCAATAGAGAGGCACTCAAGTTCGCAACGGCAGAGGTTGGCTTCTATAGTATTGTTATTATGCAAAGAGCAAGGCTTAACAAATGTTGAAAGTGATCACCATGGGGTTAGCCGCAGTATTGGCTTCATTTACTGTCTTGGCGCAAGAGAGCCTGATTCGAGTCGCGAGTCAGCATTCCGTGCAAGATACCGCCGATAAATTGGTTTCTATCGCACAAGAGAAAGGCCTCAATGTTTTTGCGCGTATCAATCATCATGAGAATGCGGACAAAGCAGACATGCTTCTCAGGCCCACAGAAGTGATCGTATTTGGCAACCCCAAAGTAGGGACGCCGCTGATGCTCTGCTCTCAGGAGGTCGCTATCGACTTACCGCAAAAAGTGTTGGTGTATGAAGATGTCCACGGTCAAGCATGGCTTGTTTACAATAACCCGGATTACCTTAAGCTGCGGCACAATATTGAAGGTTGTGATGAGGTCTTAGCGAGAGTGAGTAGCGTGTTGGGCCAACTGACCAATGCGGCAGCGCAATAGCGGTGTATGACGATCCAAAGCCCGGGCCTTAATGGGTGAAGGTGTGGATGTTTTTTTCGGCTTACGAGAGTGTATTTCTTAACGTGACTATTGCGTCTGCAAATCGAGCTTCTTTCGCTGACAAGCATCTCAAGGTTGTTTAGAGACGCGTGACTTGGTGACAGTAAACCATCCTGAAGTACGCTTGCATATACTTACCAGCATTAACATCACTGGCACTTCAATCAGAACCCCGACCACGGTGGCCAGAGCGGCGCCGGATGAAAGTCCGAAAATCATTACCGAGGTTGCAATCGCTACTTCGAAGTGATTGGATGCACCGATCATCGCTGCTGGTGCTGCATCCTCATAGGATAAATTTAGGAGTTTTGCTGCGAAGTATCCTAGAGCAAAGATAAATACTGTTTGGATAAAAAGCGGAATCGAGATCCAAAGAATTGTCAGTGGGTTGTTTAGAATGGTTTCACCTTTAAAGCTAAAAAGTAGCACGAGAGTGAGCAGTAGTGCACCAATGGTAATTGGCGTAAGAATATGCAGAAACTTCTCTTTAAACCACTCTTCACCTTTATGGTTAATGATCCATTTACGGGAAAAATAACCCGCAATCAGTGGAAGTGCCACATAGATGGTGACCGAGAGCAGCAGTGCTTGCCATGGCACCGGAAGTTGACCAATGCCGAGTAAAAAGCCGCCAAGAACCCCATACAAAACCAGCATGACCAACGAGTTGATCGCAACCATGACGAGAGTCAGTCCATCATTCCCTCTTGCCAGATAACCCCAAACCAAAACCATGGCGGTGCAGGGAGCAATACCAAGCAAAATGCATCCGGCAAAATAGCTTCGCCAAAGCGGGATCTGAAGCATTTTTATACCGTCTTTCAGGACAACAATTCCGTCACCATACGCTGTGCCAACGGGTAGGTTTAGACCTAATGGCATTTTGACCAGATCCACCGCATTATCACCGATCAGACCTTTCAATAAGATGCCTAGGAACAGCATGGCAATGGCATACATAGTAAAAGGCTTGATGCACCAGTTGATAAATAGTGTCAGAAATACAGGCTTACCACTCTGTCCGGTTTTGACGACACGAGTAAAATCAATTTTTACCATGATGGGGTACATCATGAAGAAAAGGCAGATGGCAATGGGTATCGAAATGACGGGAGCCCCATTAACATAAATGGCCATGCCATCGAGTGTGCTGGCCAGATTAGGCGCGATTTTACCAAGGGCGATACCAATAACGATACACAGCCCAACCCATACGGTCAGGTATCGTTCAAATACACTTGTCATGGTGCGGTCGTGCATCGATTTTTCTATGCCACTCATCAGTTTTCCTCATAAGCACATGGTTGCCCTTTTAATGTGAGTATAGTTGCAATGTGAATAGGTTGGATATTATTGAGAACCAAAGAAAATATTCTGACGAATAGCTCTATACCCAAGCCAACTTGAAGTATTTGGCTCAGTGAGGTGATCTGGGGATAAAAAAAGGGTGACCATATGGTCACCTTTTGAAATCTGGTATTTTGAACGTAAAAAATTAATCGTTCTTTTCTTTACCGTAAACACGAACGCCCGCCTTCGAGCCTTCAGAATTACCGTAAACTTCAATGTTTTTCACACAACGACGGTAACCGAAGTGGCGCCAGTCGGTCGTTTTGTTCTTCTTTAGATCGCGGTGGAAGCGAATGGTTTTCTCATCACCATTTTGGAACTTCACCACGACCTTTCTCAATTCTAGGTCTTTCTCTGCCTTCACTTTGATCGCATTAGTATTGCGACAAATAACCATCGGGATTTTTGCTGCAAGGTTACCGTGCTCAAGTAAAATTGTGCGACCTAGAGTGAATTTGTCATCAGCGTGTGCTGGTGATGCCAGTAGTGTTGCAGCGATAGCTGCACTTAAAAGAGTAGTAAATAGTTTCATTCAAGTTAACAACCTAATTAAGGAGCGCGAATCATAGTCGAGAAGAATGAATATCAGATAGAAAAATTTTGTGATGTGAGTCATGTTTTACCTGGCGTTGACTTTTCTCTGAAAAAGCTGACGACTAGATGAACCAACTAGCCATATCATCACCAGACAATACCCAAGTATCTTGAGGATACTTGGGTACAAAACATCTTGTTAAGCGCTTTTAGAAGCCGCCTGCTTTTCGCTGTTTGCTGTGTTCGCTTTTTTAACTGGTGCTTTCTTAACCGTGCTTTCAGACGTTTTGCTTTGCAGTGTTACCACTTCTTTGTCTGGTAATTCTGCGGCTTCACCAAAGAATTTACCGCCAGGTTCAATGCTCAGGTTGTTGCTCCAAATCTTACCGCTAACGCGACCTTTTGCAAGCACTTGGATATGCTCAGAATGACAATTTCCATCGATTATGCCATTAACAATCAAGTGGTTAGCGAAGATGTCACCTTTGACTCGTCCACTCTCTGCGATGACCAAAGTGCCTTCAACATGGATCTGACCACTGAGTAGACCGTCAATCTGAATGTCGCTTTCTACTTTGAGTTCTCCGCTAACAGTACAACCTTTGGCGATGAGAGTTGAAGCTGCTGAGCGACTCGTTGTTCCACGGTTTTGATTAAAGATTCCCATCGTATATTTCGTTCCTTAGTAAATATATCTTCAAAATCATTGAGGTTCCAATCGACAAAGGTCTTTGGATTTAGTGCTCGTCCGACAAAGCGCACTTCGTAATGGAGGTGAGGTCCAGATGAAAGCCCACTGTTGCCGGAGAGCCCAATAAGCTGCCCCTTCTTTACAAACTGACCGCTTTTGACTTTGAACGCTTTCAGATGTGAATAGGAGCTCGAAAAGCCAAATGAGTGCTGCAATCTAAGAAAGTTACCAGAGCCTTTGTTGCTTCTGCGAGTGACTTCCACGACGCCATCGGCAGGCGCATAGATTTTGGTACCGATGTTGACGGCAAAGTCTAATCCACGGTGCATCTTTGAGACTTTAGTGACAGGGTGGATACGTTTACCAAAGCCAGAAGAAAGGCGAGCTTTTTCAACCGGAGATCCACTAGGAATTTGATTTAGCATCACCATGCGAACATTCGAAGTAATGGCGGCGGTGTCGAAGCGGGTGTCTAAGCTGTCGTTAGCGGTGTGGTTGCTCACGCCAAGTACTTTTTCCAGATCACCAAGGCGTTCAGATACAAGTTGGACTCGCTCTTCCCGCTCAGATAAGTCGCTCTCAAGTTCTGATTTGAGGGCTTTTAAATCATTCAGTTCTTGCCCGATATTGCGTGAGTGTTCTGTCATTTGAGCTTGCTTAAGCACGGCATCATCGACACGAGTGTAGAGGTGATTGATCAGGAATGCGGTTGCCCCTAACGCTAGCAAAAATAGACCGAAAAAGGTTTTTAAATTGCGTTGCATCGCTTTACTGAAGTACCAATGCTTAGAGCCATTAATGGTTGAGATGGAGAGCGTCAGCTGATCTTTCATAATTCTCTACGGATCGTGTGTTTTACAAACCTCGTCATTAGGAGGTTTCGACTGTAAGCAAAAGTGAGGAAGGTCGCTAGTTCTGTTATAGAGCGAAATGTCAGGTCGTGAGCTGTTTTCAGACAATGAAGAAAAGTGGTTAGTCGAATTTAATCTTGCCGCCATTTTGGTCGCTAGCTTTGCTTCATTCTAAGGTAGAGGGAAAGAACTCGCCTGATTCGAGAGTTTTTCAGTAGAGGCGCGCATAACAAAATCAACCTAAGTTAAACTGTCCAGTCCAGTCCCATCATTGGCTCGGTGATACACATCCTTTCTTAGTGCGTAAAAGGTGAACGAAAAGAAGCATATTTACTGCTCTGAAGGCTGCTCCGTACCAAAACCGCGCAGGATATTGGTGAGCGTGATGACGCTGAACGCCATAATGACCAATGATAGGTGCCAGGCTTGGCTTAGACCTAACTGCATCAGCGTCATACTTACTATCGATGACACCACCATTTGGCCACCACCGGACATGGCTGCCGCCGCACCTGCTTGTTTTTTATAAGGCTGCATGACCATCGCTTGCGCACAAGGTAAGGCGATCGAGTTGCCTAAGATCATCAATAGCTGCCCCAACATTAAGTAAACGGGTTCAACGGGACAGAAGAATAGCCATAACGCTGAACTTATATGCAAAGCTGGCGTCATCAATAGCGTTCTTTTACTGCCAATCATTGGGCGAATACGGTTACACAGGCTGGTGCCGCAAATCATGCCAAAAGCAGGAATCAACGCCCACATTGCGTATTCGTCTGATGTCATGCCGATTTGGTTTTGCATGATGAACGGCATCACGGATACCGTGGTGATCATCAAACTGAAGTTGAGCCAACCTATGCTGGCGAAGCTCATAAAGTAGCGTGAAGTGAGCAAATCACGATATTGCAGCAGCATCTTCTTTGGTGAGGGAATGGGAGTTGGGTGCGCGATGGTTTCCTGAAAACGCAGCGCAATAATGGCCCAAGCAAACGACACGTACCCTAATAGTGAAATGAATACCATGCTCCAGCCAAAATGGAAGTTAATGAAGCCACCAAGCACTGGCGCGATGAGGGGCGTAATCGATGCGGCCATCGCAATGTAAGACATGGCGACGGGCAGCTCCGAGCCACTAAAACGATCGCGAGTGGATGCCCGCGCCAATACGGCACAACAACCGGTGCCTAAACCTTGTAAGAAACGTCCCATCACCATGCCAGTAAAGCTATGGCTGTAGAAGATGATCATCAAAAGACCAGACATGGCGATCAGCAAACCGGTCAGTAGTACTTTCTTTCGTCCAAGCGCATCTGATACAGGACCATAAATAAATTGGGAAGGGCCAAAGCCAAGTAAGTAAATACTCACCAGTAGCTGAGCTTGGTCGAGGGAGATATCAAAGTCTTTGGCGATCCAGGGTAAAGATGGAAAGACCAAACCCATGCTGAGTTGACCAACACTGATGATCAAACACGCCAGTAGGATGGTTTTAAAATCAATCGGGCGGTTCATGATCGCGGTGAGCCTCTTTTGGTGGAGGCATCAACATACAGAAGTTCATTAATGCTGACAATACCAAATGAAGCCATGGGTAAGGGGCTAAGCTTATCTCAACAACGAATGCGGTGCTCAATAAGCAACGAAAGTGAAGCGCGTGGTAAATCAATGGGTAACGAGGCGGTGTTTTTCAAAATACAGAACTGCAAGCTGGCTAATCAGGAGAGCCTAGAGAAAGTTTCGAATATTGGCTAAAGAAAAGCCAGAGTGAAAATCGAGCTCTGGCTTTGCTTTTTGATATGCCGTTATGCTGCGTTGAGTTGGATCACGCGGTTCCTACCGAGTCGCTTCGCTTGATAAAGCGCTTTCTCAACTTGGTCTATGACGTTGTGATAGCTCTCTTCCAGAGGCGTAAAGCCGATGCTGGCGGTAAAGCGAAGTTCACCACAGCCTAGTGATAGGTGGCTGTTTTGAAGAGCGATTCTAAAATTGTCCAATTGTTGCTGCGCATCGAGTCCATCATTGGCTTGTAAGAGAAGCATGAATTCTTCGCCACCATAACGCGCAAGACAAACCCCCTTTGGTTTAGGAAAATACTCTCGGAGTACATCGGCGGTTTTCTTCAGCACTAGGTCACCAACGGGGTAACCATACTTATCGTTGATGTAGGTAAAGTTATCAATATCGATCATCGCGACGAAACGGTTTTCAGTGCCCAGTTCTCGGGCAATGTGGGTTACCAAACACGTTTTATTTTCCAACTGAGTTATCGGGTCTTGATGACGTAAACGTTCACGTAGGCGTAGATTGGCGAGTGCTGTTTGGGCATAGCATTGTATCAACCTAAGTACGTATTTGTAGGTTGAGAAGCGACAATTTATATAAACCACAGCCATCAGGTCGTGCCCGTCAAATAATGGCATGCAGTAGTGTTTGTTGTTGATCTTAAGTTTCTTAGCAAGCAAGTCATTACATTTTTTACTGCGGATGGTTAGCGTAGTTTTGGAATAGCGTGTAGTGCACGTCTCATCTGTTAGAACTCGCCGTCTGTTTCCGTGATAGTCGAGAATGTAAATGCCGTAATTGGTGCTGTCATAGAGGCACAGTTGAATTCCGCGATGGTAGCAAAAGCGATTGAGGACCTGTTTCAATTGAGCTTTAAATTCATCTACGTTCTTCACGCCATTTAAGTCACCTAAGGAGCCATGCAGTTGTGAAGTGAGGTAGTGAATGCTGATCGCCAGTGCGAGTAAGGAGGCAACCACGCCGGAGATTAATGCAAATGGATAGCTGCTGTTAAAAATGTCTGCTCGGTCTGTGCCTGCGATGAACACCCAGTTCATGCTATTGTCAGCATCGAATACAGAGAGTTTAAAATGGTCTTGGTAGTAGTATTCGTGTTTACCAAACAGTTGCCCATCATCAACTTTTTTACTGATTCCACCATGGAAGCTAACCGAAGGATCACCAATTCGACTTGGGTCGGGATGGAAGACTAAGCGTTCAGTATCACGATCAACAACGAATACGTACCCATTACTGAGTATTTTCAAGCCACGGAGTTGCTGGGTGGTATGGAATAAGTCGAATTCTAGCCATAACTGATGCTTGAGTGTTGGGTTTATATGCTTAATCGCGAATACCCAACGTTGCTGTGGGTTTTGATAAAGGGATGAGATATAAAAATCCTCGTGGAGGGTATTGAGTTTATTCCAGGTCAGCCGGGTTGTGTCGGGTTGTGCTACGTGGCCAGAAGGGAAGTACGCTACTGGATGATTTATCTCTGAGTAAAGAACCGCAGAGTACAGTGATGAGTAATCGATGATGCTATTACTCAAGTTAGTAAACTCGAGACTGTTTGGGTTGTGTTGATTGGCTTTTAATGCGGATTCCAACAAATAGAATTTGCTGAAAGCGGCTTCTATTCGTGATTGTATTAGCCGGTTCGCGGTGATCAGATTGGTTTGAGATTGTCGATAAACTAACGACTCTGAGTCGCTCAGTTGATCGTAAGACAAATAAACAATGAAACCTGCGAGTAGCAGCAGGTAAGGCCGTATAAAACGGATCAAAAATTTGGGTAAAGCCATATGCCAAATAACGCTGCAAATATTATAAGTGTGATTTGGTGTGCAATATTAGACTTATATCATGCACATAACAATGCGTATGGTGTGTTTAATAAATTGGCGGTATCTGCTCTGACTAAATTGCCATCAAAACTGTATCAGAGAGGTGTGCGCTTATGCCGTTAGCTCATGTTTGACTTTGAATACCCATTAACATAAGCCCGCAATTTAACATACTGAATCGCGGACTCATGCTGGTTAGGTGATGCTATTTAGGTTGATAGTGGAGTATCATCATTGATGTCGGTGACAACAGTACCTCGCCTTTAGCATGCCCAGGGTTTAGATTTCGGACGTTGGTATTGCAGATGGTTACCCATTCTTGAGCACGATCACTGGGCAGTTTGAAGCGCGCTGGCGCATTGGTTTGGTTGATCAGATAAACCAGCTCTTGGCCTTTTTTGCCAATACCCAAGTGAAGTGCAACGGAGCTTAAACGGTTCCAATCGTCATGCTCCATTAAACTACCATCGGTTCGATGCCAAAAAATGCGATTGTTGTTGCGATGCTCACCACTGAACGCTCGAATGAATGGCACCATGTACTGATTGCGGTTAGCAACCATCTGCGACATCCAAGCCATAAAGTGATGCTTTCGCTCGGATTTAGACCAGTCTAACCAACTGATGTCGTTATCCTGACAGTACGCATTGTTGTTGCCTCGTTGGGTATGAGATAACAAATCGGCGGTAAGAATATGCGGAATACCAAACGCAAACAGCAGACTCGCCATGAGGTTGCGTTTTTGCTTCTCACGTGTCGCTATGATGATTAAGTTCTCGCTTTCGCCTTCTACACCGTAGTTTTCGGAGCGGTTATCACCATGACCATCGCGGTTTTGCTCCCCATTGGCCTCGTTGTGTTTTTGCTTGTACGAGACCAAATCTTGCAGTGTGAAACCGTCATGATACGTGATGTAGTTAACCGTGAGTTTGTAAGGCCAATTCGCAGCGCTGTAAATATCACGCGAACCCATCAAGCGAGTGGCAAATTCTTTTAAGTAACCTTGA
The DNA here is from genome assembly GCF_003584965.1 of Vibrio sp. PID23_8. NCBI lineage: Bacteria > Pseudomonadati > Pseudomonadota > Gammaproteobacteria > Vibrionales > Vibrionaceae > Vibrio > Vibrio sp. PID23_8. The sequence continues at coordinate 113,053 of NZ_LIXE01000005.1, read as the reverse complement.
TCACCTCGCCAGAAGCTGCGAGCAATATCGCGCAGTTTGTCATTGCACTCATTCCAACCAAATGGGAAATTGCCAACTTGATAGCCATTCGGACCAATATCCCAAGGCTCGGCAATCAGTTTGGTTTCACGCAGCACGGGATCTTGCGCCACGGCTTTGAAGAAAGCAGCGTCTGGATTGTAATCGTCGCCCTGACGACCTAGTGTAGCCGCTAAATCGAATCGGAAACCGTCAACTTTAAACTCACTCACCCAGTAGCGTAGGGTATCCATCACTAAATTCAGTGCGGGTTGGTAAGTCAAATCTACGGTGTTACCACAACCGGTAAAATTTGCGAAGTGCTGGCCGTGTTTGATGTAAAAATGTGGGTCGAGCGCTTTAAGGTTGAAGGTCGTCGGACCATCACCACCTTCAGCCGTATGGTTATAGACCACGTCGAGAATCACTTCGATGCCATGTTTGTGTAACTCTCGGATGGTGGTTTTTAGCTCCGTTACTGCGTCATTTTCTGCGTAGCGTGGGTCTGGCACCATAAACAGGTATGGGTTGTAGCCCCAGTAATTCACCTTATCCATCTTGAGTAGATGCGGTTCATGCATACACGCTGCAACGGGGAGTAATTGTAACGTGTTGATATTTTGTTGTTTATAAAACGCTAGCATCTCTGATGATGCTAACCCTAAGTAACGTCCTTTCGTGGCCTCTAGGACCTCTGGATGCTGCTGTGTTAATCCCTTAACGTGCGTTTCAAATAGCACCATTTCTTCACGTGGAATGCGAGGATGCTCGGTTCCTTGCCAATCAAAGGTGTCCTCAATGACGACACATTTTGGCATATCGAAGCTTTTAACGGCAGAGAAAGGAGGGCGGTAGTGAAGAGCGGCATCTATGGATTTTGCATAAGGGTCAGAGATGAGTCGTGGTTCATCATGATGAGTCACTACATAACCGTATTTTTGTCCCGGCTTTATATCTGCGATGAAGGTGTGGCGAATTCCGGCGTGTTCGCCGGGTAAGTCATACAAAGTGTAACTGCCATCGTCAGAAAATAAGGCCAGTTGAATGTCATTACCACCCGGGGCGTAAACAGAGAAGTTACAACCTTCTTGATTCACGGTTGCGCCGAGCGGGTACGGACGAGAGAGAAGTTGTGTCATTAGCGAGTCTTTTTCTAATATTTATTGCTACCTTTAAGAACTATAAGTAAAAAACTTTGTCTTACTAAGGTCAACCACCTTATGCCGAAAAATATGACTGTAATTTAATTACTTTCTATGATCCATTTTGGTCAAAAATATGAAATAGCTATCACTTTGTAGCGATCTAGAATTGGAGATACTTACTAATTCCTCCCCACATTGGTGATCTGACTCTAAGAAACGCCATTCGGTAATTCTTCTCATCCCTTCTCATCCCCCCTAAATTAGTTTGGGGTGGAGGACGTCATTCTTGTTCGCCTTGGATAATCTGTAAACCGTTGAAACAAACGGGGACTTGTTCCCATCTTACCTCTCTTTCTTTAGGCGCATTTTTACTGCCTATATTCGCCCAGGGAGTGAGCAGGGAAGACAGAATTATAAATACCCTTAATGGAGTTAAGAATGAAAAAAGTAAGTGTAATTGCTGCTGCAGTGGCTGCAACTTTGGCTGCTGGTTCTGCTTTCGCAGTGGACTTTCATGGTTACATGCGTGCTGGTGTTGGTGTTAACGCTGACGGCGGCCAGCAACTAACGTTCGAAAAGAACAAAGTAGGTCGTCTTGGTAACGAGAGCGATATTTACGGTGAAGTTCAATTAGGTAAAGAAGTTTACAATAACAACGGTAAAACGTTCTACGTTGACTCAATGTTTGCGATGACTTCTAACGGTTCAAACGACTGGGAGAGCACTTCTGCAAACTGCGGTCTTGACGGCGCTGGCGATGTTAAATGTGTTGATGATGCACAATTCGCGCTGCGTCAGTTTAACGTTCAAGCTAAAGGCGTTCTTAACTTCGCTCCAGAAGCGACGCTATGGGCAGGTAAGCGTTACAACCAACGTCACGACATCCATATTTCTGACTTCTACTACTGGAACATCTCTGGCGCGGGCGCTGGTATCGAAAACATCGAAGCGGGCCCAGGTAAATTATCTTTTGCATGGATTCGTAACGACCGTGGCGATATTGTAGATCTTGGTAACGATGGTGGCGACGCGAACGTAAACACGTTAGATGTGCGTTATGCTGGTATCCCAGTATGGGAAAATGGGTCACTTGAAGTTGGTGTTGACTACGCTCTAGTTCACCCTACAGAATCAGCATCTCAAAAAGCTAAAGATGCGAAAGATGGCGTAATGTTCACAGCTGAACTGACTCAAGGCCTAGATTCTGGCTTCAACAAAACGGTATTCCAGTATGGTACTGAAGGCTACTCAAAAACGATGGCTTTCTACGGTGACGGTAGCTGGTACGGTGCAGAAGCGAAAGATGGCGCATCTGGTTACCGCCTAATTAACTGGGGTGTAATCAGCATGGGTGAAAGCTGGGAAATGGGTCACCAGTTAGTATACGGTGTTGGTGAAGACATGTGGGATGGTCAAGACAAGTGGGAAGCAATGTCTGTCGTTGTACGTCCAATGTACAAATGGGATGACAACCACAAAACTATCTTCGAAGCTGGTTACGCTATCGATGACAACGACGGTGATGAGAACAAGTTCGGTAAGCTAACAGTTGCTCAAGCATGGTCTGCTGGTTCTAGCTTCTGGGCTCGTCCTGAAATCCGTCTATACGCTTCTTACCTAACGGCTGATAAAGCGGATAACTCAAACACATTTGACGGCGGTCGTTCAGACGATACATTCCAATTCGGTGTACAAGCTGAAGCTTGGTGGTAATCATCTAGCCACTAAGTCCTAAATTGTCCTAGAATGATACAGCCAGAGCCTATCTGGCTGTATTTATTTCAAAAAACAATAATGAGTCGAGGTAGACGGTAATGAAAAAATGGCTTGCTCCTGTCCTATTGGGAATGTTGGCTACTGGTTGTTCTTCTGTAGAGCAAGTCGAGCTGAACCCGAAAGGTCTGCAACAAGTGATCACGCAATCGGGTGATATTCAATGGGTACCAATTGATGTACCTGCGGTTACTGAGTTCGCTTTGACTGATAAAAGCCAAATGCTATTAGATGGTAATAGCGCAGGCGCAATTGCAGCGTTCGCTCTACCGGGTAATCGCGGCAGTCTCGATATCAAACTAGAGACATTCGTAAACAAGAACCTAGAGTTCTATGCACCAAACGTCGTAGTAATGAACGCGGCGGGTGAACCTATTTACCAAGCAGATTTTTCAAAGTTTGAGTACGTGCCAGCAAAACTACTGGATAACGATAAGTTCGTACTTGAAATGAATGTAATTCCAGACATGACAGGTAACGATTTGCATGTGTTGGTTTACACCACTTCCGATGATCTAAAAGGAAGTTCAGAAGTTCTTCACCCTGCAAAAGCCTTCGCACTGGCAAATCACACTCAGCCGCCAGATATTGCAGATCCTCAAGCGAAACACAGCCCACTTGGTCAGTTCCGCTTTTCAGTATCCGCGAACGATATCGTGAATACTAAAATTGTCGCGAAAAACGACAATATCCCACAAGGTACGGATTTAACCAGCTACTACCACAGCTCGATTAAAGCAGCGGTCGCAGCTAACGATATTCCGAAAGCACTAACACTGCTTGATGAAGCGAAAGAATTGGGCATCGAAGGTGCACAAGAAGTATTTGTGAAAGCAGTGAATACAAAATAATTTAAAAAGGTCAGCGATATGCTGACCTTTTTTATTAATCTATTTGAATGTCTAAAACTCACCCCTACATATAGTTAGCTTATTCACAAATTTATTTGTTTTACTTTGTTTTTTATATTTAACAGATCAATAATTAAATTGTGTTCCTAACCTTACTTGTCATCGATTAGGAAATAATTAAACCTCTCAAAGTAATATGGCTCAGCAAGATATAGAATAATGTTATTTATCGATGGTTCGATATTTTGTTCTTTTTAAATATTAAATCTTTACCAACTTGGTGAGTTTTTATTTACTTTGGAATATTAAAAAGGAATTAACGTGAAAATGAACATGATGAAAACATCACTTGCTGCTGCCTTACTTCTTGCTCTTGCTGGTTGTCAATCGACGGCAGAACCAGAAGGTGCTGCTGAACCTATTGTTAATCTATCTCAAGATGAAGTCGTTGCTTTTATGGCGGCTTGTGATAACCCAGACAGCACAGCGAAAGGTCCAATTTCTAAGCCGTTGTTTGTTGTTGGTACGTTTGCTGATTCAGATTGGAAACATGTACCTCAACGCCAATACACTTATAAAGGTAATAACTTCTACCAAGTTGTGACGCAAGAAAAAGCAGGTTCTTATAAAATGCAATATGCGACAGAGTTGTGGTTCCCACAATTTACTGCGAAAGGCAATCGAATGAATGTGGGTGAATTAACTCAACTGACATTTGGTGGTTACGGTACGGATACTTCAGTGGATATTAAAGAAGATGGTAAATATGTTTGGAGTCTTCAATTTGAAGGCGAAGGCAAACCACTTCATGTTAAGGTTAGTAAGTGCCAATAATATTCCATTTGGTTATTTGATTTTATTTTTTATTTATTAGCCCCACCATGTAATTCATGTTGGGGTTAATTTTGTCTGGGAGAGTTTTAATGCATCATATCCGATATAAAAAACTGCTCGGTAAATCACTTATTGCCTTGAGTGTTGTCGGTGTTTTATCCGCGTGTAACTCCTCAGGTGGAAGTGATGGTAGCACACCATTGCCAGAGACGAGTTACGCTTGCCAAGCGAATGTGATAGAGCAAAGTAATCAGCTGCGAACTTATCAGATCATGGTAGAGAGTTTTGTTGATGGTGACTCGAGTATTGGCCACGGTACGGGTTATGGCACTAGTCACCACAATGGCGATCTACAAGGTATTATTAATTCGCTCGATTACATCCAAGACTTAGGCATGAATGCAATTTGGCTGACGCCTGTTTTTGAGTCAGAAGTGCTCGATGGTCAAGATCATTGGGCAGACCGTTTGGATGCAACGGGGTACTTTGCGACGGATTACTTTAAGATTGATCCACGCTTTGGCGATTTGGAAACCGCGAGAACGTTGGTTAATGAAGCGCACAAGCGAGGCTTATACGTTTTCTTTGATGGCGTGTTTGGTCACCACAAAGACGGTTTGATTAAGCCATCTCCATCTGGTTTGCTACCTTCCGGTGCAAGCAATCCTGTCGATTACCCAGCAAGTTTAGACTTTTACAAAGAAGTCGCGACTTATTGGGTGAAAGAGTTAAAAATTGATGGTTGGCGCTTGGATCAAGCCTACCAAGTACCGACGGATGCTTGGACGCAAATTCGTAAAGCCGTGGATGAAGCCTCACAAAGCGTGACTTATACCAACAGCGAAGGCAAACCAGTCAACCCACTGGGTTACATGGTGGCAGAAATTTGGAAAGGCGAATCTGAAATCGCGGATGATGCTTATGGAATGGCAAATACCCCTGCACTTTGTTCTGCGTTTGATTTCCCGATGCGCTATCGTGTGGTTGAAACCTTAGCGGTAAATGAGAGTGGTGTCGGTGGTCGAGATGTTGATTGGCTAGACAATGGCTATCAGACTCACAATCAATACCCAGCCCATGCCCAGCCTAACTTGATGATAGGTAACCATGATTTAGTGCGCTTTGGTGATTTGCTGCAACGTGGTGGGTTGGCTGATGTTAATGACGCGGAATACTGGCAACGTCATAAAGCCGCATTTGCTTTCCAAGCCGCTTACACCGGGCCAATCACGCTTTATTACGGTGATGAAATTGGTGACCAAGTTGATGGCTTTGCTGCCAAAGAGGACAACCATACCTGTGCGATCCGAGGCGTATGTGATGATCACGTGGCTCGTAGCAGCGCCAAGATCGAAGGGGTCACCGCAACGTTGGATGCGAATCAAGTGGATCTAAAAGCTTATGTGAAGTCTTTGATGATGATGCGTGCGTCCCATCCTGCTTTGTACGAGGGTACTCGCACCAACGTAGTCGCAACCAATGGAAGTTATGTGGACCTGAAAACGTCAGGTGATGATCAAGTTCTGTTTGTGCTGAACACATTAGAAAGTGCGAGAAACGTTGTGTTGACCGAAACGCAGGTGGGCAGTAACCAAGCGCTGGTGGACTTATTGACGAACGAGAAAATCACGCTAAGCGATGGGCAATATCAAATTCTGATGTCGTCGTTACAAGGTCGGTTCTTTAAGGTCACATCAAGCGGTCAGTAAGCCATTGAGACGCTATCTAAGGATAGTTGGTTAAGGATTGAATACGTAAAGCCGAGTGATGCTATCTACCCCCCCCCCCATAGCTGCACACTTGGCTTTTTCATTACTTGGCCAATAGTGAGCCATAAATAAAAAAGGGAAGCATAACGCTTCCCTTTTATCTTGTTGTAATCTTAACGGTTAGTTCTTGGTTACCGTTACGATTGGCGCGGTCTTATCTGCTGCATTGAAGTGGAAGCGGTAGTTTCCATTTTCTGGTAACGTGATGCTGATGTTGCCACTTGCACTGCCAGCTTCCATTGTTAGAGGCGTACCGAACTCAATCGCACCTTGACCACCAAAGTTAGTTGAAGCTGCCCAGTCAGAGCTTGCTACCTTCATCTCGAATGTCCCTGCTGTTAGGTCGATGTTTAGTGAGTAAACATCATTCGCTACGTAGCTGAACTTCGCGGTTTCAATGGCTGCCCAGCCCGCGTCGGTCACATCACCACGTAGATAAAGTGCCGTTTCGCCGAATGTTGGAGCATCTGCTGCTTTGGTTACCGACACGACAGGTTTTTCAACGTTATCATCTTGTTCATGGATCGCATTTAGAATGAATGTATATTTACCTGTCTCTGCAATAGATAGTTGACAGTTCCCCTCAGCCCCAAGGTCGAGAGAACCGCTTGCCAACTCAACCGCATCACAACCAAAGTTTGGTGTCCCCCAGTTACCGTCGGCAAACTTAAAGCCATAGTCGCCTGCTTCTAACACGCCAGTTACTGAGTAAATGCCGTTACCAATAAAGGACATTTCCCACTCCGCAACAGGATTCCAACCATTCATGTCTCCACGAATGTAAACCTTAGTGTCACCGTACGGAGGAATGCTAGAGACATCCTTTTCGCCCACAGGCAGACCAGTACCTTGTGCCCCGTTTTGTGGCTGAACAAAGACTGCCGTCGTCAGGGCTGGTACTGTGAATGTATCGCCAGAGAAGCTCGCACCTTTCACCGTTGTGTCCATCGAGTTCTTCTGAACGTTATGCAGTTCGAAGCTTGTGGCACCTTCAACTTTGAATGATTGCTCTGTCGCTGTTGAGTTTACCACGGCAACGATGGCATCGTAGTTTTGGTCGAGGTCCGCGCCTGCCGAAGTACCGTCATCGATAGACATAACGATCAAGCCCTCTACTTGGTTTTGACCTACGTTATGGAAATCAACACGGTTCATCACTTCCTGAGCCGTATCTAAGCGGAACAGTTCGCTTGTACTACGGATTGTCAGTAACTCTAGGAATTGTTGTTTCGTTTGCTCGATGTCTGTTGTATCTGGCTTCGTTGTGCTATCTCCAATGATGGTTTTGATCAGCGCCCAGTTTGCACCGTCTTTGTCTTCACGAGGCAGACCAACGTTCCAGTTGTTGTCTGTGCCGTCGAAGAATACACGGTTAAACCAATCGCCCGAATCGTAAGAATCACGCTGCATCGATTTTGAGCGTAGTAATTCAGAGCCCATGTGGATAAATGGGATACCTTGCCCTAGCATCACAGTGGATAGGGATACTGACTGCATACGAGCACGGTCAGCTGAACTTGTTCCGGCGTCCACTTTGTAGGCGTTATTGTCCCAAAGCGTTTGGTTATCGTGTTTAGAGACGTAAGAGATGTTCTCTGAAGGCGCTTTCGTGTAACCCGCTGGCGCACCATTGTAGTCAACATTTTTACCCAGCTTAGTTTCGCCGGTGTAATCGATAAGAATAAAGTCAGCGAGGTTACCTGCCATGCCTAGACGCACAAGATCTTGATTGTGTAATGCACCATCAATTTCGTCTTGGCTACCCGTTTGCAGTTCATTCGGGTATGCGGCATTGCCGAAACCTTGGTTTTTGCGTAACCCGGTTCCCGCACCATCAAATGGTGAACCACCACGAACCGCATCACGGAGACGGTCAGAGAAGGTGCCGATGTCAGTGCCTGCCATGTTGATTTGATTTGCTTGATCAAAGCGCGCGTTGTTTGCGACTTCACCAAAGTCCCAACCTTCACCATAGAACAGTGTGTTCGGATCAATCTTACGAACTTGCTCCAGCGCATAAACCATCACGTCTTTAGGTTGGTGACCCATCAAGTCGAAACGGAAACCGTCTACTTTGTAGTCGTCAGCCCAAACCAGCAATGAGTCCACCATCAGTTTACCCATCATCAAGTTTTCCGTTGCGGTGTTGTCACAACAGGTTGAGTTCTCGACGCCGCCAGTGTTGACGTTAAGGCGGTGGTAATATCCAGGGACGATCTTATCCAGAACCGATTTGTCGTTTACGCCAGATGCGTTGGTGTGGTTGTACACCACGTCCATGACAAGCTTCAGATCCATCTTGTGGGTCGCTTGCACCATTTCGCGGAATTCCAGAATACGCTTGGAGCCGTTCGGATCCGTCGCGTAACTGCCTTCTGGAACCGTGTAATGGAATGGGTCGTAACCCCAGTTAAAGCTGTCTAGCATGCGCAGATCATTCATCAACGCTTGTGCTGCGCCTGTTGTTGGATCGTAGCGGTTTAGCACATCTTCAATGACTTTCGCGTCATCTTCTGTTCCACAAATCGATGCTGCTGGTTTGATGCCACATAGCTTGCCAACGGTATCGGTGATGTCTACGCGTTTCTCTGCGTTTTCATCTACGGTCGCAATGTCGAAGGCAGGCAGAATATGAAGCGTAGTAAGACCGGCGTCTTTCAGTGCTTGAAGGTGAGTAACCGACTCTCGGTCAGCTTCCGTTAGCGCGAGATATTTACCATTCAGGCTAGGCGTTCCTTTGCTATCACTGAAGCTGAAGTCCCGAAGGTGAGATTCATACAATACGTGATCTGCGTCTTTTTCAACGGTTGGGCGAACGTAGTTATCCCATTCTGCTGGTTTCAAGTTTGCACTATCGAGATCAACAACTTGTGAGTACATTGAGTTCTGAGACAAGCTTAATGAGTATGGGTCTGTCACCAAGCGCGATTCTACAACACCAGTTGTTGGATGATAAACGGTGACTTTATAGTGATAGTATTGGTTTAGGGCATTACTCTGCGCCTCTGATGCCCAAATACCAGTTTCGGGATTTTCCGTCATCTCAATCGTAGAGACTTCTTTAAAATTCTCATCGTAGATGACTAGGTCGACATTTTGTGCAGTTGGCGCCCAAAGTTTAAATGTCGCTGCGCTGCCCTCAACGATTGCACCAAGGGTTTCTCCAATTGCGTTACCAGTATTGGCATCTGCAAATACGGCGTCGAGCACACCAGGCTTTTGTACCTCTGTTGCTGAAATAACGTCACCATCTGCGTTATAAGCCACCATGACGATTTGTGACTTCAGGATAGAGCGCAATGTATCGGTATCAACATCGATCCCTGCGGCTGGTAAACTAGCAAGGTGACGGAAACGCGTTTTTAATGGTTCAGACAATTCACCCGCTTTCGTCAGTTCAACCGCTGTACCGCCTGTGATTTGCTTGTCTTCATCCATCGAGATGTCGTTGGTCAAACTATAGAAAAGCTTCATGATGTCGGCATTTGCTGCCGCTTCCCACGCGATCGTGTTCGCGTCTAACCAGTGCGCTTTTTGGCCATCGATGTCGACCGGGCGTTCTTCAATTGGCTCATAGTAAAGTTCGCTGCTACCATGGAAACCGAACAGACCTTTCGATTCGCCGAGCTTAGTGAGCTCAACTTTCGAGTTTGCGCTGCCGAATGCTTTTTCATCGCCTTTGTGCAGAATGAAGTTCATGCATGTGTGAGGATCGTTCGCATCAGGATCCATTTTGAGTACGTAATATGCGCCGTAGGTTTCACTGATGCCAGTGAAGAGCAGTGGTGCTCCCCAATCTGTGCCACTATCTGCAATGCCCATGGCTTCTAGGTCAGTACTGGTACAACCTTCACCATTCCAAAGGTGCAGACCCCAGCCGTCATAGTTACTGTTTTTTGCGGTTGAGGCCACATCGCGTTTGTAGTAGATGACCACTTCGTTCTCTCCCGCAGGGTATAAACCGGAACTTGGTTTAACGGTGTCATCATTGGAGTTGCCACAACCACTGATCACCGCGACGGAGAACAATGGCAATACAGTTTTAGCAATCGTTGTTAATTTGAATATTTTATTGTCCACGTTTACAAATCCATTTTTATTTGGGTATATAGGCGAAATGCCGAAAGTAGATGTTCAAATAAATGCTAATACAGTCAGTCATCAGCAAAGTGTGAGAGGGGACCGTTTAGTTTTTTACAAGAGAAAAATTTCTATTCGAAGGGGTTTTGCTCGCAATTTTGATAATAAAACGTGTGCATAATGAGATGTTCAGCGCAGCTTAACGACGTCATTGTTTATAGGAGGAGAAGAGGAGGATGAGAAGGGAGGAGAATACCTCAGCCCCAAAACCGTGATTTGGTTCAATAAAATCTGGGTGAATATTTCTTGTCGAAAAATAAGTAGGATTGATGTGAGGCAATCTTATCGAATACTTTGATGGGATACTTCAGATTTTACTCAAGCGGTCGTTATATAATAGAGCGGTAATTTACTTCAAGATGCTCGGGTATACACCCATGGTTGGCGTGTCACTCGTCTCAGCATTTTCAATACTCCCCGGTTTGTGGGAAGTTCAACATAGGCCCTGACCTAAAAAGAGGATGCTTATGAGTAGTATGGGCATTGCTATTGCGGCAACTGGCCTTTCACTCGTCCTGATATTTTTTTGGATGATCTCGTTGTCAATGCGTAAGCAACGGCTTCAGGCAGAGAGGAAAGCTCGCGAAGTGGCGTATCGCAAAGCGATGCAAAAAGCACGAGAGCAAGAACAAAAAGAGCGAAAGTTTAAAGCAGAAACCGGTCATATCCCGACGATTTTGTTTTTGGCCAAAGAAGCAGAGCGAGAAAATATTAAGGAAGCTCTGTATTGGTACGATAAAGCGGCCAAACTGGACAACATTACTGGCATGTACGGTATGGTGAGACTGAGCGAGCGGATGCGTGAAGATGTCATTCTAAGAGAGCAAGCCAATTTCTGGCGCATGGCTATTGCTGGATTGGAAGGTGATGTAGATGCGACCTTTGCTACAGGTAAAGCGCTCGTCTTTGGCCGAGGAGTAGAGAAGAACCTAGCGAAGGGACATCAACTTATCGAAGCGGCCGCCAACAATGGTTGTATTGCCGCAATGCTGCATATGGGGGAGTGGCAACTTTCCCCTGAGAACGTTTTAGGCCGTAGTGCGGATGCATTGTATTGGTTTATGAAAGCAGCAGATAAAGACAGCGCTGATGGAAAGATCCAAGTTGGACTTTGTCATCTAAATGGCATTGGCACAGAAATGAGCATGGTAAAAGGATGTTATTGGCTAGAGAGAGCCGCTGAAAGTGGTAACGCAGAGGCGATGTTCCATGCTGGTGATGCGTGGAAGGACACCAGTAAAACAGGTAATGCGATTGCGTATATATGGCTCTTTCTTTCTGCGAATATGGGTTTTGAACCTGCACGAGCACTGCGCGATGAGGTCGCTAGTAACATCGGCGTAGATGTGGTTGTCGGTTTGCAATCTATTGCGAAGCCTCTTCAACGTAAACTAGTATCTGGTATGGTGAAGAAGCATTCCATTATCCGTGCATTAAATAAAGTTTATAAGCGTGAAGCATACTTCCCAAGTGGCGCAAAATTGTCCGAAGAGCTTCATCATGCGGATCAAGAAGAGACGCAATCACAGGGTGAGCTTTTAGAGTTAGGTCTTCAGTCTAAGTTGGTTGAGGAGCCTGCATTCTCTACAACCCTCTCTAAGGAGGCACTCGACTTTACGCAAAACTTCTTACAGCCACAGAATCTCAACAAGCCTCATTCGTGAGGCTTTCTTAACGATACCCAAGCATCTAGACGTTACTTGGATAGTATTTCGCACTATTCTAGATTAGTTACCAGCGTATTTTCAATTGAGTCTTCCCGTATGCTGTGTGGAAGGCTCTTTTTTTGGAGAACTGAAAACCTATTTTTAACAATTGGAGCACGAAAGATGATTAGCTAACCTGTTGAGTTCGCGGACGATACCGGCGTAGTCATTCCAAGCGTGAACCTGACTGAACCTCGGGATAAGAGAGGGGGATACCCTCAAGATTGCGCTCAACAAAGTCAAAATGGAAATTAAGAAAATGGTCCTGAAAGCGAGCTCCCTTATCGGCTCCAGTGAAGAGCATGAGAATTGAGTTAGAGAATCCTAGTTTGTCGGATACACTACGTCTTTCGTGAATTTGGCGCTTGACGCTGTCTTTGAATTATTGATAACAACAAGAAGAGGTCTGGTACTATGCAAGGTATCCTCTCTATACAATCGCATGTTGCTTTTGGCCACGCTGGTAACAGCAGTGCTGTTTTCCCGATGCAACGTATGGGTTTCGAAGTGTGGCCTATTCACACGGTTCAATTTTCTAACCACACTCAGTATCAAGAGGGTTGGACGGGCCGTGCGTTTTCGGCTGACGACATCAGTGAATTAGTTTGTGGTCTTGGCAACATTGGCGCGCTAGAAAAATGCCAAGCGGTATTGACTGGCTATCAAGGTAGTGCAGAGCAGTGCTTAGCTGTTGTCGACACGGTGACTAAAGTGAAACAGGCTAACCCTGAAGCGCTTTATGTGTGTGATCCAGTAATGGGCGCGCCTGACAAAGGCTGTATCGTTGCGCCAGGTATTGCGGATCATTTGTTGACTCGATTGATGCCGATGGCGGATGTGATCGTGCCAAATCAGTTCGAACTAAGTCAATTTGCTGAAATGGAAATCCACACGCTAGACGATGCAATCACGGCGTGTCAGCGTGCTCTGGAGAAAGGACCTAAAGTGGTATTGGTGAAACACTTGTACTGCCTGTCAGACTCAAGCTTCAACATGTTGTTAGCGACCCAAGAAGGCACCTACTTAGCGAAGCGTCCTCATTTCGAATTTGCTAAAGCACCAGTGGGAGCGGGCGATTTGATCTCGGCGATCTTCACTGCAGGCTTACTGAAAGGGTGGACACCGAAGCAGGCGTTCCAACATTGTCATGATGCTTGCTTTGGCGTACTTAACGCGACTTTCCAAGCGGGTGAATGGGAACTGCAAACCATCGCGGCCCAACAAGAGTTCGTTGAGCCTAGTGCACACTTCCCATTGGAAGAAGTGACACTAAGCCACTTATAATCGTGACGTTTATACTACCCATGCATTTGAAGGCAACGGGAAAAAAGAAAGGGGGAGCCAATTGGCTCCCCCTTTGTTTATTTTCGCACTGCGTTTCAGTGTTCTTTTTGTTGCTCTGCACGGCACACAGCGGCGGTGAAGATAACATCTGTTGAGCTGTTTAGTGCCGTTTCAGCCGAGTCTTGAATCACACCGATGATAAAGCCAACGGCAACAACCTGCATCGCCACATCGTTAGAGATACCAAATAGACCACACGCAAGTGGGATAAGTAGCAGAGAACCACCGGCTACGCCAGATGCACCACATGCAGAAACCGCTGCCACAATGCTAAGAAGTAGAGCCGTCATTAGGTCGATTTCAATGCCCATCGTATGCACTGCTGCAAGTGTTAGCGTGGTAATGGTAATTGCCGCACCTGCCATGTTGATGGTCGCACCAAGTGGGATAGACACAGAATAAGTATCTTCATCTAGCTTTAGTTTTTCACACAGTGTCATATTCACCGGGATATTTGCAGCACTTGAACGAGTGAAAAATGCGGTTACACCACTTTCACGAAGGCATTGAAACACCAATGGGTAAGGGTTCTGCTTGGTTTTGTAGTACACGATTGCTGGGTTTACCACTAATGCAATGATCGCCATCGCACTTAGCAGTACCGCTAGCAGGTGAGCGTAGCTGGCTAATGCGCCAAAACCCGTTGTTGCAAACGTTGATGCAACTAGGCCAAAGATACCAAATGGTGCCAGACGAATGATGAAGCGAACAATATGAGAAACACTGTGGCTGAGATCTTCAAATACCGCTTTCGTTGTTGCTGACGCGTGATGAAGTGCCAGACCAAGACCCACACCCCAAGCAAGAATCCCGATGTAGTTTGCTTCTACGAGGGCGTTCACAGGGTTATCAACCAGTTTGAACAGCAGTGTTTGAATGACTTCTGCAATGCCTTGTGGTGGTGTTGCACCTTCAGCACCAGTTACTAGCATTAAATTAGTTGGGAAAAGGAAGCTAAGAACTACCGCAGTTAGTGCCGCAAAAAAAGTACCGGCTAAGTAAAGCACCACGATTGGACGCATGTAAGTGTGTTGGTTTTTCTTTTGGTTTGCGATAGATGCCGCGACTAAGATGAATACTAAGATCGGAGCAATCGCTTTTAGTGCGCCAACAAAAAGGTTACCTAGCATGCCAACGCTTTCGGCGTGGTTGGGTGAGATTGTTGCTAATAAGATCCCGAGGACGATCCCGACGAGAATTTGGAGGACGAGGTTACCACGAGCGTATCGGGCAACGAGGCTGTTGTGTTGCATACATCATTCCTGCAATTTATGTCTGAGCAACGGCGTAATGTTCCTTGAACGAAAAGGGGGGCCAAATATTGATTTATGCGTTGCTAAGAGCTCTGATTATCGATTTTCCAATTTAATCAATTCAGCTAATTTACCCGCTGAATATCACACATCTTAACTTGGTAATATTTTGTGTCTAGTTTTAGTTTGTTCTAAGGATGATTGTTTGCAAAAAGTTGATTTGGGTGAGGGTGATGTTGTTATGTGTAACTAAGTATTAATGGCGGGGCGGCATTAGATTCTAAAAAGGAGGCTTTCGCCTCCTTGGTATTATCGCTAATAAGAAAACAGCATACACCCAAGCATCTCGAGGTTACTTGGGTATATCAAAAACCTTGCTGACGCTTACGTTTACCATCAACAACACTGCGCACCATTTTGCCGAACTGTTTGTTTTGCGCTCTCTGCTCTGCGAGAGTCGCGCCGTTATGGGCTTGTTCGCGCAATAACTTCTGATAGTTAGTAAAGCGTCGTAATTCAAGAGCGCCGTTTTCAATGGCGGCTTGAATAGCACAACCCGGCTCGGTTTGATGTTGGCAATCACTGAATCGACAGTTTTCTGCTAGTGCTTCAACATCGGCAAAGGTTTCACTGACGCCCGTTTCGCAATCCGCTAGTTGGATCTCCCGCATTCCCGGCGTGTCCATTAAGATCCCACCGGAAGGCAGTAGATGGATTGAGCGTGCAGTCGTTGTGTGTCGACCCTTGCTGTCATCCTCGCGAATGTCGCCTGTTGCTTGTTCTTGCTCTCCGAGTAGAGTATTGACCAAGGTAGACTTACCTACACCAGAAGACCCGATGAAAGCAACAGTCTGACCTTCACCACACCAACTCTTCAACTTAGCAACGCTTGCCTTATTCAGACCATTGACACTTTCTACCATAAGCAGTGGGTCGAGTTTTTGTACTTGAGCTTTGAACTCGTCAGCATCTTCACATAAGTCTGCTTTCGTCAGTACAATCACGGGCCCTACGTCAGCTTCATTGATGAGTGCTAAATAACGCTCAATACGGCTGAGGTTAAAGTCGTGGTTGAGTGAACAAACGATAAAGACAGTGTCCACGTTGGCGGCGATTAGCTGCTCCGCGACTTTACTGCCGGCGGCTTTACGGCTGAACAGGCTGCGACGTTCAAGTAAACGAGAAAACTGCTGCTGGTGGTTTAGTATCACCCAATCGCCCACCGTCATGCTAGGTAGCGAGGTCTGGATAGGGAGATGGATTTCGCCTTGTTCGCTAACCAAGACATAGCCACTACGATGGTGAGCAATCACTCGTGCGAAAAGCGTGTCTTCGTAATCGTCTAATGTCAGTTGTTGGTGAAAAAATGGTTTCCAACCTAATCGTTTTAATGGGTTAGGTTGAGTAAGTAGTGCTTCACAAAAAGAGTGTGTTTTGTTCATTGTTGAATTATCCCAGACGCAACAAAGTGCATTAATACAAACCGCATTAGGGTCTAATTCGCATAGAGCTGACCCCGGTGAAGACCGGGCAAAGAAGGGAGGAGTTGTGGCTCAGCCATGATAAAAGTTGGATGTTTACCCTTTCACTGCCCAGTTAGTGCTATTCATTACAATCATCATATTTCCTCTTAGTTGGTGAGTTAACGACTGAAGTATAACGGCTGTAATTCGAATCTTACAACTTCTTTGCGTTTTTTAGAGTTATATTCGACGCTCTTCCATCACTTGTGAATAGGCGAGAAATCGATTGTAGCATTGCGTAAAAAATACTTGTAAATCGCGCCTTGATTATATGTCTAAGTGACTTTACGCCAAGTCATTCTCGCCAAATCGGGTATGGGTATATCTAAGAAGGGAAGTCGTGGCACGGAGGTAAAGCGAAATCACGCTTTGAGCTCACCAACTGAAATAAAAACGCTCCTGATGTACAGGAGCGCTAACAGATGATTCAAGCGATTAATGATGAACGTGCTTTTTCATTCCTGCCATCACTTTCTTAACGGGTGCTTTAAAGCTTTGTTTCTGGCCATTGTCGTAAGTAACAGTCACTTCGATTTCATCACCTTCGTTAAGCGGTTTTGTCAGGTCAAATAGCATGATGTGCAGGCTGCCTGGCTTAAGCTCGGTGGTTTCGTTCGCCTTTAGCGTGATGCGTTCAATTTGGCGCATTTGCATCACGTCACCATCTTTAATTACGTCATGCAGTTCCACTTTGCCGGCTGCAGGTGTTTCTGCTGCGATGATATTGATGTCCTCTTGGCTACGGTTGGCGAACGTGACAAAGACCGCACTCGTCAATGCACCAGGTGCCATTGCACGTGCATATGGGTCCTGCGGCATGACACTTAAGTTCGCTTGAGCAATCGAACTAAGTAGAAGTGCGCCCAGCACTAGCGTTTTGATTGCGTGTTTAACCTTCATTCGAATTTCCTTCTGCAGTCAGTTTTGAAATGGCGTCGACGATCGGCGCTGGTGTGAGTGTGTGCGGCACCTTGGTAATCAGCGTACCGTCAGGTTTTAAGAAGTAAAAGTAGGAACTGTGGTCTAGGGTGTATTTTAGCTCGGATCCTTCAAGCTCAGTCTTACGGAAAATGACGCCATAGCGGTGAGCGAGAGGAGTAGTGACATCGAGTGGTGCCGACAGGCCTTCAATCATTGGGTGGAAGTAGTGGGCGTATTTAGCAGAAGCATCCGCTTCATCACGTTCTGGGTCGAGAGAAATGAACATAGGACGAAGTTTTGCTTTTTGTTCATCATCAATTTGGTTCAACGCACCAGCCAACATCGCGAGTGATGTTGGGCATACGTCAGGGCAACGCGTAAAACCAAAGTACACCACGCGCACACGTTCGTCGCCCGTATCAAAAATCCTGACAGGCGTATCGCCTTCACCGAAGAGAATAACCTGTTCAGAGGTGGCTGCTTGCTTTTTCTCGGTTTCTGCTTGTCCATCTAAGTAGGTTTTGGTGCCAAAGCCGAGCACGAATGCGACCACGAGAAATAGGGACCAGTTGCGGCTCATAAGCGTTCCTTATCTTTGCATTTTTATGGCAGGGTAAATGGTGCTCTGCCCATCTGTGAGTTTTCCGACCCATGTCATGGTATCGTGCATACATACGGGCAGGGTTATCTCTCCTGAGTATGTGCCTAAAGCTTCTTTTTTAAGCACAAATTTAGGTTCTCCCATGTCCATTTCTCGTCCTGAAAGGCTCAGGACTAATTGTTCCGCTTGGCTGTCATGCCATGAGACTTCTAAATAGGCAGGAATCAGAGGTTGAGCGGTATCCACATTGAGTGTCATGCTGACTCCTTGTTGGAGACAAGCCGTGGTTGAGAGCAAGCAATACTCATCGAGAGGCTTTGATTCGGGAGCGGAAGAGAGCTTGTGGATGAGGTCGGGCGCGTAAAAACCCGCGACTAAAGCCGCAACCATCCCTAAGATTTTTAACACTTTCATTAAGATTCAGCATTTATAACTTAACATTGCCCGCATCCTAGCACAGATGCAAAACGTAAAAAGGTGTCACGTCGACAAATTTTGTACTACTCCTATGTAATTGAGTGGGTTGTGGAAATAAAAAAACGGAGCACTTGGCTCCGCTTTTCAATGGTTTTGTATTAGCTTATTTGCCCGAATCTGCGAATTTCTCTAGACCAAGGACAAGCGCAATGGCGACCAGCATCATGATAATCGCTAAGACCAGCTGCGAAGGTTGCGAGGTGATGTGCTCGAATTCAAACGGTGACAGGTTGTGTTGCAATAGTGGTACTTGCTCGCCTTTTGAATTAGTGCGCCAAGTCAGCGTCTCTTTCCATGGCCAAATTTTAGGCAACGTACCGATCATTAAGCCTGTTAGGAACATTAATGTGAAGTCGCGGAACTTGCGTAGTAACCAAGACAATAAATGCGAGAAAGAAAGTAGACCAATCACGCACCCAGTCAAGAATAAGGCGAGAATATCGACTTGGAGCCCCTTTACTGCAGCGAGAACAGGCGTGTACATTCCGATCAGAAGCAAAATGAAGCTGCCAGAAATCCCCGGTAAGATCATGGCACAGATGGCGATGGCCCCCGCAAGCAGAGTGTTCATCGCTGTTGGTTCTATATGTAATGGGTTAAGAACCGTAATGCAGTAGGCAAAAGCCACACCTGCGAGTAGGGTGACAAAGCTTAGGGCATCGCGTCTTTCCACTTGGCGAACGATGTGGTACACGGACACCAAAATCAGACCGAAAAAGAAAGACCAAATTGGAATAGGGTGTGTGTCGAGTAACCAAGTAATTAACTTCGCTAGGGTCACGATACTGGTAAAGACCCCAGTAAACAGCGAGATAAGAAAGAAGCCATTTATATGATTAAACGCGGCTTTAAAGCCATCTCTTCGCCAAATAGAGAAAAGTGATGGATTAATGCGACGAATACTTTCTAGAAGCGTGTCATAAATGCCCGTGATGAATGCAATGGTACCGCCTGATACGCCAGGAACAACATCGGCTGCACCCATCGCCATTCCTTTAAAGAAGGTGATTAGATAGTTCATTTCTCGAGTACTAAGTCATGTAGATGGTATTGAGTATACAAACATTGATGCCAAAAAAGTATGAAATAGTGGTACGGATGATATCGAAACAAATGCCAATTCTGAGAAAAGTAAGTACTTTACGACTTTAAGCTTGGGAAACACAGAGTGATATGGCGTTGTGCGCGGTGTCTATCTCTTAAGTAACCATCGCTGTTAGTTAGGTAAATTACAGCAAATAACAGACAAATACGGTGAATCTAGTTGTTTGATGACTTATTTATCATTTATGTTATCGAGTTGCGCAATGCAAATGCAATTTGCATTATTGTTTTGCATTTTGCAAAAGGTTGTTGCTTAAAGGAATTTGATATGAGATATCGTGCCCAAAAATAACACTTTACATTCATGGCATGATTAATGCATAATTTGTCTCGACCCTTCTTAAGCCGAGGGTCACCTAGCCAACTGACGTTGTTAGTGAATACATATTGTTCACATCAAATATAAGCCAATCGCGTTTATTGCGGTTGGCTTTTTTTTGTCTGAACGATATTCCTAAGGCAACCAACCCTTTGGGAGCGTGTCACTGAGACAATGTTATCGTTAAACAACTTGGAAAGAATTCGCGACTATGTTGCGTTATTTTCTTTGAGCTTGAGTCAGCGACCACGCACTGAATCCTGCATCTTGAAACCACTGGGTGTATATCTAGGTGATGTTGCTATATGTGAAAAGTTGCTTATTTTCTTTGCAATTTGCATTATTTGATAAAATTGCGAAAAAAAAGGGCTGACGTATTACGTCAACCCGGTGTTTTACAGCGGTCATCTAACGGCTTAATAGCCCATCAACTGCAACAAGTTTTCTGCTGTAACAATCGCTTCTTTACGATTAGCAATATTCAGTTTCTGATATAAGTTGCGAATGTGCGTCTTGATAGTCGTGCCAGCAACATCCAATTCTTGAGCAATTTGCTCATTGCTAAAGCCCGAATAAATTAAGCCCAGTACTTGCCATTCACGTTGAGTGAGTGGGCTAGTACGCACTAGTTCTGGCACGTTCGGGTGATTCACCAATTTTTCGATGAAGTCTTCATCAAAGTGAATGGATCGACTCCGCTGATTGGAAGAGATGTCTTTCATCAACTGTTGGGCGCGGTGACGCTCTAGATCGCCCAATTCATGGCGTAGACTCAGTTTTTCGAGTAATCCGCCAATGATCGCGCCATCAATAAGGAAGTTGCCAATCATACCGGTTTGGTTGGTCATCACCAATGCCTCTTTCAGCAGATCTTTTGCTTGTTCCTCGTCTTTTTGACGCACCGCAAATACCGCCTCTACGACTAGGTTGCGGTTGGTGTCAGTGATCAAATTGGCACGCAGTGCTTCACTTTTTAAGAATTCCAACGCTTGGCGAGCTTCATCGTACTGACCCAAATTAATGTGGGCACGTACGATGTTACGCCACTGAAGTTGCTGGAAGTGGTTGCATGCTGACTCAGGGCGCACAGCAGTAATTAACCACTCTTGAATCGCTTCTATATTGCCACGGGCTTGCCAGAAAAGGATCAACGACAGTGAGGCATTTGCTGTCCAATCGACGTGGTAAGTCGATTGATTCATCAAGTGTTGAATGTGCTCAATGAACTTGCCCGCTTTGTCCAGTTCACCACGGCCAATTGCAATACGTGCCAGCATAGAATAGCTGTGTAAGTGCTTGCTTGGTGAATGGTTTTCCAGGATTTGCAGACCCTTGTACGCACACTCTTCGGCTTCATCTAGACGATTCCAACACCAGAAAACTTGCGCACGAATACGCAGCAAGAACTCGTGCAAAGGAACATGCTGCAGTTGTTGGTCTTCAATCAAGCGGAAGGCGGAATCTTGCAATTCGAATGCTGCTTGAACGT
Organism: Vibrio sp. PID23_8; assembly: GCF_003584965.1. Lineage (NCBI taxonomy): Bacteria > Pseudomonadati > Pseudomonadota > Gammaproteobacteria > Vibrionales > Vibrionaceae > Vibrio > Vibrio sp. PID23_8. Next base: position 91,786 of record NZ_LIXE01000005.1, on the reverse strand, counting down.
AACCTTGCGCGATCATGATCTCACTTTGCTGCAAGATCGCCCAAAGTGCTTGGTGGTATACCTGATATTGGCGTGCCAGTTTTTCAGTTTGTTGCATCATCGGCAACGCTCGGTCTAGTTGACCAAGCACATGATTCACTTCACCTACGACTGAGGTTGCAACGATACGGCTACGGTATATCGTTGAACTTAGCTGGCTCAACGCCAGTTCAGCGAGTTCAAGCGCGCGTTCTGGCTGGTTACTATTTATGGCAACTTGGGCAAGTAGGGCATTGGCTTGGCCTTGGTAGCCAGAGTCTAATTCGATCTTGCGCTTAGTGTGTTCCTTTTCTGCCTCTGCTAGTAGCTTGCCAACTTGATTATAGCGATGCTGACTTTGCGCTAGCCAAGCACGTAGCATGGTTAATTTAGGGTGACTAAACAGCAGCTCACGATCAAGTTGGTTAATTGCCGCTTCGAGAGTGGCCAACTCACCTTGGTTAAACATCTTCCAGCCAAACTCGTTAAGAATTTCAATGATTAAGCTTATGTCACAGGATTTCTGTGCATGATGGAGCGCTTGATGTGGTGCTTTTTGGTTTAGCCACGCTACGGCGGCATTGCGGTGTAAGTCTTTTTCTTGCTGAGGAATGCGAGCAAGACGCTCATGAGATAAAAACTCACCAAACAGATTATGGAAACGGAACCAGTTTTGCTCGCCTTCTAATGGATAGATGAAAAGACCGTATCGGTTGAGCGATTCAATCATGCCTAATGCATCTTCACGTTGAGTCAACGCGAACACCAGCTCATCATTGAAGTGGTTCAAAACCGACACTTGCATGAGAAAATGACGGGTTTCGTTATCGAGTAGGTCAAAAACCTCTTCAACTAAGTAATCCCATAGATGAGCGTGATTAAACTGAGAAACTGACTCTACCGTTTGCGCGAGAGTACGGTTTTGATGCTGTGCTTGTAGTGCAATGAGCTGCAATGCCGATGGCCATCCTTCTACGTAACCGCGTAGGTTGTTTGCCATATCTTCATCAATGCCATCGGCAATGCGTTGGTTAAAAAAGCGCGTGGTTTCTTCGGTATCGAATGCCAGCAGCTCATTGCCAATTTCGATCATCAGGTCACGCACTCGTAGGTTAGCAGTCCCTAGTGGTGGGTTAGCACGACTCGTCACGACCACCGTGAGGTTATCTGGCATGTGCTTTAAGAAAAAACGCATCGATTCATGGATTTCGTCGTTGGCGATCAGATGGTAATCATCTAAAACGATATAACACTCGTACTGAAAATCTTCCATCTCAGCGAAAACTTCGCTAAATAAAGAGCGTAAAGAAGAGAATTGACGCTTTTCAGCCAGCTTTTGAGCGTTAGAGCAACTGTAATTGGTTGCTTTGTTTAAAGCTTGTAGTAAGTAATTGACGAAACGGAAGCCATCATTGTCGCTATCGTCGATGCTATACCACCCGACGTTTGGCTTATCTGACAACCATTGAGCTGCCATGGTTGTTTTGCCGTAACCAGCAGGGGAGCGAAACAAAACCAGTTTGTAGTAAGGCGCATGTTGTAGTAAGTCCAACACTCGTGGGCGGACGATGGCATTGTGTAAGCGGCCGGGGCGAGTGAGTTTAGATGGAATCCACATTGTTAATTCTGTCCTTAAATTTTTGAGCTAGCGAAACTAGAAACAGACCCACACGACCAAATTTTGATTGTGTGCAAAAAATGTTAGGGTGGCGAGTCGCTTTGAATGGTACGACATGAGAAATGCTATTTACTTTGATCCACTTCCTAATTCTTAAGAACTGAGTAAACATTGCTCATCTACGCCCTAATTTTGTGATTTTAATCACCTAAATGTTGATTTTGTTAGTCTCGTGTAGATTGGGTTGCGCGATTTTTACAGAAAAACCATTAGCGTAAAATATTTTAATGTGATCGATAAGACAGTTTTTACATCCCAGTAAAAAGGTCAATTAAAAAAACGTCATGAATAAAATTTACTCTTTCTCTAAATTGGTTGTGATCTGAATCACTAGCAAGGGCAGGATCGACTGCTGTGTTGAGATTTAGATCACTAACTTTGCAATGCTCCCCCCCCTACGCCCTAGCCCCTACTCCTATCAGTGAGGAGATGCAGGAGGATGTTTCTTCACCTAGGGAAATGCACGATGTATGGCAGATGAATTACTACAAGACGTGAGAATTTCTTAATGAAACCTACTCAACAGAAACAATTTGACAAGAAGTCGTTCCAAGAAAGCGTGAAGAAACATCTATCTGTCACTTACGCACATACGATTGAAAATGCAGATAGCCGCGCTTGGTATCTAGCAATGGGGCGCGCATTGGCTGAATTCACAACATGCGATTTGTTGGCCACAGAAGAAGATCCTCGCATTAAGAATGCGAAAAGTGTTAACTACCTTTCACTAGAATTCCTTATCGGTCGTTTGACTGGTAACAACCTAATCAGCATGGGCCTTTACGAAGAGATCACTGAAGCAATGGCTGAACTAGGTCACAACCTAACAGACCTTCTAGAAGAAGAGCGTGACCCATCATTGGGTAACGGTGGTCTAGGTCGTCTAGCGGCATGTTTCATGGACTCATGTGCAGCGCAAGAATTCCCAACCGTAGGTTACGGCCTGCACTACGAATACGGTCTGTTTAAGCAGTCGTTCAAAGATGGTCGTCAACAAGAAGCGCCAGACGCATGGCGTGGCGTTGAAGGTTACCCATGGGAAATTGCTCGTCCAGAGCTCGCACAAGAAATCGGCTTCTATGGTCACGTTGAAGTGGTCAACGTGAACGGTAAAGAAGTTCGTAAATGGGTTCCTGGCATGTCTGTAAAAGCAATGCCTTGGGATCTACCTATTGTAGGTTACGAATCAGATACGGTTTACCCTCTACGTCTTTGGGAATGTCAGGCAATTGCACCATTCTCACTAGCTAGCTTTAACAATGGTGATTACTTCGAAGCGCAACACGCGCTGATCGACGCAGGTAACATCACCAAAGTGCTTTACCCGAACGATAACCACGAGAAAGGTAAAACACTGCGTCTAATGCAACAGTACTTCCACTCAGCAGCGTCTGTGCGCGACATCCTACGTCGCCACGAAGCAGCAGGTTACACGCTCGCGGAATTGCCGAAGCAAGAGACTATCCAGCTAAACGATACGCACCCAACGATTGCTATCCCTGAGCTAATGCGCATCCTAGTGGACGAGAAAGGTCTTACTTGGGAAGCGGCTTGGGAAATCAGCTCTCACACGTTCGCGTACACCAACCACACGCTACTACCAGAAGCGCTAGAGACATGGCCAGAGTCGCTAATCCAGCGTCTACTTCCACGTCATATGGAAATCATTTTTGAAATCAACCACCGCTTCCTACAAGAAGTTCGATCGATGTGGCCTGGTGACGGTGAGAAGCAAGCTAAGCTCTCTATCATTCAAGAAGGTTTCAACCGCATGGTTCGCATGGCTAACCTATGTGTCATCGGTTCTTACGCGGTAAACGGCGTAGCAGCGCTTCACTCTGAGTTGGTTAAGAAAGACCTATTCCCAGAGTTCCACGAGATGTACCCAACTCGTCTACATAATGTAACGAATGGTATTACGCCTCGTCGTTGGTTGAAGTTCTGTAACCCAGGCCTTTCTAAGCTAATCACAGAGAAAGTGGGTTCAGAATGGCCAGCGAAACTAGAGCAACTTGAAGGTATTGCTCAGTACGCTACTGACGCGAAATTCCAAAAAGAATTCATGGCAGTGAAGAAAGAGAACAAAGAGCGCCTCGCGAATTGGGTGAAAGAGAACATGGGTATCGAACTTGATACGAATGCTATCTTCGACGTTCAAATCAAGCGTCTGCACGAGTACAAGCGTCAGCATCTCGATCTGCTACACATTCTATCTCTATACCACCGCATCCTAAACGAGCCTAGTTTTGAATGTGAGCCACGCGTATGTTTCTTCGCAGCGAAAGCAGCACCAGGTTACCACCTAGCGAAAGAAATTATGTTCGCAGTGAACAAGGTTGCCGATAAGATCAACAACGATCCTCGCATCGGTAACAAGCTTAAAGTGGTATTTATCCCTGATTACCGCGTGAGCATGGCCGAGATCATCATCCCTGCGGCAGATGTTTCACAGCAAATCTCGCTAGCGGGTAAGGAAGCATCGGGTACAGGTAACATGAAGATGGCTCTTAACGGTGCACTAACTATCGGTACGATGGATGGCGCGAACGTTGAGATTCGTGAAGAGGTGGGTGATGAAAACATCTATATCTTCGGTCTTGATGTTGAGGGCGTGAAAGCGGTTAAAGCAGCTGGCTACAACCCTTACGACTACTACAATGCTGACCACTTACTAAAAGCGTCTCTAGACCTACTAACAGGTGATGAGTTTACGCCAGGTCAACCAGGTCTACTACGTGCAACGTACGACAGTTTACTTGATGGTGGTGACCCGTACCTATGTCTTGCTGACTTCGCATCTTATGTGAAAGCGCATGAAGAAATGGGCAAACAATACAAAGACCAAGCTGGCTGGGCTAAGAAAGCCATTCTTAACACTGCCCTAGTTGGTAAGTTCACATCAGACCGCTCAATCCGAGATTATGTGAACAACATCTGGAAACTTGAAGCAGTAAAGCGTTAACAAAGCCCAGTTAAGACCAAGGTAGCCGAGCGCTACCTTTGGCATTTTTAAATAATTATCGATAAAAAAAGACCCTACATGGAAGGTGTTGGTATTACCTTCGGAGAAAGCGATGAAAGAACAAACAGCATTAAAGAAAGTCGCAGACATGGCGCGATTGGCTGATAGCTACGTCAGCGCGTGGGGAGACGAGGCAAAAGTTTCTGAAGAAACATTACGCCGTTTGCTCACTTCACTTGGCTACGATACTAGCAGCGACGAGAAGCTAGTGGCTTCTGCTGAGAAAAAGCATAAGAAAGACGTACTAGCCCCAGTTCTTGTTTTACGCGACGGCGAGCCAGTCGAAGTGGAACTAAACCTAGGTACGAGTGCTCGCGAGAGTGAATTTAGCTGGCGTTTAGAAACAGAACAAGGAGAGGTACTTGAAGGCTATCTTCAGTCTCAAATTGTTCGTGACGAACGTGCTGAGGGTGGCCCTCTAGTGTTTGCATTGCCAAAGAACTTGGCATGGGGTTACCACAAACTGATCATTATCCGTAAGCGCCGTAAGACGCCTTATGAAATGTCGTTGATCGTCACACCAAAAGCGTGTTTCAAACAAGAAGATCTCAACCAGCATAAAAAGCTATGGGGCCCAAGCATCCAGCTTTACACGCTACGCACTCAGCATAACTGGGGTATCGGTGACTTTGGCGATCTTAAGCAGTTGGTGAGTGACATTGCCTCTCGTGGCGGTGACTTCATTGGTTTGAACCCAATTCACTCGTTGTTCCCTGCGAACCCAGAAGCCGCAAGCCCATACAGCCCATCTTCTCGCTGTTGGCTGAACATCATGTATATCGACGTAAGTTCAGTACCTGAGTTCGCGTTAAGTAAAGAGGCGCAGCAGCACGTTGGTAATGCGGATTTCCAACAACGTTTGCAAAAAGCGCGAGAATCACACTGGGTCAACTACACCGAAGTGTCTGAGCTCAAGATGAGCGTTCTACCGCTACTATTTAGTGAGTTCAAAGCACGCCATCTAGATAAGAACACGGTTCGTGCTCGTGCATTCTTAGAGTTCGTTGAGCTAGGTGGCGAAAGCCTACTTCACCAAGCCGCATTCGATGCGTTACACGGTGAACTGCATGCTCAAGATTCAAGCGTGTGGGGCTGGCCGGTATTCCCTGAGAAATATCGCACATTTAATTCTGTGGAGACTCAGAAATACATTAAAGATAACCAAGACCGTGTTCACTTGTACATGTATTTACAATGGATCGCAGACAGCCAGATCAAAGAAGCGCAAGCACTGGCCAAAGAGAAAGGCATGTCTGTCGGTCTTTACCGCGACCTAGCGGTAGGTGTTGCGGATTCTGGTAGTGAAACTTGGGCGGATGAAGGAAACCTAGTGTTGGATGCGAGCATTGGTGCGCCACCTGATGTTCTTGGTCCTCTAGGCCAAAATTGGGGTCTACCTCCGCTAAATCCACAAGTGCTGCAAGCAACAGGCTACGATGCGTACATCAAGCTGCTACGTGCAAACATGAAGCACTGTGGTGCGCTACGTATTGACCATGTGCTGGGTCTTTTGCGTCTGTGGTGGATTCCAAAAGGCGAGAAGGCGACAGAAGGTGCTTACCTGTACTATCCAGTGGAAGACATGCTAGCAATTTTGGCGCTAGAGTCACACCGTTATCAGTGTTCTGTTATCGGTGAAGATTTAGGTACGGTACCAGATGAAATCGTCGACATTCTTCGTGATGCAGGCGTGCATTCTTACAAAGTCTTCTTCTTCGAAACCTCAAAAGAGGATGGTGGTTTTATTTCACCTAAGCACTATGCTGAACAATCTATGTCGGCACTTTGTACGCACGATATGCCAACTCTACGTGGTTTTTGGCATTGTGATGACCTGAAAATGGGGCGTGAAATTGGCTTGTATCCAGATGAAGAGCAGCTAGAAGATTTGTTTGGCGATCGCCTTAAGTGCAAACAGGGTATTCTAGATAGTGTTCGTTGGCATGGTTACTTACCGGAAGGTATCGGTCATGATGCGCAGTATGTGCCTATGGATTCTTTCTTAAGTGAAGCACTGCAACTGCATGTTGCTGCCGGTGACTCTGCGTTGCTTAGTGTGCAACTTGAAGACTGGCTAGAAATGGACCAACCGGTCAATATTCCTGGTACGGTAGATGAGTATCCAAACTGGCGTCGTAAACTGTCGATGAACCTTGATGAAATATTCAGTCGTGAATACGTAAACCGTATATCTCGACGCCTTACTGAAGTACGCGCGAAAGCAAGTAAATAAGTTGAGAAAGGTGACCTAAGTACCAATGAAATTAATTCCGTCAAGGTATGAAACTATAGCCTAGGTCACTCATTAAATCGGCACAATCCGTTAGGATGGAGTACCGTTATTATGCCCGCAACAATAGCGGGCATTTTTGTTTTTTGACGGCGTTTTATTCGAAGTTTGAATAAAGCCATGTCTTTTGTGAATACACAACGTTTGGCTGTGGAAACTCGATGTTCAAAATCTTTATGGAGAATATCGGTGCTAGGGAGAATAAATTGAAAACTAAGGTAAAGAAAAACTACCAACGCGCTTATGAATTACTTGCTGAGGCGGCTTACTCAGACCCATTTGCGTCGCTTGGTCCATTCATTGATGACGGTGAAGGCTCGTTACGCGTTTGGATGCCTGGTGCTGACAAAGTTGAGTTGGTGATCAGTGGTGAGCCTCGTGTGGAACTGGATCGCAAAGGCGAAAGTGGTTTTATCCTAAAAGAAAAGCGCGATTTACATCTGACTCACTATCAACTTGCGGTAGACTGGAATGGCGTAGAACAGCTTGTTGACGACCCTTACCAGTACCATAATATCTATCAAGAATACGAACATCTGCATACACCAAAAGAGATGTATCGCTACATGGGTGCACAATTTGTGACACTAGAGCGAGGTGGTGAAAATATCACTGGTGTTCGTTTCCTTGTCTACGCACCTCACGCTTCGGCAATCAGCTTAGTGGGTGGATTCAATCAGTGGGACGGTCGTCGTCACCCAATGCAGCGTCTGGATTACGGTATTTGGGGCTTGTTCATTCCTGGCTTGGAAGAGGGCGTACAATATAAATTTGAACTCAAAGGTCCAAATGGGGAAGGACTTCCTCACAAACAAGACCCTTGGGGCTTCTACTCCGAACAATACCCGTCATTCGCTTCCATCACTTACGATCACAATCGTTACCAATGGCAAGATGCGAAATGGCAAAACCGTCCAGTTACTCAAAAATGCGATGAAGCCTTGTCTTTTTACGAACTGCATGCAGGCTCTTGGAAGCGCAATTCGGATGGTGATTTCCTAAACTACCGTGAATTAGCCGCAGAGCTTGTGCCATACCTCGTAGATATGGGTTACACCCACGTTGAGCTAATGCCAGTTTCTGAACACCCATTCTTTGGCTCTTGGGGTTATCAGCCAGTTGGCCTATTTGCGCCAACCAGTCGTTACGGCTCACCTGATGACTTTAAATTTTTCGTTGATGCGTGTCACCAAGCGGGTATTGGTGTCGTACTTGACTGGGTACCGGCACACTTCCCATCCGACGATCATGGTTTGGCTAATTTCGATGGCACACCACTGTTCCACGATCCCGATCCTCGTCGCGGTTGGCACCAAGATTGGAACTCGTACATCTACGATTTAGGTCGTGAGCATGTGCGTCGCTTTCTAGTTTCCAACGCGCTGTACTGGTTTGAGCAATTCCATATCGATGGTATCCGTGTGGATGCGGTAGCTTCGATGCTTTATCTTGATTATTCACGCAGCCACGATCAGTGGATCCCGAATGTAGACGGTGGTAATGAGAACTACGACGCGATCGCAACGCTGAAATGGATGAACGAAGAAGTGTACAAGCACTTCCCGAATGCGATGACAATTGCTGAAGAATCTACGGCATTCCCTGGCGTGTCAGCACCTACTTTTATGGGCGGTTTGGGCTTTGGCTTTAAGTGGAACATGGGCTGGATGCATGACAGCCTTTCTTACATCAAAGAAGAATCTGTTCACCGCAAATACCACCATAATACCATCACGTTCCCACTTGTTTATGCACACAGTGAGAACTATGTATTGTCGCTGTCGCATGATGAAGTGGTGTATGGCAAAGGCTCCATCCACAACAAGATGCCGGGTGATGAGTGGCAGCAAACCGCGAACCTACGCGCTTACTACGGCTACATGTATGGCCAACCGGGTAAAAAGCTGAACTTCATGGGCGCAGAGCTTGGCCAAACCGCCGAATGGAACCATGACGATCAGCTGCAATGGTTCTTGTTGGAGTTCGGTCGCCATAAAGGCGTGCAGACATTGATTCGTGACTTGAACCATTTGTACCGCAATGAAGCAGCGATGCATGATCAAGATAGCTCACCTGCCGGTTTTGAATGGCGTTTACAAGATGAAGCGGATGCGAGCATTTTAGCGCATGAGCGTATCAGTCAAGATGGTGAGCGTGTACTGGTGATCAGCAACTTCACGCCAGTGCCACATGAGCGTTTCCGTTTAGGTGTTCCGATGGAAGGTGAGTATGAGCTTTTACTGAGCACCGATGATGCAAAATACGACGGAAGTGGTTTTGAAGTACTGACCAATGTAGTAACGGAAGAAGTGGAAAGCGAGTCACTACCTCAATCGATAGCGCTGCGTTTACCGCCATTATCGACGGTGTTCTACAAGTTGGTTAAGTAAACCTCTGTAGCGAAAAACTAAAAAACCAATATCGAGCCCGTTTTACAATGTAAATCGGGCTTTTTTTGACCAGCTGTTAACGGCCAAAGCTTGTCGATATGAGAGATTCAGGCAATCTTCGCTCCCATTTAAATGTATTACTGGCGGGCTTGGTTAAATATGTTAACCCACCATTATGGGGATGGAAGATCAGCCGTATGATTTCACCACTAGAGGGGTATCCATCAAGCAGTTCACAAGAATGGGAGCCACTTGCACGCATTTCAAAAAATATTCAACTTGCGGTGATGGCGACAGAAGATCAGAAGTTCCCTCATCATCATGGAGTGGATTTGGACTCTTTATTTAAAGTGATCTCGGGAAGCCGGAGAGAGCACTCCTTCACGCGGAGCGAGTACGATCAGCCGACAAACGGCGAAGAACGTGTTTTTGTTTCCTTCTCATTCTTATGTTCGTAAAGCGTATGAGCTTTACTTCTCGTTACTGATGAAGCTTATGTGGAGCAAAGAACGTATTCTAGAGGTGTTGTGGAGTTCGGCCTTGGTATTTACGGTATTGAAGCGGCAGCGGTGTTCATGCCAGCCACTTATCGAAGTGGCAAGCCGCAAGGCTAGCGGTGGTATTGCCGAATCCATATCGAATCAAAGTGTTCCCCCAAAGTGATTACACTCAACATCGCACCAACTAGGCGCTAGCGTGCAGCTTTGTTGACTCGACGCACTCCAAATCACGCTCAAATAGAACTACGCCCCGATAAAAGCAAAATGTGAAGCGTCACAAGCTTTAGGGCGTAGGCATTTAGAATGATGCGATCAAAAATTAGTCCAAGTATCATTTTAGTGAACAAAACTAATAAATTAGCGCCGCAAACATGCGCAATCAATGGACTGAACGATGAAACTGAATCTGATTACGACTGCCTTATTGCTTGCATCGGCAAGTGCCATCGCCGAGCCAAACATCACCATTTCTACCACGACCAACAGCCGTGATTTCCCACTAAACGCGGAGCAGCCTTTAGTTGTGCCATTAACCAAAGATGGCTACACACTAAAAATCACCGGAGTTGATGGTGACTGTGTTGCGCCTGATGGTCAGAAGGTGAAATTCAACAAGCCGACTGCGCTTAACTGTGGTAAACCCACCGAATTACCGCTGAAAATCCGTTTCACGGGCAATTACTCGTTCGCCTTTGATGAAGAAGCAAAAACGCTGCGCTTTAAACGCGAACCTAAGAAAGCCGATAAGACAGAATTCAAACGCCCAATCCCGCAAGTGAAATGTGAAGTGTACCAAGGTGGTGAAGTGACCATTGCATTGGGTGACAGTTTCCCCAACGGCACTAAGTTGCGTGATGCATACTCAGGTCAGATAGTCGAAGTCCATGATCAACAAGTATCACTAACACCAAGCAAAGATTCTGGTGGTTTGGTGTTACTAGAGACGGTGAAGAAAACCAAACAAGCGGTACCCTTCGACTACCGTAATGCCAACATTTACTTCGTGATGGTGGATCGCTTCAACAATGCGGATACCAGTAACGACGGTAGTTACGGACGCAAGAATGACGGTAAAGATGAAGTGGGTACCTTCCACGGTGGAGACCTTAAGGGGATCATCCAAAAGCTGGATTACATTAAGAGCCTAGGCACAGACGCGATTTGGTTATCGCCAATTGTCGAACAGGTACACGGCTTTGTTGGCGGTGGCGACAGTGGTTCGTTTCCTTTCTACGCATACCACGGTTACTGGACACGCGACTTCACCAAGATTGACGAGAACTTCGGTAACGAAGATGATTTAAAAACGTTGGTGGAAGAGGCGCACAAACGTGGTCTTAAAGTCCTGATGGATGCGGTGATCAACCATACCGGTTACTCAACCTTAGCGGATTTACAGTTCGACGGTATTGAGGTACTCAAGCAACATGCTGAATTGCCTAAGAAATGGGCCGATTGGCAACCGAAAGCTGGCGAGAATTGGCACAGTTACCATCAGAACATTGACTACCAGGGCCCGAACTGGGCGAATTGGTGGGGCGGCGATTGGGTAAGAACTGGCTTACCGGGATATCCTGCGCCGGGCAGCAGCGACATCACCATATCATTAGCGGGTTTGCCAGATTTTATTACCGAATCAGACAAAGCGGTGATACCACCACAATGGCTATTGGATAACCCAGGAACTCGTGTCGAAGCGCGTGATAACTACACCGTAGCGGATTACTTGATTGAGTGGCAAACCGATTGGGTTAAGCGCTTCGGTGTTGATGGCTACCGCGTAGATACAGTGAAACACGTCGAAGGTGATGTGTGGAAACGCCTAAAAGAAGAAGCGTCGAGTAGTCTTGAGCAGTGGCGTAAAGAGAACGGTCAATCGGGTCAGCCATTCTGGATGATGGGTGAGGTGTGGGGGCACACCGCGTACCGTAGCCCGTATTTCGACGACGGTTTTGATGCGTTGATTAACTTCGATATGCAGAAGAAGCTAGATAAAGGCGCGGCGTGTTTTAGCCAAATGGCAGACACCTACCAAAGCTACGCGGATACCATTGCCAACGAGAAAGACTTTAACCCAGTGAGCTATATGTCTTCTCATGATACCGAGCTGTTCTTCTCTCGTTTTAAAGACCACGGTATGCAGCGTAACGCAGCGAATGCACTGCTTCTAAGCCCAGGTGCTGTTCAAGTTTACTACGGTGATGAGGTTGGTCGTAACATTGGTCCTTACGCGGATGATTTCCACCAAGGCACACGCTCTGACATGATATGGAAGCTCTCGGATGACAAGAAAGCCTTGCTGAAACACTGGCAGACACTAGGTCAGTTCCGCAAATCTCACCCAGCAATTGGCGCAGGTCAGCATCAAGTGATCGAACAAGAAGGCGCGTATGTGTTCTCTCGTTCGTTGGGGAGTGACAAAGTTGTGGTCGCGTTTGTCGGCCGGGATAAGTAACGTCGCTTAAACGTTCACATTCAGTTTGAAAAGCTAGTTAATGAGCCTTTCTTTGGTATACCAAGGAAAGGCTTTGTTATTTTTAGATTCTTTATTGCTATAAGCTTTAATGGCGATATATTGAACAGCTTTGAGCCGTTTGAGAACGTTATGGTTCAATTAAAAAAGTATTTAAACAATAAGATAGGTGCTTATTTTCCTGTTTTGGCTAAGTGAAAACTACGTGCTTCAGACATATTTTATATACAATTAAGGGTGAAATTTAACGTGTTTCGGTTTTTATCGTTTTTAGATAAATTCTCCTTATTGCCGTAATAAATATTTATTATCTTTTAAGTGTGATTTAAATCATAAAATAAAATTTCATAATTGAGTGGAAGCCCTGTTCGACGCACGGATTGATTTCGATCATCTCTCTAGCACGTACTTCAAGGGATCATCTATGTGTTCTGTTCCACACATATAGGTGAATTTATGACAAACCCTGTTCAAGCCGAACGCAAAGTGACGATCGGGTGCTATATTGCACTCGCGTTTGCTGTTGTGTTCTTCTCTGGTCTGATGCAATCGAGCGAATGGTACGGTGTATTTGACTTTACAACGCTTAATGGTTCTTTTGGTAAAGTTGCGTACGGCGTAACGGAAGGGGCGGATGGCGCGGTTCAAGCGGCGACGACTTCATTCCGCGGTACTGGCGGTAGTGGTGCACGTGACGGTTTCATTTTTGCTCTTACTTTGATCCCAACCGTTATGTTTGCACTAGGTATGATCAACGTTCTTGAGCACTACGGTGCACTTGAAGCGGCTCGTAAGCTTCTTACACCTCTTCTACGACCTCTAGTGGGTATCCCTGGTAACTCTGGTCTGGCTCTGATTGCTTCACTACAAAGTACCGATGCAGGTGCGGCGATGACGCGTCAGCTAAAAGATGAAGGTCACCTAACTAAGCGCGAAACGGACGTATTCACTATGTTCCAATTCACGGCGGGTGCGACCATTGTTAACTTCTTCTCATCAGGTGCGGTGTTGTTCACGCTGACGATGGCAGATGGTTCTTTAGCAGTAACGTCTTCTATCGGTTTGGCGGTTGTGGTGATGTTCGCATTTAAGATCATCGGCGCGAACCTATTCCGTATCTACCTAAACATCACAGAAGGTAACGAAGACAAACAAGAGCAAAACAAATCAGAGAGCCTAAAAGAGGAGACGGCATAATGGGTGACGTTAAAGCGAAAAAACCAATGGTGACGGATATCTTCGTCGAAGGTGCTAAGAAAGGTTGGGTGATTGCAACGACTTCTACCGTGCCAAACGTATTGATGGCATTTGTGATCATCAAAGCGCTGCAAATCACTGGCGCACTGGATCTGATGGGCACGGTTTTCTCTCCCATCATGGCGGTATTTGGTCTTCCGGGCGAAGCGGCAGCGGTATTGATCGGCGCATGGATGTCGATGGGGGGGGCGGTTGGTGTGGTTATCACACTGTTTGACCAAGGCATCCTGAACGGTACGCACATTGCGATTCTGGCTCCTGCAATTTACCTAATGGGTTCTCAAGTTCAGTACATGGGCCGTATCATGGGTCCTATCGGTACGGAAGGCCGTTATATTCCAGTCATGATTGCAATCTCAGTATTGAACGCATTTGGCGCGATGCTGGTGATGAACTTGTTCGTGTAGGAGTGGGGAATGCAATTTTCTCTAAATGAATATCTTGAAGAGTTGCGTCCGCTAATCAATGTGGACTGCGGTACTTACACCACCGATGGTATCGAGTTTATCGCTTCTCAGTTTGAGGAGAAATACCAAGCAATGTCGGGTTGGAGCGTAAAACGCATCGATTGTGGCAAAGCAGGTATTGGTCTAGAAGTACGAAACAAACCAGAAGTAGAACAAATCGACGTAATGCTGATTGGCCATATGGATACGGTCTTCCCTGTGGGTACGGCTGAACTGCGTCCAATGTCTCAAGACGCAGAGAAAGCGTACGGTCCGGGAGTATCGGACATGAAATCTGGTTTGCTGAATATCGTGTACGCGATGCGCAAGTTAGACCAAGCGGTGTTGGATAAGCTGTCTATTGCAATCTGCATGAACCCAGATGAAGAGACGGGCTCTCTGGATTCTGTGGATTGGATTCAATCGGTAGCGAAGAATGCGAGGCATGTTCTGGTAGCAGAAGCGGCACGTGCCGACGGTGGTTTAGTAAAAGCTCGTAAGGGCATGGCGTGTTACAAAATCAGCTTTAATGGTGTTGCTGCTCACGCAGGTAACGAGCCAGAGAATGGCCGCAGCGCAATCACAGAGATGGCGAACTGGATTCTGGCGATCAATGCGATGACCAACTACGAATCTGGTACAACACTCAATGTCGGTGTCGTTTCTGGCGGTAATGGAGCAAACATTGTTCCTGAACAAGCGGAAGCGATTGTTGACGTACGCTTCTGGAGTAATGAAGAGTACGATGATGTCGACAGTAAGCTAAATGGTTTGGTTACGACGCCGTTTGTTGATGGTGTCAGCATCAGTCTAACTCGTGAAGCGTATAAGCCATCCATGATACCTAGCCCACAAACAGACGGTTTGATGGCATTGGTAGAAGAAGCGGCTCAAGAGCTTGCGATTGACATCAAATGGCATGAAGTCGGCGGTGGTTCCGATGCAAACAATACGGCGATCCTTGGCATTCCTACCATAGATGGTTTAGGACCAATCGGTGCTGGTTTCCATAGTGACCAAGAGTATTTGTTGCTTGAGTCTATCGAACCTCGTATCAAAATGCTGATGCGTGTCGTAGAGAAGATTGCCCAATAAGGCATTGTGCTTTAAAACTTGGTTCCAATAACACAATCCCCGGACTTCGGTTTGGGGATTTTTTTATGCTTTCAATATTGTTTCTGGTTATTAATCTTACGTTCAGGTTTCTCTCTTTACACTCTGTGTCACAGTCACAAATATTGGAGGCAACGATGACCACAACCATGTCTGTAAAGTCGGCGCCTAATGACGTCGTCGATGAATCGTTAAATGCGCCAGATGAAAAAACGTTTTGGCGTAAAATGAAAAACTCGGTCAAAAAAGCGGGTGAAGAGGTGGCCGTCATGGGCATCAAATCATGGCTTGCAATGACCGACTCTAGTACTGCTGTGCGTCATAAAGCGATATTAGGTGGGGCGCTGGCGTACTTTGTTCTACCCACCGATATGGTGCCAGATGTGCTTGCTGGAGTGGGGTTCACTGACGATATGGCAGCACTCACTCTCGCGGCAAACTCAGTCGGCAGCGCTATTACTGAACAGCATGAAGAGCAAGCAAGAGAAAAGCTAGGCTCGATGATGGACTAGACCCAACCGCGTCGAAAAACAAAAGCCCCGATGTTTCCATCGGGGCTTGTCTTTGACTGGATAATTGTGCTTGCTAGCTTTGTGCTTCGGCACGTTTCCAGTGCACTTCTTCTTCTGCTACGCCAGCGCTTGGATCGTTAAAGCGAGCTTCATCTAATGCACCTTCTGATTTAGCGACAATGATGGTCACAGCGCTATCACCGGTGATATTGACGGCGGTACGAATCATATCTAGCAGACGGTCAACCCCCATGATCAGTGCGATACCTTCAAGTGGCAGACCAACTTGGTTCAATACCATTGCTAGCATCACTAGACCAACGCCAGGGACACCCGCCGTACCGATAGACGCCAATGTTGCCGTCATGATCACCATCAGGTAATCACCCATCGTTAGATCAATATTAAACGCCTGAGCGATGAACGCTGTTGCAACACCTTGCATAATGGCTGTGCCGTCCATGTTCACTGTCGCACCCAGAGGTACGGTGAAAGACGATACGCGGTTATCAACCCCCATGCGGTACTTTGCTGTTTCCATGGTGACAGGAATGGTCGCGTTTGATGATGCAGTAGAGAAGGCGAACATGATCGCGTCTTCCATCTTGCGCAGGAACTTCATCGGGCTAAGTCCTGTGAAACCTTTTAGCATCAAACTGTAAGTTACCAAACCGTGCAGCAGGAGTGTGCCTGCTAGTACGAGGAAGTACTCTGCTAGGTTCAAAATGGCACCCAATCCAAGGCTAGTAAACAGTTTCGCCATTAGGAAGAATACACCGAAAGGTGCAAGGTGCATTAAGATTGCAACCAGCTTCATGATCACATCATTAAGATCAACGAAGAAAGCGGCAATGCGTTCCCCTGGTTTACCAGCAGTACTGATCGCGATACCGAATAGTACTGCGAATACGATAACTTGCAGGGTTTTACCTTCTGCCATTGCACTGATTGGGTTTGTCGGGAACATGTTAATGATCACCTGACCCAGTGATGGCGCTTCTGCTGATTTGAATGACGTTGCAGCGGTTAGATCAGCCCCTGCTCCTGGTTGGAACAAGCTACCCATCGTTAGAGCAAGGGTAATAGCAACCGCGGTGGTTATTATGTAGAACGCAAGGGTTTTACCGCCCATGCGACCCAAGGTAGTGAGGTCTTTGAGAGAGCTAGTACCACAAACCAGTGAAACAAACACGAGCGGTACGACAAGCATTTTCAAACTGGCAACAAAGATTTGACCACCAACTTCAAATAATCCATTAACAATGTATGCGTCGACAAATCCGTTGTCGGCGAAAAGCGTACGAATTGCAAATCCGGTCAAGATACCCGCTACCATACCCAAAATTACGCGGCTAGTAAGCGACATCGGTTTCTTGGTATTCATGAGAACACTCCTTATAGTTATGCACCTTGAGTTCACTTCAAGGCGGCAAGCAGAGTAGCAGGGGAGGATAAAAATACGAAAGAATAATCGTCTGAATGGTTAGTGAATGTGATCTTCATCACTATAAAGTTTGGGTTTTTAACTGGGCATTAACACTTGTTGTGGTTTAAAGTGCTGGTTTTTTACAATTTCATCGAATATGCAACCGTAGGAAATGTTTTATTACATTTGCAGGTGGGGCTGGATTGAAAGCATCAAAGGGTGTTTTCAGCACCTAGTGCATAACTAGGCGCTGATTATTCAGTTTATTTCTTCAGAGGCGGGCGAGTCTGATCATCGACCGATTTCGCAAAGCTGGCTAATGGTTGAAAGTCTCGTGTCGACCAAATCGATTTTGACTTCAGTGCGTTAGGCAGAGTCGAAAATGCGTTTTCTTGGTCGCCCGCAACAAGCTCAATAGTCATCCATTGATCGATGGGTTGCTGGTTGGTAAAGCGATCATTGAGTGAAAGTGAGTGGGTTGAGCCAGAATAGTTTGGGCTTAATGTGAGTGCTAAATGATAGTCACGGAATCGGACTACCCACTTATCTGGTAAACGTCGTGAGCTGTCCCACCAAGTACCATCAAGTTGCTGAATAAGTTCTTTAGTGATTGATTTAGATTGCGCTTGCAAATCAGAGAGTGCTCGCTGTAACGCACTATCCATCGCCTTTGAAAACGCTTGTTGATCAAGTTCTGGGTTGCTCATCAGCACTTGTTTCGCCAATTTCGCGCCTAGCATATTGGAGTAAAGGTCCTCAGAAGAGAATGCCGAAGCCAGCTCCTTAAAGCCACTCACGGATACCATACCAAACCACTGCGCAATCTCATGCCATTGTGCGAGTTGAAATGCGGTTAAGGCGGCTGCCTGAGCGCTGCGCTCGATTTTCTCTTGCTCACTGAATGGGGTGTTCTGTTCAAACCACCGAATACGTCTGATACGTAGTTCAGCAGGTAAATCCAGATACGCGGCGCGTCCTAAATAATAACGGTTTAGCTGGAATAAATAGTAGGTGTAGTCGGCCGTATCACGAACGTGCGCCGTATCAATAAAACCACCGAGTTCGGTAAAGATAATGCCATTGGCTTCTTCGTTTAGTCCAAGTATGCTAGCAGAGACGGATTCGCTACCATCATTGTAGTGATGAGTGCCCACTTCGCTGCTGGATAAAACATTCTCAAGAGAGAAGAAAGGAACGGGCACGCTTCCTAATTGCGCTTTAAGATCGACACCGAACGCACAGCAAGGTCTGACGCCGACTGGCGCTTTGAGTTCTTGTGCTTGGACGAATCCGGTGCAAAGGCTAAATAGTAATAGTGCTGTTTTTTTCAAACCCCCACTCCTAAAATGCTTCATTAATTTGGAAATAGAAACCCGTGCTGTCTTTACCCACGCCTAAATCAATACGCACATTAATACGAGCTTTAAACGCAAATCGGTAACCAACACCTACCGTCGGTAGCCAACGGCTTTCGAATAAGTCGTGATAGGTTGGTGCGATATTGCCGGCACCCACCCAGCCCACCACACCATGACGACCTGCAATGGTATGGCGAATTTCTACTTGTGTAGAAAGCTGATGTTTGTCGCGATATTGCCCTTGGTAATAACTACGCATACGTTGAGCATCACCCAGTTGGGCATAATCGAACCAAGGAGCATCACCGGAAATCGATTGTGAATATACCTCCATTGCGATAATCGTGGTGTCGGTCCATTGTTGGTAAACACGATAGTTCGCCACGAGATTGTCGTAGTCCTCATCACTGCCGAGCGAATCACGGTTCGCAATCCATTCAAGATCGAGAAACTGACCATGCATTGGGTTTGGTTCGAAATCACGAGTATCGTATTCCATTCCAATCAAGACGCCACTGCTGGTGGCATCGGTGACTTCTGAAGGAAGTATATCGCCATCAACACCGTTTACTTTACTGAATGATTGCCATTGCCAACCGAGCTTGGCGTAGGTATTGGGTGCGATTTCTACCGCGATTTTTGGGTTCAACTGTATACGTTGACCATCATACTGCACTTTATTGTTATCGTTCTCTGCTGCTTGGCTGCCAATACCCCAGTAATAACCGGGTGTATGACTGATCCATGCTTCACCTAAAAGACGAACTTTGTCATCTTTTAAGTAAGTGCGGTTGTTTAACCCCAAGCCGTAAGAACCAGAGGTTGAACCGTAAGACGTTGCCGTGACAGTGGAATAAGGGGCGCCTTTTTGCCAATCGTAAGGGGTGTATAGACCCACCGCGGCAACGCCAATGCCAAAGCCTTGTTCTGGATTCACGAATGGACCGGGCAGCACGCCCCAGTCGATCAGCTTCGACTCGTCTACGGCTTCGCTTGAGCCAAGTTTGGTCAACAACTCATCCATCCAACCGCTATCTTGTTTTTCTGCGAATGTGTGAGGGGGGAAAAACAAGGCAGACAGAGCAATGTATTTTATCGCTTGCATAGTTTTTACACTCTAAAAGCGGCGGTCTAGAGAGAAAAAGATGCTTTGGCGTTCACCAAAACCCGCTTCACCCAAGAGATACCAATCATCATTGATTTGGTATTGCATGCCAGCGATGGTGTTCCATTCAGAAGTCAATTGTTGTTTAACTTCAAAACGACCTGGAAGTCCCTTGATTCCAGCTTGTTTCAGTGTGCCTGATAACTCTTGTTCCACATTTTGGTACATGGCACCGATCCAAAATCGCAAAGGTATGCCATGGTTATTGAAGTCATAACCAATTCGTGGAGACACGACAATAGCGTCAATTGCGCCATCGATGACATTCAAATTGGTTTGGGTATAACTTGCATCAACAAGTGCAAAAAGTTGTTTGTAACCGCCCGCGAGTACGAACCCTCCGCCATAGGTATAGCCATCCAGATCTAAGCGGAAAGGCGTTTCAAATAATGTATGATCAGAAACTTTTAGTTTAACGGTGGTTTCAGAATAACCGTCTAAAGTTCCGACTAGTCCATAAAGGTTTAAAAATGGAAATAGCCAAACGTCCGCACGAAGTGTCATCACATTTGTTGCTTGTTTTCCAGCACCAGCTTCTAATGGAAGTTCATCAAGATCAATTGGCCCGAGCTGAACGCCTTTTAAAGCAATAGAGTCGACATTGATGCCTTGCTCCATGCTCATGTAGCTGAGATTTAGACCAAAAGGTTTTGGTAAGTTGTAGCCAAGCTCTTCTGCTTTTTCTTTCCAAATAGGCAGTGAAAAAGAATCAGCATTCGCGATTCCAGAGAGTAAGCAAGAGCAAGCAAAGATCAAAGATCGTAATTTCATAGTTAATTTCATCAAACGTGACGGATAAAAATACGCCGGAGATATTGGAATATCTTCGGTGTTTGCATCACGGAAAAAAGATTACTTAGTCAGGAAGACAAAGCACCACAGCTTAAGTTAAGCGATTTTAGTTATTGATTGATAGGCTCTTAACATCGACGAGCGCATCTTACTCCATAAATTGAAAAAGTAAACTTCAAAGTATACTTTTGATTGCTGTGCGCTATACTCTGAACCACTTACATGAGGTTGGTGAATCTAGAACGATGAAACTTTCAGAGAAAAAGCGCTTGGCGCTCATTGAAGCGGCTCAACAAGAATTTATTGAGTATGGCTTTACTTGCGCAAATATGGATAGAGTGTGTGGGCGTGCAGCGACATCAAAACGGACGTTATATCGCCATTTTGAAAGTAAAGATGTGTTATTCATTGAATCCATTCGAGCCGTTTTAGAGACTCAAAGAGCCAAATTACAATTACAGTATTCGCCAACGTTAGAGGTAGAAGCGCAACTCAGAGACTACCTACACGCTAAGCTGGACTCTATGTACGAAGATTTTGGTTTACCCTTGGCCAAAATGGTGATCGGTGAATTTATGCGTACGCCAGAACTGGCAGAAAATTATCTGCACCAACTGCAACGCCAAGACGAGTTGTTGGAGAATTGGTTTTCTGAGGCAATGGCCGATAACAAAGTTAAATCGCTCGATCCTGCGATGATGAGTAACATGTTGATGTGTTTATTAAAGGGCAACTTTCTGTGGCCGCAACTCATCGCAACCCAAGAAGTGCCAAGCATAGAGCAGCGCAAGAAAACCGTTGATGATATTCTTGCCCTGTTTCTCGAAGGATATCGCTGTTAACTTATCTTACGATTATTGGTTTTGAACACCATGGTTGAGCGTGGGCAACTGCTTATGATCTCAAGTCCAACGGTCATGTTCATGGTTGTGAATGCCACCGACCCGATAGAGTATCCGTATCGTTTTGACGAATCGCTTTTAAACGTTTCTTGGCGATAGATTTTTGCTGATTGAGATTAATCGAGAAGCTGTTTAGAGATTGCATTTTTCACCTTTCTTACCTCTTCCACACTCGCCAAATTAGACGTTATAAAAGAAGGTAAAAACAGATTGTTCCTGCTAACGAGGGCGGGGGAGTGTGATTGCCGTGAACCGAGTTCTTTCCGCGAGTGTTGAGTGCTCTGGGCGTGAGCTCCGTCAGAGTAGGTGACGATGATTTATCCTGTAATCCAAAATATGACAGGAGGCGTATAGTTGCATTTTATCTCACATAACTCCCTAGTAATTACAAGGGAGTTATGTGAGATAAAAGAAGGAAAGGTGGCCTAACTTGATTGACGTAGCTCTTGAAACGTTAAATGCGTTCCGACGCACTCTCCAATAAGGTTTGGTGTGGTTAAGCTTAGCGTTTCGCAAGCCCTTTACTGTTTAAATAGGGGAGAATGTGCGGACGCGATTCTCCAGACAGTTTGGTGGTGACGTCTTGTGACCAAGTGCTTTGTTTTTGATTGGCAGAGCGATTTGCGTAGTATACTTGCATAGTTTGGTCATAATGTTGAATATCATCCATATTAAGTGGTTGATATTGATTTTCATGCATAACAACATGCGCTGGCAAACGTGGCTTAATTTCAGGGCTCTGATCCGGATACCCTAAACACATACCAAATAGCACAGCCGTGCCTTGAGGCAGCTCAAGCAGTTCATCCACTTTTTCGGCGTGATTTCTTAAACCGCCAATGTAGACACCGCCTAATCCCATTGACTCTGCGGCAAGCAAGCAATTTTGCGCCATAATGCCAGAATCGACAGCGCCAATAAGTGTTAATTCAGTATAGTCCGCTTGGACTGCAGGATTGATGCTGATGTGACGCTGATAGTCGATACAAAACACCAAAAACTCAGCCGCATCTTCAACATAGGCTTGATTTCCCGCGTATTGAGCAAGCAATTTACGTTTGGCTTGGTCGGTGACTCGGATGATAGACACGGCTTGTAACAGGCTGGAGGAAGAGGCGGCTAATCCGGCTTGGATAATCGCTTGTAGCTGTTCGTTCTCAACAGGTTGAGGCGTAAATTTTCGAATTGAGCGATGAGCCATAATGGTTCGAATGGTATTGTTCACGAGATAGCTTCCTTGTTTTTGTTATGTATGTTTTGTGTCTGAAGGTACAACATAATCATTTTTATCGTGACGGTAAACAATCAGAATAGTAAAGCGGGAGTAGAGAGCTAGACTTGCGCCTTTTCTTTGAAATGGCGATTCATCATGCGATGTGAATTCTTTGCTCAGCAACGTTGTGCTTCTTGTAAAAACAGCGACATCCCATACTCACTTCAAGTTGAGCAGAAAGACGCTCGGCTGAGGGCGATGTTTGCTCCATTTTCCCCAAAACAATGGTTAACACCCGTACTGAGTCACAAAACGCAGTTTCGCAATAAGGCAAAGATGGTTGCATTGGGGGCCGCGCATCAACCGACGCTAGGCATCGAAAACGTTCAGGATGGTTCGCCATTATCATTAGTGAACTGTCCTCTTTACCCAGATGAGACTCAGCAGCTGTTAAGCTATTTGCAAGACTGGATTCGCGTCGCAGGTATTCCGCCTTACAACAAAGTGAAAAAGAAAGGCGAATTGAAGTTTGTGTTGCTGACACGAGCGCAAAACAGCGGTGAATTTATGCTGCGATTTGTCATGCGCAGCGACACGGCTTTGGAGCGTGTGCGAGCGAACTTACCGCGTTTACAGCAAGCCTTTCCTAGCGTAACGGTTGTGACGGTGAACCTACAGCCGATCCATATGGCACGCCTTGAGGGTGAAGAAGAAATCTTTTTGACCGAGCAACAAAGCTTGCTTGAGCGATTTAATCATGTCCCTTTGGTGATTCGTCCCAAGAGCTTTTTCCAAACCAATCCACAGGTGGCTGAACAACTGTATGCGACAGCACAGCAGTGGGTGGCGGAGATCAAGCCCAAGACAATGTGGGATCTTTTCTGTGGTGTTGGTGGTTTTGGTTTACATTGTGCGTCGAAGCATACTGCGGTAACGGGAATCGAAATCGAATCAGAGGCGATCGCGAGTGCAAAGCGTTCAGCCGCAATGATGGGTATTGATAATCTTGATTTTGCCGCATTGGATTCAAGTCGTTTTTCTCAGTCACAAGATAAAATGCCAGAGTTGATCTTAGTTAATCCCCCTCGTAGAGGTTTAGGTGAGTCACTGGCCACGCAATTAGAGCAATCGGGTCCAAAATACGTGATTTATTCGAGCTGTAATCCAGAAACCATGGCTAAAGATTTATTGGCGATGTCGAGCTATCAGGTACTCCGTTGCCAGTGGTTTGATATGTTTCCTCACACCGATCATGCTGAGGCTATGATGCTGTTAGAAAGACGTTAATTAATCACTTTGCGCTTGTGATGTGGGCGCAGGGTTAATAATTAGTCCGTAAGTGATGTAATAACTTGGGTATATACTGAGGATTAGGATCAATAGCTTACAGAAGTGAATTGCATGAAAGATCTAATCCTGCATACCGTTACGGTGTTTATGGGCTTTTTTGCCATCATGAATCCGCTCGCCAATATTCCGATCTTTTTGAGCCTGACGGCAGATGAGGACAAAGAGACCGTGCATTCGATAGCGTTCCGCTCGGTGTTATTTGCTTTTGTCATCGTCACGGTGTTTGCCGTTGCCGGAAAGCTCATCTTTGACCTGTTTGGCATTACACTGTATGCGCTGCGCATAACAGGGGGAATCTTGGTCTTTGTCATCGGATTCCATATGCTTCAGGGCGATTCGACTCACCAAAAAACCAAAGAGAAGGCGTATTCACCAGCTCAGCAGCAAGCGGCATTGAGTATTGCTGTCTCTCCCCTGGCAATGCCGATATTAGCAGGGCCAGGTACGATTGCTACCGCGATGAACTTTGCGACATCAGGCGGGCTTGATCAAACCATCATAACTATCGTGTCATTCGCCGTGTTATGTGTGATCACCTATGTATTATTTTTATTTGGTGATCGTCTAGTCAAAGCGGTTGGTCCAAGTGCGCTAAATGTTATCACCAAAATGATGGGACTCATCCTTGCCGTGATCGGTACTCAAATGTTCATTGATGGTGCAGCAGAAGCGTATAAAACCGTCTTTTCATAATTCTATCGAGTTTAATCCACATTTGCTTTTGGGCTTGGGCTTTGTGAATTTTATGAACCTAAGTTTTCATTTTAAGCGTCAGATAAACATAGACTTCATCTATCTCAATGATAAGAATAACCGATTGTTGCTATAGCACGAATTTCAGTAGTCTTTTAACGTATTTATTGGGGGGGACATATGGCAACAAGAGCAATCGTCGTCGAAGGTGGTGCAATGCGTGGCGTTTTTGCCAGCGGCGTGTTAGATGCATTTTTAGAACAGGACTACAAGCCATTTGATTTTGCGATTGGTGTGTCGGCTGGGGCATCAAACTTAATTGGTTATTTGACCGATTACCCGCACCGCAGCATTAATGTGATCACCAAACTTGCAACCAGCAAGCGCTTCTTCGATCCCACGCGCTTTCTAAAAGGTGGTGATCTAATCGATGTTAAATGGTTGTTTGAAGAATCCAATCGTTTGTACCCGGTCGATGAAGCAAAACTCTTTGATGGTATCCCTTTCTTAGCGGCGACTACTAACGTGGATACAGGCAAAGCAGATTACTACCGAGTGAATCGAGATAATTTTAATCACGCAATTGAGGCAACCACTGCGCTGCCGATTGCTTATAAACATACCCCATGTTTCTCTGGTGGTTGTTATACCGATGGCGGCGTCGCAGACTCTATTCCGGTGCGTGAAGCCCATCGCCGTGGCGCGCGAGACATCACGGTATTGCTTTCACACCCTTTAAATTATGAGAAGAAGCCAGTCAAAACCCCTTGGTTAATGAAAAAACTGTTCGCAGAACACCCCAAAATGGCAGAGGCCATGTTGAATCGCTCAGAGAATTACAATGAGTCACTAGCGTTCATTCGTAATCCGCCTGAAGGGACTCGAGTGCGTGTTATTGCTCCACCTGATGAGTTTCATGTTCAGCGCCTTTCTATGCGCCAGTCGGTATTATTAGAGGGTTATGAAATGGGGTTATTGGCAGGCCGTGAACATTTAATGCAACGCTCTTTTACGGGGCTTAGGTAGAGCAAACGGTCACATTGATATTATCGCAACACTTCATTCATGATTGCTTAATAGCCTCCCCGCATCATGCGGGAGGCTATTAATAAAGCTGAGGTATTGGTCTGTCATTGATGGATAAAATCGAGAGTGATTTGTGTAGTCAAGATATTGAAGAAATTCGATTGACCGTCGCGTCATTTAATCATGAAGGTGAAGATTTCTACCATAAAATGGGCTATAGAGTGGTCACCAAAGCCATGAGCAAACGAGTGAAAGATTAAGTTAATCTGAACTTAGAATGAGTGAGAGTTCGTATACAGAAGCGCCTCTTCATCATGAGTGAAGAGGCGTTTTTTACCCCTTATATCAGAGTCGCAGCGGTTTGTTTACCCATGGCGATTAGCTTATCCAGAATGCGTTCGCCGTCTGCTCGCAGTCCGTTATGTTCATATTCGTTAGTGATCCATGCTTTCGCATTTGGCATGATAGCCAGTGTTTCACGGCTGATGTCCATTTCTACAAACATATCGTCAGCGTAGACCGCACAGCTAACTGGCACTTTGTTTTGCGCCAGTTGCTCTGCATTGTAAAGTGGCGTCCAATCTTTTTTCGTTGCTAATAACTCTGCCGCGGCTTTAAGTGGTTTTAGGTTCGCGTATTGGTCGAACATCCATGGAAAAACCATTTCTCCGGTGAAGTAGAACGGTTTACCTGGCTCATAGTTGAACGCATCGTACGATTGGCGAACTCGATGGGCACTCCAGTTGGAAGCGAAATCCTGGCAGTAGATTGATTCATGTAAAATGGCATAAATTGGGTTGGTCTGGAAATTCTGTTGCGCCAACATGTCATTTAAGAACTCGTAGCGTAGCTGAGGCTTGCCATTGACTTCTATGAAGGCACTTTCCAACCAATAGTAGGTTGGTAGAAAGGTATCGCTAACACCAAAGTTAATGCCGATTTGTTGGAATTGCTCAACGGTAAAACGTTGGCCGTTCGGCAAAAACGCTTCGTTTTCTAGCAGATGATTGGCGATATTTTGGCAAAGTGCTTGTGCCTGTGGAAATTGCTGGAAGAAGGCTCGGTTTTTCTCCATTGTACGCTTAAATGTTGCTTGATAAACATCATCAGCATGACGAGAAACGGAAGGTACGCCTCCTGTAATGTAGCTTTGTAGCAAGCTATCTGGGAACATTGATAGGTACGTCAGAGTGCAGAACCCACCAAAACTTTGTCCTAAAGTGGCCCACTTTTCGATGCCAAATTGGCGACGAACAAATTCAGCGTCTCTAATGATGTTATCTGCACGGAAGTGGCTTAGATACTCAGCTTGCTGCTCTGGATCTAAATGCGCCAAGGTTTGGTGGTTGATTACGCTGCTGTTACCTGTACCGCGTTGGTCTAAAAGCAGAACGCGATACTCTTGCAGTGCACGCTTGATCCAACCGCTGTTGCCATTTTGACGCGGAGAAGGATAGCCAGGGCCGCCTTGTAAATACACTAACCATGGCTTGTCTGACTCTTCATCACCGACCAAAGATACGCTGCGTGCGAAGACGTTAAGCGTCCCTTTGCTAGCGTCTTGATAGTTGAGTGGAACGGTGAAGGTATGGGGAATGTAATGCAATCCTGCGTCGATAAATGCTTGAGCGTTCATTGTTATTGGTATTTCCTTATTGAGAACGGTTTGTGCGACTCGCTTTAGTATCATCACTTTACTTCGGTTTAGCGCTTTAACCAATGGCGACAGACTAATAATTCGATAGCCGTAGTGCAGTAGTGCGCGTCTCTCGCGACAGAAAGTGTTCCTTTGAAGTGGTGCTATGTGTGTAGTGGACTATGATCACATTACAGCTTATTGCTTTAGCAATGAAATCACACGCTTAAATGCATGGGCTGTGACAGAAACCCACAATATGTTCGGCAATAGAGGTGTGCGTTGCCGTTAGCTGTATCGCTGTGCTGATCATGGAGGAAGCCAGATGAAACGTTCTTTACCCCGATGGATATTAGTCGTCTACTTAATTAGCGCGCCAGTGTTGGCGGTGATCACGCCAGAGCCCCCGGAACTGCAAGCAAAAGGCTATGTATTAATGGATTATCAATCTGGCGCCATTATTGCCGAGCAAAATGCAAGGGCAGGATTAGCGCCTGCCAGTTTAACCAAATTGATGACGGCATATGTGATAGGGCAGGAGATCAAAGCTGGCCGTTTGAGTTGGGAAGATAAGGTGACAGTGAGTGAAAATGCATGGTCAGCAAAATTTCCTGACTCTTCCAAAATGTTTATTAAGCCCAAAGACGAAATCAGCGTCGGGAACTTGATGCGCGGTGTGATCATTCAGTCCGGAAATGATGCATGTGTGGCGCTCGCAGAACATGTCGCGGGCAGTGAGAGTGCATTTGTGTCTTTGATGAACGGTTGGGCTGAGAAGTTGGGTTTACAAGATACCTATTTTGTTAACTCTCATGGTTTAGATAGTGAGGGCATTCAAACTTCTCCAGCAGATATGGCAAGGCTAATGCAGTCAATTATCAAAGATGTACCAGACGTTTATGCTCTTTATAGTGAAAAAGTGTTTAAGTGGAATGACATCACTCAGTACAACCGCAATAAGTTGCTGTGGGATAACTCGATTGATGTAGATGGTGGGAAAACTGGTTACACCAGTAACGCCGGGTACAGTTTGGTCAGCTCGGCAAAAGAGGGGAAGATGCGATTGATATCTGTGGTGATGGGAACGCCAAGCAAGCGCTCGAGAATAAGCCAATCTAAGAATTTGTTGAGTTATGGTTTCCGTTTTTATGATACCAAGCAAATTGCGAAACAGGGCGAAGTTGAATCTAAAGTGAGGATTTGGAAAGGTGATGTCAGCGAAATCGACTTAAGTTTTGCTCAAGATGTATTCCTTACTCTTCCACGTACCATGCGAGCGAAGTTAGACAAAGTGGTCATTGTGAATGAGCCTTTGATTGCTCCAATCAAGAAGGGGGACGTCGTTGGTAAAGTGATATGGAAAAATGACGACGAAACGGTCGCAAGCTATCCGCTTGTCAGCAACCAAACTGTAGATGAGGGATCATGGATTGGTCAGCTTTGGGACAGCTTCATGCTTTGGGTTAAATCATTATTTAATTAAACAAAAATCCCATATACCCAATACCATCAAGGTGCGTGGGTATATGGAGTCGTCATACTAATTACTCAAAATGTTGCCAGTACTTTCGCCCGTTTCTGACGGCATTTTTCTTGTATGAAATTGCGGAACGAGCGAATGGTTGGCGTCAGCAAATGACGGTCAGCACACATCATGTAGAGTGGCACTGGACCGCAATCCCAGCCTAGTCATACGCGCACAAGTCTACCCTCAATTAAATCTTGGCTAATGTCCATTAATGATTTGTTGGTAATGCCCTTCCCCTTAATCGCTAAGCGATGTGATAAATCGCTGTTGTTGCTCAGTAGATTTCCTCTTACAACGACTTGTTCGGTTTCGCCATTTCGAGTTAGCGTCCATTTGTTGTAAGCCGAATCAGTGACTATGTAACACAGGCAGTTATGCTGATTGAGATCTTCTGGTTTTGTTAACAATGGATGGCGAGATACGTACTCAGGTGAGGCACATAAGGTTTGTTCGTTTGCACCACACCAAGCAAAATCACAAGGTTCACCATAACGAATCGCGATGTCTACCGGCTAGGTGTACATGTCGGTGAGGCTATCAGCAAGGTCAAGCTTAATAGAAACATTGGGGTAAACATTGATGAATTCATCTACCCAGCCGAGGAGCATATTTCGACCCAGTTCCGAGGGAGCGGTGATGTGCAGTTGGCCCGATAGCTCACCACGCGCACTGGCGATTTTATCTAGGCTCTCTTGCCGTGTAGCTAAGGTCTGCGTAGTTTTGTCGAGAAATAACTCACCTTCAGAGGTTAAACGCAGACTTCGTGTTGAGCGTACAAACAGTGGAACCCCAATCTGTCCTTCAAGGCGTTTAATTGAGGCGGAGATTGCCGCAGACGTCATATCTATGCTGTTAGCGGCTTTGGAAAAACTCCCTTGCCGGGCCGTTGCGACAAAAATATTTAGGTCATTGAGGGCTTTCTTAGCGGAGGGCCATTAAACTATTTGAGCGACTATAGGGGGGGATGAGTAGGCTAATACAAGCTTAAAATATTAGGTGGCAGGTAAACTTTGGGTTAGATTAGGCGATAATGCATAAGCGAAACTATTATCGGATCAACATTATGAGCCACCAACAGCCGAATAACCCTCTGCATGGGTTGAGTTTAGAAAAAATCCTTACCCGTTTAGTGGAGCACTTTGGGTGGAACGGAATGCATGAGCGCGTAAGTGTGAACTGTTTTAAGAAAGATCCGTCGATCAAATCATCTCTGAAATTTTTGCGTAAGACTCAGTGGGCGAGAGACAAAATCGAATCTTTGTATATTGAGACGTTTTGCTAAGCTCAACAACCATGAGAAGGTGGCAATAGGCCACCTTTTTTATTGGTTCGATTATTTTAAATGGTGCGTGCCGCCACTGCTTTCTAATTCAAGAATGGAGTCACGCACGTGTTTTGGTATCGCTGTTTTCACGTTGTTTTTGAAGTCAAACATCACACCAGTTGCGGTCGCGATCGTCGCAATTTTGCCCCACTTCTTGCTAAACACTTGGTATTCCATCGTGAGTCGGTCTTCTTGTATGTCAACGACACGAGAGCCAATAAGAAGCGTATCAGGGAAAGTCACAGGAAGTTTGTAGCGGCATTGTGTTTCACTCAGTACTGGGCCGACCTGTGTTGTTTTTAGATCAACCAATATATTGATTTTATTAAAGTAATCCAATCTTGCCGTTTCAAAGTAGCGGAAATAAACGGCATTGTTGACGTGTTGTAGGGCATCCATCTCCCCCCAAGCGACTTTTATCTCCGTAATGACTGGAAAGTCATTCAATAGCGTATCCATCTTTGTGTTCCCTTATCTCTACATGACTGCATTTTGCGAAGCGGCTTACTAATTTGAGTAAACATTCTAGATGGGGCTGTCTAGAATGTAATAAGTTTGTGCTAAAAGTGTGAAATTTAATGGTTAATCACATCGTGTAACCATATAACGTTTTATACAGCACTGCTTTAAATATGAACCACCAGAGGAGATGAGCAATGACAGAACTGAAAGGTTTTAACCTAGGCAAGGTAGAGAAGCGAGTCGATTGGACTGATGAACTGTTTAGCTTGCGGGTTTCTGGCGCCCCTTTGGTTTTTAAAGCAGGGCAATTTACTAAGCTCGCTTTACTCAATGAACGAGGAGAACCGATCAGCCGCGCGTATTCGGTAGTGAATGCACCCAGTGAGCAATTCGACTGGTTAGAGTTTCTTATCGTAGCTAATCCACAAGGGCGGTTAACCCCTAAGCTTCAGAAGCTCAAACCCGGTGACCGCATTTTCGTTGGTGAAGTGGCACATGGTGACTTGGTACACGATACGATTCCAAAGCACGCCAATGACTTATGGTTACTCTCTACAGGCACCGGCATTGGTCCTTTTCTTTCCCTCTTAGATGACATCAATTTGCTACCTCACAGTGATAATATCGTGTTGGTGCATGGGGTGAGATATGGAAAAGACCGGGTATATCAGTATTTAATTGAGCAACTTCAACAGCGTTATGAAGGACGTTTGAAATACGTTCCAATTGTCAGTCGAGAAAGTATTGAAGGAAAATTACAGGGGCGAATGCCGGAGCTTATTGCCTCTGGCGAGCTTTCGAATATGGCAGATGTCTCTTTCTCTCAGCAGAGCAGTTTTGTGATGATGTGTGGCAACCCAGAGATGATCAAAGATACCTCTCAGGTCTTGCAAACGCTAGGCTTAGATAAATATCGAACTCGTACCGGAGGAAATATCATTTATGAAAGATATTGGTGATCCTGTGTTATCTGCCACGCTAAGTTTAATGCTGATCGCATTTATGTGATTCAATCTTTCTCTTGCATCGTTACTACCCATTTGACGGTCGCAATTTATCAACGGCCAGTTACAATTTTCGTAACGAACCCATCATTAACTTACATTGCATTGAGGATCAAGGATGACCAAGAGCGCATTGTGGTCAGTTTACCTTGCTACATTAATGCCTTTCTCTGCGCAGGCCGCGGAGTGGGAGATAGAAGTAGGCGGATTTTTCTCGCGAACTGACACGAAACTTAACGCGTACGATCCCTATTTAGATAAGATTCGCTCGATTGACTTTGAATCGGATCTCGATCTAAAAGAAGTGGCGTTACTGCCCTATCTAGATCTCGAGTATTACTTTAACGACAAGCATAGTGTCTATTTTGATTGGCGTAGTTTACATAGGGAAGCAACCAGAACGGCGGTGACTAAGCCGTTTGAGTTCACCTCTGGCGGTGTGGCCTACGTCGTACAAGCGGGATCAAAACTAATCACAGAGTTAGATATCGATATCGCACGGATTGGCTATGGCTACCAGTTTTACACCAATGAGAAGTGGTCTTTAGATGTTTTAGCTGGCTTGCACGTGATGTGGCTGTCGCTAGGCTTTGATGGCAAGTTTGGTGTTAAAGTCGGTGATGAAGTTGAAATCCCGACGTTGCTCATTGATGAAAAGGTGATTAATGAAGTGACAGCGCCTTTACCTGATCTCGGGATTCGAGTTGAATATGCTTTGAGTGAAGAGTGGCTCTTGAGAAGTCATGCGCAGCTGTTTTATTTATCAATAGAGGATATTGAAGGTTACCTTGCTGAGGTCGATATTGGTGCAAAGTACTTTATCACTGATCAGTTTAGTGCCACGGGATCGTTTAATTATTATGAAGTTGGCGTGGATTACGACAGTAGCCGCTCTGATATTGACGTTACATTCCGCTTTTATGGGCCGATGTTGACTCTAGCGTACAAGTTCTGATCAAAAAAGCCACACACATGCGTGGCTTCGATTTTCCTAAGAAAGGAATGAGTAAACACAGGATTATTGCTTGTTTACGTATTCTTTAAAACGCGCTTTGGTCTCGGCGTCCGCTTTTTGGTACCAAAAGTGAAGCATCTCTTCTGCGGTTGAGTCCGCTTTTACTGCTACAGCGGCTTGGTTCGCTTGTGTCGGAATCTTTGCCGGCTGAACCGCGCCTGCAACGGCGATTGCCGCTACGCCACCCGTACGATTGTAGTCTTCTACTTCACGAACGTAGTCACGGCCGATTTGCATGCCAGGTTTGATGAGTTTGTCTTGCTCAACAGCAATCGCGTTACCAGATGCATCAATCAGTTTCCAATCTAGGTCTTTGATTTTGCTTTCTGCTTCACGAAGGTCACGGTACTTAGGAAGTTGGAACGTAAGCGTTGCGTCAGTTGCGTTGAATCGAGTGATGATTGCGTCACTTTCAACGCTAACACGGTCATTACCTTGACTAAAGAATGGAGAGTAGCGGAAGACCACTTGATTTATGCCATCTGGTAAAGTGACCGTTTTTTCAGACGCAAAGAAGCCACCTGATACTTTTACTTTCTCTCCATTTGCCGCCAAAATTGAAACGTTATCAGGAACATTTATCGTCACGTCCGCGAAGGCCATACTACTCATTGCAAGAGCAAGCGCACAAGTTAAAGGCTTGATCAATTTCATTGTTTTTATCCTAAGCACAGTCATTAGTATTAGTGGCCATTGAGGTTGCATCGATAAGTGACTGATTGCAACTCTTGAATGTAAGAAGAATGAAAATTTAACAAGAATGTCATTTTCATCTTATTTGACCAGGCAAAACGGTAAACTAAATAGCGCAAACCGCTGGTTCACAGCGGTTTGTTGCAATTTGCTTAACGATTAAATACCGGCACCGTGACCAGAATCAGCTTCTTCTGATGGTTTTTCTTTGGGTTTGCTCTGACCCTCTTGCTGTTGTGCTTTTTCAATGTCTAGCCACCAGACAAATAGTTCATACCAGATCGCGAGAATAACAGCGCCTAAGAACAATCCGACAATACCATAGATCAACATACCACCGATTGCACCGAGCAAAATCACGGGCATTGGCACGTCGACGCCACGTCCCATCAGCATAGGTTTGAACAGATTTTCGGACAGTGCCGCCACTACAACCCATACGGTGAACAGCGTTGCTGTGGTCGTGTCGTTGGTCATGTACATATAGCCAATGACAGGAAGGAGTGGCAGTAGTGCTGGGATCTGAGCAATACAAAGAATCATCAAGATCAACGTGAGTAGGCCAGCTGCTGGTACGTCGAAGAAGAAAAAACCTGCACCAATTAACAGTGCTTGAATTGCTGCCACTCCGACAACGCCGAGTAATACGCTTTTTATGGTGGCAGCGATAAGCGTGGTCCAACTTTTGGCATTCTCACCAGCGGTACGCACTGCGATGGTTTTTAGCCCAGAAGCAAGAGGCTCAGAATACGCCATAAAACCGGCAGCAATCGCAAGGGACAAAATAGAAAGTAACAAACTGCCCAGAGCGCTCCCTACCATGCCCAGAAGTGACGTTAAACCTGATTTGATCTGCGGCATAAACGTTTGGATGGCTTTTTCTAGGTTGGTGGCGAACAAGCTCCATACGTCATAAAGCTTGTCACCGATTAGCGGCCATTCCGCCACGGAAGGTTTCGGTCCCGGAATGTTAATTTCGCCATTTTGCAGCACGTCGAGTGTGTGAGTGGCGCCATCGACAATAGAACCCGACACCATCACCAAAGGAGTAACTAAAAGGGCGATACCGAGCAGCGCAATCGTGGTGGCAGCCAGTCCTCGCTTTCCGCCGTAGACACGTTCAAGTTTTTGGGTAATGGGCATCAATGCGACTGCGATGATAGCCCCCCAAATGACGGGTAAGATGAAGGGTTTAATAATGTCATAGGTAAACATCAGTAAGATCAATATCAAACCAATGCGTATTGCGGATTCCACCATGTTACTGATGAAAACCTTACTTTCATTTTTTTCCGATTGTTTATCCATTTTTGCTTACCTGCTGTTCGATGTTGGAACTGACGAGACTTGAAACAACAATCGCCATATAAAATACGCCTACAATCGCCTCTAGATAGACGATGACTTGCGCTAGAGGTGTAGTAGGACTGATATCGCCATAACCAAGCGTGGTTAGAGTGACGAAACTAAAATATGCTGCATTGGAGAAGTTCTGCCCCCAGGAGATGGCTTCCATTCCTGTAAAAGAGTTAGGGGAGAACTCAAGTAAAATGAGGTAGGCAATTGCCCACATCAAGCCAAGAAGCAAAAATAGAGCAACAGAACCAATCACTTTGTTGGTGTTGATATGTCCAGTGAAGAGAATCTGC
The DNA here is from genome assembly GCF_003584965.1 of Vibrio sp. PID23_8. Lineage (NCBI taxonomy): Bacteria > Pseudomonadati > Pseudomonadota > Gammaproteobacteria > Vibrionales > Vibrionaceae > Vibrio > Vibrio sp. PID23_8. The sequence goes on along the minus strand of NZ_LIXE01000005.1, from coordinate 56,851 downwards.
CTTGCGATGGACTTGAATGTGCCAAAGAAGAACGCAAAAGTGAGAGCGAGCATTATTACATCCATCTCTTTTATGCCTAAAAGCGCTTGTATGATGATGACAACTACCCAAGTGCCGAGCAAACTATAAAGAAAACGCGACCAGTTTTTATCGAAGCGCAAACTGGCCATACAGACAATGAAGGTTAAAATGGTAAATCCTTGAAGTAGATATTCCATCGTTCCTTCGCCGACAACTTGGACAAATGCACCGCCAATTAACAGCGCTATGAGCGCTAAGGTCAGGTAGAAGAAGTTGTTTTCTTCGTTGATATTTTTGAGTTTTTTGCCAATAGCCATGGTTATTCCTGTTCAATCCTTATTCTTGCTCTTGTGATGACTCTTTCATCACCATGATGGACGCAGAAAGCCCGAATCGAAGATCAATGTCTTCAGGAAGTTCTCGAAGTGAAATTCGCACGGGAATACGTTGTGCCAAACGAATCCATTGGAATACCGGATTCACGTTTGGCAAAAGGTTGTATCCGACGGTGCCATCTTTGGGGGCGATCCCCCACCCAATAGAATCCACCGTGGCATCAATCGGGGTATCTGGATGTGACATTAGAGTGACGCGCGCGTCGTTACCAGGCTGAATTTGAGCGAGTTGATTCTCGCGAAAGAAACCAAATACCCAGAAGCTATTTTTATCTACAAGGGCGACGAGCGGTTGGTTTGCGACTGCTTGAGTGCCGTCACGAATGTCGAGATTGGAAATGAAACCATCTACGGATGCGTAGACCTTGGTGTAGTTTAGATTGAGACGCGCAGCCTTCAGTTTCTCCTTGGCCAATTCAATTTGTAATAACGATTCTTGATAAGCAATTTCACGGCGAATCAGATCTTTATGAGAAACCGCACCATGATCTTTGGCTCGAATGTCCTTCAAACGGTCGTACTCAATCTTTTTCCCGCGAGAGCTAACAATAGATTTTTCTAACGACACATTGGCTTGGGATAGGGCGACTTCATAGGTCGTTGGATCGATTTCGAACAGCAAATCCCCCTTTTGTACAGATTGGTTATCTTGTACCGCAACCTGAACGATAGGGCCAGAGACACGTGGCGCGACCTTGATGACATTAGCGCGCACTTGTCCATCTCGAGTCCACGGGTTATTAAAATACTCTTCGAATTTTTGATAGCCCAGCCATGCCGCGCCACCAAGAATGACCAAATTGAGTGCAATAACGAGTAGTTTTTTCATCTTGCTGGGCACCTAAAACTGTATATATAAATGGTCGATGGCCACCACGTACAACACCATGATGGCAATAAATGTCAGGGACGGAAACGCAATGAAGCGAGACAGACGTGTTTTGTTTAAAATGATCACCGTTATCCATGTTGCCGTGACCGCTAAAAATAGGGCCAATAACAAAGGAGAGAAATACACGTCACCCCAAGAGAGTTCATGTGGCATTATGGCTCCTCCCTATGTTGTTGGGCGCTATCCGTTTTCGCTTTGTCTGATGGTGTATTGAGAAGAAGCGGCGGAAGGAGGCGTTCTTCTTCGTCTAGCAAATCATCCCAATCGCTGCGGTCTTGCATTTGTTTCGCGATGGTTTCTGATAAGAAAGGTTTGCCAGTTTCTGTTTCCCAGCCACCACCTAGCGCTTTGTAAAGCGCGATCACTTGGTTAGCCACATTACCTTTGATGGTTGCGTAACTGTCTTCTGCTCGCGTCATGCTTTCTAAGGACTTAAGTAAGCGCTCAAAGGAGATTTGGCCGTTTTCATACAGCATCATGGAGATATTAAATGCGCGAATTGAGGCGTTTACCGATTGCAGGCGCAATGATTTTTGCTCGAGATACAAATCGTATGCCTCTAGCGCATTAGTCACTTCATTAACGGCTTGTAGGACTTTCTTGTTGTAGTTGGTGAGGGTTTCTTGAAAGCGTGCATCTTCAAAACGAATGTTATTTTTCACTCGGCCATATTGGAATATATTCCAACTGAAACTTGGGCCAACCACCATAGTCAGTGAGTCACTGAAGCTAAAGCTGTTTCCATCAGGGACCGTACTATCAATTCCAATGGATCCAAATAGCGAAAAGCTGGGATATAGTGCTGATTCAGCAACGCCAATTTTCGCACTTTGAGCGCGAGCTTGCATTTCAGATACTTGTAGATCTGGGCGGCGCATAACCAAATTGGCATTAACTTTGTTATCTAAATACGGCGGGCGAGGTACAATAGAGTAGGCATCATTATCGTATTGCGCAGGCTTTCTTCCTGATGATTTAAATTGTTTTTCGTATTCCGCCATGCGTTGGTTAAAATTATCCGACGTCAGTAACGCCTCGACCTCTTCTGGCAATACACCGAGTAATAATGCTAATGCGGTACGGGCTTGCTTCATGGCGATTTCCAAAGCCGGTTGTGCCGCCTTGGTGTTGTACAGCTGGTTTTTTGCTTGTTGAACGTCAAGTTCGGTGACGTTGCCGGAATCAAACTGTATTTGAGTAATACGGGTTACCCGCTCTTGAATCTCAATGTTGCGGCGAGAAAGTAGAATACGCTCTTGGTACGTACGATAGTTGATGTAATTTCTCGCCACTTCAGCCGTGATGGTTATCATGATGTCTTGGTAGGAAGCGATAGATGCATAGTAGCCTGCTTCAGCGGATTCAATCCCACGTGCATACTTTCCCCAAACGTCTATTTCCCACCCAGCATCGAACGAAAAAGCGGCATTGTTTACCCCTTGGTCGTTGATGTATGCCCGAGCTAAGTTGCCGGAAATTGTCTGCACCTGTGGGTATTGCAATCCGGTTGAAATGCCTAAAAGCGAACGAGCTTGTACGATACGTAGCCCGGCAGCTTCTAGGTCGAGGTTTTGTTGATTCGCTATCTCTACTAACTGATTGAGTGTCGGATCATTAAACTGTTGCCACCATTGTTGTAGCTCTCGCTCTGACGGTTGAGTGCTTTGAATGGAGGTTTCTAGTGACCAATTATTAGGCAGAGTGGGTTGTTTTGGGTGTACGTAATCCGGCCCCACCGTGGTACATGCACTGAGCCCAAGTAAAGTGAGTATCGCGAGGGTTGGTTTAGTTATTTCTGGCATCAAATCCTCACTGTTAGAACCGTTTTTGACGTAAGTTCACCCAATCAATGCCCTCATAGGTTTGTTTGCACTGTGTCATTGCTTCGAATACGTTTCGTTTTAGATTCAGTAAGATATAAAAACCGGCTATCTCTGAATAAGCGTAGTCAGATAAATCCAACTCACTAAAGAAATCTTCCAGTTTATTTTCAAAGGATTGGTAAGCTTCACTGTATTGTTCAAACACAGAATCGAGTTCAGTGGTTGTCTTGGGGCTCGCAAGCGCGTTTGCCATCAAAGGTAATATGGTATCTCGGTGTTGATTACGTAATTGTTTGATGAGTCGGTTACTTGTTAGCTTCTGTTCTGTCGCAACCAGAATGTTGATGTGGTTGCTCAATGCATCACACGATTTACTGAAAGCACTAATCGCTTCTGGTGGTGTTTTATTGAATAATTTGTGGTTTATTTTAGATCCCCACGCTTTGAGCTTTTTTGAAGACACATTGAGCGTTATCAGATGCAATGCTCGTTTGCTTTTTTTATAGGTGGATTCTGATTGCTCGTGATAACAGATAAACAACTCCCTCACGTGCCGGAAATAGCGTTCCTTTAAGGTTAAGAATAAATGCTCTGGACGAGAGTTAAACGGGAAGTAGTGAGCGAAAATGATCATGAACACCACCATATAGAACAAGGTCATAATCGTCATTAAAATACCGAAGTGATAGGTCATGTTGTTATCGAGTCCGAGTACAAACAGACCAATCATATAGAAGATGGTGACGGGACCTTTAAATAGGTAGAAGCCGACAAAGGTGTAGAGGAAGATGAACACCCCTAATTCTGCTCCCAGCTCTAATCCCGGTAAAATGAAGACATACGAAGGCACCGCAAATAGGAAGCCAAACGTAAATAATATCAATAGCACCACTGGGTGAACGGGTACGAATGACAGCAGCGACATAAAAATGGTGGAGAAGGTGACAAATGAGTAGCCACCGGGAGGATTGAAATAGATCCAAATGAGACCAGCAATCCAATAGGTGGTCAATGTTTTGACCGCAGTTTTAAAGTTTTCTGCGTCCCACCAAAGAAATTTGCTTTTTTGTTTTGGTAGCGCTTGTTGGAACGAGATGCTGTTGGTAACAGAATCAATACAACTGATGCTTTCCGCTAATCGTGACAAGCTTTGGTGCATCAGATTAATTAAATGGCCAAGAGTTAGGGCTGACCCTTTTTCTAGGTGCGACGCTCTTGCTAGTGCTTCTTCGTTGTAATCGACGTTAAAGGCTTGTGTTCGATAAGCCGGTCCATCGTTGTCCCACATTTCTTGGCATCGTTTAAACAGAGCTTGAATTTCTTCGATGCCGTCATCGAAGTTATTGATAAAATGTCGGTCTTGTTGATGGCTGAAGTGGCGGTGTGCGGCAACGCTCAGTTCTTGAGTGATTTGTTTATTGAAATGAACGGCGAGTTGCCACTCTTTAATATAAGCCGAGACATCACTGCATTCAGCACTGACGGTTGCAAACCGCAATTCCAGTGCATTTTGTGCAGTGAACACTTGGTCTAGAAGCGCTTCGATGGTGGGCTTGGGCTCTTGATCTTTTTCGTTTTGATTCGGTTCTGAAGAGGCTGATTCTTTATCTCCGTCAACACTGTGCAGAATCGCTGAAAATAGGGCATGTTGAGCGTGGTTGAGTTGCTCCATCATCTGGCGTAGATTCTGTTCAGTCTTGGTTGGCCATAAGAAGGTTCCGACCAAGGTGTACACCACAACGCCAAATATCGTCATGTAGGCACGATCAACCCCGTAAAGGAACGCGCCTTCAGCGTCCCCGCCATTAGACATCATTAGTGTCATCACACCGGTCAGCATGAGCAACGTAGGGTCTTTCTGGTACGCATTGCGGAAATAGAAAATAAAGGAGACCACGACAGAAACGCTGAGCATGTACATCAGGCGCTCTTGGGCAAACATGCCTACTAACAGCAAACCGATGACAGCGCCGACTAAAGTCCCGATCACACGCAGTGTCCCTTTTGCCAGAGATTCTCTGCGACTGCCGGTACAAGCTATCAGCATCACGGTGGTGGCGGCAGTAGAGGCTTGCGGCCAACCCAGGGCAAACGGGATCAAATAAGCCAGAGTCAGGCTAAGCGCTACTTTTGTGGCGAATTTGCTTTTATCGTTCATCGTGTCAAAGTTAGCTCTGGGGTATGGTTGTAGTAGATGAATGTAAACAATCAATAATCAGGATTTCGTTCTGAAAAAATCATTGAGGCGGATATTGCGATTGAAAAGAGTTGGCTTGTAAGTCCTTTGCCCAAACCAAATCGAGTAAATGCGCCCAATTATTCACTCTATCCTCGTTACTTATGGCGTGGGGGATAAATGACAAAAACGCTAAACTAGAAAACCTCGTTACGGATTCAGTTTTACAGAAATTACCAATCTAAATTTCTCATCAATATAAGTCGCCAGTTTGTTCGGTATGGTTCACGTCCAAAGTGTTGTGAAAACAAGTGCCTAACAAAAGCATAGATGATGGGAGAGAAGTTGAGAGGAAAGTTTTATTTTTTATTGGTTTGCGGCCGTCTGTCATAACAAGCGCTGTTTATCACGGTGGCCATGTTGGACTTCAGCACATCATGCGACAAGTGATCTAATTAGGGCTTAGTAATAGGTTGTTTCAGCTTAGGTTATGGAATAAATTCAGTGCAGTTGAATGATTAATAAGCGCAACCTAAGGAGGCTATGTGAAGATTGAAGTCGACAATTTAGAAAGATCAGAAGTTATCGCGCTGCTAGAAGAACATTTGCAAGATATGTATGCCACCTCGCCACCAGAAAGTGTGCACGCGTTAGATTTGGACAAACTCAAAACGGCAGAAGTCACGTTTTGGACCGGATGGAAAGATGAAGAGTTACTTGGTTGTGTGGCGATTAAAAAGCTGGACGAACAACATGCTGAACTTAAATCCATGCGTACCACGCCTGCGGCGAGAAACCAAGGCGTGGGGTCCCAGTTGCTGATTCACGTTATCGAGCAAGCAAAGCTAAAAGGAGTAACACGCCTGAGTTTAGAAACCGGTTCGATGGCATTTTTCAGGCCAGCTCGTACCTTGTATGAAAAACATGGCTTTATTTACTGTGAGCCGTTTGCGGATTATGAATTCGACCCCAATAGCCAATTTATGACGTTAGAGTTGAGCTAAGGTAGTACTGATGTATGTAATGCACCATTTGTGATGCTGAAAAAAAGCCAAACAGCAATGTTTGACTTTCTAATTCAATCAATTAAATCACTCTCGAGAGCACGTTATCAGAGCTTTTTTCTGTAAGAATGACTAAAAAAACTATCGGCGACGATGAAAACGGGCGCGTTCAGCACGCTGCTTTGACGCACGTTCTTTATGTGCTGAAGCCGCCTTGGCCTGCGAAGCTAAAATCGATTCTACCGTTAGTTCCATTGGCTCACGTGGCTCTAAACCATGTGGGAAAGTACGAGCACGCGGTGGAAGGTTGTATTCATACTCTGATGCTTTAGGCATGCGTTTAAAGCGGTATAGATAAAAGTTCTCTACACGCTCGCGAGCCCACTCAGTTTTCTTCAGATATTTGACGCTACTAGTAATACTTGGGTTGGTATTGAAACAGTTCATACGCATTGCTGTATCAAGAATTTCCCAGCCATAATGGTCAACCAGTTGCTTCAACATATCTTCTAATTTAAGACCGTGCAGTGGGTTATTCTGCTGTAATTCGATACGTTCTTCTTCAGTCATAAACTCATGGTTCATGAGCAGCTCCTCAGTTTTATCAGTGGTGCTCTTCGGCTTACCACCATACCTTTCTAAGGTATAGATTAATTCATTACGGCGAATAGCCAGCATCTATTTTATGCAATTCGACGTTTAATTCCCGTCTGGTTATTCGCTGTTCTTTGGCGTCGTTGCGTTTCATTACGCAGCGTTAAGCACCTTTTGCTGATGGGCCATGTACTCATCGAACGTACCTTGGAAGCTCACCAATTTTTTATCTTTCACATCAATAACCGAAGTGGCAAGTGATGAGACAAACTCGCGGTCATGGCTGACAAAGATCAACGTGCCTGTATAAGTTTTTAATGCACTGTTTAGTGCTTCGATTGCTTCCATATCCATGTGGTTGGTTGGCTCATCCATTACCAGTACATTGATATCCTGCATCATCAGCTTACCAAATAGTAAGCGGTTCTTCTCACCACCAGAGCAGTTTCTGGCTTTTTTATTGGCATCATCTGCGGTGAACAATAAGCGACCTAAAATACCACGCACCATTAAATCATTGTGCTTCACCGTTCGCCATTGGGAGATCCACTCAAAAATCGTCAGGTCATTATCAAAGTCTGCGCTGCTATCTTGCGGGCAGTAACCAATTGATGCGTTCTCAGACCATTTCACCACGCCTTGGGTTTGCTCTAATTCGTTGACGAGGCAGCGTAGTAAGGTCGTTTTACCGACACCGTTTTCACCGATAATCGCCAGGCGCGTACCTGCTTCCAGCAGTAAATTACCTTTTTCAAACAGCAGTTCGTCGCCAAAGGCATGACCAAGATCTTGCAGCTCAAGCGCTAAGCGATGCAGTTTTTTACCTTCACCAAAATCAATGGATGGGCTGACTCGACTGCTTGATTTCACTTCGTCCAGTTGGATTTTATCCATTCTTTTTGCTCGAGAACTGGCTTGCTTTGCTTTTGAAGCGTTTGCGCCAAATCGGTTTACGAACTCTTGCAGTTCATTAATTTCTGCTGTTTTCTTTGCGTTAGAAGCAAGGAGTTGTTCACGACGTAAGCCTGACGCTTCAAGGAAGTACTCATAGTTTCCTGGATAAATGCGCAGCTCGCCGTAATCGATATCCGCCATGTGAGTACATACCGAGTTTAGGAAGTGGCGATCGTGTGAGATGATGATCATCGTGCACTTTCGCTGGTTTAACTCTTCTGCCAACCAGTTGATGGTATGAATGTCCAAGTTGTTGGTTGGTTCGTCAAGCAGCAAAATGTCTGGGTTTGCAAACAGTGCCTGTGCCAATAACACACGCAGTTTCCAACCAGGTGCAACTTGCTGCATCAGGCCAAAATGCAACTCTTCTTCAATACCCGCTTGCAGCAAAATATCACCGGCGCGGCTCTCTGCGGTGTAGCCATCCATTTCGGCAAATTCGCTTTCAAGCTCTGCCACTTTCATGCCGTCTTCTTCGCTCATCTCTGGTAATGAATAGATGCGGTCACGCTCCTGCTTCACTTCCCATAGTTTACGATCACCCATGATCACGGCGTCAATCACACTGTACTGTTCAAAGGCAAACTGATCTTGGCTCAATACGCCGAGCTTTAATCCCGGGGTAATAGAAACGTTACCTGAACTTGGTGTTAATGCTCCGCTTAGGATTTTCATGAATGTTGATTTACCACAGCCATTCGCGCCGATAAGGCCGTAGCGATTGCCGTTACCGAACTTGGCTGAAATATTTTCAAACAGTGGCTCAGCGCCAAATTGCATGGTGATGTTATTTGTACTTATCATAGCAGTGCCCTCGAAGTAAATTTCTTTTAATAACAAGATCTTAATTCACTTTCGAGATACTGTTAAAAAAGGTCATATTGAATGTGGCCGCCATTCTAGCTCATTCATTCATAAGGTGATATAGCTCACGTTAATATCGCAGGGATTTTTACAACAAAAAGGGAGGAAATGGTTGAGCTTTATAGGCGCTAGGCGGCAAAAATAGCCCTTTATCTACGAAAATTCAGCCAAAGCGTTCAATCTAAACATTGGTGGTGAAATATCGTTCAATGCTGCAAGCTTGCTTCCTATCAAATGGTGAGTGTACATGTCTCTAAGACGAGTTAACACAAGAATTGTAGGCATCGCTATGTTTTAACTGTGGCACAAGTGAATCATGCCTCGCTGCCCTGCGATGACGAAACCATGACAGTGAGACGTTATGGTAAAAGCGTTAGGCTAAATCCTTTCGATACGCTTTGAGCTTGTAGGTAATCGATAGTACTTTGTGAAAGCGTGGCCGAGGAAACGTCGACCTCTTCAAGCTTGTTTAAGTTGTCGATATGAAGATCGTTTAGGCTAAGCGGACCGATAGTTAGGTTGGTAAGTTCGACATTGCTACTGAGATCGATATCGGTCACATTTTCGGTCCATATGACCAAGCGCTCAAGCTTAGTTAAGTTGGCAATATCGATGGAGGTTAATGCTTCACCATACACCCCGAGAGATTTCAGCTCGGAATTGCCACTTAAATCGATGGTGTCGGTCAACGGTGTTAAGGTGAAGGCTCGCGCATTTGGGAAATGACTTAATTCCACATCAATATCGGTATTAAACAAATCTAAAGTATCCAGTTTATTTAATGGCACGGTTTGGAGATCGTTTAACGGTATTGAATCTGCAGATAAATCGAATAGGTTTGGTGTTAATGATAGGTCAAGCGTTCGGATCAGAGTCATATCAATGTCGAGATGAGTCATTGCACTATGATCATCACCCCATGTGATACTACTCAGCTTATTGTTTGCTAATGTTAGCCGCTCTAGATTTGGTGAGCTTGATATATCGATCGTTTGCAATGCGTTTTCTGTCAGTGTTAGGAACTGCAACTGATTTGAGTGTGGCAGCGTGACACTGTAGATTTCATTTTGCTGTGCATCAACGTACCACAACTCAGAGTTTTTACTTAGATCAAGCTGTTGTAGGTTATTGTTAATAAGATCGAGAGAGCTGAGTTCTGTGAGTTGCTCAATGCCATCAATAGTATTGATACCAAGTTCTGAACAGTTAAGTGTGTAGATCTCCTCGGCGTAGGTGAGATCCCGATTCTCGGCTTCCGCCATTACGCATTTATGCAGGTTTTGGTCGGCAAACTCGAGTGAGTTTATGAGTGTTTTGTCGGTCTCATTTCCGTTATTTCCGCCTGTGTTGCTGCTGCTTGAGCTGGATCCTCCACCACATCCTGTGAGGGTGAGTGAGGCTAGGAGTAAGCTGGTCATTTTTATTTTCATTTTTAGTCCTTTATCTAACCGATTGCTGTGCGTTTGCAGGTGTGATTTTGATGAAATGTATCGCTTGATAAAAGCAGAAGGCAATACGAATATTGTAAGGGTGCCTGTATAACCAGTTGTAATATCAGTGTTTTCACTGTATTTGGTTGATCGTATTGACGTGAGAATGTGGTTTAGAGGGATGTGGATATGAGGTGAGCCGCAAATATACAACTTTTGTTTAGTCTTATTGCATTTTTCCGATCTTAACGATGTATCTGGTTTTTAGATGGTAAGTAACGGTATCCAGTAAGAAGGTTAGCTGATAATCCAATCACTCATCGTGATGGTGATATAGAGACTGAATATGAGTAATAACCAACAAGCCGAATTATCCTCTACCCAATAAGCGCTGGAAGAGTTGCGCGAGCGCTTACGCCAAAACCACTGGTCATGCAAAGCTCATCAAAGAAAGCGGATTCCACTTCGCTCATGTCTGGAGTGATGAAAGCCGTGGGGATGTTTGAAAAAAGCTGAGAATTTCTCTCTTTTAAAACTCAAACTGTTCAGGGTTTGTTGATACTTTTTAAGAGAAGAGCACGCAGGTGGTTTGGTATCAATACACAGGCATAAAAAGCACACATTGTAGTGTGCTATTTTTTGTTCAATGAGAGCAATGGCGCTATTTTGCTTCTTGCATTTCAGCGAAGCCACCAGCGTTATGAAGATTGCTGAAACCTCGTGACTTTAGGTGTTGATATGCTTTGCCTGAGCGAGCACCACTTCGGCAGTAAAGCACGATCTGCGTGTCTTTATCGACATTAGCAAAGTGTTTGTCCAACTCCGAAAGTGGGTAATTTACTGCGTTGTCCAGGTGCCCATCGGAAAACTCTTGTGGGGTTCGCACATCGACAATCATCGCACCTTGTTCTATCAGTTGCCAGCCTTGCTCTGCGCGTTCAGAGGCCAGTGCTGTAGTAGGCGGAAATAATGCGGTGCAGAGAATGGATAAAGCGAGAGGGAGGAGCCTCATTAAGTAATCCTTGAGTTAATGGGGAATGCTTCTCTTCTATATCATATAGAGGCGAATTTAGAGACTAACTACTTTTCTTGAAAGTGTGAGTTGTCGGTCGATTCTTGCGGCGGGGCGTTTTCACGCTTCTGCTTTTCGTGCATTGCTTCGATAAGTTGGCGATCTAACTCAGCGAAGAATCGGTCTTCCTCAGCTTTGCCACGCAAACGGAGTTTTTCTGTAAAGTCCATGACCTGCTCCCCTTATACAGCATATTTTAAGTATAGACCTGTATCAGGTGACCGGAGTTTGTTGACCACTACAAACCGCATGATTAAATAGAGCCCTTTAGGGGAAAGGGCTCTTAGGAGAGATGCTTAAGGTTTAAGCTTCAATAAGAGTCGCTGCGTTACGCATCGCTTCTTTGGTTGAACACTCAATAACGTTCGCGTTTGCTACATTTAGGTCAGTGATGCGGTTCTGGATACCGTTTTCACCTTGTGTTTCGACTTTGATTTTCAGACTTGCAGCTGCACCTGCTTTTCCTAATGCTCTCGTTGTCATAAATGTGTGTGCTACGCCAGATGGACAACATGTTACGGCATCGATGTCGGTTAAAAAAGCCTCTTTGCTGCTGATTCGGTTATTTTCTAATAGCATTTGTGCCTGCTGTTGAAAGACTTATTTTTTATTATTTGCTTAAAGGTTGCCTTTAATTAAATTGACGTTTGTTAGTTCTGTAATCATTTTTGACTCATAGGTACTGAAGTATTGAGGTAAATGTAATTAATGTTGCGGTTTTCATTTGGTTAATGATTGATGGATTGCGCAAGCCGACGAGTGATCTCGGACAGTTCCTCCCCTTGATACACATTGGCTAATTTAAGCTCCGAATTTGAAGCCAAGGGGAGATTAGGAGGGGTTGTCACGCTGTAGATTGAGCTGATCCATTAAGACTGATTCTTGTACTTATGCAGCAAATCTAACGGGATATGACAGTAGTCATTTGGGAAGCGCGTAAGTCGGTTTTGGTGCTCATCATCACTTGGCAAGTAATTCGTGAGTGGCAGTACTTCTACAGCGATCTTATTGGTATCTGGTCTTGCTGCGATAAATGCTTTCGCGATGGTTAGGTGTTGTTCATTTTGGCTATAAACACCAGTGCGGTATTTCTCACCTACGTCTTCACCTTGCTTGTTAATGCTGTAAGGATCGATGATCTCAAACAGATATCCCATTAAGGTTTCTACTGAAACTTGCTCAGGATCGAACTGCGTTCTTACGCACTCAGCGTAGCCATCGTATTCGGATTGGGTATTATCCGTTGTTCCGTTTGCGCGTCCAGCTTCGGTGCTGATTACGCCCGGCAGGTGGCGCATAAATTCTTGAACGCCCCAAAGGCAGCCGCCTGCGAAGTAAATTTCTTCCATCATTCTGTCCTGAAAAACTTTGCGCCATTATGGGCATCACTTTCGCTCAAACACAACTCCAACCATAGCGTTAATAACCTATCGAATGAGCAGCTCAGACATAAAATAGGAACCACTCGTTGTGATTTGCTCTCTTTTTTGTGCTGCCTTTCCTCGTTAGATTGAGCGCAGTTAAGAGCTAAGGGGAATCCTAATGAAAATTGAACCTATCGCTATTTGGACAGAACGTTTGGAAGATCTAACAGCTTTCTATGAGAAATACTTTAATGCGGTTTCTAACGATAAAAATCACTACCCAAACAAGCAGTTTTCGTCTTGCCTTCTTTCGTTTGAAAGTGGCGTACGATTGGAGTTGATGTCGATGGAAGGTGTGACCGCCTGTGAGAAACTTCAGGTGATGCAGGTCACAGGGTTAGCGCACTTTGCTTTTGCATTAGGTTCAGAACAGGCTGTGGATCAATTAACCAAAACCTTGGTGGGTGATGGCTATCAATGGATCGACGATCCGAGACAAACAGGCGATGGTTACTACGAAAGCGGCGTATTAGATCCGGATGGTAACCGTCTGAGTTAACGGTATAACGAGTATCAGGCAGGATTTGAACTTCCTTGAGCAGCAAGGCTACCCAAAGCGCATACATGGCGCGACCATCGCCTTGCAAAGTGATGATAACGATACGCGACTTGAAGTGCGTTTCGACATCAAGCAAGCCTTAGCCAGCAAGCTGCGGATTTGGAGTCACCAAACGAAACATTGGGCGACATTTCGTCTGAACTTTCGGAGAGGTAGGTCTAAACTTGAAGCAATTTGCCGCAATTCATGGCGAATATAGCGTGTTGGAGCCCACACAGCACTCCTTACGTGTCACTTATCGTTTGGTACCAATAATTACAACGGAATAGGACGTTCAAGATATGAGAACAAACACTTTACTTGCGGCATTTATGTTTCTCTCGACCTCTGTATTGGCGGAGCCTCTCTCTGTGGAAATGACCGATCTAGGTTCGGGGAAATCGGCTGGTATGGTCACGATCAGTTCGAGTGAATACGGCACGGTATTTACCCCCGATTTAAAAGGTTTGCCTGCCGGTGTGCACGGTTTTCATTTGCATGCGACCGGTTCATGTGAAAGCAGCACCAAAGATGGCAAAACCGTATTGGGTGGTGGTGCTGGTGGTCACTATGATCCAGAAGAAACAGGCAAGCATGGGTTCCCGTGGACGAATGGTAACCATCTAGGTGACTTACCAGCGTTATATGTTAATGCCGATGGTGTGGCGGATCAGCCAGTATTGGCGCCTCGTGTAAAACAGGCGGATGTCAAAGGGCGAGCCTTAATGATTCATGCGGGTGGTGATAATCACTCTGATCATCCGGCTAAACTTGGCGGTGGTGGAGCACGCATTGTATGTGGTGTGATTCAGTGATTTCTCGCTGAGCTTTCCTTAAATATAAAAACGGTCCAGATAAGTTGGACCGATTTTTAATCGCCACAGGGCAAATTGCAGCAAGGAGAACTACGCAAGTTTTTCCACAAGGATTTCGTCAGCGTTGTCGACGAATATCGTCCCTTTTTCTTTCAACTCAGCAATGACCGAATCTACTGTGTCTGGCAGTACTGCACGAGTTGACGCTAGATTGACAATCACGCTAAAGCCTAAGTTGAGCGCTTGAATAACCGATGTCTTGACACAGAAGTCTAACGCCAAGCCGCCGACTACGAGCGTGTCGATGTTGTGAAACTTAAGGTACTCATTCGCTCCGGTCGTTTTGGTGTCGGCCGCATCATGGAAGAAAATCCCGTAAGGGTGTGCGTCTGGCTCCATGCCTTTGTTCACTTGGAAATCGTATTCAAGCACGGGTGGTAAACCATCAAGCAGTTCTACACCTGTTGTGCCAAGCACACAGTGGCGGTTCCACTTAATGTCCACGTTTGGTAGGCCTACAGGCTCAAGCATATTGGCTGGCGTTTCTGCATCCCACGCTGCTTTGGGCGGGTGTAAGTCTCGGCTGACTAATTTTAAGCGCCCCTTCGTGTGGTTCTTTTGCAGTTCTGGAACGATTTCTAATGCGCCTGTTACTGGCAGTTCGTCAGGGCAAAGTTCGGTGAACCCTTTCTCAGGATCCACGTCGATCACAGCGGTGGTTTGGTAGTTTACTCGAACTGTCATGGCAGACTCCTTGTCTGGCTCTATGTTTGCGTTAGCCACGCAAGCAGTTTTGGAAAAAAGTCACTTCGTCGCTTGCAAGGGTGTACACCATGGCAGGCTTACCGCCTTTACCTTTGTTGGTGGACGCGACTTTGTTGGTTGGTTTGAGTACGCCAGAGTCAACCAAGCGGCGTTTGATCGTCATTCGACTGATATCAATACCAAACTCTTGGTAAGCGGCAATGATATCGGCGACCAAAAACTCTTTGTCGAGTGCAAACAATAAGACAGAGGTGTACTCGATAGAGGCCCGTAACTTCTGCCATGCTTTCTCAATCATGTTCTGGTGGTCAAATGCAAGGCTTTCCTCTCCATCGAGAATTGCTCGTAGTGAAAACCACTTGAGGTGACATTCTGCTACGCCAGCGTTGCTGATCTGTTCGATATTATTGCCGTCGACTAGCGCATAGTGGGTGATATTCAAACTCCAGTCTTCTGGATCGCGTTTTGGGTCCCCGTCAATGAAGGCTTCGCTGAAGTGACGTGGATAGGTGTGAATTTTCTCGCGGCAGATACGACGGCGAGCCGCTTCGAAGTTTTCATCTGCTGGGCGGCCACCTGCTTGGGTCATATCTTTATCAAAAACGAATCCACCAGGCAAAGCCCATACGCCATGGTAAGGGCGATCAGGGTTCGAACGCTTGATAAGCAATACTTCCAGTCCTTTATCAGCGCGGCCTGATAACCTAAATGGAATGATATCGACGGTGACTATCATGATGGTGTCCTGAGATTGATTTGTGAGTAATCTAGCGCATAACAAGCAGTCGATCAATGGGTAAGTAACTTATTGTTAGAAACGTTTTTTGCAAGCATTTATTATCATTATCAAACATAACGATATTTGAATGGTTAAGTTATCCACAGTAACTGAAGGATGGTTGCGCATAAAAAAACCATAAAAATAAGTGGTTAGTAACAAAGGTTGACAAACCTTAAGTGGGTGTTTATTGTTTACGCAATTCAGTTAGTAACAATAAGTTATATACCTAAGTGTGCCTTGTTGAGAACGTTTTTAGAACTTAATTGGGAAAACAATAAGATACGGCTTGCACCATGCTGATGGTACTTGGGTATAAACGAAAAAGGGCGTGTAGAAGGGCTCAGAATGACCACCAATTTATTTTCGTCTCGTATCATTCAAAGTGCGTTAGATTTCGACGTATACAAAGTGAATATGATGAGCGCCGTAGCGGTGTTATATCCAGATGCGATGGTGTCCTACAAGTTCATTGTGCGCAGTAATGAGGAGCTATCTGAATTATTGCCAGAAGTAAAAGCGGAAGTACTTAAGCTGCAAGACGTCTGCTTTACCAGCGAAGAAATTCAGTACATGAAGCGCGTCGCGCCTTACCTTTCTCCAGAATTTCTCGATGGTCTGCATGCATTTCGTTTTAATCCTCAGCGTGATGTTGCTTTCAATATCAAGAGCATGGCCGATGGCTCAAGCCAATTACGTATCACCATCAATGGTCTATGGAGAGAAACCATTCTCTACGAAACGATCATCATGAGTATTGTTTCTGAAGTGCGCAGCCGTGTACGTTGGTCAGACATTCCAGTCGAGCAGTTCCAAGCCGTTCTTGCAGAGAAAGTTAGTCATCTCAAAACTGAACTGAAACGTCGTAATATCACTAATTTCAAATTTGCGGATATGTCGACGCGTCGTCGCTTTTCATTTCAAGCTCAGCGTTTGATGTTAGCGTACTTGAGCAAAGAGTTGCCTAATTGCCTAACTGGAACCAGTAATTACCACTTGGCTAAAGAGCTCGATCTCACGCCGATTGGCACGGTGGCACACGAATGGTTCATGGGACACCAAGCGTTAGTGAATGTACGTGACTCTCAGAAAGTGGCGTTGCAACGCTGGCAAGAGATGTTTAAGGGCGCGTTAGGTATTGCTCTTACTGATACCATTGGTATTAATGCCTTTTTGAAGGACTTCGATGAAGAACTGAGTAAGGCTTACGTTGGTGTACGCCATGACAGTGGTTGTCCGTACACGTGGGGTGAGAAGATGATTGAGCACTACCAGTCTCTTGGTATCGACCCGATGACCAAAACTTTAGTGTTTACGGATGGCCTTAACTTCGAACAAGCCCTCGATATCTGCGAGTACTTTCAAGACCGTGTGCAAGTAAGCTTCGGTATTGGTACATCGCTTGCCAATGACATGGGTGATTATGTGAATGCCCAGAGAATTCCCTACAAACCGCTGTCGATCGTGATCAAAATGGTGTCATGCAATGGTTCTCCTGTGGCGAAGATCAGTGATGAGCCAGAAAAAGCGATGTGTGAAGACATCTTCTTTTTAATGAACCTAAAGCGTCGTTTTGATCTGTCACTTGACCTTGATGAGTGCCGAACTTTACTTGACCGGCTTGAAAAAGAAGGTGATAACTATCTGATTGATGCATAGATAAAAAGTTTCTAATTCAGTTCGAATTTAATCATCACCCTCTATGGTTTCGATAAATTTATATCGGCAACCTTAGAGGGTAATTTGGTTATAGTACAAACAAAGACGAATCAGGAAAGAATGATGAACTTGGTTGTACACTTGCAGAAAAAAACGATAAGAAAACACGGTTACGAACTGGCAACGCGTCAAGCGTGGAAGTGTGGTATCAAAGCGAATCTTGTCAAACGTGTTGTGGGTATCTTCAAAGGGCAAATCGTTTGTGTGGTTGAAGGTTGCCGAGCAGAGTTGTCTACCCCGCTTAATAATCCTTTGCACGATGATGATAATCAGGGACGCTATGTGTTTGTCGGTGGCATCTTTTGGGAACCAAATAGAATCATCGCGCCAGGCTTTCCTGACTTTATGTTTATGCATCTGCGTAATTTGAGCCACCGTCATAAGTACCTAACAGACGATGAGCTGTTTTTAAGTTTGGCGTAAAATGATGACCAGTTTATTTCTTAAATCTTTGCTAGGCGCAGCGGCAGTAATGCTGATTGCGCTGCTTTCAAAATCAAAAAGCTTCTATATCGCGGGCTTGATTCCGCTTTTCCCTACGTTTGCTTTAATTGCACATTTTATTGTAGGGACAGAGCGTGACATGGAAGCGCTACGCGAAACGGCACTGTTTGGGATCTATTCATTGATTCCATATAGTGCTTATTTGATTTCGGTGTTCTACTTTAGCTATCGCTTGAGCTTAGTTGGTACGTTAACCTCGGCCACTTTAGTTTGGGTTTTGTGTGCATCGATGTTGTTGGCGTTTTGGACTCGTTGGATGGTGCCTGCGTAGTTAGCATTATTCATTAGTGGATGACTTTCCTCTTAGTACAGCTATTGAACTCAGTGATACGAAGGCAGATAGGCTGACAGTCTTCGTATCAACTTCTGACCAATTTTTTATAACATGCGGTTTTTTACTTGTTAATGACATAGGCCTTGTCGTCTCCTGATGCGGATTTAAATTTTCGATTTACCATACTGAAAAATAGAGAAAACCATATTGGATGGGAATCATGAATATTAAATCTATTGCAATTGCAGCGGTGGTTGTTGCTGTCTTAGTTGGTTGTAAAGACAAAATGCCACCAATGCCGACGGAAGCAAATATCACGATGGTTGATGCAGTGACGGAAACGGTAAAAAAACCGCGCCAAGTGTGTAAAGACGTGGTGGTGACGCATCAGGTTCAACCAAAAGATGAAAACAAGTTACTGGGTACCGTAGGGGGTGCAGCAGCAGGAGCGGCGCTTGGTAATCAGATTGGCGGTGGTTCAGGTAAAGTGATTGCGACAGCTGCCGGTACGATTGCTGGCGCATTAGCTGGTCGTGAGATCCAAGATAATGTACAAAAAGGTGATGTCGTTACGAGCACCGAAAAGAAATGTCACACAGAATACACCGCATCTGAAAAGGTTGTGGGTTACAATGTAACGTATGAGGTGACTGGTACGCCAACGACAGTGCGTTTGCAAAGTAAGCCTGCGGGGAAAACCTTCCCAATCCAAGATGGCAAAGTGATTCTCCCACAATAATTGCTGACATGATTGAATTCAAAAAGCTTTTTGTTTTGATTAACAAAGGGCTTTTTGATATCTATGACCTACTTCTCAATAAAGTAATCGACTAAGGTTTTTCGCCACTCTCTCGATTCTCTAATCTGTAATAATGCGCGATTAATTTCTTCTTCATGTTGATTGTTTTCGGTGATGATGAAGCCATAGTTTTGTTTTTCTAATTGATAAGGTAATACTTCTAGTTTTTCGAACTGTCCACTTACTCTTCCATTGCCGATCATGTATTTAAGTATCACATCATCCCCGACAATGGCTTCAACTTCTCCCCTTTCTAAGGCTTGAAGCAATTCTGGCATATCATCGTAGCGCTTATGGCGAATGCCAAAGCTAGTAAGTAACAGTGAAGAGGTGGTTGCATCTTTAGCCCCAACTTGCACGTTGGCGAGGTCGTTTATTCCTTTTATTTGTGAATACCCCTGGCTGAGGGTGAGTTTACTGGCTAATACGGCAGTAATGCTGGCGATAAAGAGCATACTAAATACGCCAATGAGCACGGTAACAATACGTCCGGTTAAGCTCTTAAATTCAAAGTAATTGAATGGTCCACGCGTGATGAAGAGCAAGCCCAAAATAAAACTCTCTATCCAACGGCCTACTCTACTCTTCATCGAATACAGTTTTTCGTTCTTTCCTTTCTCCAATATGTAGAAAAATGCGCCAACCACCCCTGCGGTGATGACAATGGCTCCGATGATTAACCACAACGCGGGGTTTAAAAAAATCGATTGCAAGGTATGCAGGTAGCTTTGCTTCTTCACGGCGATAGCAAGGTGGGTTTCATAAAAGGAGTGAGAAAAGTCGGCGAATAACTCACGCTCTGGTGTGATCGAAATGCACGAAACGCCGATGTCGACTTGCTTGTTTTCGATCGCATGAAGGAGTTCATCGAGTTGAAGGATTTCGAAACTGAATTCAACCTCCATGCTTTTCGCAATGCGTTCCCACAGTTCAATACTCAGTCCACTCAGTTGGGTATCGGAAGAAGCAAGTACAAAGGGAGGGCAGGGATAAGTACCTACTTTAATAGGAGAGGCCAAAGAAACGCTACTGAATAAGGAAAGAAGAAAAAGTACTGAAATGACTGTGTGTTGAAGTGTAGATTTAAATACGTTTTGCATGCACAAGACCTCGATAAGAGGCAGGAAATGAACTGCATCAAGGGCGAACGAACGCCCAATAAGCATTAGAAGAACAAAGGTTGATGGGATGATGACGAATTCATGCTGCCCTAGTTTTATTTTTTACAGATTTAACTATAGCAGTTGGTGTCAGTTTTAAGGGGCAAAGCTGTTCCTTATCTGAGCTGAGGTTTATGCCGTAGGCACTTGGTGATGTTCTTGCTCTTCAGCTAATTTGGCTACTTGAGCCTGTTTCTGTTTACGTCGCTCGCGTTTTGACAGCCAAATCAGTGGAACCACAATCATAACAGTGCCAATTGCCATAAAGACATCAGGTACTTCGCCAAACCAAATCAAACCCACAATCACGGCGCCAATCAAACCGCTGTATTCTGCGCTAGCAATCTTGTTACTGTCGATAGAGCGATAAGCCAGTACACAAGTTGCGGCATAAATCATGATGAACAAGCTTGAGCCCGCCGCAACAGGAAAGGAGTGCCAATCCCACGTTTCGCCTTCAATAAACACTAATAACAGCGACACAGGTATGCCGGCTAGGTTGGTCATCAGTAGCGTATGTGGCACCGATTGATTTTTTGGTAGCTTACGGATCAGTAGGTTGTTGATAGCGAGTGTTACCGCAACGACCAATGCAGACAGCGCTGCCCAATCAATTTGGTCTGGACGAATAATCACAATCACTCCGGCAAAGCCCATCACAGCCGCAGCAATAGATTGCGCGGAAAGCTTCTCCCCAAAGAATATGGCAGCCAGTGGCAGCATGATCAACGGCGCGGTATAGAAGATCGCATTAGCGGTTGCGAGTGGCATCGACGAGATGGCTAAAACCATGAAAATCGCCCCCGATAACCAGACATGTGCCCGTACCGCATGCCACTTAAAGCCTTCCATTAATGGTGTTTGCTTGGTCAGTAGATACACTGGCAATAACATCATTACAGCAGATAGCTGTCGGTAAAACACGAACTGAAAAACCGGCACCTCATTACCGACACTTTTGATCAAAGCGTCTGAGAGTACCGCAACTAGGTTACCAACAATTAATAGCAGCATCGCTACGCCGACAGATGTGACTTTCACTTTATTCTTCTCCGGTTTCTTTGCCAAAGAGTAGGGGATGTCATAGGATGAAGTGAAATGATATTTATTAGATTAAGTATGAGATTTTTAGATAATGAAGTTGCCACCTTTAAGAGCGGTACATTGTTTTGAATCGGCTGCTCGTCATCTGAGCTTTTCTCTCGCCGCAGAAGAACTCAACGTGACCCAAAGTGCAGTGAGTCATCAGATTCGATTGCTTGAAGATTATCTCGGGGAGGCCTTGTTCATACGCCAGGGGCGTAAGTTATCACTCTCGGAAACGGGGGCTTGTTACCTTGAAGACATTAGTCCTGCCATCAATTCAATCGCAATGGCAAGCCAAAAGGTGCGTGAAGGCGACAAAGGCAGTCTGCGATTGGCGATCTATAGTTCATTGGCCGTGAAATGGTTGATACCACGCCTTGCTGACTTTAAACGATTACATCCTGATATCGAGCTTACTTTGAATATGGTAGCAGGCGATCCAGAGCAAACCGACAGTGTGGGCGATTGTTTTATTACGGTACAAAAGCCAAAGCGTAACTACATGGCAGTGCGTTTGTATGATGAGACTTTATATCCGGTTTGCAGTCTCAACCTTTGGAAGGAAATCCAAGATCAACCACTGCCAGAGGCGCTTTGGCAATATCCTATTCTGTCTACCGATTCAATCTATCGTGAGCGTGGCAAAGATTGGACTGAGTGGTGCAAAGTTGGTGGGTATGAGTTGCCGAAGGATGTGGATATGCAGCATTTTAGTCACATGCTACTTGCTATCGAAGCCGCACGTTACGACCAAGGCATCACGTTCGCCAATGATTTCATGTTGAATGAGCGAGATAAGGCTCAGGACTTGGTGTACATCCCTTCCCATGGTTTGGACACGGGAGACAGCTTTTACTTTGTGCATAAAAAGAATCGTGCTCGTCAGCCAGAAATCATGAAGTTAACCAATTGGCTCAAGCAGCAGTGTTTGTAGCGTATGGGGGGGCTGTTAGCTTCCCCTGTAGTGCTAGACTTAACTTAGATAAATCAGTGGGAGAATATCATGAGCTATGCGCACATATTGGTGGCAGTAGATTTATCGGATTCAAGTCGAGCGGTGATAGATAAAGCTATCTCGATTGCAAAAGATGCAAACAGTAAACTTTCTTTTGTTTTTGTCGATCACGACAGAGTCGCGTTGGAATCGAAGGACGAACGGAAGCTAATGCAAGAGCTTCAATCTTTAGCCGAGCAAAGTGACTATCCGGTTGCCGAGACCATGGTTGTCATCGGGGATTTGCATATCAAGCTTGCCGGTATCGCGAAGGAACATAACATCGACCTAGTGGTTTGTGGGCATCATCATAAGTTCATGAGTCGTCTGTTTTCCTCAATACCAACTTTAGCCAATGCGATTGAGGCAGATTTATTGGTTGTGTATTTGGACTGAAACGCCACTCAACGAACAAACGCAATGGGAGACTCTGCTGAGCCTCCCTTCTTGATGCTTAGTTAGAATGATTGTTTTTTGATCAGCGCTTTGATTACGTCAATGGCATATAGTTGACAATCAACCGCCGTTTGCGGATCGAAGTCTTGCTTGTGTTGGTCAGTGTTTGACAAGATACGAATCCCAACAAATGGCACTTGGTAAGCTTGAGCAACCAGTGCGGCAGAAGAGGTTTCCATCTCTTCTACGGACGTACCAAAAGTCTCGTGGAACCAGTTGATACGGTCTACTTCGCGGTTCCATTCGTCAGCGGAGCCAATCAACCCTTTAACCACTTTACCTTTTTTATATTGCTCAGAGAGTAAGAACGACGTTTCTACAAGCTCAGGGTCCGCCTTGAACTGTTTGTATTCAACAAAATCCCCGTTTTCACGCAGACGCATGGTTACGTCAAAGTTCTGCCATTTGGTTGGGTCGATGCCTTTGTCTTTCTCGGTGAACTGTGACTTGTATGCGCCCATGTTGAAGCTCGCTTCGCCTACCACGATGTCACCACGGTAAAGTTTAGGGTCATGGCCACCGGACGTGCCTTGGTTGATGATGTACTTTGGTTTGAAGTATTCGATACCAATGGTTGTTGATGCGGCAGCGTTAGCGAGGCCAACTTCAGTACGAGATACGACGACTGGATAGCCATCGATTTTACCTTCCCAGAATGTCCAAGAGCCAACGATGGTTTCTTTCTTTTCATCAAGTGCTTCCACTAAGGTGCTTGTTTCGATATCCATAGCGCCTTGAACAAGAATAGGTTGGGTTTGTGCGAAAATAGAGAAGGAAAGAACAGCAGGAATAAGTGCTGTAAAATGTTTAATGATTTGCATAGAACATACTTACGACAGAAAAAGTGGGCGCAATCTACCAACAGCAAACGTTTGCGTCAATTGACAAACCCATTCATTTTCTTAAACGATGAAAAATCTTGAACACTATTCAGAGGTGGGAGACAGAAATCCGAGCGCAAGGCTCGGATTGTGTGGTTAAGACGTGAAGAAAAGTGAACGTCTTATTGTTGCTTGCTTAGGTTATAGGACGACGCAAGATCGCCCGTGGCTTTTTCCCCATTCATATCTAATTTCATTAGTATGTTCTCGCCAACGAAATATTGGTTTGGCGCCTCTTCGTCGACTAGAGTGACGGTATTACCGGCTTGATTCCAAGTAAATTGACCATCAGAGTTAAATTGATTGCCTTCTTTGCCTTTATATACTTGTACTAGCGTGTAGCTGCCATCTGGATTTAGGGTCAAGGTCGTTTCAATGCCTTCGCAATCGGCACAAGGCAGTATTCCTTGGTAAGTGCCATCCCAATCTAAGGCGTTTTGTGCATTGTGTGCCGAATCTACCAATGTTTCTTCGGCGATCACTTGCTCTTCTTCGATCGGTGTTGCGTTAAGGGTGGTTTCAGTTTCTGTTGCTTGAGGGACATCAACGGTAGTGGTGTCTGCTGGTTTTTCGTCCTGACAACCGGCCAAAATAAATACCGCACAGCTTAATGCTAACAATGTCTTTTTCATTTTAATCCTCTATGAATCAATTAGGGCATGATTTTAATAATAGAACGGTATAAGAAACCTGCGTCAGAATTACGCAAGCTATTGATCCAATTATGTCAAAGCAGAGCATCAGTCGTAAAAATGCAACAAAATAGATGAGGCCGCTGGTGGATGATGAGAACGTGTAAGTCAATCGAAAAAGGCTCATCAATGATGAGCCTTTCGTCAGGGGTTAGGATGCTTTATCCATTCTTGGTGGCTTTTTTGCTTCTTTTTTCTGTGCATGTTGACTTACGTCATCAGTAAAGATTTCCGCGACGGCACTTCGTTCTAGCTCACCTTGTAGGTTACCCTCATTATCGACCACAGGCAGTGAGTAGTCACAAGACATGGTCTCTGGTAACACGTGCTCTATAACGGAGTCCGGTGAGATCACGGGAACGTGTTCGTAAATCTCTTTATCAATTTCTTGAGTTGTGCTGTCCTTCGCAGCGTCCAATAAGCTCTCTTTGGTCACAACACCTTGATAGCCATCGTCAGTGACATGGTAAGCATAATCTTGCTTCACACGCTTCATTTCGACTAACGCTTCTTCAATCGTTGTTGCAGTAATGCGGTAGGCAGGAGGCTGCATGACGGTCTCAACAGTAAGAGCACGGGCGCGGTTTACATCTTTAACGAATGCCTCTACGTACTCGTCAGCAGGATGGAGCAGAATCTCATCAGGAGAGCCTTGCTGAACAAGCTCACCATCTTTCAGGATGGCGATTTGGTCGCCTAGACGCAGTGCTTCATCAAGGTCATGCGTAATGAAGATGATGGTTTTGTGCAGCTTTTCCTGGAGTTCAATCAATTGATCTTGCATTTCACTACGGATTAACGGATCGAGCGCTGAGAACGCTTCATCCATTAACAGAATTTCAGCATCAGTTGCCAGTGCTCGAGCTAAGCCCACACGTTGCTGTTGACCACCAGAAAGCTGTGCAGGGTATTGATTTCCGTAACCCGTCAAACCAACCGTTTCTAGCCATTCATTGGCTTTTGCTAAGCGCTCTTCCTTTTTAAAACCTTGAATTTCAAGACCGTAGGCAACGTTATCAATGACGGTACGATGCGGAAGCAGCCCAAAACGCTGAAATACCATCGACATTTTATTGCGGCGGAACTCTTCAAGCTCAGCGGTGGAAAGCTGCATTACATCGACGCCTTCAACTAAAATTTGCCCCATAGTCGGGTCAATCAGACGGTTGAAGTGACGAATCATGGTGGATTTTCCAGAACCTGATAATCCCATAATGACGAAAATTTCGCCTTTGTTGATTTTCAGATTGATGTCTTTTAAGCCAACGGTGTGCCCTGTTTCTGCTAATATTTGATCTTTACTTTGACCAGATTTTACTCTCTCCACGACAGAGTTTGGTTTTGGACCGAAGATCTTGTACAGGCCGCTGATTTCAATAAGTGGCTTAGTCATGTTTGAGATCTCCTAAGTGAGCTTGAGTTCTTTTAGCATAGGCTTGAGAGGCGCGATCAAACAAGATCGCCAATGCTACGATGGCCAAACCGTTAAGTAGACCGAGAGTGAAGTACTGATTAGTGATGGACTTCAATACTGGTTGCCCTAAGCCTTTTACACCGATCATAGATGCAATCACAACCATAGAAAGCGCCATCATGATAGTCTGGTTGATACCGGCCATGATGGTTGGCATTGCCAATGGGAGTTGTACGCCCATAAGGCGCTGCTTTTTACTTGCACCAAAAGCGGTCGCGGCTTCGAGTACTTCTTTATCAACTAGGCGAATACCTAGATTGGTTAATCGAATTACGGGTGGAATTGCATAAATAACCACAGCAATCAAGCCTGGAATTTTCCCGATGCCTAGCAGCATAACCACAGGAATCAGGTATACGAAAGCAGGCATGGTTTGCATTACGTCCAATAGCGGCGTGACAATAGATTGAATTCGATTCGAGCGTGCCATCGCGATGCCGATCGGTATTCCGAGTACAATGGCGAGCATGGTACAGACGGTAATGATACTAAGGGTTCGCATGGTGTCTTCCCACATGCCGAAATAGCCAATCAGTAGTAATGAACCAAAACAGGCGACAGCGAGCTTCCAAGAACGACTTGCGGCATACACTAACGCTACGCAGACGCCAAGAGTGATAACCCATGGTGTGGAAATCAGGAGTTTTTCGAACCAAACAAGAAATGAGAGAAGAGGGTCGAAGAGTGATTCAATTAGGTCGCCGTATTCGCGAGAAAAATCGCGGTAGGCACCATCTAAAGTTTTACGGATGGCTCTGAGATCTGAGCGTTCCATTTCTGGAAATTCGCTAAGCCAATTCGAGTCAGACATGTTTACTTCCTTTTCTTACCGAGGTTCACCTGAACCTCGGTATACAACAAATACGGTATTCCAGTACCGTTTACGTAACGTCTAAGTCTTACAGTGCGCTTTGCACTTGTTTCGCGACATCTTGTGGTACCCATGCCGTCCAGATTTGTGGGTAATTTTCTAGGAAATGGAACATGGTTTCTTCACCGTCTGCTTGGTTGTCTTCCATCCAAGCCAATAGCTCGTTCATGTCCGCGTTAGTGAAACCTCGTTTAGTGAAGTAGTTGTAAGCAGCAGGAGAGCGTGAAGCAAACTCTTCAGTTGTGATCGTATGAACTGGTGAAGGTGGGTACATGGTTGGTTTTGGGGAGTCACATTCCGCTTGAGTGGTGCAGTTTACGAACTCATCTAAGTTAACACCGCTACCAAAGTCGACTTTCACCATGTTGTATTTGCCGAGAACCGCTGTCGGTGCCCAGTAGTAACCAAACCAAGCTTGCTCACGCTCGTAAGCTTTCGCTATCGAACCAGAAAGCCCCGCACTTGAGCCTGGATCAATGATGTCAAAGCCCGATTTTTCCAGATCCATTGCTTTGAATAGGTTGCCTGCACTGATTTGACAGTTCCAACCAGCAGGGCAGCTGTAAAACGCAGATTTGTCTTTGTCTTCTGGATGAGAAAATAGTTTCGCGTGTTTTTTTACGCCCTCAATGGTTTTGATTTCTGGGTATTGTTTTACTAGATAGGCTGGTACCCAAAAACCTTCTTCGCCGCCATCAACCAACGCTTTACCAGCGTAGCGAAGGCGTTTTTCTGCAACACCTTTGTCGAGCGCGTCTTTGAGACTATTACTCCACAGTTCTGGAGCGACATCGGGCTGACCCTTTTCAATCATTGAAGTGCCGGTTGGCATGGTGTCGCCTGGGATAAGTTCAGCATCACAGCCGTAGCCGTGTTCTAGAATAAAGCGGTCTACATTGGCAATCAGAGTTGCCGAGTTCCAGTTCATATCTGCAATTGTGACCGTTCCACACTCGCTTGCATTTGCGTTGGTCGCCAGTGCACCAACCGCTAATAGTAAGGGTGTTTTGTAATTCATTTTGAGTTTCCTTCTCTAATTGTCTTAATAATATTAACGAATTAATCATTAGTGTTCAAATTAATAACCTCTACGTAAGAGATCTGATTTTGTTAGGTAATATGAACAGTAGTGTAAAATTGCGACATTAATTACTAATGAAAATGGAATTTCTCATGTTTTTGTTTTGACTCATAGCATGGCAATTTGATGTTAGTGTGGTTGGCATGGTTTGAAGTCTAATCAATGTGTGGTTGGTTCGCTTTTTTTGCAAGCTAAGTTATTGGCATGAGACTCAGATAGAAAGATGTGTATGTGCTATTCGACGTGAGAGCTCAAGTGAGATGAAAACTGTCGATAATCTCTAATTATGAATAACAACGTTTTGCATATTCTTGGACGACTTCTACGCTTTAAATTCGTTTTAGCAAAGGAGAGCCAAAATGGCTGTATTGAAACAGGACATCCCAAATCGAGTAACGGTTTATCATGATAATGCAGAGCAAGAAATTGAGCTAAAGAATGCGATGCTACCTGAAAAGCCGCGTTACTTTAATGGTTCACCGACTTACCAAGCGGATAGTATTGAAGCATTTGAAAATAAGGTCAGTCAGATTGGATTATCGCTAGATAAGTAACACTCAATATGATGTCTTTTGGACTCAGTAGAAACCAAACGCCCTCATGTCGAGGGCGCATTTTTTAGGTTTATCAAGACGTTCTAGTTTTGTTGAGTGGTTCCCTGACAAACTTGCTTTTGTATTGCCGGAGGAGCCGGTTCGTAATGACTCAGTATCATATTGAAACTGCCTTCCCCACCAGTAATCGAACGCAAGCGGCGAGCGTAATCTTGAAGCTCATTGGCCGGAGATTTAGCCCTTAACATGGTGAAGTTATTATCAATCGGCTCTGTTCCTTCAATGAGTCCTCGATTGCCAGATAGGTCACCGGATACGTCACCAACATTGGAGGTTGGAATATGCAGTTCCATCTGAACAATAGGCTCAAGCACGATAGGAGCGGCATTATTGATGGCATCTAAAAACGCTTTTTTGCCTGCGATGACAAATGCAATCTCTTTGGAGTCAACGGAATGGTACTTACCATCATAAACGGTGACCTCTACATCTTTGATAGGATTTCCTGAGATCGCTCCCTCTTCTAGAGCTTGGACAATGCCTTTTTCAACCGCAGGGATCAGAGAGGTTGGAATCGACCCTCCAACGACTTTATTGATGAACTGAAAGCCTGCCCCACGCTCTAACGGACGAACTCGTAATTGAACCTCACCAAACTGACCAGCGCCGCCACTCTGTTTCTTGTGTCGGTAATGGCCTTCAGCGGGCTTGGTGATGGTTTCGAAGTATTCTACGCTTGGCTGACTGGTTTCGACTTCCAACTTATAGACGCTGGACATTTTCTCAAGCGCTACTTTGAGGTGGAATTCACCTTGTCCACTGATGATGGTTTCATTAGTACGTGCACGATGTTCGATACGCAATGATGGGTCTTCACTGGCGATTTTATTCAGCACGTCACCGAGTTTCTGTTCATCACCACGTTTCACCGGTTTAAGGCACAATGAGTACATCGAATCTGGGAAATTTAATGTCTTAAGCTTGACACCGTCTTCTTCATGGGAGTCATGTACAATGGCATCGAACTCAAGTTCATCCACTTTTGCGAGTACGCAAAAGTCCCCCGCGAGAGCTCTAGGAATTTCTGTACGGTCTTTGCCTTGCAATTGGTACAAATGGCCAACTTTAAACGCTTTGTTGTTTTCACCTATGTACAGTTGGCTGCCTGTATTAATCTCCCCTTGGTAAACGCGCAGATAGGCGAGTTTACCCATGTATGGGTCAACGGTGATCTTGTAGACGTGTGCCACGCTATGCTCGAGAGTGTCGCAGTTTACCTTGACCTTCTGACCGTTTTTTTCTAATAGTGGCGGGTTACCTTCATTTGGCATTGGCATGATTTCGGCTAAGGTTCTTAACAAAAGCTCTACGCCTGCGCCTGTCTCAGCCGATACAAAACAGATCGGTACTACGTGTCCCGTTCTGAGTGCTTCTTCAAAGGGATCGTGTAGCTGTTCTGGCGTGAGTTCGGATCCTTGCTCAAGGTACAATTCCATCAATTCTTCATCGACTTCGATAACTTGGTCTATCAACGTCTCGTGCGTGTCTGCCACACTCGCAAGCAGCGTTTCACGTTCAACTTCTGGTTCAAAGTAGCAATCGACGACGGACTGGCCATCAGCGGATGGTAAGTTAATTGGTAGGCAATTATCACCAAAATGGCCAAGGATACTATCCATCAGGGCTTCAAGTTGGTTGCCATGATTATCGAGCTTGTTGATGATGATCATTTGACACTTTTTCTGCTCTTTGGCGAAAGCAAATAAACGGTCAGAGGTTTGGTTGATAGGCGCTTGTGGATCGATGATCAATGCGGAGGTTTCAACGGCCGGGTAAATACTGATCGTTCGTCCAAGTAATTCACTCTGTCCTGGAGTATCGATAATATTGAGACGGTGTTTATTCCAACTTAGGCTGACGGGAGTGGCTTCGATACTGTGTTGATATTGGATAGACTGTGGGTCGAAGTCGGTGACTGTGTCGCCGTTTTCCACGCTCCCGAGGTGATTGGTGGCTTGACAGGTATAGAGTAGTTTTTCGATCAGTGTCGTTTTACCGGTACCAGTTTGACCGACAAAGGCGATGTTGCGGATTTTATTGATAGGCATAGAGCCTCCTTGCAAATAACGTACAGAACCGAGCGATTCAAAGATTAACCTGTGAGCAGGTCACGAACTGCATTGGAGTAGGCGGGTTTACCGCCTGTTCGTCTTCCACGTCATTTTGCGAATGACTCTGTGCATGCCACCACCTTGCTGAAAATAGCATTGAGAGGTTTCTTGACTATTAGTATGTCGCAATAACCACAGAAATTGTGTGATTTATTTCATGCTGAAAGCGATCGTTTTTTAATCTAGGTCATGAAATTGTTGATGTCACGTCGATTTGTGCCTTTGAGCTATCGAAAGAGTCTTGAACGTGGAAGAAGGGAGATTGATTTTATCATCAATCGATTAGAAGACGTGTAAGCCAAAGTGACTCTGCATGAACAGGCTGCGCACCCTGATCTGATTTTCGTTGCTAAGTATTGCAACTTTCGATGAAGCTTTCCTTTGAACGGATTAGCGCATTTTTATTGTACGAAAATATGTTAAGTTGATTTTTCTTTCACCCTTAAGGCAATTTGAGGGTATTTGTCTAATAAGCAAGGAGTGAGCGATGGACATCAGTGTGGGCGAGGTAGCTAAGCGATCAGGAGTGAAGGTATCGGCACTGCACTTTTATGAGCAAAGAGGGCTGATTTCAAGTTGGCGCAATCAAGGTAACCAGCGTCGTTATCATCGCAGTGTGTTACGGCGCGTGGCGGTGATCAAAGCGGCGCAACAAGTAGGCTTGTCGTTGGAAGAGATCAAGCAAGCGTTGGAAGAACTACCTAAGCACCAAGCTCCGAACAAGGCGCAATGGGAAACCATGGCAAGCCAATGGCACGCTCAACTGGAACAAAAAATTCAAAAGTTGAAGGCGTTACAAAATGATTTGGGCAGTTGCATTGGATGCGGTTGCTTGTCACTGGAGACTTGCGCGTTACGAAATCCGGAAGATGTACTGGGGAACGAGCAGTCTGGGTCGAGTCTCAATTTAACCTGAGGTCGTTACTCTTTATCAAAACTATCGACCACTATTGCCCCCATCGATGCGGGCATAGTGATGACTATCACACGTTTAAATGCAGTGAATGGATCAGTGATAAACGGCAATTTGTTGATGCAAAATAGCACTAGTGCGACGACGACCGCTGCGATGACATAAGCGATGACGACACGGAAAATGAATACTGAAATGCGAGTTCTGATGTTACTTTGAAATACACTTTGGTAGGCAAAAAATCCTAGAAATAGCACCGAAAGGCTAAACAGCATGAGTAGGTTAAACATCGGCAGGTTTTCGCCCAGTCGCCATGCTTCTTCTGAGAATGAGATTGGTACGGCGAGAGTAAAAGCACCAACAAGTACTTGGCTGGCGTCTTCTAGATTGAAATGGCTACTCATGCTGGATTTTCACTGCTCGGGTAGATTGTTATTTAATAGCTGGTCGAAGCGATCATTACCGTGAAGTAGTTCAAGATCTTGTTCATCAGGTAATAGATCTCGGATTGATGGGCTCGCTTCTATCGCACGTTCCAGATCTTCTATTGCCTGCTCTTCAATACCGAGACGGGAATACGCACAGGCTCGTTGGTAAAGCGCTGGCCCATTGGTGTTGTCCACTTCAAGAACTCGGTTACATAAGCTTAATGCCCAGCGGTATTCTTTAATTTCCATCGCAGCATCGGCTTTATAGGTTAGCGCTTCTAAATCGCCAGGGCGAATCAGTAAGATATCATCGTAAATATCAATGCGCTGCTCTGGAGTTTGAGAGCTTTGTGCTCGTAGCCATAAGTTGTGGATTTCATTAATTTTTTCAATCTCTTTATTATTTTCACTGATGATACGAGTCTTACGTTTTAAATCACGTTCAAGTGCCAAGAATTTTTTCTCGTATTCTTGGGCGATCTTTTCTAAGCGCTTATCGGCCATTTCAGTGGTATTGTTTTTGAATTCACGGAGTGATTGCCAACCGACAAACGCAATTAAAGAGGCGACACCGGCAATGATGTAAAAGAAATACGTCACGGTCACATTCGCATAGTTTAATGACTTGTCGGCGACGGTTAACTCGCGGTCAGTGATTTCGACAATCATTCTCCGCTCTAAATCTTGTTGCTCCTGACGCAACGATTTGAGTTCATCGAGTATGTAACGTTCCATAAGCGGTCGGTCTAATAATTCAGACTCGGAATATTGCTCTTCTGACGCGAAAGTTTGGAAAGAGAGGAGGGCGGCGAAAAAAATGGCGATAGCTGTGCGCATAAAACGTCCTTTTGCGTCGGATTTGAGGATGAATCCTTGAAACCATAGCAAATCGAGATGTGGTTTAGCAAAAATCTCTCAAAAATTATTGTGTTATAAAGTATTGTGACTTATCCATGCCTTGTTCTTAGTTATGTGAATATGCTCTATTTACCTCAAGATGCATGGTTCAGCGAGCATAGACTTCCTTACCCGGAGTTCAGGGTATAAAAGCATCGGTATCATGGATACCCAATGCCTTTACTGAGGTCGATAATCAGCGTTTGACAGCAGTAACGCTAAAGACATGCCAATGCTTGTTGCTTCCTACGGCAGTGGTGCCGTCTTCATCTCGTTCATGAAACGTGGCAACGTCATAGTTCTCAAACAAGGTTTCGATTTGTTGTCTACTCAGGGCCGTTAAATTGGGATGCTGCTGTGAATCGACCCAAGAGTCTTTGATGCCAAGAAAATCACCACAAAATACCCCTCCGGGTTGTAATGAGGCGTCTATTTTTTTCCAGACCTGTGTGAAGTGTTCTTGTGGGCAGAAGAATAGGCTCGCACTGGCGATAAATAGCGTGCAGGATGGGTAGTCAAATTCAGCAAACTCCACCTGCTTAAACGTGTATTTCCTTATGCCTTCGAAGCGTTTTAAGCAAGCTTCAACGGCATTCGGGTGGGGATCGAAGGCGAAGACATCGAAACCTTGGCTAAGTAAAAAATGGGAATCTCTGCCAATGCCACAGCCTGCGTCAACGGCGATTTTGTCCGATAGTGAATGATGCTTTAGAGATTGCTCAACTTGCGGTCGGTGTGGTTGGGTCGCGATTTTTTTGTAGTATTCATTCCATTCGGCGGACATTGCGTTTCCTTTCTTGTTACGGCGAGTACGACGGATGTGTGAGTCGCTGTTTGTCGTTAGCCTAAACAATTTTGGATTTGAATGTCTGGTGTTTTAATCACAATGTGACCGAGTTAAAGCTGATCCTCAATGGGTAATATGCCAGAAAACCATGCGCCCATTTTTCGCCAAACACTCGCTTCAGGCTCGGAATGAAGTGTTTCACCCGTTGTGACATCTAGCCAAGCAATGTCACCATCCCTAAGTATTATCTGATAAGCGTTTGCTCTAAGTTGCTGTGGCAGTTGATGTAATGACTCTTGCACGTACTCAGGTTGTTCAATCACTACGGCCATTTCGGTGTTCAGTTCTGCTGAGCGGGGATCCCAGTTCATTGAACCGACAAACAAGGTATGCTCATCGATGAGCATGGCTTTGGCGTGCAAACTTGATCGGCTACTGCCTGTAAGACTCCATTTGTTTTTTATGCTTGCGCTGGCTTTGACTTCCCACAGCTGAATACCAGCTTCAACCAAATCTTTACGGTATTTTGCGTACCAGCCATGCACCGCAAAAACATCATTCGAAGCGAGGCTGTTGGTTATAATCGTGATATTGACACCTCGTTTCGCGGCTTCAGCTAGCGCTTTAGTGCCGGATTCGGTCGGGACAAAGTAAGGGGAAATCAGCACAAAGGAGTGCTCAATGCTTGCCAAAAGCTCGCTGAGATTGTCCACCAATTGGCTCTCTTGGGTTGCGATTTTATCTGGTAGATCAAACCAGACTCGGCCACGTCCCCAGTACAGCTTTAGTGTGCCTTGTTGCAATTTTTGGTAGAGCGTTAATTCTTTAAAGTTATAGGTGCCGGTTGAGAACTTTTCTTTTAATTGCAGTTTTTTTACTTGTGCTTGGATTATTTCATCGCTGACTTTTTCTGACCCAGGGACAATCCACTCCATTGGTATGGCATAGAGGCTGTTCCAGTATAAATCGAACTGATCAGCTGTTTGCTGAACGGTCTCTCCATAAAGCATTAAATCAAAGTCACCAAATTCAACGTTGGACTCAAAAGAAAAGTACTCATTACCAATGTTTCTGCCTCCAACAATGGCTGACACGCTATCGGCAATCAGAGCCTTATTGTGCATCCGGCGGTTTAAGCGTTCGAAGTCATTGGCAAAGGCAAACAGACGAGCGTCACGATATTGGTGCGGGTTGAACAGCCTGATTTCTATATTTGGGTGCGCGTTAAGTTCGGCCATACCAGCATCATTGCGTTTTTGCATATCATCTAATAAAAGGCGAATACGTACGCCACGTTGGGCGGCTTCGTATAGGCGCCATGTGATCAGTTGGCTCGTTTCGTCATTGCGGTAGATGTAGTACTGCAAATCCAAACTTTTCCCGGCGGATTCAATTAATGCAATTCGAGCAAGTAAGGCATCATGACCTTGATTAAGTGGGTAAAATCCCGTATTTGTCTTTGGTTCTCTATTGTCGCTTCCGAAAAATTTAGCGAGAGACGAGTCTTCTTGATAGCCGTATTGAAAGCTGGTGGATTTTTCACTTGGATCTCTCGGTTGAATGGATGAGCAAGCGGAGAACAGTATCAGCATAGAACCAAATAGCGCTTTCGAGAGAGAACGTAGCAATGCACACTTCCTTGTTGAAATGCAGTCTTACCTTTTGATTATATACTTAAAGTCACTTGGTGAGATATCAAGATGTCATTTTGGTAACAAGCGGAGGTGTGACTGAATTGGAGTTTTGACGTGAGTGAGCAAGAGCCCAAAAGTGGTCTTTGGATCGAGTATTGGTTTATTTTCAGACGGACAATATCATTTTTTTTAGTTATGTATCACGTAGGAGTGGTCAATATCACTAATAATTGGCGGTAATTACTAATAGTGAACTGCAATAAATTCAGTTATCGTTCTAAGTTGCTGAATTTAAATAAATAAGCTATTGGCATACCCCTTGCGTATAAAGTCTGAGTGTAATTGAGAGTTACTTGCGCAGATGGTTAATTATTTGTTAATTTTACAGGTTATCTACTGTTCATCGTTTTGTGATTGAAGTTCACAAACTAAGTGTCAGTGCGGCTCTCTTATAAAATTGTCTATTTCAGATGCAGCTATCTCACCGATTGTTCACGGGGATGAGTGGTCAAGTTTTTGAGCGGAACGCTCTTTGACAAGGTTGAACGCTTAATCACAATGTGGGACAGGTAGGTGAATACAACAATAAAAAAGGATTTTTGATGTTAACAAAACCAGTATTACGTTGGCTTTTACCCCTCGTCGTCGTTGGTGGCTCTTATGCGGGTTACGCGGCGATCGCGGCGACGGCCCCAGAAAAAGAGTCGATGAAAACCCCAGTCACTGAGCCAATGGTGCAAACTTCTTCTCTTTTCCCAACTGACCATAAGGTTGTCATCACGAGTCACGGCGAGATGGTTCCTTTCGAAAAAACGCACCTTGCAGCGCAAGTCAGCGGTGAGGTGGTCAGTTGGCACCCCAACTTTGTCACGGGCGGAATCGTTAAACGCGGCGAAGTGTTGTTCACGATAGAAAGTGACAATTATGAGGCTGCGGTATTACAAGCTGAAGCCGGGTTAGCAAGTGCTCGTGCGAAGTTAATTGAAGAGCAAGCGAAAGCTGAAGTTGCTAAGCGACAAGCAAAAAAACTCAGCGACAAACAGGTGACGGACCTTTATTTACGTGAGCCCCAAGTGCTGAGTGCACAAGCTCAGGTCAAATCAGCACAAGCAGCACTTAAGCGTGCTAATCGTGACTTAGACAATTGTGAAGTGATCGCTCCATACGATGCGTTAGTCGTAGAGCGTGAAATTGGTGTTGGTCAATATGTGTCTTCAGGAACGCGCGTCGCAACGCTGAATAATATCGAAGTGGCGGAAATTCATGTGCCGATTGCGGGTTTCGATAGCGCCTTTCTGCCAGAAGCCATCGATGATCTTGATGCTACGGTTACTCAGCAAGGGATTTTATCCACGACACGTGAAGGTAAAGTTGTTCGTGATTTGGGCATGATCGACAGCGCAACGCGTATGATCAATATGGTGATTCAAGTTCAAGATCCTTACGGTTTGAATAACAGCCAAGCACCGATTAAATTTGGCTCTTACGTCGAGGTTAGGTTTACGGGTAAAGAGCTCAAACATATCTATCGCCTTCCTCAAGAGTTGGTGAAAAACCGCACGGTGTGGGTGGTTAACGGTGAAAATGAGCTTCAGCCTCGTGTGGTCAATGTACTTCGTGCTGAAGGGGAGTTTCTGCTCGTTGGTGAAGGTTTAGAGCAATCTGATAAGTTGGTTCTGACACTGCCAGAGTACCCACAGAAAGGTATGGTTGTCCAAGTCGCAAAAAAGAATAACGACTCCGAAACCGTCGTGCAGTAAGTAGGAGTCAATCATGGAAGAGACTAAACAAAAGGGCATCATTGCCTACTTTGCCAATAACTCTGTGGCAGCGAACTTGTTGATGATGTTCATTATCATTATGGGCATTGTGAGTTTCATATTCATCCAGCGCCAGATGTTTCCGAATATCGAAATTAACTACATCAACGTGCGTGCGGCTTATCCGGGGGCTTCTCCTCAAGAGATCGAAGAGAGCATTTTGGTAAAAGTCGAGGAGTCGATCAAAGATGTTACGGGTATCAAAAAGACCGTTGCGCGTGCTTCTCGAGGTAGTGCTCATGTGTCGATTGAAGTTGACGTGAATGCAGACATTAAAGACGTTCTTGATGACATAAAACAACGTATCGACACCATTTCTAACTTGCCAGCAGGCATGGAACCGATGAACGTCTACCAAGCGGAATGGCGTCAGGAAGTGATAGAAATGAGTTTGGTGGGAGATAGACCACTTGAAGAACTCAAGCCGATCGCTAAGCAAGTTGAAGATGAGCTATTGCAACTGAACAACGTCATGCTAGTGGAGTTAAGCGCACCGGAAGAAGAGATTGCTATTGAGGTCGATCCTTTGATCTTACGTAAGTATGACCTCACGCTAAATGACATCAGTAATGCGATTCGTCGCTATTCGGCTAACTTTTCTGCGGGTGAGGTAAAAACGAATTCAGGTATGATCGCGGTTCGTATTGAAAACCAGTACTACCGTGGCGATGAGTTCCGTAACATTCCCGTTAAGTTAGGCGCGAATGGTGCGAAGGTGTTGCTGCAAGATATTGCAACGATCAAGGACGGTTTTACTGAAGAGCAGCGTTACTTTGAGTATTCCGGGCAAAACGCGGTTTACATGGCAGTGAAAGCGACCCGAGATCAAAATATTATCCCAGTGGCGGAATCGGTTCATCACTATATTGAGGCGAAGAATAAAACACTCCCAGATGACATGCAGCTCAAAATTCTTGTTGATATGACCTATTACCTTAATGGTCGCCTCGACATGATGTTGAAGAACCTATTGCAAGGTGCTGCATTGGTAGCGATCATGCTGTCTATCTTCTTGCGTTTCCGTTTGGCGATGTGGGTCATGGTCGGTCTCCCTGTGTGTTTCCTTGGTGCGGTTATGCTGATGCCTGCGCTCGGAATTACGGTGAACATCATTTCGTTGTTTGCTTTTATTATGGTGCTTGGCATTGTCGTTGATGATGCGATCGTTACTGGTGAAAGTGCTTACAGTGAAATTGAGGAAAAAGGTGGTGGTGTTGATAATGTGGTTCGCGGCGTTAAACGAGTGGCAACCCCGGCGACGTTTGGTGTTTTAACCACTATTGCGGTATTCGCACCATTTTTGCTTTCAAGCGGCATTGATGGCGCCTTCTTTTACGGCATCGCTGGCGTCGTGATTCTGTGTTTGATCTTCAGCTTAATTGAATCGAAATTGATTCTGCCTGCCCACCTAGCACATACCAACTTTCAACCCATTCAACCTGGCAGTTGGCGTGAGCGCTTCAACCAGCGTTTCTTTGGTTTCGTCAATGGTCCTTATCGTCGTTTTGTGACGCTTTGTACGCACTGGCGTTGGACGGTATTTGCGGTCTTTTGTGGTTTGTTGCTCGTCAGTGCAGCGTTGGTAAATTCTAACCATGTTCGTGTTATCCCAAATCCAAAAGTACCAACGGATTTCCCGGCGATAACGATCGAAATGAACGATACGGTATCAAGTGAACAGACCATCAGTGCGCTAAAAACCATTGAGGGAGTGATGCAAGATATTGAGGCTCAGACCATCAATGAACACGGCCAAGGGATGATTCGGGATGTGCTTTCTTACAATCGTAGTCGCACTGAAGGTCGAATTCTTGTCCCGTTAGTCGATGAGGAACTGCGTCCATTCAATACCTTTGAACTTGCAAGGCGCTGGCGAGAAGCAATGCCAGTGATCCCGGGGATGAAGAGCTTCAAAATCCGTGAGCAAAGTGGTGGTGGCGGTGATCGTGATGAATTTGGTTACTTGTTGTTTGGCTCAGATATT
This sequence comes from Vibrio sp. PID23_8, assembly GCF_003584965.1. Lineage (NCBI taxonomy): Bacteria > Pseudomonadati > Pseudomonadota > Gammaproteobacteria > Vibrionales > Vibrionaceae > Vibrio > Vibrio sp. PID23_8. The sequence goes on along the minus strand of NZ_LIXE01000005.1, from coordinate 18,127 downwards.
AGTGAGCTCAACGAAGCGGGTCGCTATTTGATTGATCGCTTACAGCAAGAAGAAGGTCTGTACGATGTCTCCTCTTCTATTGATTCTGGCAGCAAAGAAGTTCTACTTTCCCTTGCGCCCGTCGCGTACGATCTTGGTTTGGATCTCACAATAATTGCAGAGCAAGTGGGTGGGAGCTTCTATGGTGGCGAAGCGCAGCGAATTATTCGTGACGGCGAAGAGGTCAAAGTGATGGTTCGTTATCCACAACTGACTCGAGAAGCATATTCATCGTTGCGTTATGCGGTGATCACCACACCCGCAGGCAAGAAAGTAATGCTTGGTGATGTGGTTAACATCAGTGAACAACCCGGTGTGAGTACCATTCGTCGTGAAGGCGGTTATCAGACAGTTTATGTTTATGGCTCGATTGATGAAGCGTTGGTTGAACCGCAAGAAGTGGTTAAGATCATCGATAAGAATATCTTGCCAGACCTTCAGAAAGTGTACCCAAACGTAAAAACGGAATTAGGTGGTGATATTGAAGAGCAGGCCGCCCAGCGTAATGAACAGATCATATTCTTTATCGCCGGCATGATCATTGTGTACATCTTGTTAGCGGTACCATTGAAGAGTTACACCCAACCGTTGATTGTCATGTCCGTCATTCCATTTAGTTTAACGGGTGCGATTTGGGGGCACTTCTGGTTGGACATGGATATCAGTATGATGTCGACTTTTGGCCTGATAGCCGCCGCAGGCGTTGTTATTAATGATTCATTGGTCATGACTGATTACGTCAATCAAGTTCGAGAAAAGGGCATGAGCATCAAACAAGCAGTCGTAGAAGCGGGGTGTGCGCGTTTTCGTGCGATCACACTAACGTCTATTACCACTTTTGCTGGTGTATTGCCTATTATGTTCGAAACCAGTTTGCAAGCTCGCTTTGTTATCCCGATGGCGGTCGCACTAGGCTTCGCGGTGTTGTTTGCAACCGTACTTACTTTGATTTTGGTACCGTGTTTGTATTTGATGTTGGAAGACATAAAAAATATTTTCCGCGCGACCAAGCGCTTCTTTTCGCGAATTATCAAAAAGCTTGGGAAAGAAGAATCGGATGCTATTGGCAAAGAAAGCATACAAAACTAGCCGCTAGCTCCTTACAGAGTTACCCAGTTTTCCAAAGCAGCCTTTAGGCTGCTTTTTTATTGGTGGTAAGCGAGTCAGTAAAGACGGTCTATACTATAAGCGGTATGAATGGATAGTTATTCATGAATTTCGCTGGTTAATTTAACGCCTATAGTGTGAAATTCGCCATCAAGGATGTTGGCAAAAATCACTGATAAAGGTAAATTATTGATATTTAAGGGGTAAAAAAGTTGGCACTCTATGTGCAAAGTATAAAGTGCAACCCAATGAACTGCTAACCCTTAAGGAGCTTACTATGCAAAGCGTATTTCTTTCTACTCTAGGTCTTATTGCTGTAATGTCATCACCAATCGCTACTGCTAACACTCTAGACAGAGATGAGTGGAGTGCAGATTTGCGTCAAGAATTCAAAACGATGAAGCATGAGGCCGTTGCGGACATTCAACAAATGAACATGGATGCTATCGATGAGCGTGACGAGCGTATTGTTAAGCATATTAAAGAACAGCAAGCACAATTGGCAAAGATCAAGTGCCAAGAGGCAGAGGCGAGTAAGTCGTAACCTCTGAAGAATGCGTTTCTGATTTGGTTGCAAGGAAGAGTGACCAATGAGGACGTATCCGATACGAGTTCAACTTTAGATAGCAGTAAACGTTGACCTTGTTGCTCTGTTTGCCAGCCGAATTGGGGCTGGCTTTTTTGTGCGCCACTTGGGGTGTAGCCAGAAAAAGCCCGTGAAGCACAACCTTCACGGGCGAAAAAGGGCACCATATCCGGTGTCTATTCATTTTTGGTGGTGTTCGTTCTTATTTTTATAATGCAATCGCTAATGATTCTGTTGGCATAAATGCATTGGTTATATAACTTTTAACACCTGCATTTTTTTCATATTTCTGTATAGGCCAACACAGCCCTTGCCTAATGGTTAATTAATCGTGTTTAACCTTAACTCTAAACAACATAGAGCGACGGAAACGACGCTGTTTAGATAAGGGCGCTTGTGCTACGGCTAGATTTCTTCGTGCTTATGAACTAATCCAAAATCCGCCAGGATGGCGTAAGCGGCCGGGATCATAAATAATACAAGTAGTGTTGATGCAAAAATACCAAATACGATCGATATAACTAGGGGCTGGATCACTTGTGCCTGTAAGCTAGTTTCCGTCAGCAGAGGTAACAAGCCTGCCGCCGTTGTCATTGAGGTTAGAAATACGGCTCTAAAACGTTCACGGCTCGCTTTTACTACGGAGTCATGAACGCTATCGCCTTCATCTATGTGGTGCCGAATGTACTGCACCAACAGAATAGAATCATTAACCACAATACCTGCTAGGGAAACAAAGCCCATCATGCTTGGCATACTGAGCGAGTGTCCGAGTAGTATGTGCCCCCACACCACGCCAATGAAAGCCAATGGGATCGCAAGCATGACAACAAAAGGTTCGAGGTAGCTACGGAACTGATAACTTAGTATCGCGAAGACACCAAACAAACCGAGCAAAAAACCTTTACCCATCGAGGTCCCAGTTTCTGCAGTATCTTTTGCTTCACCCTCGAAATCAAAACGTAACCCAGGGTATTTTTGCATTAACTTCGGTGCTTCTTGTTGCTGGAATTGGCGAATGATGGCGGTAGAGTTGACTTTAGTATTGTCGGTATCCCCAAAAACGCTGATGGTACGAAGGCCATCAATGCGTTGAATACGAACATAATTACGCTGGAAATCTAGCGTGGCGATGGTCGCTAATGGAATCTGGCTCCCATCTGATAAGAAAATGGGGAAGTTTGCCAATTGCTGTAAATCGCCGGCTTGAATCTTATCAAGACGGACCTCGATTGATATATTTTCGACCCCAACTTGTATTTCATCTGCGGTTTGGCCAAAGAACGCTGCCCGAAGTTGGTTGGCAATCAATTGGCCATTGATCCCATATGTTTCTGCTCCCGGGCGTAATTTAACTAATACTTCTTCTTTACCCATACGCATGTCATCCAAAATGCCGTGCACACCTTCAAACTCATTCAGGTATTGTTGAATATCAATGGACGCGGCTTTCAGCGATTCTAGATCATCATGTTTCGCGCGGATCTCTATTGCTCTTCCTCCAGGCCCCATTGTGGGTTGCTTGAATACCAGAGAAATAGGATCGGCAAGTTCACCGATGTCTTCGCGCCATGCCGTAATGAAATCATCGATGAGAGTGTTACGGCTTTCTGCTCCTAACAAGTCGAGGCGTACTGTCGCAATGTGTGGGCCTGACTCATTGGCGTCGGCATTGGTGTTAAACTGACGGGTAATGTGTAAAACCAGTGGAGTGCCATTTTCGACGTTCTGCGTCCACTCTTTGTCCAGTTTTTGCGCGGATGCGACTATCTTATCTACCACAGCCTCGGTTTGAGATAGTGAGGAGCCCGGGGGAAGAATAATACGCGCCTCTGCGATATCACCATCAAGCTCAGGAAACGGTTGGAACTTGAGCATGCCACCAATTAACGTTGAGGCTGAAATCAATAATAAAGTGATGACACCGCCCATAAAGCCATAGCGATATACAATTACTTTGTCGACAGCATTTACTAAGGTTGTATTACGGAAGTTCTCAAAACGTTCCAGCAGTTTTTGCTTAAATTTAGCGGTCGATTTGTCTTGCTTTTGTTTGTGTAGTGAGTGTGAAAGGTGATTTGGCAGAATCAAAAACGCTTCAATCAAGCTAAGCGTTAATACCAATATCAACACTTGCGGCACAGCCTTGAGTACGGCGCCCATCTCGCCGTCTAAGAACAGTAAACTGCCAAAGATACATACCGTGGTTAAAAAAGAGGACATTACACCGGGGAGTACCTTTTTCACCCCGTTAATGACCGCATTGTCTATGTCATCCCCACGGTCAAGGTGGGAGGCAATGGATTCCGCTATCACAATGGCGTCATCCATCATAATACCGATCGCCATAAGAAGACCGACCAAGGACATAATATTAATGGATAGTCCTAGCTGCGCCATTAAGAATAAGCCTCCCAAAAAGGCAACGGGTAATCCTGCGGCAACCCAGAAGGAATAGCGAAAGCTGAAGAATAGCCACATAGTGGCAAACACTAATACAATACCCTGCCAACCATTCTTCACCATCATGGTTAGGCGATCCCAAAGAACGGAAGAGAGATCGTTGGTGAGTTGTAGCGTAACACCATCAGGGGCAATGGCTTGTTGTTCCTCGACAAATTGAACCACGCGCGCTTTGATTCTAAGCGCGTCATCTTCTTTGTTTTTACTCACTTTAAGTAGTGCGGAAGGATGACCATCAAAGAGGATCTTTTGTTCATCTAACTCAAAACGGTCAGTAATGGTTGCGATATCTCGTAGGCGAATGATGGAACCATTTGGCCCAGAGCCGACGACAATCGTTTCCAGTGCTTCGGGGGTAATACGCCGTTCATCAAAACGGATCAGAAAGTTCTTGTCCGGCGTTTCAACATTACCACTAGGGAGTTTGACGTTTTGACGCCCAATTTGCGTCGCAATATCACCCACACTTAGCCCTAGTTGACGAATGGCTTGTGTATCCAGTTCTATGCGATATTGGTGATCGGAAAAGCCTGCAACGTCAACAAGGGAAACGTCATAATCACGCTTTAACGTCCGTTTAAGCTGCTCGGCGTAGTCTTTCAGCTCCGGCCAAGTGGTATTTGCGGTAATCGCGACATCAACGACAGGCTCATTCCAATCCAACTCCTGCACCATGGGGGATTCAATCTCCTGAGGAAAGTCATTAATTGAATTGATTTGAGTTTGCACATCGACCAGCATGCGTCCGATATCGGCTTTCTCATTTAACTTTAAGATCAAACGAGCGGAGCCTTCAATGGCCTCACATTGCGTTTCTTCAATATTGGCCAACCCGTCGACGGCATCTTCCATGCGCACACAGATACTTTCTTCTACTTCTTGCGGGGATGCGCCAGGGTAGACCACGCCAGCCATGATATAAGGTGGGTCAAATTCCGGAAAGGTTTCTCGCTTGATGGTAGAGAGAGAAGAGATACCCAAGACCAGCAGCGTCAACATCAACAAGTTTGCGGCAGTAGGGTGTTTGACGAAGAATCGAATCATAAATCAGACTCCTCGATAACCGCTTCAGACTGCTGTGGCGCTTCTTTCAATAACATGCCGTTGATCGCAGGCAATAAGTCATTAATGATCAACTTTTGCCCTTGCTCTAGTTCACCATCAATCACGACTTGGTTGTCACGACGATAAAGTATTTCAACGGTAACGACTTGCAGTCGGTTATCTTCGCCCATGAGATAAATCTTATCACCATGAAGCGCACGCTCTGGGATCACCCAACTTGGGTTTTCCTGACCTTCAATACGCGCTTGAACAAACATGCCATTGACGAGAGGCGGTGCAGAAGTCGGGGTCAGCGATCGATAATCTTGCTGGATTTCTAAGATGACGCCTGCAGTGGCTTGACTGGGATCGACGGTTTCACTGATTCGTGCCACTTTGGCTGGCCAGTGAGCGGAGAGATTACCGCTGTTGAGTTCAATAAACGCATGGATAGATTCGGTATCCGGTTGTGGTATGCCTGATTCATCACGGGTAAACTCGCCAATGCTAGCGGCCAGAGTTTGCATATCATGGATCGAAAGCTGTGCTTCCACTTCCATGATATCGATGCCATGAGCTATCACCATAATCTGTTGTAAATTAACAACTTGATTTTGCTCGATATCGACTTCTGCGATACGCAAATCGTATGGCAAGTGAATGAGGGTTTTATCCAACGAGCGCTTTGCTTCATCGACTTTGGATGCGTTTACTTTTACGAGGGCTTGGGCGACTTTTTTCTCATCTGGCATTAGGCCAATTTGATTCTCAATATCCAAAACCAACTTGCGTTGTGATAGTGCGATTTGCTGTTGTTGATCGACATCCGATTGAGATGTTAGCCCTTTCTTACGTAAATTCTGCTTACGCTCGAGTTCCTTATTTGCGATTTTGAGTCGATTAGCTTCAATCTTTAATGTTGCTTTAAGGTTGGCTTCTTCCTGATTCAACTTTGCGAGGGAGGTTTGCGCCGATTTGAGATCGGCTTGCGCTTGAACTAGCTTGAGTTCGTAATCAAGAGGGTCGATACGAAGGATTTCAGTACCAGATTGCAGTACTTGACCTTTTTCTAAGCGTGGGTGACGGTAAACCACTTTTCCCGTGACTTCCGCGATGGCTTTCCATTCGACTTTTGGTGCTACTTTGCCAAATCCGATCGCAACGGGGGCAATGGCTTGGAGTTCCAACGGAATGGTTTCCACCAACCTTGCTCTGTCTCTAGTAGGTTTTACTGGCAGATCTGGCTTGAGGTTAATAGCGAGAAACAGAATGATGATCCCGACCCCAAGAGCAGGAAAGAACAGCAGCTTTTTATTCATTTTCATAGCGGTCGCCCGAGTCTAGAAATCCGTGTTTCATCAGTTGTATGTTGTGCTCAAACAATCGGTTGAGAAAGTCCTCGTTAAGTTCAATACCGTGGATAGCAAGCAGTGCGGGTGGTGCCATAAATGGGAACACCATTAAGCTAATGTAAGAGACACGACAGAGTTTTGGATCGGCGTCTTTACGCAGTACGCCACTATCAACCAATTTGTCGAACAGGATCCCTTGCATCGGCTGGCTAATGTCAGCAAACACTTTCTCTAATAGCTTACGTTGAGTGTCTGAAGGAGGCATATGCATGACTTGAGAAATCAAGCGTGGGAACTGTGGCACCTTGATCATTTCGCGATAGTAGGTGCGCATCAAGTCGAGGAAGTTTTTTTCGCTGCTATCGGATACCAAAGCCTGCATTTGCTTTTGCATCGGCGATAGCGTCTCACGCAACATGGTTTCGAACAGCCCTTCTTTGTTGCCAAAGTAATATCGAATCATAGCGACATTGACTCCGGCTTTTTTCGCGACAAGTCGCGTGGAGACCTTATCATAAGCCATGATAGTGAACAGTTCCCTGGCGTGATAAATGAGCTTCTCACGTGCATCGATTTGGTTGGTGGGTCTACCTGCCCGCCGATACGCTTGTGTCACTGCTGATCCTCAAGATATTAAACGTATGATTAATTATAAGACGCTGATTTTCTATACGACATGCGAAAAATTAATCATTATTTAATCAAGTGATTAATTTTGTGACACCAATGAAAAGCGTAGTGAAGTCACGCACTTTATTTTGAATTTATGCGTTGTAACCCACTTTGGTTGGAGTAACCAAAGATTCCCGATCGCACGCTTTCGTCGTGACCACGAATGGTACCAATAGTGTCAGAGATCGTTCAAATAGGCATTTTGGGGATGTTTGAGGGGATATAACAAGAGCCCAATCAAGGGCTCTTGTTCGTTTGAGTGGGTTAAATCAAACCTTGCTCTTTCGCCATGTGATTTGCGATGCTCGGCGCTTTCCAGATGCTAGGCAGCAAAATGAAAGACACCGGAACTGCGGTAATCACGATAAAAGATTGCAACGCAGATATACCGCCAGAACCCATTGAAATCAGAGCAATAGCGACAACCCCCATCATGATTCCCCAGAAGGAGCGAATCACCGCATCTGGCTCTGTTGAACCCGTCATCACCACACTGATAGTGTAGGTCATTGAGTCACCGGTGGTGACGATGAACGTGGTGGTTAGGACCAAGAACAAGATAGAGATGATCATTGGGAATGGTAGCTCAGAGGTAATGGCGAGCAGAACCGCAGGTAGGTTAAAGCCTTCGAATGCTGAAGAGATTAATCCTGGATTCTCCAATTCAAATGCTAAACCGCTACCACCCACAATGCTAAACCAGAAACAAGTGATGAGCGGTGCTGCGATACTAATTGACAGGATCATTTGTCGGATTGTGCGACCACGTGAGATGCGTGCGATAAAAATCGCCATCATTGGACCATAGCCGATAAACCAGCCCCAGAAAAACACAGTCCACCAACTTAACCAACCAGTGTCACCACGATAGAGCGCCATCGGGAAGAAGTTGTCTACCATGCGACCCACACCTTGAACATAACCATCTACGATGAAGCTGGTTGGGCCGAAAAATAGAATGTAGCCAATTAAAGCAACTGAAAGAACGATGTTGTAACGGCTTATTATTTGGATACCTTTACTAACACCACTTAATGCAGAGAGGGTATACATAAGAATCGCCACGGTAATAACGAAACTTTGAGTTGTGAAGCTGTCGGGTAAGCCAAACAGAGAGTTAAGTGCGTAACTGATTTGAAGCCCTAAGAAACCAATTGGACCTATTGTTCCCGCAGCGACAGCGATGATGCTACAGGCGTCGGCGACATCACCAATCCAGCCTTTGATCGCTCTGTCACCAAAAATTGGGTAAAGCAAGGTGCGAGGTTTGAGCGGCAAGCCTTTATCATAATGCAGGTGCATCAATACCACCGAAGAAAGGCAACCTAGGATTGCCCATGCTAAAAAGCCCCAATGCATGAAAGATTGAGAAAGCGCATTAATTGCGGCCGTTTTAGGAGAAGCTTCACCAAACAGTGGTGGAGCAGAAACAAAGTGGGCAATAGGCTCAGCGGCCGCCCAGAAAACACCACCGCCAGCAAGTAGCGTGCAGAGCACGATCGATAACCACTTAAAAGTGTCGATTTCTGGTCTCGCTAAACCACCCAAACGCACGTAACCAGTACGACCGAGAGCGATAGCCAAACCAATAAGAAAGTTGAGAAGAAGGAGAACTTGCCAAAAGGCACCGAAATATTGAGTGGCGTAACTAAAGCCAGCGTTGACCATTTCAGTCAGAGATTGCGCGTTTATAAGTGCGAGTAAGACAAACAAACAGAGGAAGCTTCCACTTAACCAAAATACAGGGTTAGTGAGTTCAAGACGTTTTACGAGGGATGGGGGATGAATGGCAGAATAGTCTGCTTCCTGAATAGGAGCATGAGAGGCGGTATTCGTCATATTTGACATAATTACTTCGCTTTTTAGGGCTCGGAAGCCGTGCATTTCCCTCACACTATTTACATTAAAAAGTGTGAGGATGTTCAAAAAGCCGCTGATGGTAACATGAAACTGATACATATATAACCGCCGTTTCACGATTCACCTCTGATTGTCAGGCAAGTGATTGATTTAACAAAGAGACTTTTCCTCCGTTTCCCTGCGGGGTTTGAGCCGATGCTGTATTTGAGCCAAGTGCAACAAGTGATGGCAATAAAAACCGCGTTCGACCATTGGCGTACGATTTATCCTGTATGCCGTGGCATGTTGTATTGGCAGCTCAACGATAACTGGTCAGTGAGTTCGTGGTCGAGCTTGGAATACAGTGGCCGTTGAAAGCCGCTTCATTACCATGCTAAACGCTTTTTTGCTCCGCAGTATTTGGTGTGCTCAGAACGCACAGGCGTACTGAGCTTACATCCTCTGAATGACGCCAAGGTGGCAGTGAGTGTAGATGCGAAGCTGCAATGGGTTAGCTGGCAAGGTGAAGTGAAACAGTCTTGGCAGTTAGAACAAACGGTCTTTCCGGATAGTAATACTATTGTTTGGCAACTGGATGAAGATGTTGATGCGCATGAACTGAAAACTTTACCACTGGAGAAGGCTCATATTGAAGTGAGTAGCGAGGGAAGCCAAATTACATTGATGGCAGATAAGCCTGCTTTCTTTGTCCATTTAGGATGTGATGCCGATGGTAATTCAATGATTCTAGTTTCACTTTGTTGACGAACAAGCCTGTGACAATGGAGTTTTTGGTTTGTGAGGTTACTGAGATGGCAGCCTCTCTTCGAGTTGCAGTAACGGCGACAATCAAAAAAGGGAGCAATCATGGCTCCCTTTGTTATCTCATTTTTTCCAAGTTTCGCAAATTTAGTGCTTCAACTTGTTGTGTATTCGGTAACCTAGCACGTAGCCAAGGTAGAACAGTGCAACAAGCGTAATGATGGCTGCAACATAAGCAAGGATATGATTCAGCCCGAGCCCAAATGCAAGAGTGAAGGCAATGCCGTTTATCGCCTCCATTGGAATGTTATACCAAGCAGAATGTACCGTTGAACCGAATAAAATCAAAGTGCTCAATAAAACGATTGTGCCGCCAAGCAAACCTGCCCATCTGCTGCTGTTCATGTTTATCTCTACCGTTACCAACTACGTAACAAAATATTTCAGGGGGAGTATTATACTACTTACATTGGGGTAAAGTGTTAGCACTATTTTAATAATTTATATTCAAGTATTTTTACTATGCTTAGGTATTTTCATTTTAACTTATCAAACTAATAAAGTACGGGATGATAAGTGCGTTAGCTAAATCTATGAAGAAGGCGCATACCAAAGGAACAATAATGAAGGCTTGATGCGAGTTACCGTATTTTTTTGCCACAGCAGACATGTTCGCCATCGCCGTTGGTGTCGAACCTAATGAAATCCCGCCAAAGCCAGAGCACACAACAGCAGCATCGTAGTTCTTTCCCATGAGTGGGAAAACAACGAAAATCGCAGTGCATATCGCGACCAAAAATTGCGCGCCGAGAATGATGAAAATTGGCCCTGCCAAATCGACCAATGCCCACAACTGCATGCTCATTAATGACATTGCTAGAAAAGCGCCGAGCGCCATGTCGGCGATCAGGGCAACGGCCGGTTTTCTAGCGGGCCAGCGTGTACCCGTTATGCGCGGATAAGAAGTAGGAACGATATTGGACATTAGAATACCCGCAAACAGACAGGTCACAAAGAGTGGCAGCTCTAGACCTAGGCTACTTACCCCTTCATTTAATATGGCACCTAGAATAATACAAACGTGAATGGCTAACATTGCATCTAGGAAGTCATAGGCGTTAATGGCAACTTGTGATTCATCTTGTCCAGTCCCCACATCCATTTCTTCCACTTGCTCAGGTTTGAGGTTGTGCTTATTAATTAGATGCTTGGCGATAGGTCCACCCATAAAACTGGCAAGAATCAACCCAAAGGTCGCACTTGCGATACCGATTTCCATCGCAGTGTTAAGATCGAAGATCTCTGCAATTCTTGGTGACCACGCGATCGCCGTTCCGTGCCCGCCAATTAAAGAAACTGTGCCGCTTAATAGTCCAACAGCTTCAGGCTGATCTAACATAGTCGCAATACCGATACCGGTAAGGTTTTGCACCAGCATGTAGCCGATGGTCACAGCCAGCAGGATGAGTAGAGGCTTCCCACCTTTGAATAAGTCTTGCAGGCTTGCATTGATACCAATAGTGGTAAAGAAGTACACCAGTAAAAGATCACGAGTTGCGAGGTTAAACTGTACATCGATTTGGGCAACATAGTGGAGAATAGTAAAAAGGACGGACACCAGTATTCCGCCAGAAACGGGCTCAGGAATACTGAACTCTCTCAAGAAGTTACTGGCCTGAGTCAGACGTTTACCGAGGAATAATACGATGATCCCCAAAGTAACCGCCAAGAAAGACTCGACTTGTAACACGCCATCAATGAAATCCATACTTACTCCTGTTATGGGTGATGTGCAGAGTTTGTGCACTTATTTATTAACCATAGTAACTTGTTTGTACAGCATCCAATTGCGTTTTGATGAATTTGAACTAAGTCGGGTTGTGGGTAAAAATTTGACGGGTAGTGGGTAGTGGGTAGTGGGTAGCGGCTAGATTTGAGGTTTGCTATGAATATTCGGCCCGGTTCCCAAAAAGGTTAGCGCGCTGTGCTTGCGGTTTGCCTTTACTCTCTTTGTCTTGTGCTTCAATCACTGCAATCTCATCGCAGCTTAAGAAGGAGTAATAACGCAAGAAGTGGTGAACATCGGCATTTCCGCAGACAACCAGAATTGGTAGAAGGCGTAAGGTGAGGTTTTACTTGGATCCAACCAGACTGCACCATCTTCAGTTTTGCCAAACTTAGTGCCATCAGATTTGGTAATGAGTGGTCAGGTTAGTCCGAAGAACGGCTCGCAGTAGGCTTGGTAATCGAGATCGTTACGCGTGACGTTTTTGCCCATCACATCTTTGAGCGTAAAGAGGCCTTGTTCTTTTTTGGTGTTAAGCTTCTGATAAAACGGGTCGTTTTGAAAAGAGGTGGTGAGATAACGTTGGAACAGTAGCTCGCGCTCATTCTCAATCGAATCATACAGATAGATAGGGTGTTTACCTACACGATAACCAAGGATCACTGCGCAATCAAAACTCAATATGGAACCAATGACACGCATCAGTTTCGGCGTGAAGCTTGGTGAGTTAAGGGCAAAAATTGTCTCTGCAAGCTGAGTGTTGAACGCGTCGTTAGGCATGGTGATTCGAGAGTTCGATAAAGGTTGGGGTAAGCATAACGCGATTGGCTATTGTCCCAAAGTAATCCGCAATTTCGTTGCTAAAGCAACATGGTGAGTATGGTGGCGTACTGTATGAGATTCCTAGTCTCACTTAGGTTCGTGGAATGACGGTAAAAGGGAGCGTATCGCTCCCCATAAATAAACCATTGTGTCCGAAAAGTTACTGTGAATCGGTCAGCTCTTTATTGACCCAGTATTTTGAGCCAGAAAAGTTTGCATCAACCAACAATCCTGTGGTGTTGAGTTGATAGACTGCAACGCCGCTGTTGAATTGCGCTGTCATTTCTTCGCCGTCCGCGCCAGCAACTAAAGAGGCTTCGCTCGATGCTTCCCAGCCTTCTTCAACAAAGGTGTTGAAGTCTTTTTCTTTCTCAAACAGCACCACTTGTTGGTAGAACTTACCACCAACGCCAAACGCAACACCAGCACCAAACATGTTCATGTAAGTGCGTTTGTCGGTCAATTTGTTAACCGCAACTCCGGAGCCTGAATTCGTGTGAAACATCAGCGACAGTTTGCGAGAATCAAACACCGCATAGCCGTAAGCTTTGTCGTAAAGCATTTTGGCTTCAGGTTTCTCGTTAAACAGTTTGAGTAGAGTGCTATCCGCCATGAGGTCAATCGCTTGGCGAGCCTCTTCTGGTGTGTCGCCCTCCATCAGTTCATCGATTTTTTTGTCTGCGGCATCTATCCATTCTTTACTGGTTTCGATGCTGGCATCGGTCCATTCACCTGCGGTATTAATCGCTTCTTCAGACCAATTGGTGAAATCTTGCCAAGCCTGTTTGGAGAACTCTTTGGTGCTATCCCAAGTCTCTTTTGCAGTATCAGATACGGCATCTCCTAGGTCTGAGAGGCTGTTCGAGATGTCATCCCAGTCAGCATAAGCCGGAGAAGTGAGCAAAGTTAAGGCAGTGATAAGAGCAAGAGACTTTTTCATATATCCGTTCTTTTATGAAATAGGATTGTTTTTATTTTAGGTGAAAAAGCGAAAGGGGGAGTACGAAAGGAAGGCATAGCTTGGGATTCAGTCACGAACTCACATTACTTTGACATGGAGAACAAAGAAAAAGCCCTCAAACCGGAGCTTGAGGGCTATGTCATTGACTAGGGAAGAGTGGCTTATTTACACACGTTGCCTAGCTTTAACCACGTATCGATAACCGTATCTGGGTTTAGGGAAACAGAGCTGATACCTTGTTCCATCAACCATTCGGCTAGGTCATCGTGGTCTGATGGGCCTTGACCACAGATACCCACGTATTTACCTGCTTTGGTTGCCGCATCAATGGCCATTTGTAGCATGGCTTTTACCGCAGGGTTACGTTCGTCGAATAGGTGGGCAACATCACCTGAGTCTCGGTCAAGACCAAGGGTTAGCTGAGTCATGTCGTTTGAGCCGATAGAGAAGCCGTCGAAGTACTTCAAGAACTCATCTGCCAGAACCGCATTGGATGGCAGTTCGCACATCATGATCACTTTTAGGCCGTCATCGCCACGTCGTAGGTCGAACTTCGCCAACAAGTCGATAACCGATGCTGCTTCGCTTGGCGTACGTACGAATGGAATCATGATTTCAACGTTTTTCAGACCCATCTCATTACGAACGCGTTTGATTGCCTGGGTTTCTAACTCGAAACAGTCTTCAAACACTGGAGAAATGTAGCGAGACGCACCACGGAAGCCCAGCATTGGGTTCTCCTCATGGGGTTCGTAACCTTTACCGCCAACCAAGTTGCTGTACTCGTTCGATTTGAAATCAGACATGCGAACGATGACGCGTTTTGGCCAGAATGCAGACGCAATCGTCGCGATGCCTTCTGTTAGCTTGCTGACGTAGAAATCGATTGGGCCTTTGTAACCACGGATACGCTCTGTGATTTCTGCTTTTAACTCATCGCGTTGCGCATCAAAGTTCAGCAGTGCTTTAGGGTGAATACCAATCATCTTGTTGATGATGAATTCAAGACGAGCAAGACCCACACCTTCGTTTGGAATCTGAGCGAAGTCGAATGCTCGGTCTGGATTACCCACGTTCATCATGACTTTGGTTGGTAGCATTGGCAGTTCATCAACGGCAGAGCGTTTCACTTCGAACTCCAACTCACCTTGGTAAACGCAGCCTGTTTCGCCTTCAGCACACGACACCGTAACCGTCTCACCGTCCGTCAGCTTGCTAGTGGCATTGCTACAACCGACGATTGCTGGAATACCAAGTTCACGAGCGATAATGGCAGCGTGACAAGTCCGCCCCCCACGGTTCGTGACGATTGCCGAAGCCTTCTTCATCACGGGTTCCCAATCAGGGTCAGTCATGTCAGTTACCAGCACATCGCCTTCTTGCACTAATGACATTTGGTCTAGAGAGTCAACCAAGCGAACAGGACCTCTCCCGATACGCTGACCAATCGCACGACCTTCGACCAGTACGTCCGCTTTGTTGCTTAGCTCGTAACGTTCAATCACGTTTTGCTCGCTTTGAGAACATACTGTCTCTGGACGTGCTTGCACGATGTAAAGCTTGCCGTCGATGCCGTCTTTTGCCCACTCAATGTCCATTGGACGCTGGTAGTGCTTCTCGATGATCATCGCTTGTTTGGCGAGCTCTTTGATCTCTTCGTCATTGAGTGAGAATGCATTGCGCTCATCTGCTGATGTATCAATGATGTCTACTTGCTTGCCGATCTCTTGGCTGTTTGAGTAGATCATCTTGATCTGTTTAGATCCGAAGGTCTTCTTAACGATTGGGTGTTGACCCGCCTCTAGCATTGGCTTGTGAACGTAAAATTCATCAGGGTTAACCGCGCCCTGAACCACCATTTCACCCAAGCCCCAAGAAGAGGTGATGAATACGACTTGGTCGAAACCAGATTCCGTATCTAGGGTGAACATAACACCAGAAGAGGCTTTGTCCGAGCGCACCATGCGCTGAATACCCGCCGATAGCGAGATGCCACGGTGGTTAAAGCCTTGGTGTACACGGTATGAAATTGCACGGTCATTGAACAGAGAAGCGTAAACGTGCTTAGTTGCTTCTAATACTGCATCAATGCCTTTTACGTTTAGAAACGTCTCTTGCTGACCAGCAAATGAGGCGTCCGGTAGATCCTCTGCGGTTGCTGACGAGCGCACTGCAACAGAAATCTCAGGGTGGCCTTCAGTCAGCTCTCGGTAATTGTCACGGATATCTTGCTCTAGATTGGCAGGGAATGGGGCATCTAATACCCATTGTCGGATATTGGCACCTGTCTTACGCAGCGCTTCTACATCTCCAACATCCAGTTCATCAAGCAGTTGATGAATGCGCTTATCTAACCCTTCGTGATCGAGGAATTGATTAAACGCATAGGAGGTAGTGGCAAAACCGTTGGGAACAGAAACACCAACATTGGCTAGGTTAGAAACCATCTCACCAAGTGAAGCGTTTTTACCGCCGACTTTGTCGACATCATCCATGGATAGACCATTGAACCAGAGGGTGTTCTTTTGCATGTTTTTTCTCCAGAAACATTGCAGCTTTTGTAGGGGGACTTAAAGGCAAACGTTTACGCTCTGGTTGAAAAAAATGTGAAATAAATTTCAAACCTGTGGTGAACGTAATTGAAAGTTGAACTTATTTGTTAATATTATATTGATTATCCTAGTCAAGTGGTTTTGAAAATCTAAATACAAATGCAAATTAATAACCAAAGTCGTGATGTATTCTATGTTTCTGACGGAACAGCCATAACATGTGAAACGCTTGGGCATGTTGTTTTGGGCCAGTTTCCTTTCATCCCTAACGAAAAAGCCTTCCCATTTGTAGAAAGCGCAGACAAAGTGGCCGATGTAGTCAAAGAAATAGAAACTTCCTACCAGCGCAATGGTGTTAAACCATTAGTGTTTTTCTCAATAGTGCTGCCTGATGTTCGTGAAATACTTCGAACAGCCCCTGCCTATTGCTATGACGTACTGGAGAGTATCGTACAAAAAGTTCAGGACGATACTCAAATGGAGCCTCAACCTAAATTACAGCGCTCCCGTAGCGTAGGGAAAGATTCTGACACCTACTTTGATCGTATTGCTGCTATCGAATATACACTGGCACATGATGATGGGATTACTCTAAAAGGATTAGAAGACGCAGATATTATTCTGCTTGGCGTGTCGCGTAGTGGCAAGACGCCAACCAGTTTGTATATGGCGATGCAGTTTGGCTTGCGAGTGGTCAACTACCCGTTTATTGCGGAAGACATCAAGTTGATGCGGTTGTTACCAGAGTTTGAAATTCATCGTCACAAATTGTTTGGTTTGACGATTAATCCTGAGCGTTTAACTGAGATTCGAGAGAATCGCATGTCGGGCAGTGAGTACGCCAGCACTGAGCAATGTAAGCTTGAACTTGATACGGTCGAAGCCCTGTTTAGGCGAGAGGCGATCCCTTACATCAACACTTCGTCTTTGTCGGTAGAAGAAATTACCACGCGGATCATGGAAAGGGCGGGAATGAAGCGTCGTTTGTTCTAGTCTGTCAGTTCCGATGTCACGAGTTACAAGATAAATCGTGACATCGAGACGGGCAACTAGGTTCGCAAGTTTTGTGGGTGAACCTCGCTTAAAGTGTCGCCTTGAACTGTTCTAGCAGATCTTTTTGTGTGACAGTAAGGTTGGTTGGGGTATCAACATGCAGCGTTACGATTAAGTCGCCAGTGACACCTTTACGGTTTTTCACGCCTTTGCCCGTCATTTTAAATTTACGACCACTTTGAGACCCGGCAGGGACTTTGAGTTTGTAGCGGCTATCTAAGACTTGGATTTCGACTTCGCCACCTAGTGCAGCATTGACCATGTCAATATGAGCGGTACACAACAGGTTATCTTTTTCTCGTTTTAGAAAAGCATGATCACGAGTATTGATAACTAGTAGCAGATCACCGTTTGGTCCTCCATTGATGCCAGGAGCCCCTTTGTTAGAGAAACGGATTTTTTCACCATCTCGAATGCCTGGTGGGATCTTAACATTGATTTTTTTCTGTTCGCCATTAACTGGCAACTCAACGATTTTCTCCGTACCTTGAATGGCATCGACAAAATCAACCGTTAAGGTGAATTCGTGATCCTGCCCTTTGCTTGGTTGAGATCGTCCACCTCTAGTTTGAGAGAAAATATCATCAAAGCCGCCAAAGCCACCGGAGCTTCGGCCAAACCCACCAAAGCCTTGACGGCCGAACGCACCACCAAAGATATCTTCAAATCCACCAGACTGATAATGCCCGCGACCATCGTGGTGACCTTTGTCACTCGAGCCTTGAAAAGCGGCGTGGCCAAATCGATCATATTGCTGACGTTTCTCGTCGTCAGTTAAGATTTCGTAGGCTTCTTTTATCTCTTTGAACTTTTCTTCTGCTGTTTTATCTCCCGGGTTTTTATCGGGATGGTATTTCATTGCGAGTTTTTTATAGGCTTTCTTGATGTCTTTGGTTGACGTATCTTTAGGAATACCCAAAACCTCGTAATAATCTCGTTTGGACATATTCACCGCTTATTCTAATTTTGTTTTGATCGAAAAGAGGGCGTAAGAGTTACCCCAAACGCCCGCATATACAAGTCTTATCGACACTAGGCGACCTAGACAGCCTAGTTAACAAGGTTTATTTCTTGTCGTCTTTAACTTCT
>NZ_LIXE01000004.1:0-314425 GCF_003584965.1 Vibrio sp. PID23_8 | reverse complement strand
CAACAAATCCCCCGAAGGTTCAATGTTGTCGCTGCCGCTCGACTTGCATGTGTTAGGCCTGCCGCCAGCGTTCAATCTGAGCCATGATCAAACTCTTCAATTTAAAGTTTTTGATTCCCTAAATAAATAGGGAGAGGCTTAATGAATACTGACTTCAAAACTGCTCTTACTCGAAGTAAGAAGTAATTTTAAAGCTATTATCGTTCCAACAGAACGATAATGAATTGACTGTGCCAAGTCTTGCGACTTGATTGGTCACTCAGTTCATTGAAACCTAATTTGAAACCGAAGTTTCTAATTGGATTATCATCAACGAGTGCCCACACAGATTGATAGGTCTATATTGTTAAAGAGCACACTCTGAAGTTACCTTCAAAGTGGACGGCCATTTTATCGATATAACTTTTCGTGTCAAACACTTTTTTAAGTTATTTCTCTGCGAGTTACTTTCCAACTCAACCGCTTTGCCACCTCGGTTCTGCTTTGCTTGCTTCCCCTAGACAACGGAGGCGAATTATAGGGAGTTCGTTTAAGAACGCAAGCCTATTTTTCAAAAAAAACTGCCTCTTTTAAACCGTTCGAATAAAAAACAATCAAAACTTAGTAAAAGGGGAGTAAAAAGGGGCCTTACGGCCCCTAATAGTTGAAGTTGATCACATTTAATTTTGAATTAATGCCTTTATTGGTGAGCGATAATTTGGTCATTGCTAACGATTAACTGAATTATCTTATCGGGTAAAATTTGCCCAGCAAGAATGGATTTCGCTAGTGGGTTCTCAACATATTGCTGAATGGCACGCTTTAGTGGGCGCGCACCATACACAGGGTCGAAACCAACCTGAGCAATCAAATCGAGCGCTTTCTCAGACACCTCAAATTGATAGCCTTTCTCTTCTAGTCGTTTCGCTAAACGTTCTAGTTGAATAGATGCAATTGACTTAATGTGGTTTTGACCTAGAGGATGGAACACCACGCTTTCATCAACACGATTTAAGAACTCCGGTCGGAAGTGCTTACTAACCACGTCCATCACTTCATTCTTAATACCTTGGTAATCCAAAGTTGCAAAATTCTCTTGGATTCGAGCAGAACCTAAGTTCGATGTCATGATCACTACTGTATTCCGGAAGTCAACTGTGCGACCTTGTCCATCGGTGAGGCGACCATCGTCTAACACTTGAAGCAAGATATTAAATACGTCCGGATGTGCCTTCTCTACTTCATCTAACAAGATGACAGAATATGGTTTACGACGAACAGCTTCGGTTAGGTAGCCACCTTCTTCATAACCAACGTAGCCTGGAGGAGCACCAACCAACCTTGCTACGGAGTGTTTCTCCATGAACTCTGACATGTCGATACGCACCATCGCATCTTCACTGTCAAACATGAAGCTCGCGAGTGTCTTACACAGTTCTGTTTTACCTACACCTGTTGGACCTAAGAATAAGAACGATCCAATCGGTCGATTCGGATCAGATAATCCAGCACGACTACGGCGAATTGCATTTGATACCACTTCCACCGCCTCTGCCTGACCAATAACACGCTTATGTAGAACATCTTCCATGCGAAGCAGTTTTTCTTTTTCTGCTTCTAGCATTTTCGATACCGGGATACCGGTTTGCTTAGAAAGCACTTCGGCAATTTCGTTATCTGTTACTTTATTTCGCAGCAGAGTCATCTCTTGCATTTCGGCCTGTGTCGCAAGATCGAGTTGCTTCTCTAGCTCAGGAATACGGCCATATTGCAATTCAGACATACGGTTTAAGTCACCCGCACGACGCGCAAAGTCCATATCCATGCGAGCCTGCTCTAACTCACCTTTAATATGTTGTGTGCCGGACAGTGCGGCTTTTTCGGCATTCCACACCTCTTCTAGCTCTGCGTATTCACGCTCTTTTTCATTCAACTCATCATTAAGAACATCCAAGCGTTTTTCACTCGCTTCATCGTGCTCGTTGCTTAGCGCTTGTTGCTCAATTTTAAGTTGGATGATTTTACGTTCGAGTTTATCTAACGACTCAGGTTTAGAGTCGATCTGTAAACGAATGCTCGAAGCCGCTTCGTCAATTAGGTCGATCGCTTTATCTGGCAACTGACGGTCAGAAACATAACGGTGCGACAAACTTGCTGCAGCAACAATCGCAGGATCAGTGATCTCTACATGATGGTGCAATTCATAACGCTCTTTCAAACCCCGTAAGATCGCTATCGTATCTTCTACCGTAGGCTCATCCACAAGCACTTTTTGAAAACGACGCTCAAGCGCGGCATCTTTTTCTATATATTGACGGTATTCATCCAACGTTGTTGCGCCCACGCAGTGAAGTTCGCCACGGGCCAATGCTGGCTTTAGCATGTTACCCGCATCCATTGAGCCTTCACCCTTACCTGCACCGACCATGGTATGAAGCTCATCGATAAATAGAATGACATTGCCTTCTTCTTTGGCTAACTCATTCAGTACAGACTTCAATCGCTCTTCGAATTCACCGCGGTATTTGGCACCAGCGACCAATGCCCCCATGTCTAGAGACAACACACGGCGACCACGTAGGCCTTCTGGTACTTCATTATTAATGATGCGCTGCGCAAGCCCCTCGACAATCGCGGTCTTACCCACTCCGGGCTCACCAATGATGACGGGATTGTTTTTGGTACGACGTTGTAATACTTGGATGGTTCGACGAATTTCGTCATCGCGGCCGATAACTGGATCCAACTTCCCCTGCTCTGCTCGTTCAGTAAGATCTATGGTGAACTTTTCCAATGCTTGGCGCAGCTCTTCAGCATTCGGGTCTTTGACTTTTTGACCACCTCTGATCTTTTCGATCGCTTGGCTAACTTTTTGCTCGGTCAGCCCGATCTCTTTAAATAACTGACCAAGTGGACCTCGATCCTCTAACGCAGCTAATAAAAAGACTTCTGAAGAAATGTAGGAATCCTGACGATTTTGAGCAACTTTGTCACACAGGTTGAATAAGGTTCCCATCGAACTTGATAGCTGAACATCACCGCCAATGCCACTGACTTTTGGCAGTCGATCTAACATTTCACTCAACTTAGAGCGAAGATGAGTAACATCCACATCTAACATCGTCAGTAGTGGACGAATTGGGCTACCGTTCTGATCGAGCAACGCCACCATTAAGTGCACGGGTTCGATATATTGATGATCGCGACCTAACGCTAGTGACTGCGCATCAGAGATAGCGATTTGAAACTTACTGGTAAATCTATCAAGACGCATATCAACCTTCCTAACTTCAACTGAAGAAAATTCTTTAACAGTTAGAAAGATGGATACTACTGGGGGGAAATTCAAGGGAGTAAATCAATAAAGATAGCTTTGCAACAATAGCGATACCTTTAAGTAAGGTCTGGTTGATATGCTTATTCTTCAATCCAAATAAAAGTCGCTTGTCGACCCGTCACACCATCACGACGGTAAGAATAAAAAGAATCTGAGTCTTGAAAAGTACAAAGACCTGAATCGAACACTTGTGTGACGCCAGCTTTGTTCAAGCGCTGAGTTGCGAGTTTTGACATATCGGCAAACCATTTGCCGGAAATATCTCGCGGTAGAAATGCATGTCGAGCTTGTGAATCAAAATCAACAAACGCTTGTAACACATCGTCACCAACTTCAAATGCTTGAGGACCTATTGCTGGCCCAAGCCATGCGATAACTTCACCAGAAAATAACTCTAATGCATTTTCAACGATGCCGTTCGCTAGACCTCGCCAACCTGCATGAACAGCGGCGACTTGTGTACCTTGCGTATTCGTCAGCAACACCGGCAAACAGTCTGCGGTCATCGCTGAACAAACAACATGCTGAGAAGAGGTGAACACACCATCGGCATCCAACACATCCAAAGTTGGCTCGTTAATTTGAGCAACGACAGTAGAATGCGTTTGATTTAACCAAACTGGCGCATTCGGCATACTTACTTGCAGCGCCAACCAATCACGATTCTTTTCAACTAACGACCAATCATCCCCAACATGCGCACCTAAATTCAGTCCTTGATAAGAACCCGTAGAGAAACCCCCGACTCGTGTTGAGGCAAAAGCTTTTACGTTTTTAGGTGCAGGCCAGTTGGGAATAATTATCTTCATATTAGAACTCGTCTGGCAAACCGAATTCTTCCGTATCTTTGCGCAGCGCTTCCGTCATTATCACCATGTCATCTGGAATAGGAGCATGGAACTCAAGCTCTTCGCCAGTGATAGGATGCTCGAAACGTAGCATTACTGCGTGTAGTGCCTGGCGGTCGAAACCACGAATCATCTCCGTCAGTTCTTGTGATGCACCCGTTGGGATACGGGCACGGCCACCATAAGCAGTATCACCTAGGAGCGGATGCTGTAGGTAAGACATATGAACACGGATTTGGTGTGTACGGCCGGTTTCTAGACGCAGACGAATACGCGTGTGTTCACGGAAGTGCTCCGCCACACGGTAGTGTGTTACCGCCGGTTTACCCAGAGGCGCAACCGCCATCAGCGTGCGCTTGGTAGAGTGACGACCAATGGGCTGATCCACTTTACCACCTGCCGTCATACGGCCGATCGCAATCGCTTCGTACTCACGCGTGATGTTACGTTTTTGCAGTGCACGCACTAAACGAGTTTGCGCTGGTACTGTTTTCGCAACGACCATCAGACCGGTTGTGTCTTTATCCAGGCGGTGCACGATACCTGCACGCGGTACTTCAGCGATGTCTGGGTAGTGATGTAACAATGCGTTAAGAACAGTGCCATCTGGCGTACCTGCACCTGGGTGTACTACAAAATCACGAGGCTTGTTGATCACGATGATGTCATCATCTTCGTAGACGATATCTAGCGGGATATCTTGTGCCTCCCAGCGTTCTTCATCTTCCAGCTCGGCTTG
Organism: Vibrio sp. PID23_8; assembly: GCF_003584965.1. Lineage (NCBI taxonomy): Bacteria > Pseudomonadati > Pseudomonadota > Gammaproteobacteria > Vibrionales > Vibrionaceae > Vibrio > Vibrio sp. PID23_8. Next base: position 309,522 of record NZ_LIXE01000004.1, on the reverse strand, counting down.
CAAGGTAATTTCCTCGCCCCCCATTACTTTGGTACGAGGTTTAGTGACAACTTCACCATTCACTTGAACCTTCCCGTCAAGCAACCATTCTTTTAGGCGCGAGCGAGAAAAGTCAGCGAATAATTCGGCGATAGCTTGGTCTAAACGTTGACCTAACTGGCTATCTTTTACGGTGTTGGTTAAAACAATCTGCTGAGCCATATCGAACTTTTTTAAAAACTGTGAGACTAATGCTCACGACTGTGGAAAAATAGAGTATTACATCATTGTATCTGTTACTGGAAAGAAAGTAACGGCAGCTTAAGAAATATTTAGATTCAAGGAACAGACTCCTGATATGAAACATCAGACTTTAATAGGCCTTTTAGCGGTATCCCTTCTGTTTGGCTGTGCAAGCAAAGAAGAAATCGTTCCTGATGTGCCACCTTCTGAACTGTATGCAGACGCACAAACATCTCTACAAAGCGGTAACTGGCTTTCTGCGATCGAAAAACTAGAAGCATTAGATTCCCGTTATCCGTTTGGTGCTTACTCAGAACAGGTACAACTTGACCTTATTTACGCATACTACAAAAATGACGATTTAGCACTGGGCTTAGCAACAATTTCTCGTTTTATGCGTTTAAACCCAACTCACAAAAAAATGGACTGGGTGCTTTACATGCGTGGTTTGAGCCACATGGCGCAAGACCGTAACTTTATGCATGACTTGTTCAGTATTGATCGTAGCGACCGTGATCCAGAACCTGTAAAGAAAGCCTTTGATGACTTCAAGAAACTGTTAGAGCGTTACCCAACCAGCCCATACGCAGAAGATTCGCAAAAGCGCATGGTAGCATTGAAGAATCGCCTTGCTGAGTACGATCTGGCCACTGCGGACTTCTACCTACGCCGTGAAGCTTGGATCGCAGCCATTAACCGCGCTCAGGAATTGCAAAAAGCCTTTCCAGATACCGAGGCTGCTCGTAAGTCGCTTAAGATCCAACTTGCCGCCTATAAAGAACTCGGTCTAGACGATGCCATCGTAAGAACAGAAGAACTCATTAAACTCAATCCTGTCAAATAACCTCCTACCGCCACAGCTGACTCTGTGGCGTTTTTTCATCGAAGCTAAACAGCCATGAATTAAGCACCAAGCAATTACTTGGTTCTTTTTAGGCTCCAACGTCTACACTTAAGAGACTATTCTCGTTTTGTCTGGGTGTGATTGTGTCATTAATAAATCGATGGGTAGTTTTCTGGTTAGTGCTACTCATTTCAGCATCGATTAATGCTCTAGGTTTATCCCCACTAAAGCAACCTCCATATATCGGAGACTTTTCCACTCTCAAAGAGCGCAATCTCGTTCGGGTATTAGTAACCGCTGATCTTGGATTCTATTACGTTGAAAATGGTCAATCTAAAGGCATCGCTGCTGAACTGTTGACAGAATTTGAGAAAGATCTGCGTAAAATCCAACCATCACTACACATTCAAGTCATTCCCGTCCCTAGAGATAAGATATTGACATATTTAGAGGAAGGATTTGGAGACCTAGCTATTGCTAACTTAACGAAAACCGAAAGTAGAGAACAGCTTGTCGACTTTAGCGACCCATTGCGGACAGGCATTTCAGAGTGGGTAGTCACCAATAAGGATATACCAACGATCACCGACATCACTCAGTTAAGCGGCAAAGAATTGTCGGTTCGTAAGAGTTCAAGTCATTATGAAAGTATTCTGTCGTTGAACAAAACTTTTGCCAAGGCAGGGCTTGAACCAATCTCTGTGCATTTTGTTGATGAAACAATACAAGATTATGAACTGCTTCAAATGCTAAACAAAGGTTACATACAAGCTATGGTCCTCGATAGTCACAAAGCCGATCTATGGCTTAATCACATGGATACGTTACGTGTACACGAAATCATCCCCTTAAGAGAAGATGCTGAAATAGCATGGGCAGTACGAGAAAATAGCCCAGAAATAGAAGCCATTGTGAATGCCTTCATTAAAAAAGCAAAAGAGGGAACCTTGTTGGGAAATATCTTAGATAGCCGTTATCTAGAAAATACTGATTGGCTCGATAAAGTTCTCAGCCCACAAACCCTTAGTAAGCTTGAACAACTATCCACTCTTTTTAAAAAATACGCTGATAAATATCATTTTAATTATTTGATGATTGCGGCTTTAGCGTATCAGGAGTCTGGATTTAATAATAACTTAGTTTCTAAAAGAGGGGCGGTGGGTATGATGCAGATTTTGCCAAGTACGGCTAGGGATGCAAATGTAAACATAAAAAATATTAAAAACTTAGATAATAATGTTCACGCTGGAGTTAAGTATTTGAGCTTTCTTCGTAAACAATATTTCAGCGATAATTCGATAACTCGTGAAAACCAAGTTTACTTAACACTTGCCGCCTACAATTCAGGACCAGGAAACGTTGAAAAGATGCGTAAAAAAGCGATGCAAGAAGGTTACAACCCAGACATATGGTTTCAAAATGTTGAAACGGTTATGAGGGGAAGTGGCTTTAGCGAGACAGTTAACTACGTACGAAATATTAATCGCTATTATGTCATATATAGTCATTTGCTTCGCTTAGCGGGAGAAAAAAACGACACATCAAGTCCCAACTCAAGTTCAAGTCCGAAAAGTTGACCGTATGTTTTAAGCTGAATGAATCTTGCTAGGTAAAGGGGTCACTTGGGGAAAGGTACCCCACTTTTAACTCACCATCGAAACACTAAAATGTGCGATGCATATCACGATTTAATATTGATTAATTTTTGAGTTGCTAGAATTACAGGCTGTAAAATATCCCTAAAAACGGGTTAGTTTTCAGCTCAACACTCTATTCAATCTAATGATTTAGAATCCGATAACAAGCTATTTCCGCATAAATCTAGACAGTTCTTGAGTCAGATCACATTCGTTTTTGAACGCCAAAAACCCAGCCTGAATGGTGACTTGGATCACATTCTTTTCTCGTCAAAGCGGTAATCTGAACTTAACCCATGAGGGATGAAACAGAGGAAAACTTTTATGACAATGAACATTACTGGTAAAAACATCGAAATCACCTCTGCAATCCGCGCTCATATTGAGAGCAAATTCAAGAAGCTGGAAAAATGGCAAGTCGACATCATCGGATGCCAGGCAACATTCAGTGAGGAACCAAACAAACAGAAGAAATTCGAAGCCGTTATTAAAGTTCCTAAAGGCCAGCTAATCGCCTCTGCAACTCACGAAGATCTGTATGCAGCTATCAACGAAGTGGAGCAAAAACTAGAACGACAATTGAATAAGCTGACCCACAAACCTGAAGCTCGACGTGCGAATAAGCCTGAGCTAGTGGAAGAAGAAGAGTAAATAGACCAGATTGAGGAAATAGCGCCGAAAGGCGCTATTTTTTTGCTTGACGCTCCCCGCCAGCTTGCTTATTGTGTTTAAACACTCACAAATTAACCACTATTTATGCATTTAACCAACCTGTTTATTTTTGACTTCTTTTTCCTTCCATAGTAGGAGGGGCTAACTCGTTTGTGAAAGAAAAGTCAAAAACAAACAGAAAGCCTCCCAAATCGGGGGGCTTTTTTATAAGGAAAGAATTGATGACTGACCAACCTATTTCCCTGGATGAAATTCGTTTACGTTTGAATGAGCTCGATGACCAACTGCTTAGCCTACTGTCCGAACGCCGAAAACTCAGCATTGAAGTAGCAAAAAGCAAAGTACAAACGTCAAAACCTGTTAGAGATGCAGTCCGTGAACAACAACTTCTCGTTAAACTGATCACTAACGGCCGTGATAAATACGAACTCGACGCTCAGTACATCACCAAACTTTTCCATACCATCATCGAGGACTCTGTACTCCTTCAACAGAGCTACCTACAAAACTTAGTCAACCCACAACAAAGCCGTAAGCCTTTAGCTCGTGTTGCTTTTCTTGGTTCAAAGGGTTCTTACTCCCATCTTGCCAGCCGTGAGTACTTTAGCCGTAAGAATACCGAGCTGATTGAACTGAACTGCGAACACTTCAAAGAAGTGACTCAAACTGTTGAATCCGGCCATGCAGACTATGGCGTATTACCTATAGAAAACACGAGCTCTGGCTCTATCAACGAAGTTTACGACCTTCTTCAGCACACTACGCTGTACATTGTAGGTGAACTCACTCAGCCTATCGAGCACTGCCTTGTTGCAACGAAAGATATTCGCCTTGAGAACATCAAAACACTTTACTCTCACCCGCAACCACATCAGCAGTGCAGCGAGTTCCTAAGCCGCATGAAAGGCGTGAAACTAGAATCTTGTGCTAGCACCGCTGATGCGATGCAAAAAGTGCAAGAGCTTGCCCGTGATGACGTAGCTGCTATTGGTAACGCATCAAGCGGCAAACTGTACGGCCTGCAAGCTATCCAAGGTAACATTGCGAATCAAACAGAAAACCACACACGCTTCATTGTGGTAGCTCGTAAGCCTGTTGAAGTGTCACCCCAGATTCCAGCGAAGACAACGCTGATCATGTCTACATCACAAGAAGCCGGATCCTTGGTTGAAACGCTGTTGGTTCTGCAGCGCTACGGCATCAATATGACCAAACTAGAGTCACGTCCAATCATGGGTAATCCATGGGAAGAAATGTTCTATGTAGACTTGGAATCTCATCTTGGTTCAACCGAAATGCAACAAGTGCTCGAAGAACTCACTAAGATAACTAAGCATCTGAAAGTATTGGGATGTTACCCAAGTGAGAACGTAAAACCAACCCAAGTAAAATTGAGTTAATGGACATCAATGAGTAGAAAGATCATGGTAGACCAAAAAGTCGTTATTGCTTCGCTTAACCCAGCCAAAATCAAAGCAGTAGAGAGTGCATTCCAAAGCGCTTTTCCACAACAAAGCTTCGAGTTTGTTGGCGTAAATGTCCCCAGTGAAGTGGCTGAACAACCAATGACGAATATGGAAACGCACCTTGGCGCACTAAATCGTGTACGCAATGCGAAAAAAGTCATAACAACTGCAGATTTCTATGTCGGTCTTGAAGCGGGTATCGAAGGTAATGTGACGTTTGCTTGGATGGTGATTGAATCAGAAACACACCGCGGGGAGTCGCGTTCAGCGAGCCTAATGCTACCACCAGAAGTATTGAAGAAATTAGAACATGCTAACGAACTTGGTGATGTAATGGATGAAGTGTTTGGCACGGAGAATATCAAGCAGAAAGGCGGTGCGATTGGTTTACTAACACAGCACCAACTCACTCGCAGTTCAGTATATCATCAAGCCTTGATTTTGGCTCTAATTCCATTCACCAACCCAGAACACTTCCCGTCAAATCTGTAATACCAATCGTAGTAAATAACGGTTCATTTTTGCGTGGTAAAACTGACAGAGAAAAACAGCATTAAAAAAGGGCGATAGTGTCGCCCTTTTTGCTATCTGAAACTTAACATTATTGAGCGCCCTGCTCTAACAACGTTTTAAGCTTATCTTTGTCTGCGTCAGACTTCGACTTCAATTCATTAGAACCACGGGTAATGGTCGCAATACCAACCCCAAGCATTTGACTGATTTGACGCTGAGAAAGCTCACCTTTAAGCAGTTCATTGAGAATGTTCACACGCGCGGTGAGTGATTCTCTCTCATCCGGTGTCATTAGCATAGTCAGCAGCATCTCATGTTGCTGGTTATCTACACTTGAGCGAATCAGTTCAACAATCTGTTGCCAGTCTTTGTACTCAGGTTCATGTGACATCAAGTTACCTCACTCAATACTTGGTATTGATCTCGTTTTGGGTCAAGAACGCACCATCAACGCCCAAAAGATCACGATAGTAAGTTTCAAACATCAAGATATTCTGCACGTAACCGCGTGTCTCTTTAAATGGAATCGCTTCAATAAAGGAATAAGCGTCTACTTTTCCTTGGGTTCGCTCTCGCCACGTTTTTACTCGGTTAGGTCCAGCATTATAAGCAGCGAGCGCAAAAATACGATTATTATCGTAATCCTCCATCAAGCCTTGCAGGTAATGACTGCCTATTTCAATGTTCTTACCCACGTTATATAAGTCTTCTGTTCCTTGATACTTGAGCTTGTATTTACGCGCGGTGTACTTTGCCGTAGCAGGCATGATCTGCATCAAGCCACGAGCCCCCACAGGAGAGCGCGCCTCTGAATCTAGCGCACTTTCTTGTCTAGCTAATGACATCATCGTGATCGGATCGATATTGTGCTTATCTGCATAAAAGTTAAACCACCAGCGATGTGCTACTGGGAATCTCAATTCCATGTTGTCCCACATTTTAGCCTGAATACTCGCCGCCACGGTTAGGTGGTACCAGCGTTTTGAGGCAGCATAAGCCGCTAGCATCGTTTTCTCATCGTTGTCTACACGACGTAGCAAATGTGCCCATTCGCTTTTGGCTGCAGCAATTTTGTCTGTTTCAATTAACTCTTCAATTCGAAGCAATGATTTTTGGTACGGTTGAATGGCCTTCTTGTCCAACGTTACAGAGCTCGATGGATACTTTATTGACTGCCCAATCGCATTGGCTGCCGCGACACTGTAAAAGTTACGCTGACCGACAAGTTTAGCGAGTCGTTTTTTACCAGCCCCTTGCTCACCAAGAGCAATCTCACTACGTCCTAACCAGTACTGCCAGCGAAGTGATGCCTGCTCCTCTTGATTCAGTACAGCAATCCATTTTTGCACACCTTCCCAATCGCCATTTTGAATCGACAGACGGATACGACTCTCAATTAATGGCAGGTGTTTACTGGTTTTCGTTTTGTCATCTCGCCACTTAGCCAACGATTCAGACTCGGTACGAATCAAACGAATCGCAATGTAATCTGCGAGAGCTTGCGCTTCTTGCGGCGAGAACTTCTGCCCTTTGACAACAGACGCGTATGCAACTTGCGCTTGTTCAATATTCTTACGAGCCAGCTTTTTTAACGCATATTCACTCTGCGCACGATTGAAGTCATTAGCAGATTGCTTCTTGGCAAACCCAGCTACGCTTTCCGGCTTATCAAACAGGGCTTTCATCGCCTTAGCTTGCTGCTGCGCTTTCGCCGACTTCGGTAGCTTTTGCAGATAGGTAATTAAACCACCATTGCGCGCATCAAACGCCAACAACATACGTTGCAAGATCATGTCATCAGTACGTCCGCCCGATTTATCCCAAGCAAAAAACAACGGATCGCATTCATCGGCAATGCTCTTACCTCGCAGCCACATATGTTCAGCACCTTTAAAGGCCGCGACTTGTTTGCCTTGTTCTAGCTGAGCGACATAAAAGATACACTGATAACGCTCACCACTGGGCTCAAACTTCTGGAACTCGGTAATAGTTTTCCAGTCTTTCTGGCGATATAGACTATCTAGGTAAGGGGCGCGAATCCGACGTGAGAATGGAAAAGCCTCATAGTCTTTAATAAATTCATCCACCTGCTCAGGGGACTTACTCGATAATTGCCTCAAAAACACTCGATAATCCACATAAGGGGTCAGCGGATAATCGGCGATTTTGGGACGAATAGACAAATAACCATCGATATCATTGTTATCTATTAGGTTTTGAGCCTGTTCGTAGACTTGACGCTGCTTTTCTAAGCTTAGCGCCGCGCTTGCTGTCACACTTACCGCACATAAAGCGGCTGCATAACATACTCTTTTAGCCAATTCAGATACGTTGAATGTCATGTGCGTCATTTCCCCAGACGTTGTTCTCTTTACTCTCCGCCACGAGCAAAAGCAAAACGTGACGGAGATAAAGCATATGCATTTATTTGCATTCTATTACACGCTCATTCTAAAGCGACTTGATATAATAAATGTTGTGCTCGTGAAACTTTAGAGCCTTGCAAAAAGAATAGATTCCATAAAAGTCATGGTTCATCATCAGAGTCCGTTCTATTTAAAGGCGAACAACAAAAGTGTATACCCTAAGCATGTGAGTTTCCGGTCAGCGATAAAGAAGAAATCACACGAGATTGGAATTTCTTGCAATGCGGTAACAAAACTGGATGAGTTGGTATAAAATAGTCGCTTTAAATGACAGTTAATTTAGGAACGATCGGCAATGGCTGAATACGTATATACCATGTCGCGGGTGAGCAAAATCGTGCCACCTAAGCGTCAAATTCTTAAAGACATCTCTCTAAGCTTTTTCCCTGGTGCCAAAATCGGTGTTTTAGGTTTGAACGGTGCGGGTAAATCTACTCTGCTGCGTATCATGGCAGGTATCGATACCGACATCGATGGTGAAGCTCGCCCACAACCTGGCCTTAACGTAGGTTACCTGCCTCAGGAGCCAGTACTAGACGAATCAAAAACGGTTCGTGAAGTTGTTGAAGAAGCCGTTGCTGATGTTGCTGGCGCTCTTACGCGTTTGGATGCGGTATATGCAGCGTATGCTGAGCCTGATGCAGACTTCGATGCACTTGCAAAAGAGCAAGGTGAACTGGAAGCGCTGATTCAAGCGAAAGACGGTCACAATCTAGATAACGCACTAGAGCGTGCTGCAGATGCCCTTCGCCTACCAGAGTGGGATCAAAAGATTGCCCACCTATCTGGTGGTGAGCGTCGCCGTGTTGCCATTTGTCGTCTGCTTCTAGAAAAACCAGACATGCTATTGCTAGACGAACCAACCAACCACTTGGATGCTGAGTCTGTTGCATGGCTAGAGCGCTTCCTTGTGGACTACACTGGTACTGTCGTTGCTATCACGCACGACCGTTACTTCCTAGATAACGCGGCAGGCTGGATCCTAGAACTTGACCGTGGTGAAGGTATTCCTTGGCAAGGTAACTACACCTCATGGCTAGAGCAAAAAGATGCCCGTCTACAGCAAGAGTCATCTCAAGAAAGTGCTCGTCAAAAAACCATCGAGAAAGAACTGGAATGGGTACGTAAGAACCCGAAAGGTCGCCAAGCAAAATCTAAAGCTCGTATGGCTCGTTTTGAAGAGCTGCAAAGCACTGATCATCAAAAACGTAACGAAACCAACGAACTGTTCATCCCGCCAGGTGAGCGCCTAGGTGATAAAGTTATCGAAGTGAACAACCTGACGAAGTCATTCGACGGTCGCGTTCTTATCGATGATCTATCGTTCAGCATACCTAAGGGTGCAATCGTAGGTATCATCGGTGCCAACGGTGCGGGTAAATCAACCCTATTTAAGATGTTAAGCGGCACTGAGCAGCCAGATTCAGGTACTATTGAACTGGGTGAAACAGTGAAACTGGCGTCTGTTGAACAGTTCCGTGACTCAATGAACGACAAGAACACGGTATTCCAAGAGATTTCTGAAGGCGCTGACATCATCAAGATCAACAACTTCGAAATCCCTGCGCGTGCTTACTGTTCTCGCTTTAACTTCAAAGGCTCAGATCAGCAGAAGATCATTGGCGAGCTATCAGGTGGTGAGCGTAACCGTGTACACCTTGCTAAGCTGCTTAAAGCTGGCGGTAACGTACTGCTACTCGATGAACCAACCAACGACCTTGACGTTGAAACGCTACGAGCACTAGAAGAAGCACTGCTCGAATTCCCTGGCTGTGCCATGGTTATCTCGCACGACCGTTGGTTCCTAGACCGTATCGCTACGCACATCATCGACTACCGTGATGAAGGTCAAGTTAACTTCTACGAAGGTAACTACAACGAGTACATGGAATGGCTGAAGAAGACCCTTGGTCCTGAAGCAGCTGAACCACACCGCATCAAATACAAGCGCGTATCGAAGTAATTTCGGTTATAAGATGAGTGTGTGGTATATCACCCTACGCTCACCTTTGCTTGTCATTCGTACAAAGGTCGCTATCATAGCGGCCTTTGTTGTATGGGTTGCATAAATAACTCGAAGTGCCTCCCAAGTAGGCCAAGAGCATGACCACTAGCTAGCCTAACTCTGTAGCTGTCTCGACATTTCAAGAGCAAAGATTGAACAATCTTTGTACTGCTTGATATAATCTTTCAATTTTTTGAATACTTTACGAGAAAGCTCTATGACGGAGAGACGACACTTTTCACGCATCATCTACCAAGTATCGACTCTAATTGAGCAAGGTGACTTGGCAATGCAAGCTACGATTCAAGATCTTTCATTACATGGCTTGCTATTAAAAGTTGAAGATGCAAAACCGTTGAATTCGTCACTTCCGGTAGAAGTGGGCTTCTCATTTATTCAATCAGAACAGGTGGTGCAGCTAAGTGCTGGTATCATTTCAATTGCAAACAATGAGATTCGGTTAAAGATAAGCGACATAGACATCGAGAGTATTAGCCAACTAAAACATTTTATAGAATTGAATGTAGGCAATAACGCGCTTCTGAATCGAGAGTTAGAGCACCTTTCAGGTTTAGAGGAAGAATAAATTGTGCGCCTACTTTAGTAACAATAACTATGTCTAAAAAAATTACCATGCTGATCCCGACAAAAGATGGCAATCAGCAATTTCATTTGGGTCGCCTTTCGATCCTAACCATCTGTGCATCCGTTGTTACATTGCCCGCAGTCGTCGGCGGCGCATGGTATCTGAACCAAAAGCAGGTTCATGATACACAGACCCTTAGCCAGACCATAGCTAAGCTTGAAAGTGAAAAAGCAGAAATCACTGCGCTTTACGAAGAACAATTGGATACCAACCACTCACTGTCTCAATCTCTGACGGACAAAAACAACCAGATTCAACTGCTAGGCAAGCGTGTCTTTGATGTTGAGTCCGTACTAGGCCTTGCTGATGAAGAGCTTGTCGGAGATGAAAATAACCTAGCATTGGAAGTGCGTATCGATGCGGCGGCGGTTGACTCTGCTGTGCGCGCAACCATGTTTCGTTTGATCCCAAACGACAGCCCGATGACCTACCAGCGTATCTCTTCGTCTTACGGCTCTCGAGTTAACCCTATCTCAGGCAAACGCCATGTCCACACTGGCATTGATCTAACCTGTAAACGTGGTGAAGAAATTCTTGCGCCTGCCGATGGTGTCATTGAAACCGTTCGCCCTAGTAATAAAGGCTACGGTAATTACCTGACATTACGCCACTCGTTTGGTTTTTCTAGCTCCTTTGCTCACTTACAAAAGTTCAACGTAAAAAGTGGAGAGTTTGTCAGTAAAGGCGATGTGATTGCTAGATGTGGTAACTCAGGAAACTCAACAGGCCCTCACCTTCATTATGAAGTACGCTTTCTTGGTCGTGCTCTTAATCCGCAGTATCTAATGGATTGGACCCCAGAGAACTTTAACTACGTATTTGAAAAAGAGAAGAAGGTAAAGTGGGGGCCACTGGTACAGCTCATTGATAATGTAGTTCGTCTACAGGTCAACCTGACCAACTCACCGTACCGCGATACTCGTATCAGTACTGTTTCGAGTGAAAGTAGCAGTCAGACAAAAACCAACTGATAGAAGTTGGCTTCAGTGCAACAAAAAAGAGCAGCCTTGCGACGCTGCTCTTTTTATCATTCAAACCAGCAATTATCCGCGGTGAATATTGTCGTTGGCTTGTTTTAACAGGTTTTGGCTCTCATGCATAAATTGCTGAGAGTAATCACCAAACCAATCACTCACTTGCTCAAAGCTTTCAACAAACTCTGCTTTGTCTTTGCTATCTAGGATGCTTAGCGCCTCCCCAAAACGTTGGTGGAATCGCTTAATCATGTCGATGTTCTCTTGCGACGAAAGAATGATATCACCGTAGAGATGTGGGTCCTGACCAAACAGACGCCCTACCATCGCTAACTCCAAACGGTAAATTGGCGAACTCAGTTTTAACAGCTGTTCAAGGTTTGGATTCTCTTTGCTTAGGTGCATGCCGTAAGCAAATGAAGTGAAGTGACGCAACGCCTGAATCAGTGTCATGCCATGATCATGCTCTTGCGCATCGATTTGGCACAGGCTTGCTCCCCAAATACCAAGCTGCTGCAATAGCCATTGGTATTGCTCGTTGCCACGACCATCGCAGTACACGATCACCTGTTTTGCCAAGCTTGATACATCTGGGCCAAACATTGGGTGCAAACCAACTACTGGGCCTTGGTGTACATTCAGCATTGCTTGCAAAGGCTTGTACTTGATAGAAGTCAGGTCACACAAAATACAGTCTTTTGGCAGGTTACCTAGCTTTTCAATCACACCTTCTGTTAGGTGAATCGGCACAGTAACCACAATCAGCCCCGCATCTTTTAGGATATCATCCGCGTGATCCCAGTCTTTGCTGCCCAGCACTTTTACTTGGTAACCAGATAGCTTGAACATTCGGCCAAACAGACCACCTAGCTGACCATTACCACCAATAATAACCACTGAGCGCAATTCAGGGTTCAAACACTTAAAACCAGAATCTTTCTCGCTGGCATAAGACTCACGCATGATTCGACGAAGAATGTCTTCAATCAGCTGTGGAGGAATCCCCATTTTTTCAGCTTCAGCTCGTCGTGACGCCAGCATTGCTGCCTCACGATCAGGGGCGTAAATTGGCAAACCGTGTTCGCTTTTTACGTCACCCACTTTCTCTACTAATGCTAAACGCTGAGCCAGTAGATCCAACATTTGCTTGTCGACCGCATCAATTTGATCACGTAATGCGTTAAGTTCAACTGCCATTGATGTTCCTTAAATTAGTTCCGTTTTAGCCTTTAAGACGAGTCTCTAAGAAAGGCACCAGCTCTTCATGTGCATGACGTAATAGTGCCTCAGTTGAATCCCAATTGATACATGCGTCGGTGATCGATACGCCGTATTTCATCTCTTCAAGTGCAAGGTCTGAAGATTGGTTACCTTCATTGATATGGCTCTCAATCATCAAACCGATGATCGACTTATTACCCTCACGGATTTGGTGAATCACGTCTTCTGCGACTAATGGCTGGCGGCGGTAATCTTTACGTGAGTTCGCGTGGCTGCAGTCCACCATCAATGATGCATCTAAACCAAACTTCGCCATATCTTGCTCACACTCGGTGACAGAAACTGAATCGTAGTTGGTTTGTTTGCCACCGCGCAAAATCACGTGGCCATTCGGGTTACCTTGTGTGGTCAGTAGCGCCACTTGGCCTTCGCGGTTTATCCCCATGAAGCGGTGACTCGAAGAGGCGGCTTGCATAGCGTTGATCGCCGTAGCCAAACTGCCGTCCGTACCATTTTTAAATCCGATAGGCATAGAGAGACCACTTGCCATCTCACGGTGAGTTTGTGATTCCGTTGTGCGAGCACCAATTGCTGCCCAGCTAAAGGTATCAGCAAGGTATTGCGGGCTGATTGGGTCAAGGGCTTCTGTTGCTAGCGGGATTTCCATCTCTGCCAGTTCCACCAGCAATTCACGACCAACATGCAGACCATGTTCAATGTCGAAGCTGCCGTCTAGGTGTGGGTCATTGATCAGGCCTTTCCAACCAACGGTGGTTCGAGGCTTCTCAAAGTAAACACGCATTACAATATACAGTTGGTCGCTTAGTTGTTCTGAAAGCGCTTTTAAACGCTTAGCGTAATCCTTCGCTGCCTCTACGTCATGGATAGAACATGGTCCACATACAATAAGTAGACGATGATCTTTCTTGTGAATGATGTCAGCAATAGTTTGACGAGACTCTTGAATGAAACGGCGCGCCTTTTCACTTAGAGGAAGCTTAACTTTTAGCTCCTCAGGCGTGATCAGTACTTGTTCTTCGCTGATGTTGATGTTGCTCAATTCACTTCTTTGCATAACCTTCCCTGTATACTTATTTTTACACCAAGCCAATTCCTTAGCGAGACAACTAAGCTTAACCAACAAGATAACAGGCTAAAAAAGAATTACAACTGTATACAATAAAAAACATTTAGTGCAAATTAAAGTTTACACCCAAAGAAAGCCGAAGTTCAGGGCACTTCGGCTTTCTTTGGGCATTTTTTTTGAAAATTTACGTCTCCCCCTGAACACACCATTATTCAGCGGTGAAATGGTTAGCCAATCAATCGTTCCATGGCTTCAGAGGCTTCTTTCCACTCTTGCGAGAGTTTTAGATCGCTTAGAGAAAAGCCTTGCTTCTTCAACAAGGTCTCAGCAAGAGGAACAGAAGTGATTGGCAGATTATCAAGCACTTCGACTTGTGCATCGCGTTTGTTGCAAACCAGCAGCATGTCGCAGCCAGCGTTTAATGCTTGTGCACCACGCTGAGCAGGGCCACCCATGATCGCAGCACCTTCCATGGTCAAATCATCGGAGAAGATCAAACCTTTAAAACCAAGTTGCTGGCGCAGGATTTGTTTTAGCCAATACTCAGAACCACTTGCGGGTTGGTCATCATAATTTGGAAAGATGACATGAGCAGGCATCATCGCATCTAAGATGCCAGAATCGATTTGCGCTTTGAAAATGGCTAGGTCTTGCTCAAAGATATCGCTACGCTCATCGTATGGCGTCTCTAGATGTGAATCGGCAATCACACCACCATGACCCGGGAAGTGCTTGCCCGTTGTTGCCATACCGACACTCTTCATGCCCTGCATGTAAGCGGTGCTATGACGTAAAATGGTGTCCATATCTTCACCAAAGGCACGGCTACCAATCGCTTTACATTGGTGACCTTTATCGAGCACTGGCGCGAAGCTCAAGTCAATACCATGAGCAATCAGCTCTGCCGCCATTAACCAACCGCCCATACGTGCTAGTTCTTCGCCATTTTGGTGTTTGGCGTATTCATCTGCTGAAGGAATCAAAGAGAACCCTTCACGAAAACGCTGAACTCGTCCCCCTTCTTGATCCACACCAATCAAAATCGGTCGCTTAGCCGCTTCGCGGATGGATTGGGTAAGCGCTTGAAGCTGCTCGCTATCATGATAATTGCGAGTAAATAAGATCAAGCCACCAACCGTTGGATGTTCCAAAATTTCTCTGTCTTCCGCAGTCAGTTCATAGCCTGCAACATCAACCCATAACGGTCCCATTTTTTCTCCTCAAAATCGGCTGAATATCTCGTATTCGATGAGGTTATTCGCTTCAGAATTGCTTTACAATAAGTGAATCGAAGAATTGACGGAATTGGCTGTGAATCTTAACAAACTGTATATCGGTGTGATGTCTGGAACCAGCATGGACGGCGTAGATACCGCACTGGTTGAAATCGAAGATAACCGTGTTCGCTTAATCGCACACGATGACTATCCAATGCCCGCTCCTATCAAGCAGACGCTATTATCGGTTTGCACAGGGCAAGACACGAATCTCAAAGCCATTGGCGAGCTCGACCATCAGCTTGGGCATCTGTTTGCTGATGCGGTTTTACAGCTGTTGGATAAGTCGGGCTATTCTGCAGAGCAAATTCGAGCCATAGGCAATCATGGTCAAACCGTGTTCCATCAACCAACTGGCGATCTGCCCTTCACCACCCAACTAGGAGATGCCAACATCATTGCAGTAAAGACTGGCATTGATACCGTGGCCGACTTCCGCCGTAAAGACATGGCGCTTGGCGGACAAGGAGCGCCACTCGTGCCGGCTTTCCACAAAAGCATCTTTGCGATGCAAGACTCCACAACAGTAGTGCTCAACATTGGAGGTATTGCCAATATCTCCGTCCTGCATCCTCAGCAACCTGTCATTGGTTATGATACAGGTCCGGGCAATATGCTAATGGATGTATGGTGTGAGCAGCATACCGGACAAGGCTTCGACAAAGACGCGCAATTTGCTCTACAAGGCACCATCGACTCTGCTTTGCTAACTCAACTCTTGGAAGCGCCTTACCTTGCTATGTCGGCGCCTAAGAGCACAGGGCGAGAGCTATTCAATATCGATTGGCTACATCAACAGTTAGATCACCACAATACCTCCGCACAAGATGTACAACGCACGCTGTGTGAATACTCTGCCGTGACGATTGCAAACGAAGTGGAAAAATTCACTTATGGTCAAACACCTCAGCTATTAGTATGTGGCGGCGGAGCGAGAAATCCATTACTAATGCAACGTCTAGCGGAACGTCTACCAAAATGGGAAGTGGCAACAACAAATGACAAGGGCGTTGATGCTGACTATATGGAAGCCATGGCATTTGCTTGGCTTGCGCAGCGCCACATTGATGGGCTGCCAAGCAATTTACCGGAAGTAACGGGCGCGAGTCGCCTTGCTTCACTCGGTGTACTCTATCCTAAAAACTAAATGCGTTGTGCCAGACACAACTTCGAAATGAAACGAATTCAGTATTCAAAAGGCTTAAACCATTATGACAAATGACGCGCTTATTGCCGCTCTTGCCCACCTGGTATCAGAAGGTCGCAACCCAGATACGATGGATATCGACCTACTGCCATCACTGGACATTGTTCATCGTCTGAATCAACAAGACAAACTCGTACCGCTTGCGGTTGAGAAAGTGCTGCCTGAAATCGCACTCGCCGTGGATAAAATCACCGATGCATTTAAAGTCGGTGGTCGTCTGGTTTACATGGGCGCAGGCACCAGCGGTCGCTTAGGTGTGCTTGATGCGTCTGAATGCCCCCCAACGTTTGGCGTGTCAGACAAGATGGTGATTGGCTTGATTGCGGGCGGGCCTGAAGCCATCCTAAAAGCGAAAGAAGGCGCGGAAGACTCTCCGACTCTCGGCGAACAAGATTTGAAAGACATCGAGTTCACCAACCGTGATGTGGTCGTCGGCATTGCTGCCAGTGGGCGCACCCCCTACGTGATTGGCGGCTTGGAATACGCCAACGAGATTGGCGCGACAACGGTGGCGCTGTCTTGTAATCCAGACTCTCCCATTGCAGACATTGCTAACATCGCGATTTGCCCAGTAGTCGGCCCTGAAGCCTTAACTGGTTCAACTCGTTTGAAATCAGGCACCGCACAGAAACTGGTTCTGAACATGCTGACCACAGCGAGCATGATCCGTTTAGGTAAGAGTTACCAAAACCTAATGGTCGATGTGAAAGCAACCAACAACAAGCTGGTTGCTCGCGCCGCGCGTATCGTGATGCAAGCGACTGACTGCAATAAAGAACAAGCGACCAAAGTGCTCAAGCAAACGGATTATGAAGTGAAACTGGCGATCTTAATGATCCTGACCGATCTGGATATTGAATCTGCTCGTGCGCATCTGCATCACCAAGATGGTTTCTTGCGCAAAGCTGTAGAAAGCCACCAGTCAAACTAAACCAGAGGAGACCAAGTGGTCTCCTTTCGATGCTGATCATTGTTATACAAATCATTGTAAATAAGTGATCAGAAGTAGCGTAGGAAAAGCGTTTGAGAACAAGGCGAAAAATTTCGATAAGTAGTTATTCTACAATCAATTTACTTTGAAACGAAAAGTTAACGCTGTCATCGGGCGTTGTAAAAAGCTAATATGAGCAAAGAGTTACTATGATGGTATTAGTTACTGTATTCGTTCCAACCGCGTTGCCATTCCATACGGAACTTCTGCGCTTGCGGTGTGCCTTCGCATACACCTTCGTAGTACTGACCAGACAAGCCCATCTGGTACGCGAAGTCTGGATTACAGTACTCGGCAACCCCTTCCAAATATCCTTGGTCGTAATCACCTTGCTTTGCGTTACCTAACGCACTGAGATCTTTCATCGTACGTGATGTATGCCCAGTGATACCATCTTGATAGCCAATCTGATACCAGTCACCGGATTGCGCCAGTTCTTCCGTGGTTGCCGCACATCCCGCCAGTAAAGCCAGCGTCAAGCCTAACGTTACCTTTTCCATTATTCTTCCTTAACTAGTTGTTTCCTAACAAGCTTACCACTAAAGCCTGTGGTTTGCCGCTTATCTGTCGATTTCACCACTTAACTCTTGAGGTAACCGCTTACCCTTGATAGCAACCACTCAATCCTTAGCATAGCCACTAAGCAAACGATAAAACCACTTAATCTTTATATCGACCACTCGCTTCTCTATTCGACCACTCATCCACTGAGCGAATGCACTTAACAAAAGAGGCGAATACCATACATCTTGAGCTTAAAAAATTACCCTACCTAATCACCCAAGGACAATTGCTATGATGTGGTTTCTAACCTGTGTCGCAGCCCTCATCGGCGGATACTTCATCTACGGCGCTTTCGTTGAGAAAGTTTTCGGTATCAATGAGAATCGCCAAACGCCTGCCCATACTAAAACGGATGGTGTTGACTACGTTCCAATGTCAACCAAACGCGTTTACCTTGTTCAGCTACTTAACATTGCTGGTGTTGGTCCTATCTTCGGTCCAATCATGGGTGCCCTATACGGCCCAGCGGCAATGCTGTGGATTGTTGTAGGTTGTATCTTCGCTGGTGCGGTACACGATTACTTCTCAGGCATGCTTTCTGTTCGTAACGGCGGTGCATCAGTACCAACGATTACCGGTCGCTACCTAGGTAATGGCGCAAAACACTTTATGAACATCTTTGCCATTGTCCTATTGCTTCTTGTTGGTGTGGTATTTGTATCAGCGCCAGCAGGCATGATCACGAACCTAATCAACGACCAAACCAGCCTAAGCGTCAGCATGACGACCATGGTTGTGTTAATTTTCGCTTACTACATCATCGCGACAATTGTTCCTGTAGACAAAATCATCGGTCGTTTCTACCCACTGTTCGGTGCTCTACTGATCTTCATGTCAGTCGGTCTAATGACAGCGGTTGCGTTCTCTAGCGAGCACACAGTGATGGGTAACTTCCAAGTGAGCGATATGTTCACTAACTTGAACCCGAACGACATGCCTCTATGGCCGGCGCTATTTATCACTATCGCATGTGGCGCAATCTCAGGCTTCCACGCAACTCAGTCTCCACTGATGGCGCGTTGTATGGAAAACGAGAAGAACGGTCGCTTCGTATTCTACGGTGCAATGATTGGTGAGGGTGTTATCGCGCTAATCTGGTGTGCTATCGCTCTGTCTTTCTTCGGTACAATTGACGGTCTTGCAGAAGCAGTGAAGAACGGCGGTCCTGGTAACGTGGTATACAGCGCTTCATTTGGTCTGCTAGGCGTATTCGGTGGTGTGATTGCTTTCCTTGGTGTAGTTATTCTGCCAATCACTTCTGGTGACACTGCGTTCCGTTCAAGCCGTCTGATTCTTGCTGAATACTTCGGTATGGAACAGAAAACACTGCGTAACCGTCTGCTAATGGCTATTCCACTATTCGTTATCGGTGGCATCCTGACTCAAGTCGACTTCGGCATCATCTGGCGCTACTTCGGCTTCGCAAACCAAACCACGGCAGTAATGATGCTTTGGACTGCGTCAGCTTACCTACTGCGTCACAACAAGCTGCACTGGATCACAACTGTCCCAGCCGTGTTCATGACCACCGTTTGTGTAACGTTCATTCTAAACAACAGCACCCTAGGTTTTGGGCTGCCAATGCAAATTTCGACTATCTCTGGCGTTCTGTTCGCACTAGCCGCGGCGGCTTACGTTATCAAAATCTCGAAAGGCAAAGGTGACTCTGAGTTCGCCGATGAAGAAAAACCAGAAACGGTCTCTGAAACAGCATAGTCGATACCTCCATTTATCAACCCACTCATTACCCATGATGGGGTAAGATACAGAGCCTGCCTATCGCAGGCTCTTTTTGTTTCTCAGATAATTCCCATACAATAAAAATCTCGATTTCAGGTTAGGCTCGCTATGGAACTGGTCATCTCCCTATTGCAACAAATGTGCGTTTACTTAGTGCTGGCTTACATGCTGAGTAAAACGCCGATCATTTTGCCTCTGCTGAGCATCTCTTCACGCCTTAGCCATCGGCTCATTTGTTATGTGCTTTTCTCTGGCTTTTGTATTCTTGGTACCTACTTCGGCTTACAGATTAACGATGCTATCGCCAACACACGTGCTATCGGCGCGGTAATGGGCGGGCTATTTGGCGGCCCGGTAGTCGGCTTTGCAGTGGGGTTAACTGGGGGGATCCACCGCTACACCTTAGGCGGTTTTACCGATTTAGCCTGCGCGATTTCCACCACAGCTGAAGGCTTGATTGGCGGCTTGCTGCATGTTTACCTCATCAAGCGCAACAAAGGTGCGATGCTGTTTAATCCAAGCGTGGTATTCAGCGTCACTTTTGTAGCGGAAATCGTGCAGATGGTTCTGTTGCTCGCTGTCGCCAAACCCTTCGACCAAGCCTATGAGTTGGTTTCAACTATTGCAGCCCCGATGATCATTGCGAACTCAGTTGGTGCAGCTTTGTTCATGAGTATTCTGCAAGATCGTAAAACCATTTTTGAAAAGTACTCAGCGACCTTTTCCCGCCGAGCATTGAGCATCGCCGATCGCTCAGTCGGTATTCTGAGTACCGGCTTTAACAGTGAGAACGCCGATAAGATTGCCCGTATCATCTATGAAGAAACCAAAGTCGGTGCGGTCGCCATTACTGACCAAGAAAAGATTCTGGCTTTCGTTGGCATAGGTGATGATCATCATAGGCCAAATACTCCAATCTCATCGCAAAGCACACTCGATTCAATGGAGAAGAACGACATCATCTACCTTGATGGCAGTGAACGCCCCTACCAATGTTCATTGGCACAAGACTGTAAACTGGGCTCAGCACTGATCATCCCACTGCGGGCAGGCGAAGAGGTGGTGGGTACTATTAAGCTTTATGAGCCAAAGCGTAAACTGTTCTCCACTGCAAATATGTCGATGGCGGAAGGGATCGCTCAGCTACTATCGAGCCAAATTCTCTACGGCGATTACCAACAGCAGCAAGCTTTATTAGCGCAAGCAGAAATTAAACTGCTGCATGCTCAGGTGAATCCACATTTCTTGTTTAACGCGTTAAATACCATTAGTGCCATCACCCGTCGTGATCCCGACAAAGCTCGAGAGCTGATCCAAAACTTGTCGCACTTCTTCCGCAGCAACTTAAAACAAAATATCAATACCGTGACGCTAAAAGAAGAGCTAGCCCACGTAAACGCTTACCTCTCGATTGAGAAAGCCCGCTTCACTGATCGTCTCGAAGTAGAAATGAACATTGAGCCTGCATTACTCGACATCAAGCTACCAAGCTTTACCTTGCAGCCGCTGGTAGAAAATGCAATCAAGCATGGCATTTCTCATCTGTTGGAAGGCGGTCAAGTAAAAATCTATAGCCAGCCACACCCACAAGGTCACCTGATTACCGTCGAAGACAATGCTGGCAGCTATGAGCCACCACAAGAGAATCACTCTGGTTTAGGCTTGGAAATTGTTGATAAGCGACTGTCAAATCAATTTGGGCGTGATTCAGCGCTAAAAATTACGTGTGATAAGAACCAATTTACTAAAATGAGCTTTATCATCCCTCCATCAGCATAAACACAATCAAAAGCAGTCAAAGGTAGTATTGGATGTTAACCGCCCTCATCATTGATGATGAACCATTTGCTCGTGAAGAGCTGGCAGAGCTATTAGACGAAACTGGTCAGATTGAGGTCATTGGCAATGCGCCAAACGCCATCATCGGTCTGAAGAAAATCAATGAACTCAAGCCAGATGTGGTGTTTTTAGATATTCAAATGCCTCAGGTGACAGGCATCGAGCTTTTGGGCATGTTGGATCCAGACACCATGCCTTATGTGGTATTCGTGACCGCTTATGATCAGTACGCTATCCAAGCG
Source organism: Vibrio sp. PID23_8 (assembly GCF_003584965.1). Taxonomy (NCBI): domain Bacteria; kingdom Pseudomonadati; phylum Pseudomonadota; class Gammaproteobacteria; order Vibrionales; family Vibrionaceae; genus Vibrio; species Vibrio sp. PID23_8. Next base: position 287,949 of record NZ_LIXE01000004.1, on the reverse strand, counting down.
TTTGAAGACAATGCATTTGATTACTTGTTAAAACCTGTCGATCCTTGCCGATTAACTAAGACGGTCAAACGCTTAAACAAAGTCGTGAGTCAATCTGCTCTTACCCAATCGTTTACTGCCATTGCACCAGAGAGCCTCGATCAAATCCCATGCATTGGCCACAACCGCATTGTGATCATGGCAACTGACACGGTTGAGTGCGCTTACAGCGACATCAGCGGTGTGCATGTACGCTCGAATAGCCAAACCGCCTGTACACAATTAACGCTAAAAACCTTGGAAGAAAAGACGCCATTGGTGCGTTGTCATCGTCAGTACTTGGTGAGTATTAAAGCGATCAGCGAGATTAAGCTGTTAGAAAATGGGTTGGCTGAAATCACCACCAAAACAGATTTTGAGATCCCCGTCAGCCGCCGTTACCTTAAAGTACTCAAAGAGACACTGGGTATTAGCCACTAATACGAAAAAGAATCCGATCAAAAAAGGCGACACCTGGTCGCCTTTTCATAAGTATTCGAGCGTATTAATCAACTTGCTTGATTTGCAGCTCTTTTGGCACTTCGAAAAACATGTTTTCTTCGCGGCCAAGCACTTCATCAACAGATCGCGCCCCCACCAATTCTTTGATGCGCTCTAGGATCTGGTTTACCAGCTCTTCAGGTGCGGATGCGCCAGCAGTCACGCCCACTTTTGATTTGCCTTCAAACCACTCTGGCTTGATGTCTTCAGGGCAATCGGTCAGGTAACCCGGCGTGCCTAGCTTCTCTGCAAGCTCTTTGAGTCGTGTTGAGTTCGATGAGTTCTTAGAGCCGACAACGATCATTACATCCACATCACCTGATAGTTCACGCACCGCATCTTGGCGGTTCTGCGTCGCGTAACAGATATCGTCTTTACGTGGTCCCTGGATCTCAGGGAATACGCGACGCAGCTCTTCAATCACGTCAGCCGTTTCATCAACAGACAACGTGGTTTGGCTAACGTAATGCAGATCGGATGGATCTTTTACGATCGCTTTTAACTTCTCAACGTCTACTGGCGTTTCCACCAAATACATGCCGCCAGTCTCGCTTGAGTACTGACCCATTGTTCCTTCCACTTCAGGGTGACCAGCATGACCGATCAGCACCACTTCCATATTACGGCGGCTTGCACGCGCTACTTCCATATGGACTTTGGTTACCAATGGGCAAGTTGCATCAAATACCGTTAGATCGCGCGATTTCGCTTCTTGGCGAACCGCTTGTGACACACCATGAGCAGAGAAAATCACAATGTTGTTGTCTGGCACTTCGCTTAGCTCTTCAACAAAGATAGCACCACGTTGCTTTAAGCCCTCAACGACAAAACGATTGTGCACCACTTCATGACGAACATAGATTGGCGGCTGATACATCTCTAGCGCACGTTCTACAATGCTAATCGCACGGTCAACACCGGCACAAAAACCACGTGGGTTAGCTAACAGGATTTTCATTTCATTGCTCATGGAAGTTATCTTTTATTGGGTTCGCTATTCTACTGACAAAATTTCGACTTCGAAAGTCACGTCTTGCCCCGCGAGTGGATGGTTAAAGTCCACCGTAACTGAATCTCCAGCAATTTCAGTGATAATGCCTGGAATTTCCATACCATCTGGGCCACTAAACGCCATGATCGTGCCGACTTCCACTTCCGCTTCGCCAACAAACTTAGTGCGGTCCATATGGTGAATATGGTCTGGGTTCGGCATGCCAAAGGCGTCAGCAGCTTTCAATTCAATTACCTTTTGTTCACCGACCTGTAAACCAACCAAACACTGCTCAAAATTTTTGCTTAAGCTACCATCCCCCATAACAAATTTAGCCGGTTTGCCCATATTGTGAGTACTATCAGCGACTGAGCCATCTTTCATCTTGATGGTGAAATGCAGTGTTACTGCCGAATCATTATTTATTATTGTCACGTTACTGCTTCCTTGTTCTTGGGTATTTCCGCGTTTATTTTTAATCTTTTCTTATCAAGATGCCCTGATTGAGCTCCAACATAATAAAAAGCGCCGTCCGAATCAACGGACGACGCTTAGGGTTATTCTATCTATCGCAAAGATTATTGCTCTGGGGTCTTTTTACGGAAACCGTCGAGGATGATCATTGCCGCACCAATACAGATAGTGGTATCCGCTAGGTTGAATGCTGGCCAATGGTAGTTACCCCAGAAGAAGTCTAGGTAATCAACAACAAAGCCGTGAACAACACGGTCAAATACGTTACCCACTGCACCACCAATGATCATGGCATAAGCGATATTGTTCCACTTCTCTTTGGCTGGCAGTTTGCTCATCCAGTAAGTTAAAAGACCCGTCACGATAAACGCAATGCCAGTGAACAGCCAACGTTGCCAGCCCGCTTGATCACTCAAGAAGCTGAATGCCGCGCCATAGTTATGAACGTACAGTAGGTTGAAGAATGGCAGCACCTCAATGCGGTTGGCCCATCCGTACCCCATGTTATCCATCACCACCAGTTTAATGCCAATATCAGCAATAAAGATCACAACGGCTAGCCATAGCCAGCGAACCCCAGATTGCTTTAACGTCAGTGCTTTTTCACTCATTACTTTACCTACAAACAGCCCCAGTAAATACTGGGGCTGTCAAATTTAAAAAAGTTCAGTCGTTCTAGGTAATTACGCGAATTTACGTACTTCACCTTCACCATCAACGTTTGATACGCAACGACCACAGATCTTCTCATGGCCTGAGATGGTGCCTACATCTGGCGTGTGGTGCCAGCAACGGTCGCACTTCTCACCTTCTGCGGCTTTCACTTCCACAAACAGACCTTCAATGTCTGTTGCTTGTGCTGCGTCAGACTTCTCACTTAGTGGTTTCACTTTAGCGCCAGAAGTGAGCAATACGAAACGTAGTTCATCTTCTAGTCTGTTGATTCTCGCTGCGAGAGCATCATCAGCAAACAGCGTCACATCGGCCTGAAGCGCACCACCAATGGTTTTCTCTTTACGAGCGTCTTCAAGAAGTTTGTTTACTGCACCACGAACCGCTTGGACCTCAGTCCAGAATTCGTTGTTCAGCTCTTCACCTTCAACAAGACCGAATAAACCATCGAACCATTCACCCGTGAATACGAACTTGTCGCGGCTCTCTCCAGATGGAAGTAACGCTGGCATTTCGTTCCAGATTTCATCTGCAGTGAACGACATGATTGGCGCCATCCAACGAACTAGCGCTTCTACGATGTAGTAAAGTGCCGTCTGACAGCTACGTTGAGCGTGACCACCCTGCTTCGCTGTGTACTGACGGTCTTTAATTACGTCTAGGTAGAATGAGCCCATTTCGATAGAACAGAACTGCATTAGACGTTGAGTTACTGCGTGGATGTTGTACTCATCGTACGCTTTGATGATCTCTTCTTGCGCCGCTAGTGCACGACCCACAGCCCAGCGATCTAGCGCCACCATTTCCTCTGCAGGAACGATGTCTGTTGCTGGGTTAAAGCCGCTTAGGTTCGCAAGGAAGAAACGCGCAGTGTTACGAATACGACGGTACGCATCAGCAGAACGTTTTAGGATTTCATCCGATACCGCAACTTCACCCGTGTAGTCTGTAGAAGCAACCCATAGACGCAGGATGTCTGCACCTAGCTTGTTGGTTACGTCTTTTGGTGCTACAACGTTACCAATCGATTTCGACATTTTACGACCGTGACCGTCAACCACGAAACCGTGTGTCAGTACTTGCTTGTATGGCGCTTCGTCTTTCATCGCGATAGATGAAATCAGAGAAGATTGGAACCAACCACGGTGTTGGTCAGAGCCCTCTAGGTATAAATCCGCGCTGTTGCCGTTGTACTCTTCACGAGCATCAACCACAGAGAAGTGCGTTACACCTGAATCGAACCATACGTCTAGCGTGTCGAGCACTTTTTCGTACTGATCCGCTTCGTCACCAAGCAGTTCTGCTGAATCAACATCCCACCATGCTTGAATGCCTTTCTCTTCAACCAACTGAGCAACCTTCTCGATAAGCTCTAGTGTGTTTGGATGAAGTTCTGCTGTTTCTTTGTGAACGAACAGCGCAATTGGCACACCCCAAGTACGTTGACGAGAGATACACCACTCAGGACGACCTTCAATCATACCTTCGATACGGCTTTGACCCCACTCAGGCATCCACTCAACACTCTTGATTGACTCAAGTGCTTTTGCACGTAGGCCAGCTTGGTCCATAGACACGAACCATTGCGGTGTTGCGCGGAAGATGATTGGAGTCTTATGACGCCAACAGTGCGGGTAGCTGTGCTCGTAAGCGTGGTGGTGCAGTAGTGCACCTCTTTCTTTCAGTACTTCTACGACGGCATCATTCGCTTTAAATACGTGCTGACCAGCAAACAGCTCAGTGTCTGGTAGGTAAACACCATTTGAGCCCACTGGGTTTGCTACTTCTAGGTTGTATTTGTTACCAACCGCGAAGTCTTCTTGACCGTGGCCAGGAGCCGTGTGAACAACACCAGTACCAGAATCCGTCGTAACGTGATCGCCTAGGATCGCCGGTACCGTGAAATCGTAGAATGGGTGTTGGAACTGAGATAGCTCAAGGTCTGCACCTTTCGCAAAGCCTAGATTATGGAAGTGCTCGATTCCCGCACGATCCATTACGTCTTTCGCCAATTCAGCAGCAACAATGATGCGCTCAGGCTTGCGTTCTGATGCTTCGTCACCTTCAACTTGGATAAGCACGTATTCTAAGTCATCACGTAGACATACCGCGCGGTTTGCAGGCAGTGTCCAAGGCGTGGTTGTCCAGATAACGATAGATACGTCACCTTGACCTTCATGACCTTCAGTCAGTTCAAACTTAGACAGAAGTGCCGCTTCGTCAGCCGCTTTAAAGCGCACGTCGATAGATGGCGATACTTTATCTTTGTACTCAACTTCAGCTTCAGCCAGTGCTGAGCCACAGTCTGTACACCAGTGAACTGGTTTGAAACCTTTCAGTAAGTGACCTCGGCTTGCGATCTTACCAAGTGCACGGATGATATTCGCTTCAGTTGCGAAATCCATTGTACGGTATGGCTTATCCCACTCACCCATGATACCAAGACGCTTAAAGCTCTCTTTCTGGCCTTCAACCTGACCTGCCGCATATTCACGACATTTCTCACGGAATTCAGCAGCCGTCACTTTTTGGCCGGGTTTGCCAACTTTCTTCTCTACCATCAACTCGATTGGCAGACCGTGACAGTCCCAGCCTGGAATGTATGGTGCGTCAAAACCTGAAAGTGTTTTGGATTTAATAATAATGTCTTTAAGAATCTTGTTTAATGCGTGACCAATGTGAATGTCACCGTTCGCGTATGGAGGACCATCGTGCAGTACGAATGACTTTTTGCCTTTCTTAGCCTTACGGATTTCACCGTAAAGATCTTCTTTGTACCAACGCTCAAGCATTTCTGGCTCACGATTGGCCAGGTTACCGCGCATTGGAAACCCTGTTTCAGGTAAGTTCAGGGTATCTTTATACTCACTCATCGATTCTTAATTCCGTTATATTGGGCGAAAATTAGACATTATGTTCAGCGGTGGAATAAACCGCTCAACGCTCAAGCTGATGTAGCCACACCCTTGCTACTTCAGCATCCAATTCAATTTGTTGTTTAAGTGCTTCAAACGACTCGAACTTTTGCTCATCTCTAAGCTTATGTAAAAGTTCAACTTCTAGCTGTTTACCATACAAATTAGCGTGAAAGTCGAATAAGTGTACTTCTAACTGCTGACGAACGCCATTGACCGTTGGTCGTTGACCAATATTAGCGACGCCACCAATCGGCTTATCTCCTAAACCAAGCGCTTGAACAACATAAACTCCGGAAACCGGAGATACACAGCGTTTCAAAGGAAGGTTCGCGGTAGGAAACCCGATGGTTCTACCTAGCTTTCTCCCATGAGAAACGCGACCGCTGATACTGTAATCTCTTCCCAGCATCTCCTTAGCGGACTGCAAGTCATTACGAGCCAATGCTTCTCTTATCGCTGTACTGCTGACTCGTAATCGCTGTAAACAAAAACTTTGGGTACTGACGACTTCAAAGCCGTAGTTTTTCCCGGCTTCCTGTAACATCGCAAAGTTTCCCGTTCGACCTTTACCGAAGCAGAAATCATCGCCAACGACAAGAAACTTAACACCCAATCGCTCAACCAACAAGTCACGGATAAACTGTTCCGCCGTTAGGTCTGCAAAATGACGATTGAAGTTAACACAAAGCAAACGGTCGATATCGAGCTTACTTAGCTGCACAAATTTGTCTCGCAGCCGCGTCAACCTTGCTGGTGCCTTATCTCGAGCAAACAGCTCCATCGGCTGAGGTTCAAAGGTCATCACAACCGAAGGCAACGACAGTTTCTCCGCTTGATCAGACACTTGCTGCAATACTTGTTGGTGACCTCTATGTACACCATCGAAATTGCCAATAGTCAGCACGCACCCATGATGGCGCGACTTAATATTGTGAATACCTCTTATCAGTTCCATTGGATACGGCTTCATGCCCCTGTTATACTTTGCTCTGTGTCAAACCGACGGATTATATACCAATCAACCTTATTCTGTCCCAGCTTTTAGGTCTTTAAAGCGCACTCCGAGTAAAAACACCACCGCTAAGTATACAGCAGCACCTAACCCAATGAGCATTGCTAATACCCCACTGCGATGAACAAAGCTCCACTCTAGCCATACGGACATGTCCTCAAGTTGCCATAAAATAGCGGCAACCATCGCGGCGCCAGCAACCACTAAACGTCCAATAAATAGGATGGTACGCTTAGTAATTTGATAAACCCCCGCCAAATGCAAACCACGATACAATAAAGCCATGTTCACAAAAGCCGACAGTGCGGTCGCAATAGCCAGGCCAACATAACCGTAGAACCAAGCAAAAATAGCGTTGAAGACCATATTCGTCACCATGGCTACGATGCCGTATTTCACTGGTGTTTTGGTATCTTGACGAGAGTAGTAACCTGGTGCCAATACTTTGATCAGCATAAAATTCAGCAAGCCTGATGAATACGCCAATAAAGATAGGGAAGCTTGGTGAACATCTTGCGGTGAAAATTCGCCACGCATAAATAGCACCATCAACATTGGTTTTGCTAATACCATCAAACCAAGCATTGCAGGGATCCCCAACAGAGTCACCATACGAATCCCCCAATCCATCGTATGCGCAAACCCTTCACTGTGAGCGTCTACGTGTTTACGTGACAATGCAGGCAGAATGACGGTCGCAATTGCGATACCAAACAGGCCTAATGGGAATTCCAACAAGCGATCTGAATAGTACAACCAGCTGATCGAACCGGTTTGGAGAAAGCTGGCAATAAAGGTGTCAAACAGCAAGTTGATTTGGCTAACCGAAACACCAAATAAAGCAGGGATCATCAACGTGCGGATTTTAACGACACCCGGATCGCGCCAGCCCCATTTCGGCTTAACCATCACTCCCGATTTAATAAGGAAAGGAATCTGGAATAAAAACTGAACCAAGCCACCAAGGAAAACGCCTATCGCGAGGCCGATTTCAGGTTGCGACATTTGCGGCGAGATAAACCAAGCCGACAAAATGATCATCACATTCAGAAAGACAGGAGTAAAAGAGGAAACCGCAAACTTACCTAATGTATTGAGAATCGCTCCAGATAGCGCGACAAAAGTAATGAACCACAGATAAGGGAAGGTGATTTTGAGCATCACACTCGCGAGCTCAAACTTTTCCGCCGATGGACCACCATGCATCCAATCTAAGAACCAACCAAAACCAAATAAAGCGGTAACGACGCCAGAACCTAGCACCCCCAAAATGGTCACTATCGAAACAATGACACCGAGCGTACCCGCAGCACGAGCAATCAGCTCGCGGGTTTTATCCATATCGCCTTGAGCGTGGCTTTCGGTCAAGACCGGTACAAAAGCCTGAGAAAACGCACCTTCCGCAAACAGACGGCGTAAAAAATTAGGAATTTTATTCGCAAAGAAGAAGACATCAGCACTTGCGCCTGCCCCCATTAAATTCGCTACTACCACGTCACGCACTAGGCCGAGAACGCGAGAAATTAGTGTCATGGCACTGACGATCATGCCTGACTTGAGCAGTCGTTTACTCACTTTAACCTCGGTATATCACCTTAATATAGCCAACCCTATACCGCTAAGCCTTTGAAAGCACCAAATGGGCGTTAGAAATATATCCATTTATTGTCAGATCTAAGCGGATAATTATTAGCATTGGTCTAAAAATACTGTTAGAATCCCCGCCATCTTAACCGCGATGACCTTTCTTACCAAAACTTGTTTTGGTTTCGATGGGTTTTTGCACAAATCATTTGACATTTAGGCGCAAATGAGGGATAGTCCTCGCCCTTAAATTGTCATAGAAATAAGTTTTTGGGAGTTAGACCCTTGGCAAATAGTAAATCTGCTAAGAAGCGCGCTATCCAAGCTGAGAAACGTCGTCAGCACAATGCTAGCCGTCGCTCAATGATGCGTACTTACATGAAGAAAACTGTTGCTGCTATCGAAGCAGGCGACAAAGAAGCTGCAACTGCTGCATTCGCTGCAGTTACACCTATCCTAGACCGCATGGCGACTAAAGGCCTTGTTCACAAGAACAAAGCAGCTCGTCACAAGTCTCGTTTCGCTGCGCAAATCAAAGCTCTATAATAGAGAATTGGTTATACAGTGAAGAAAAAACCGGCTTTTGCCGGTTTTTTTATATCCAGATTTTGCGAAAGCGCAAAATCAAAGTAATAAAAAAGCTGGCAATGCCAGCTTTTCTTGTATGCGACGAGCGTTCTATTCGTTGTCTTCGCAGTAGAGAGCATGAAGTGTCTTGATCAGTGCTTTCACTTCATCACTTTTCAACGTGTAGTACACCGTTTGCGCTTCTTTTCTCGTCGTAACTAACTCATCGCGACGAAGCCAAGCTAAGTGTTGAGACAATGCCGATTGGCTTAGTGCAAATTTTGCACACAACTCCCCAACGGACAGTTCTTGATTAAGAAGTATACAAAGAATTTGTAAGCGTCTTTCGTTTGCCATCGCTTTAAGCAACACGACGGCTTTCGCGGAGTTTTTCTCCATTTCTTGTAGATTCATATGTTGGGCCTCTAGCTACAACCTACTTACTCCAACCTTGGCCAGTTTGTTGTGTTACAAATATCGTATAATTTACGCTTATAATTTTGTCGATAGTAATCTATTTGTTTGAGCAACGAAATGGATTCACTCAAACATTTGACTAAAATCTGCGTCACAAACGTTCTTTACTGCGGGGTGTTGAATCATTCGTTCAGCAAAAATGACGTAATACTCTTCTTTTAAATCCTCGACATGCCCGATCAACTGTAAACTGCGATCATCTTCAACCTCTGACATGTATACCGTTGGTGCCAAGAAAATCACATCATCACGGTAACGAGCAAAAGCTTTCATTAATGCCACATCATCAAACTCGCCAAGAACATCCGGTTGCAAACCTTGCCTGTCAAACCACTGCAAAACTTTACGCCCCATCGCCGTACGGCTTGCTGGGATCAGAAGCTTCTTGTTCTCCAATATATCCGGAAATTTAGCGTCTGGGATGTCTGAAGAGGCAAAAAAGCTCATACTACTCTCACCAAGTTTCTTGCTGTACAGACCCGGGCTTTGGGTCGAATCCACCGGGCAGTCAGACAAAATCATATCCAGTTTGTGCTGAGATAAGCGTTCTAATAACAGTTCATGGGTCGATTCATAACAGCGCAGGTGAATGCTGTTATCTTCTGGTACCGTTGTCATAAGAACTTTACTAACCAAACGCTTAGAAAGTGCATCGGCAACGCCAACTTCAAACAAGATATTGGAATGCTGGCTGTAGTTGACGATATCAAGCATTTCGTAACTCAAACCAAACATACGGTCTGCATATTTAAATACCAATTGCCCAAGCTCCGTCGGCTCCACTGTGCGACCGTTACGCTTGGTCAACTTACCTTTCATTCGATCTTCCAGCGCTTTAATTTGCCCGGTCACCGTCTGAGGCGTTAGGAATAAAGCATCCGCCGCTTTAGTTACAGACCCTTGCTTGCAAACCATCCAAAAGTAATAAAGGTGATTGTAATTTAAATGTGACATAGCCTATTCCGAAAAAGAAGGTGACACTTTTTATACCAAATGTGACAGCAACAAACAACAAACTCGACAAAACCTACATAAATTACCATTTACTTATACTTTTACCGAAACAAAGACATTCACACTGCCATAAAAGTAAAACCCCAAAGCACACTTTCGTACGGAAATGAAAATCAACACCCCATTTAAATTATGATTTTTCAACTTAAAAATCAACGACTTGGCTTGAAATGAATTTTTGTTAACCGCTAACTCTCAAAAAGAACAATAAAAAATCCCTATAGAAAGCGAACTGTCATATTACTGAAATATTTCATCTCTAACATCGCCCCCAGTTTCAACAACAGACCAAATAAACGAACTGAAAGGTCCACGGAGAAAATTATGATGAACCAAGCTACTTCAACAGCAGCGCCAATTTCGAGTACGACTCGCTGGTTACGCTGGGCTAACTTGGCATTCATGTTATATCTGCTTCTTCTAGCAGTATCTATGGTTGGTAGCGGCTTCAAATGGGCAACTGGCGATCAAGCTAAAGTACTATTTGAATTTGCGTCTCACCCAGTCGCAGGTCTAATGATCGGTTTGGTGGCTACTGCCCTAATCCAATCTTCAAGTACCGTAACTTCTATTATTGTAGGTTTGGTTGCAGGTGGTCTACCTGTAGAAACCGCGATTCCTATGGTAATGGGTGCGAACATCGGTACAACGGTAACGAATACTCTTGTTTCACTTGGTCACGTACGTTGTAAAGACGAATTCAAACGTGCCTTTGCAAGTGCAACGATTCATGACTTCTTCAACCTACTTGCTGTAATGATCTTCCTTCCACTGGAGATGATGTTCGGCATTCTAGAGAAAGTGTCTCACTGGTTGGTATCACCTCTGCTAAAAACAGGTGATATGAGCATGGGCGGTTTTGACTTCATCAAACCAATCACTAAGCCAGTTGTAAGTGCGATTAAAGAGCCTCTATCGACATTTGGTGACACCATGGGTGGTGTAGCCCTGATTGCTCTAGGTATCGGTACTATCTTCGTTGCTATCACCGTAATGGGTAAGCTAATGAAGAGCCTAATGGTTGGCCGTGCTCGTGATATCCTTAAGAATGCAATCGGTCGTGGTCCTATCCACGGTATCGTATCGGGTTCAGTTGTAACGGTACTTGTTCAGTCTTCTTCTACGACAACAAGTCTAATGGTTCCGCTGGTTGGCTCAGGTGTTCTGAAAGTACGTGACATTTACCCGTTCACTCTAGGTGCTAACATCGGTACATGTATCACGGCATTACTCGCAGCAACTGCAGTATCTGGTGAGTTCGCCGTATTCGCATTACAAATTGCACTCGTACACCTAGCGTTCAATATTTTGGCGACACTGTTCATCTTCGGCATCCCATTCTTACGTGAGATTCCAGTGAAATGTGCTGAGCTGATTTCTGAAATGGCAGTTAAAAACAAAGCCGTAGTGGCCGCTTACTTGCTAACGGTTTTCCTAGTACTGCCAGGCTCAATTCTTGCTCTGACAGTATAAAAATACGATTACCATCACTTATTTCTAAGCCCGCGACCTTGGTTGTGGGCTTTTTTTTGTTGGTTGTCTTACCTTCCTTCATCACTCTAAAGGAATGACAGAGAAAGAAATCGCAACAACAGCGAACTGGCTTCAATCTATACGTTGCTCTAAACCACTTTTCCACCGCAACAGGCAAGTCACTGACTGTTCCGAGTTGGTCTTAGCGCCATACCTGCAGCGAAGTAATAGGAAGATTCTCTTTCATAGAGCGACAAAAAAGGGCTACCCATAGAGGCTAGCCCTTTCATTATTGATTTATCTTTAAACGGAAAATGGATACTGAATTGGGTCGTGGTGCTCGTAGCCTTCTACCCAGAAGTCATCCAATGTTACCCACGTCTCCAAATCTTCTAGAGACTTGATTTCCGGATTAATATGGAACGTCGGTGCTTTTAGCGGTTCACGCTGTAACTGGATATCACGCATTGGTTCAAGCTGATCTTCATAGATGTGAGCATTGACAATCTTGTGGTAAGCCAGGCCAGGCTTCTTACCCGTTATTTGCGCCATGATAGCCAAGAAGACATACACTTGAACCATATTGAAGTTCAAGCCTAGCGGGACATCACAAGAGCGCTGCGTACTATTTAAGTACAGCGTATCCCCCAGCAGTGAAAAGTGATGACTGTACATACAAGGGCGCAAACAGCCCATATGAAATTCACCCGGATTGTAAAAGTTAAGGATTTCACCACGGTCATCAACACCACGCGTCAAATCATCCACAATCTTACGCAATTGATCGATATGACCGCCATCTGGCTTCGCCCATGAACGTCCTTGAACGCCGTATACACGGCCCATGTCATCTTCACCTTTACGATACGGGTTGTTCAACCATGCTTGGTTTAAGTTTGCGTTCGCATCCCAAGTTTTAGTGCCTAACTTACGGAAGTCCTCTGCATTATCGTAACCGCGAATATAACCAAGTAACTCAGCGACCGCCGCTTTCCAAAAACTCTTACGCGTGGTCACGAGTGGAAATTGGTTGTTTGCGACGTCGTAAGACAAGTCCGCATTGATTACTGTTAGGCAACGTTTGCCAGTACGTTCGTTTTCAATCCAAACACCTTGGTCAACGATACGCTGACACAAATCTAAATACTGTTTCACACCCGTTCCTTACTTTGTTTTAACTTGTGCTTTATCTTGGTAAAGGCCACGTTTATATGCCCAAACCATCATCCCAACGCCCAAAATAATCATTGGTGACGATAATATTTGCCCCATCGAAATGTACCCTCCGAAGAGACCAAGTTGCGCATCCGGTTCACGGACAAACTCAATGAGGAAACGGAATGTTCCGTAACCCGCTAAAAATAGCCCTGACACGGCACCAAGTGGACGTGGCTTCTTAATAAACCAGTTTAAGATGAAGAATAGCACCACACCTTCTAGTAGCATTTCATATAGCTGAGATGGGTGGCGTGGTAAAGGCCCGCCATTAGGGAAGATGATTGCCCACGGTACATCGGTCACACGGCCCCAAAGCTCACTGTTCATGAAGTTGCCTAAACGCCCCATACCTAGGCCAAATGGCACAAGCGGTGCAACAAAATCGGCCACACCAAAGAATGTTCGACCGTTCTTACGTGCATACCAGAACATTGCGGTGATAACACCGAGGAGTCCTCCGTGGAACGACATCCCCCCCGTCCACACTTTAAACAAGTAAAGAGGATCGGCTAGAAACAGATCGAAATTATAGAAAAGAACATAGCCAACACGACCACCAATCACGACGCCAAGAAAGCCCGCAAACAGTAAGTCTGATACTTGCTCACGCGTCCAGCCGCTTCCCGGCTTGTCTGCACGACGATTAGCAAGCCATAAGGCAAAGATGAAACCAATCAAGTACATCAAGCCATACCAACGCACCGACACAGGACCAATAGAGATTAAAACCGGATCAATATTGGGAAATTCAAAGTATCCCTGAGACATAAATCATTCTCTTCTTATAGCAAATAAAACAAATATACCTAAGTAACCTCAAGAGGCTTGGGTATAAACTCACAGCAGCATTGTTGCTGCGACAAACATTAAGAACACCGCAAAGATTTTCTTTAATACCGTTGTAGGAAGGTTGGTTGCCATTTTCGCACCAAATTTGGTCGTCATCATCGACGTCATCGCTATCGAAATCAGAGCTGGCAAGTAAACATACCCAATACTATACGCAGGTAAACCTTCAACGTTATAGCCATGCAAAATAAAGCCCATCATGCCTGAAATCGCTATCACGCAGCCACATACTGATGATGATCCCACGGCTTTACGCATTTCGATCCCATGCTTATTCAAAAATGGCACTGATAGTGAACCACCACCAATCCCCGCAAGGCTAGATGCCACACCAATCCCCATACCATACATCACGGTGACGGAACGACTTGGCATCGATCTGTTTCTGGTTACTTTAATCGAGCGAAACATTTGTACAGCAAGACAAAAAACAATTCCCCCAAAAACTTTTGGTAAGTAATGGGTCGGGATCCACTCAGCAAGATTAGCACCAACAAAGCCACCAATCACCACACCTGGCATCAACCATTTCACCACAAACATGTCCACGTTGCCGAGTTTAAGGTGGTTCAGGGCGGATGAGCCCGATGTCACAATGATACTCGCGAGCGATGTGGCGAGAGCCATATGCATACTCATCTCAATTGGAATGCCCGCAAGTGGAAGGAGATACAACAATGCTGGCACAACAATCAGCCCGCCTCCGATCCCAAGAAGCCCCGCCATGACGCCAACAAAAGCGCCTAGCGCCAACAATAAAAAAAATAAAGAAACAGTCACAATTACCTACTTTTTACCCGCACGAATAAAGCCTGCAAATCCTTGTTGAATAAAAAAATCATGCATCATCTGGTGAATATCTTGTCCATAAGACATCGACATGGCTTGTTTGGCGAGTTTTTCTAGTTCTTTTTGTTCACTATGACGAATTAAGTATTTAACCTTAGCAACATTGGAGGTGTTCATACTCAAACAGGTATAACCTAACCCCAGTAGCAATAGTGCACCAAAGGGGTCTCCAGCCAACTCACCACAGATACAAACTGGCACTTGATACTGATGGCAGACATCATGAATTTGCTTCAAGGCTAAGAGCACGGCTGGGTGCATAGACTCATAAACATCCGCAACTCGAGAATTGTTCCGGTCCACCGCGAGCAAATATTGCGTCAAATCGTTCGTGCCAACAGATACAAAGTCGACTCGATGCGCAATTGCTGGCAATAAGTAAACCATGGATGGAACCTCAATCATGACACCGATGTCCGGCGCCGGGATCCGCTCATCCAGTAACACGACTTCACTGTAGGCTTGATTGATCAAGGTAATGGCATCATCCAACTCTTTAATGCCCGAAATCATCGGTAACAAAATACTCAAATTCCCGCTCTCAGCACTCGCTCTGAGCATGGCACGTAATTGGATTAAGAAAATGTCGGGATGATCTAATGTAAAACGGATACCACGCCAGCCTAAGAAGGGATTATCTTCCTCAATGGGTAGATATGGCAGCGGCTTATCACCACCAATATCTAAAGTACGCATCACCACACGCTGGTTTGGGTAACTATTTAATATTGCTTGGTACTGATGATACTGCTCATCTTCCGATGGAAAGTGATGTTGAAGTAAAAAGGCAATTTCTGTTCGATACAGACCGACGCCATCGACACCGGAGTTAATCGCAATATTGCTGTCTGCGCTAAGGCCCGCATTAAGCATCACTTCAACATGGAGGTCGTCGAGAGTCGTTGCTGGCAACGCAAGATCTTTATTGACCATTGCGTACAGCTCAGATTCTTCATTAACCAGGCTTCGATATTCACGCAGAAGCTGACGGTTCGGCTCTAAAAAAACCTCACCCGTATAGCCATCGACAATCCCTAGCTTACCATTCACCTCACAGGTGTTAATGTGAGCTCCCATGATAGCAGGGACGCCTAAAGCGCGTGATAAAATCGCCGCATGGGAATTCGCCGCACCTTCCAGTGATACGACGGCAAGCAGGTGCTGCTTAGGAATGGACGCCAGTAAGGTTGCCGTCAACTCATTAGCAACCAAGATAACCGGGCGATCAATCGCCGAATGCTCTTGCTCACTATTTTGTAGAAAGTACAACAGCCTTTGGCCAAGCTCTTTGATATCTTGTGCGCGCTCACGCAGATAGACGTCAGACATACGGGCAAAGCGGTTAGAGTAAGTCTCAACAACTTGACGTAAAGCCCATTCCGCTCGATCACCTTTCTCAATCTGTTTTTTAAGATCTCCGCGCAGCATAGGGTCGTTAAGTAAGTGAGTAAAAAGATCAAAAATGGCCAACGCATCTTTATTTATTTCACTGTCGAGTTTCTTACGCATACGGCGGAAGTCGTTTAATGCCCTCTCTACGGCAACCGCCAAAAGTTCGTGTTCACGTTCTTTATCCAGAGTCGATGTGGGGAATACATCATTTAAGCTAGGCTGGGTATTGTCAAACCAAAACTCCCCAATCGCCACGCCCGTAGAAGCAGGCAATCCTTTTATCACTTTAGGCTTCGATGCCAACTGCCAGTGACCGAGGTTTTGAGCATGAGCAATCAACACCGCAAGCTGAGCTGAGAGCGTCACAAGGAAAGACTCTTCCATCTCACTAAACAAACGTGGCGTTTTTTGCTGAATGACCAGAACACCTAATACTTTTTTGCGGTGAATGATCGGTGTACCGAGGAACGAGTGGTAAACCTGTTCACCAAGTTGAGGAAAAAACTTAAAATCAGGATGGGTCGCCGCTTCTGCAAGGTTTAGCGGTTCAGCACTACGCTTTACCAACCCTACCAGACCTTCATTGAAGTTGATATGAATACTATCGCCTTCAAAAATAAGGCCTTGAGTTGCCATCAACTCAAGGCGCTGCATTTCTTCATTTGCAAGATAGATAGTACAACACTCAGAACAAAGGGCAGCACAAGTCTCTTTTACCAATATATCAAAAGCCAGATGTACATCATCGACTCTGGAGACTTTTTCAACTATGTCCCTTAGCTGACTAAGCATGTTTATCCTCTACCTACGTTGCTTTTTTCTTTTCCCTTTCGTTTTACGCTCGCGAAAAGGCATCGCTAAAGATGCAAATTCTTTCATGGCTCGACGATAAACATCTCGCTTGAAAGAAACAACTTGCCTAACTGGATACCAATAGCTCACCCAGCGCCAACCATCAAATTCAGGGGATTTCCCACGCTGCATATTGATACGAGATTCATCGCATTCTAATCGCAACAGAAACCATTTCTGTTTTTGGCCGATACAAACAGGCTTAGAGTCCCAACGAACCAATCGCTTTGGTAACTTATATCTTAACCAATGACGGCTTGCTGCTATGATCTTAACGTCTTTATTCGTCAGACCGACTTCTTCATATAACTCCCTGAACATGGCTTGTTCAGGTGTTTCACCTTCGTCAATTCCACCTTGTGGAAATTGCCATGAGTGCTGCCCGTATCGTTTAGCCCAGAAGACCTGACCATGGTTATTACATATCACAATACCAACGTTGAGTCGGTAACCATCGCCATCTATCACCGGCTAACCTCTATGAATAATTTTTTATTACCGTGATTTTTCCACATATCCCCATTACTAGCAAACTTACTGATGTGATATGAGCAAGATTTATTAGCACCTCGCCTTCACTGGATATCTTTTACTCAAATCCAACTTTATCAACATAGCATTGAGACATGACCCACATTTATTCACCTTTTCTGTGAATAACTTTGTGAAGAAATCGACATCAACAATATTTTTTGTTCAACACCATTCTTAGCGCCATTATCTAAAATTGAGAAAAATCACAATAAACAACTGATAATAAATGATTATAACCTCTATATAAACAAAATGCGCCCTCATTTATTTTGATGATCTTTTCACCACACACAGATCGGTTAAAGATCGTTCAATAGGCTATTTATCCACATACAACAGGTAGGACTTCAGGTTATCTCGCTAAAATCAAGTCGCAATACACCGCCATAACACTGTGTATTCGTCCACTACCCATCAAGATCTTGTCGGTTGCTGTCATTTCTGTGGATAAGTAGTGAATTAATCATTCTTAATTCAGCTTGATGCAATCTTGGGCAGTGTATTTTCCGGTAATTTGGTAAACTCAATGTTTTAGTTATCACTATCACATTATGAAACCAGAACCACACTCTGAAGCTGAACTCATGGAAAGAGCACACGACATTGCAGGCTTAACATTTGCTGAGCTTGCAGAAGAAGCCGAAATGATCGTGCCTGAGAACTTAAAACGCGATAAAGGCTGGGTGGGTCAACTGCTCGAATGGCATCTCGGTGCGCCTGCGGGAAGTAAACCTCAGCAAGATTTCGCCAAGCTCGGGATAGAATTAAAGAGCATTCCTATTGGTTACTCTGGCAAGCCATTAGAGACGACCTTTGTTTGTGTTGCCCCACTGACAGGTGTACAAGGACTGACATGGGAAACCAGCCATGTGCGTAACAAACTATCTCGCGTATTGTGGGTACCCGTTGAGGGGGAGCGAGAAATACCGCTCGCAGAAAGACGTGTAGGCAGCCCACTAATATGGTCTCCTGATCAAGAAGAAGAACACATCCTAAGAAATGATTGGGAAGAGTTGATGGAAATGATCGTTCTAGGCAAATTCGATCAAATTTCGGCCAGACATGGCGAAGCACTGCATTTGCGCCCAAAAGCCGCCAATGCAAAAGCACTGACGGAAGCTTATAGCTCTTATGGAAAACCGATAAAAACCCTACCTCGAGGCTTCTATCTCAGAACACAATTTACTGAGCAGATCCTACTGAAGCATTACATCAACGCACAATCAGAATAATGATGCTGTCTTGGATCAGTGCGTCACCAGTGACAGTTCAATGTCACAGTACGAGTCAGAGCCTTCACTACCGAACTCATCGTAAGCGTTGTGCAGTCTCAAGTAGGCTTTATCTATCCCTAACCGCAGCAGCTCTTCTTTCACCAACTCTAACGACCCAAAGTGAATGGGATCTTCGCCATTTTTTATTGGCTCAAGCTGATGTTTATACTCCACTGCTAGCAAATAGTCAGAGACATCAGAACAACCAATCACAAAAACCTTAGGTTTTTTGTAGGTATCTTTGTGGTGGCCATGTAGCCACATGTCCAGTTGATGTATCTGCATAATTCACCTCCTTTACGGTTTAAGTGTAGTTGCACAATGCTCCGCTTTCGAGTCATCCAATCTACGAACGGAAATCATTTGCCCAGTTGGTTGGAATTCCCCTATATTGTAATAACTTACTCGACCGTAAACTGTGCAAGGAAGTGATATGCTATATACGAAGCTCCCTCACTCATCTCTAGAGATCAGTAAGATCAGCCTTGGTACTATGACATTTGGTGAACAAAATACTGAACGAGACGCCTTTGAACAGATCGACTTTGCTCTTGATTACGGGATTAACTTCATTGATACCGCAGAAATGTATCCCGTTCCACCGCAAGCTAAAACTCAAGGGCTCACAGAGCAATACATCGGGAATTGGTTAGCTAAGAGCGGGAAACGCGAGAAAGTGCTACTCGCAACCAAGATCGCAGGTCCGCGAAATGTACCTTATATTCGCGAGAATATGAGTCTCAATCGTCGTCATATCCATACCGCGATTGAGGACAGCTTACAGCGCTTACAAACCGATTATATAGACCTCTATCAGCTGCATTGGCCGCAGCGTCAAACCAACTGTTTTGGTGAGCTGAATTACCCCTATCCAGATAAACAAGAAGAAGTCACTTTAGTGGAAACATTGGAAGCACTAACAGAGTTGGTAAAATCAGGGAAAGTACGCTACATCGGCGTATCAAACGAAACGCCTTGGGGAGTGATGTCTTTGCTCCGACTCGCTGAAAAGCATGACTTACCACGTATCGTTTCCATTCAAAATCCCTACAATCTGCTCAACCGCAGCTTTGAAGTCGGTTTATCTGAAATCAGTCATTACGAAGGTGTACAACTATTAGCCTATTCACCACTGGCCTTTGGCTGTCTCAGCGGTAAATACCTTAATGATGCGAAACCTAGAGGCGCACGCTGCACCAAGTGGGAACGCTTTGCTCGCTATTTCACACCACAGGGTATAAAAGCGACCGAGGCATACGTCAATTTAGCAAGAGAACATGGTTTAGATCCGGCACAAATGGCACTCGCATTTGTTAATCAACGCCCATTTGTTGCTTCAAACATCATTGGCGCGACGAATCTAGAACAGCTAAAAACCAACATAGAGAGTATTGAGATCGTCTTAAGTGACGAGCTATTAACAGAAATCCAAGCCATTGGTACGACCTACTCGAACCCTTGCCCATAAGCGAAGCAACGCTAAAGTAGCAAACACTAAAATCAAAACAGGCTGACCACAATGGTCAGCCTGTTTTGATTATATTAAGCCCAAATTGAACTGAATACGTATGATGGATCGTTCAACTTGGGCTTTGGATTACGTCAGTATTCGCGAAGTTAACACTCGACGAAGGTGATGGACTCGACGCTCAACTTTAACGACATCAGGAATGCTGCTATGAGTTGAACGGCGTTCTTTGTCCAAACCTATGTCTCTCAACAGATGTTCGTTCGTCCATGGAATGTTATGACTACTGCGACGAACCGTTCTCTGCCACTGTTTTTCCTCACGTTTTAGGTCTGCCTTTACTAGCAAAGTAGCCAGTTTCAAATAGATAGAATGACGCATAATGTTTTCTCCAAATTACGATAAATGATCGACTGGGGAAAATAGTGCGAGTTTTAAACAGAAGGAGTCTGCTGAGACTAAGCCGCTACTTTTCCGCAGCCTAGTGAGATTGATAGGTGACGGATTAATTTAATCGAATGAGCCTGTTGTATCCTGTTTGACCGTCTTAATGGTTAGACGAACGACAGGCATACGATCAGCGCAAGCAGTGGTGTTAACAACATATTGTTTCATCTTGCGCCTCCTAGCTAAAAATTAATCCGTGATTGAAATGATATAACTCTATGAGTTACGGTTAAATTGTAAGCAACCCTGCGTAATTATCAACCCGCGTTTTTCTTTCTAGCAAAAAACAAATTAAATTTTCACATATCGGTTGCATATGCATTTTGAAATAACACATTCACCCAAAGAATGGGTTACTTGTGAGATTTTATAAAAACCATAATCGGAATAAAAAAAGGGAACGATACGTCCCCTTACGCTATTCTGCCATCACTAGACCGTTTGATCTGAAATCAAATTGTGCTTATTGAGCAGACGGTACATCGTTGCGCGTGACACCCCCAGCTCTTTGGCTGCATTTGATACCTGACCTGAATGCGACTCAAGAACCACCAGCAATGCATCACGCTCACTCTTCTCTCGGATCGATTTTAAACTACGCTTAGACTCGTTACGTTGCGGTAAGTCGAGGTGAATACCTTCAATCATGATGCTATCAGACATTAACACCGCACGTTTTACTTGATTCATCAGTTCGCGTACATTACCAGGCCAGAAGTAACGCGTCAGGGCTTTAAGTGCATCTTCAGAGAAACTCTTCGCCTGCGAATTGTACTCTTTTGAAAACTCTTGCAAATAGTAGCGAGCGAGTAGCGATATATCACTTGCACGCTCTTTCAAACTCGGGACGTTAATGCGTAATACACTGATGTAGTGATACAGCTCTTCGTTAAAGTCACCATCAATCAGTGCTTTTTCTACATCTGATGAGTTCGCAGCAAGGATGCGCACGTCAACATTCTTAATGCCTTCTTTCGTTTCAATCGTCCCCTCTTGAAGAAACCTCAGCAGGTTCATTTGCTGATCTTTTGAAATCGTTAGAATGTCATTCAATAGCACCGTTCCGCCATCAGCTTGCTCTAGTAAACTAGGACCAATACTTGGGTCAGCATTGATACCAAACACCTCCGCCTGAAAGCGCTGTTCATTCAATGCGCGGCAATTGATAGACAAAAACGTCTTATGCGAGCGAGAAGAAACCTTATGAATCGCGCGCGCAACGGCTTCTTTGCCCGTCCCACTCTCTCCGTAAATTAGGATACTCACATCGGTAGGACCAATGCGTTTAACTTGGTCTCGTAAACGTTTCATTGGGATTGACTCACCAATCAGGCCCATGTCTAAACTGTTACCAAAACTTGGCCACACTTTTTTCTCAATCTTGAGCATACCAAGCTGATGGCCTATGGTACTCAGCAACTGTGCATCTGGAATTGGTGCAGTAAAAAAATCAATACAGAAGTTCACGATAAACTGACAGATAGTATCGACCCCGAGCTGTGACTCGCGGATAAATGCTAGCCAACGAACATGCTTGTGAGAACTCACTAAGTTTGCCAATCCATTCAAGCTGAATTCATCATGACTGAGATCGACGATGCCAATGCATGGCCCAATATCTTCTAACAGTGTGTTGGCTTTACGTAAATCCCCCACTTGGTGACATTTCCACCCCACTTGCTCTAATACTGATAACCAAGGTTCATAGTTACCACCGACGACAACAAGCGACCCAGGAATGGAATCCATCTTAAACTGCCCAACCATTCGCTAACCCTTATTCATTATTGATAAATCTTATGTTCTACAAACCGATCTTTGAGAACGGGTAACATTATCGAGACTACTGCCGGATTAGTCTGTCTCACTTTTAAGACTATGCAACAGATTGGGATTTTTCTAGAATTCATTTGCATAGTCACACTAAAAAAGTCATCAATTATTTGAATTTACTCGAATTTTAGACATAAAAAAAACCACCCGAAGGTGGTTTTTCATTTCTCAGCAAGAAAATTACGCTTGTGGGCGCATTGCTGGGAATAGGATCACGTCACGAATAGTGTGCGTGTTAGTCAGTAGCATAACCAGACGGTCGATACCAATACCTTGACCCGCTGTTGGTGGTAGGCCGTGCTCTAGTGCAGTAATGTAGTCTGCGTCGTAGAACATTGCTTCGTCATCACCAGACTCTTTCGCTTCAACCTGTGCTTTAAAGCGTGCATCTTGGTCTTCTGCATCGTTAAGCTCTGAGAAGCCGTTTGCCACTTCACGGCCACCGATAAAGAACTCAAAACGGTCTGTGAAGAACGGGTTATCATCGCTGCGACGAGCCAATGGAGAGATATCCGCTGGGTAGCCAGTGATGAATGTAGGCTGCATTAGTTTAGGCTCTGCCGTTTCACCGAAGATTTCTTCTAGTAGCTGACCACATGTCCAGAAAGGTTCTACTTCTACATGAACTGATTTCGCAATAGAAACCATCAGATCACGGTTTTGTAGATCCGCTTCAGTTAACGCTTGGATCTCAGCGTGGTCTGGGTTGTAGTGCTTGATGGCTTCAAACATGCTCATACGTGCATAAGTGCCGCCAAATTCAACCGTTTCATCACCGTAAGGCATTGAGGTTGAATCTAAAACTTCTAGAGCAACTGAGCTTAGTAGTTCTTCTGTTAGATCCATAAGATCTTTGTAGTCTGCGTACGCCATGTAGAATTCCATCATCGTGAATTCTGGGTTGTGACGCGGAGAAAGACCTTCGTTACGGAAGTTGCGGTTGATTTCGAATACGCGATCGAAACCACCAACCACTAGACGCTTCAGGTATAGCTCTGGCGCGATACGTAGGTACATTGGCATATCTAGCGCGTTGTGATGCGTGATGAATGGACGCGCACTCGCACCGCCAGGGATTACGTGCATCATTGGCGTTTCAACTTCCATGAACTGCTTTGAGATCATAAAGTTACGGATTGCAGACATGACTTTAGAACGTACAACGAACGCATTGCGAGAATCTTCGTTTACGATGAGATCAACGTAACGCTGACGGTAACGCATTTCTTGGTCTGTCAGGCCGTGGAACTTCTCTGGCAGTGGACGCAGCGCTTTTGTTAGCAACACGTACTCTTCCATGTTTACGTATAGATCGCCTTTACCAGATTTATGTAGCGCGCCTTTCACACCGATGATGTCACCGATGTCTAGACCTTGGTATTGATCTTTTAGTACTTTTTGTACTTCTTTATCAGCATACGCTTGAATACGGCCAGATGTTTCTTGGATTACAAGGAATGGGCCACGCTTAGCCATGATACGACCAGCAATTGCTACTACGTGGTTAAGCTCTTCTAGCTCTTCCTTGCTCTTTTCACCGAACTCTTTTTGAAGGTCGCCAGCTAGGCTGTCACGACGGAAATCATTTGGGTGGCCGTTTGCTTTGCAGCTCTTTCGGATTGCATCCAATTTAGCGCGGCGCTCAGCAATTAGCTTGTTCTCTTCTTGAGTAGAGGCTTCTTGTACAGTTTCGTTTTGAACAGCATCAGTCATTTTCGATGTATCCTGTTTTTGTCGGTGAAAAGCGTTACAAGCCTGACTTCAGGCTAGCTTCAATAAATTTGTCTAGGTCGCCATCTAAAACCGCTTGAGTATTGCGGTTTTCAACGCCCGTGCGGAGGTCTTTAATGCGAGAATCATCTAAAACGTAAGAACGGATCTGGCTGCCCCAGCCAATGTCAGATTTTGCATCTTCATTAGCTTGTTTTTCCGCGTTTTGTTTCTGCAGCTCAAGCTCAAATAGCTTCGCTCGAAGCTGTTTCATTGCCTGATCTTTGTTCTTGTGCTGAGAACGGTCATTCTGACATTGCACGACTGTGTTCGTAGGAACGTGAGTAATACGTACCGCAGACTCAGTGGTGTTAACGTGCTGACCACCTGCACCTGACGCACGATAAACATCGATACGTAAATCGGCAGGATTAATGTCGATATTAATGTTTTCATCAATCTCAGGGTAAATAAACGCAGAGGCAAATGACGTATGACGACGACCGCTTGAGTCAAATGGCGACTTACGAACAAGGCGGTGCACGCCAGTTTCGGTGCGTAACCAACCGTACGCGTACTCGCCTGAAATTTTCACTGTCGCGCCTTTAAGGCCTGCAACATCCCCTTCAGAGACTTCGATTACTTCGGTTTTAAAGCCTTTTGCTTCAGCCCAACGCAAGTACATACGTAGCATCATGGAAGTCCAGTCTTGCGCCTCAGTACCGCCTGAGCCTGACTGTAAATCAATATAACAATCAGAAGCATCGTGATCACCGGCGAACATACGGCGGAATTCAAGCTTCGCTAGCTTGTCTTCAAGCTCTGTCAGTTCAGGTTCGATTTCGTCAAACGTTTCTTGATCTTCTTCTTCAACAGCGAGTTCAAGAAGACCTTCAACGTCCTCGACACCTTGCTCTAGCTGATCAATCGTTTCAACAACCGCTTCTAATGATGCGCGTTCTTTACCGAGTGCTTGTGCGCGCTCTGGTTCGTTCCACACATCCGGTTGTTCAAGTTCTGCGTTGACTTCTTCTAGACGCTCTTTCTTAGCGTCATAGTCAAAGATACCCCCTCAGGACATTTGTGCGTTCAGACACATCCTGCAGACGGTTTTTAATTGGATTGATTTCAAACATGTTGGCTCAACATTTTAGAATAGAATTTAACCGAGAAATTCTACTCAAAAATGTGACGGAGATACAGGAAAATTTCGGGTGGGAAATCAGATTGCAATTAGAGAGAGCACGGTCATAAAATTTTGAGTCCACTAAAGGGCGACCGTACTCTATAGTAAGCGAAAAATGAGAATTTACTTGGCTTCGATATGATCAATCATCAGTTGCAATGATTGATTACCACGAAATTCATTAATATCAAGTTTATAGGCTAAACGTACCGTTTTAACGGATGCATCCGGCCAGCGACGAAGATCTACATTAAACGTAATACCGTCAATCATGATGTTGGTTGGATGCCCTCTATACAGTGGTTCTAGCATCAATTTTAAGTGCTTCTCTCCCACCAGTTTTTGGTGCAGCACTTTAAACTCACCATCAAAGATTGGCTCAGGAAAAGCCTGCCCAAACGGCCCACCAGCGCGCAACTGTTCAGCGACATGCATAGAAAACTCTTCTGGTTTGAGTTCGCCGTCAGAAAGAATGATGCCCTTCAAGGCGGCTTCATCAAGCTCCTTCTTAACCACATCATCAAATAGACGGCTAAAGCGCTCAAAATCTTGTTCTTTAATGGTTAAGCCTGCCGCCATCGCGTGACCACCAAACTTGATGATCAAACCTGGGTTTTGCGTATCGATGAAATCGAGAGCATCACGCATGTGCAGACCTGGAATCGAACGACAAGAACCTTTAATGGTACCTTCACCTCCATCAGCAAAGGCAATCACTGGGCGATGGAACTTATCTTTGATGCGCGAAGCGAGAATACCAATCACACCTTGGTGCCAATCACGTTGGAACAATGCCAAGCCACATGGCAACTTGCTATTTTCACCAAACTGTAAGCGTTCACAAAATGCCATGGCTTCTTGCTTCATGCCCTCTTCAATCTCTTTACGAGTTTGGTTAAGGCCATCAAGCTCACTCGCCATTCGACGTGCTGCGTGAATATTGTTACACATCAACAGCTCAACCCCGAAAGACATATCATCCAAACGACCTGCTGCATTGATACGAGGCCCCAGTGCGAAGCCAAAATCAGACGCCACCAAACGGCGAGCATCACGCTTTGCCACTTCGATCAGTGCTTGAATCCCCGGGCGTGCTTTACCAGCACGAATACGCTGCAAGCCTTGGTGCACCAAGATGCGGTTGTTCTCATCAAGCGGAACCACATCAGCTACAGTTCCAAGCGCAACTAAATCGATCAGCTCCATCAACTTTGGCTCTTGCATGCGTTGCTTTGCGAACCAGTTCTGTTTGCGCATGTAAACACACAGCGCCATCATCAGATAGAAAGCGACGCCAACACCCGCAAGTGCTTTAGATGGGAACGCACAGCTGTCGAGGTTCGGGTTCACCATCGCATCGACATCTGGCAGAACGTGCCCCGGAAGGTGGTGATCGGTCACGAGAACGGTTATGCCATTTTCTTTGGCATAACGAACGCCTTCAATCGACGATACCCCATTATCCACCGTCATGATCATTTCTGCGCCAAGCTCTAATGCTTGATCAACCACTTCAGGGCTCAAGCCATAGCCATCTTCAAAACGGTTCGGCACTAGGTAATCAACGTTGTTGCTACCTAACATGCGTAACGCGAGCACAGACAGCGCTGAGCTAGTCGCACCATCGGCATCGAAGTCACCCACGACAATAATACGCTTTTGCTCATTAATCGCTTGAAAAAGCAATTCCACCGCCTGTTCAATACCACCTAACTGTTGGTAGGAATGCAAACCGCGTGCAGAAGTTTCAAGCTGTGCTACATCCGTGATGCCACGATTGATGTAAATGCGCTTGAGAATCGAGGGAATGGAATCAGGAAGAAGAGAAAGATCCGGTTCAGGACGTCGTTGAATTTCTATCATGTTTGAAAAGAGCCAGCAATCACGGCTGGCTCTACTCCTTAAAGGATTATTGTTGCTCTAAACGTTTTAGCAGTTCTGCTGGTGGCAGGTAACCACCAACTAGCTCACCGTTTGGTAGGAAGATCGCTGGTGTACCAGAAATACCAAGCTCACGACCGAGATTGTAGTGTGCTTTGATCGTCTCTTTACACTGATTGAGATCTTTCACTGGATTATCAAAAGTACGTTCCACTTTCGCGTTGTGCATTGCCGCTTTAGGATCCTCTGCACACCAGATCGTCGCCATTTGCTCAGCGGCCGGACCAGTAGCACCTTGACGTGGGTAAGCTAGGTAACGAACGGTAATGCCTAGATCGTTGTAGCCCTGCATCTGGCTGTGCAGACGCACACAGTAGCCACAAGTGATGTCTGTAAAGACTGTCACCACGTATTTCTCATTCTCTGCTTTGTACTCAATAGCACTATCAGAGAACTCAGCGATTTTTTTCGCGTTCAATGGCGCTTGACGCTCAGCAATCACGTCTTTGTAACCACCATTTTCATCCACAGAATAAAGCGTACCAGCAATAAAGTGATTACCATCGTTTGAGGCAAACAATACACCACCATTGGTTTGAAGTTCTAATAGACCTGCGACGTCTGATGGTTGAATGTCAAGAATCGACAACCCCAGTTTAGAGAACTTCGCCTTAAGCGCCTCTTCATCAAAATTTTGCTTTGCCGCAGGTGCGACTTGTTGTGCTGGAGTTTCCGTTTTTGCCTGCCCCTCTTCAGCACCACAAGCGGCGACGAAAAACGGTAAAGTCAGCAGAGTTAGTCGGCGTAATACGCTCATTAAATTCACCTTAAAATAAAATCGTTTCATCCAATGAGATAAAGGATGCAACAAACCATCATTATGCTCTTGGGTGGTGTTGACTGTGGATTTGTTTCAATCGCTCAGTCGCTACGTGAGTATAAATTTGTGTGGTCGATAAGTCACTATGCCCCAACAGCATCTGTACGACTCTAAGATCGGCGCCATAGTTCAATAAATGTGTCGCAAAAGCATGGCGCAAAACGTGTGGTGACAATTGTTCCCCATCAATACCTGCTATCACTGCGTAGTATTTTATACGGTGCCAAAAGGTCTGGCGGGTCATTTGTCTTGCTCGTTTACTTGGGAACACAACATCCGACGTCGACTCCCCCAATAGAGCAGACCGCCCTTGTTGGATAAATGTGTCAATCCAATCCACGGCATTCTCCCCCATCGGAACCAAGCGCTCTTTGCCGCCTTTACCCGTTACGCGAACCACCCCTTGTCGCAGGCTGATGTTTTCCATAGTGAGGCTCACTAACTCTGTCACACGTAAGCCCGTCGCATAAAGCAGTTCAAGCATGGCTTTATCGCGCAACTCGATAGGGTCATTGGGGTCTGGCGCATCAAGCAGCGCGTCGACTTGTTCTTCACTGATGTCTTTCGGTAGGCGTTGTGGCAGCTTTGGGCTCACCAACAGTGCACTCGGATCATCGGCACGCACTTTTTCGCGGTGGAGGTACTGAAATAAACGGCGAATAGCCGATAACATACGCGCGCGCGAAGTCTGCTTGTAATCCAAATCCGCCAGATAAGATTGATACTCTTGCAGGCCAGACAGGCTAATGAAGTCAAGGCGGTAGCGCTGTTGTTCCATCCACACGAGCAATTTCATTAAATCATTTCGGTATGAAGCTAGTGTATTCTCTGACAAGCCACGCTCCATCCACATCGCATCCAAGAATTGCTCAACAAGACCAAAATCTTGTTGATTGACAGGCTGTTTTGCCGTCATGCACGCTTCCTTATCTGTTTATATTTACAGTGTTGAGAGTAAGGCAACTGCCCAGCCAATACCATAAAAAATCATCCCGCTTAGGATATTCGCTGCAATTTCCCTCAGTTTATGGTTAGAATCTGCTACAACAGCAACATAGAAAACGACAAATATAATGAAAATCGGACTCTTTTACGGCTCAACGACCTGCTACACCGAAATGGCAGCAGAGAAAATTCGCAATATTATTGGTGAAGACCTTGTCGACATTCACAATGTGAAAGAGGCACCGTTATCACTCATGGCTAACTACGATCTGCTGCTGATTGGCATTTCTACTTGGGACTTTGGTGAAATTCAAGAGGACTGGAGTGCGATTTGGCAAGACATCACAACCACGCCACTCAAAGACAAAGTCGTCGCGCTATTTGGCTTGGGTGATCAAGAAGGTTACGGCGAATGGTACTTAGATGCGATGGGGCTTTTACACGATGAGCTAAAAGCCACTGGCGCACAATTTATTGGTTACTGGCCAAACGAAGGTTATGAATTTGAAGCGTCGAAAGCGCTGACCGAAGATGGTAGCCAATTTGTTGGCCTTGCTCTGGATGAAGATTCACAATACGAACTGAGCGATGAGCGCATCGAAACATGGTGTGAGCAAGTGTTAGTCGAATTTCACGACACGCTATAAGCCGCGACAAACTGATTACAAACAAAAAGCCCGGTAAAGCGATTCACCGGGCTTTTTTACATTTTATTTTTTACATTTTATTAGTCGACAATTACGCCGCTTCTTCCGCTAGCTCTTGACGAGTTGACTTCGCGAAGAAGAAAGAGCAAACAATCGCGGCCGTAGTTGGTAGCAACCAGCCCATACCCACTTCAAATAGTGGCAACATGCTGAATGCCGATACGTCCAGACCAGCAACCTTTGCTGCATCAATCAACGCAAATAACAGCGACACAAGCAGTACTGAGCGGTAAGCAACGCGTGGATTTGGTAGCTTGCTACGAACAAACGTTAGAGTAACCAACGCCACTGCGACTGGGTACAATGCAAATAATGCAGGTACGGATAGCGAGATTAATTGAGCTAAGCCAACATTCGCAACTAGGGCACATGCGGCACCGTTAATGATAACCCAATGCTTGTACGACAGGGATGTCTTAGAACTAAAGAAGTCAGAACACGCAGAGATCAAACCGATAGCCGTTGTTAAGCACGCAAGTAGTACAATGATTGACAATACAATCTGACCGTATGGGCCGAATAGTGCTTGCACGTACTGGCTTAGGACTAGACCACCATTGTCCGCGCCAGCTGCAATTGTTGCACTGGTCGCGCCTAAGTAAAATAGAGAAATATAAACAAATGCAAGACCTGCGGCAGCAATACAGCCCGCGTAGATCAAGTATTTAGTTGTTGCTGCACGTTCAGTGATACCTTTGCTACGCAGTGAGTCCACCATTAACATACCAAACATCAACGATGCAAAAGTATCCATGGTGTTGTAGCCCTCAAGGAAGCCTTTAGTCAGTGGTTGAGTTAGGTATTCGCCCCGTGCGGCCATCATTTCCCCTTGAGGATCAACAAATACCGCAATAGCAAGAATGATCAAGCCAAGGAACAAAACTGGCGTTAGCACTTTACCAATCAAATCAATCAAACGACCTTGAGACCAAGCGAAAGCCATTGCTACCGCGAAGAACAAGATTGAGAATGCCGTCAGATGCGCTTGAGATGCACCTAAAAAGAATGGTTTTACTGCCATTTCGTAAGCGACAAGACCAGTACGAGGCGCAGCAAATGCAGGACCGATGATAATGAAGATCAACGCAGCCATCAGCACCGCTGCTTTTTTAGGAAGATCTTGAGTCAAGTGATCCCAAGAGCCACCAGCCACAGCAATAGCAACGATGGTAATAAGAGGTAGACCTACCGCTGTTAGCAAGAAACCAAACATTGCAGGCAGCAGGTTCTCACCTGCTAACTGACCTGCTAGTGGTGGAAAAATGATGTTGCCGGCACCCAAAAAGAACGCAAATAGCATAAAGCCTACTGCGATAATATCTGTTAGTTTTAACGTCTGCTTCACAGATAACCCTTACTTCTAATTAATGAATGTTGTGTATGCATAGACCACTTTTGATTATCTAAAGTAAATAGATACTCGTGGTTTAATCTATTATATTTCGCCGAATAATGACGAAAGACTCATCATTTGGCAACCTTAAAGAAAAAAACACCATATTAATTTACCTACGGAAGCTAAAAGCAGTTAATACATCTAGCATTTGGTGATAGGGCAGTCTTTTACACCAAGTAAATTACAAAACAATTTGATAACCAACAAAACAAGACCCTGTACAATTACGAAACAACAGCAAAATTAACTTAAATATTGAGCAAGTGCGAAACATCATGAATAATCCATCATTCAAAACTAAGGGCTTCAAATTTAAGCAATTTACTATCGACGGAAGTGAAAGTGGCATGCCCGTTAGCACCGATGGTGTTCTACTAGGCGCATGGTTTCAAAGCCATCGTGAAGTAAATATTCTCGACATTGGAACCGGAACGGGGTTACTCGCGCTGATGTGTGCTCAGCGCTTTACCAAAGCAAAAATTACCGCCGTAGATATTGAAAAAACGGCGATTGACGCCGCACGTGACAATTTTGCCCACTCTCCTTGGCGAGATAGGCTGTCTTTGTTGCACGCCGATGTATTGAGCTTTGAAGCTCCACACGCATTTCAACACATTATCTGTAACCCCCCTTACTTTAACAGTGGAGAGCAATCGAAGCAGAGCCAACGTGCTACCGCAAGACACACAGATACCTTGCAGCACGATGCATTACTCAAACGCTGTTATGAATTACTTTCGCAAAATGGAACGGCCAGTTTTGTGCTGCCGATTACGGAAGGCGAACAGTTTATGACCTTGGCAAAACAACAAGGATGGTACCTATCACGCATCTGTCGCGTGCAACCATCACAGAAAAAGCCTGTGCACCGCGTACTATTTGAATTAGCAAAGCAACCTTGTGATACTCAAGAATCACAGTTGCTTATCCACACAGATGCGGGGTACAGCGAGGATTTTATCCAGCTAACTCACGAGTTTTATCTTAAGATGTGAAATAACATGTGATCCTTATCACTAATCACTTTATAATATGCGACCTTTTAAAATCTATGCTGCTTTCGCGAACCATTAACCAAGCTTTGCTTGTGGAGAACTCATTGTGATCAGAACCTTTGCTGAACTTGATCTAGACTCAAACTTACTTGAAGCCATTGAAGAGATGGGCTACGAGCGCCCAACTAAAATTCAGGCAGAAGCGATTCCACAAGCGTTAGATGGTCGTGACATTCTAGCGTCCGCACCAACTGGTACTGGTAAAACGGCGGCATTCGTACTGCCAGCACTGCAATATCTGCAAGATTTCCCACGTCGTAAACCTGGACCTGCGCGTATTCTGATCCTAACACCAACTCGTGAACTTGCGATGCAGGTAGCGGATCAAGCTCGCGCACTGGCAAAAAATACCAAGCTAAACATCTTCACCATCACGGGTGGTGTTCAATATCAAGAGCACGCAAACATCCTAGCGACCACGCAAGACATCGTGGTGGCAACACCTGGACGCCTGCGTGAATACATTGATGCTGAACGTTTTGATTGTCGTGCCATTGAATGGTTAATTCTGGACGAAGCAGACCGCATGCTAGATATGGGCTTTGCGCCTACCGTCGACCGCCTATCTAACGAATGTCGCTGGCGTAAGCAAACCCTTCTTTTCTCTGCCACACTAGAAGGTAAAGGTGTCGAAGGCTTTACCGCCGATCTACTGAATGAACCCGCAGAGATCGACGCGAAATCACCACTGCGTGAACGTAAGAAGATCGCACAGTGGTACCACCGTGCTGATGACGCAGAGCATAAACTTGCCCTGCTAAAACACATCATCACAGAGCAGGCAGAGCGTACCATCGTATTCCTGAAGACTCGTGAGCGTCTGGGTGAGCTTCGTGCACAGCTAGAAAGTGCACAAATCCCATGCTCTTGGATTCAAGGTGAAATGCCACAAGATCGTCGTAACAACGCAATTTCTCGCTTCCGTGACGGCACCGTAAACGTATTACTGGCAACCGATGTGGCTGCTCGTGGTATCGATTTGCCAGACGTATCACACGTAATCAACTACGACATGCCTCGCACTGCTGACGTATACCTTCACCGCATTGGCCGTACAGCGCGCGCAGGTAAAAAGGGTAACGCAATCTCTATCGTAGAAGCGCACGACCAACCAATGCTGGATCGCGTGGCGCGTTACGTGAAAGAAGACATCAAAGAGCGCTTCGTTAAAGAGATGCGCCCTAAGCACAAGAAACCTGTGTTTAAGAAGAAAAAGAAAAAAGACGACAAGAAAAAAACAGTGAAAAAGAAAGTCGCGAAGAAGAAATAATCGTGCGAATTAATTTCTAATAACAAAAGCAAAAGGGTTGGCACTGCCAACCCTTTTTTATCTCTATCGCCGATAAGAATCCATCGCGTGATCAGTTTTGCTCTTCGCGCTTAAACACCAAATCTGTTGGTGTCGACTCTTCTTCTACGAAATAATAACCCGCCGTATTGAACTGAGTTAAGTCCGCGACACTTTTTATTCGGTTTTCAATGATGTAACGCGCCATCATGCCGCGTGCTTTCTTCGCATAAAAGCTGATCACCTTGTATTGACCATTCTTACAATCTTTAAAGATTGGCGTGATCACTTGCGCATCCAAATTCTTCGGCTTGACCGCTTTAAAGTATTCATTCGATGCGAGGTTGATCAGAACATTATCGCCTTGTGCTGCAATGGCTTCATTCAGCTTATCGGTAATCACGTTCCCCCAGAACTGATAAAGGTTGCTGCCTTTATCGTTCGCAAGCTTAGTGCCCATCTCAAGACGGTATGGTTGCATCAAATCAAGCGGCTTAAGCAGACCGTATAAGCCAGACAGCATGCGTAAGTGATCTTGAGCGTAATCGAAATCGGCATCAGAAAGGGTTTCTGCTTCAAGACCAGTGTACACATCACCTTTAAACGCAAGAATCGCTTGGCGCGCATTATCTGTAGTGAAGGTCTCACTCCACTCTTGGAAACGGCCCACATTCAAATCAGCGATCTTATCGCTTACTTTCATCAGTGATGCCACGTCGGCAGGTGTTAACTTACGGCATACCTCGATCAGCTCTTTTGAATAGCTAACCAAGTCTGGTTGAGTAAACTTCTCGGTCGCGAGTGGTGATTCGTAATCAAGCGTTTTAGCAGGAGAAACGACGATAAGCATGACTTTAACTTCCCTAATTTTATTTTCCATTAGGGTACAAAGAAAGCCATGCATTGTCTGCATGGCTTTTTGAATCGTGTTGATAGCTTTCAACGATGATTGGACGTCACTTAGTCTTCTTTCTTTGTGTTGTCCCAAATGCCATCTTCTAGCTGAGATTTAAGCTCAGGAAAATCGTTGACATCAAACGTTGGTACTTTACCTTCATCTAATTGACGGTTGTAATCTTTCGCCAACTTAATCACGATGCCTGACAGCAGTATAATTGCCACCAAGTTCACTATCGCCATCAAACCCATAGAGACGTCAGCGAGTGACCAAACCACTGGTAGAGAAGCTAGTGCACCGAACATCACCATGCCTAGTACAACGATACGGAAAATGCCTAGACCTGCTTTGTGGTTGTGCTCGAGGAAGATTAGGTTCGTTTCAGCGTATGAGTAGTTTGCAATGATTGACGTAAACGCGAAGAAGAAGATCGCTACCGCAACAAAGATGCTTCCCCAATCACCCACTTGTGAGCTCAATGCGCGCTGAGTTAGCTCGATACCTGTTACTTCCGTTGCTTGGCCAACGTACTCACCTGACATCAGGATGATCGCTACCGTCGCAGAACAGATAACAATCGTATCCATGAACACGCCTAGCATCTGTACATAACCTTGAGACGCAGGGTGTGGCGGGTAAGGCGTTGCTGATGCTGCTGCGTTTGGCGCAGAACCCATACCCGCTTCGTTCGAGAATAGACCGCGTTTGATTCCGTTGATCATCGCCTGTGCAATTGCGTAGCCCAGACCACCAGCTGCTGCTTCTTGCAGACCGAACGCACTCTTGAAGATAAGCATTAGCACGTCTGGTAGCTTGTCTAGATTAGAGAACATCACGAACAACGCAAGTACTAAGTAAGCCAGTGCCATAATAGGAACCACCAGCTCAGCGACTCTTGCGATACGTTTAATACCACCAAAAATAACCACCGCAGAAAGTAGCACTACCGCGATACCCACATATAGGTCATCCCAGCCAAATGCGGTGCTCATTGCATTAGCGATTGAGTTTGCTTGAACGGCATTAAATACCAAACCAAAAGCGATGATAAGGAAAATTGAGAACAACACGCCCATCCAGCGCATGCCCAAGCCTTTTTCCATATAGTATGCTGGACCACCACGGTAATTTCCGTCATCGTCTTTGGTTTTGTATAGCTGTGCTAGCGTACTTTCCGCAAACGACGTGGCCATACCTAGCATGGCAATCAACCACATCCAGAAGATTGCCCCAGGGCCACCTGCAGTTAGAGCGACAGCAACACCAGCCATGTTGCCAGTGCCGACACGTGCAGCAAGACTGGTACAAAGTGCTTGGAAAGAAGAGATACCTGCTTTGTCTGCTCTACGGCTGTTTTTAAGAACCGAGAACATGTGGCCAAAATGGCGGAATTGAATGAATCCCAATCGAACGGTGAAGTAGATCCCTACACCAACAAGAAGATAAACAAGAATCGACCCCCAAAGGAGATCGTTCATCAAATTGATTAAGTCTGTCATGTGTACCTCAAAGTGAGTTGCGCCGGTCTGTGCGTCCAAGCCATCCACCAGATTGCCTGCTAAGTGTCAAAGTGTGCTTAGCTTTTTGAATAATGTTTATTGCGCAATCTAGAATCGTAAACGTCGCTTCATGCATCCATTTTACGTACCCGCGTATTTTTTGACGGGCGGATAATGCAGCCTCAACAAGCAAAAATCAATATGCAACAGGTGAGGCATCAATGTTACTTTTCACCATAAGAGTACAAAGAAAAAACACAACAACAACCGAAGCGCACTCAAATGGAAATACAAAACCAACAAAACAGCAACGTGTCGCCCAGTACTGAATGAGGAAAGTAGAATTACATAGGTATGAGGGAAAGCTAGCAACCACAAGTGATGCGCCAAATTCTAACCTGTCGGGGAAGTGGGTATTAAACGGCACATCATTGAGTCGGCTTTATGCAACAGTCTCCCTTGGGTAAGGTACACATTATAGGACTCAAATTAACAAACGCGATCGTACTATTTAATCGTTTTCTTGCGCTCGTTCGCTTATTTTCTCTCCATTTCATATACATAAAAAGTGTGATTCTGTGTGTATTTTTACATGAAAGTGTCACCTTAGAGACACAAATGCGAAATATATCATGGTTACCCTTACAGTGATTATGATAATAAAAAAGCTCCACACTGACTAGTTTGGATATAAAAGGTAAGGTGGCTTATGGAAGGCTTTCAACTCGATGATGCATTTGACCTAGATACTAGCTCTGCAACTCGCCCTCGAAATAAACGAATCAAGCGAAAATGGCGTGAGATTGAGGAAATGAACGACAGACGTAACCTGCTCAAGGAGTTAAAAGAACTGGATGTCTGTCACGATATATCCTTAGAGGATATCAAACTTTAATTCAGACAAAAGGCACCTTGACGGTGCCTTTTTCATTTATAAATAGATGAAACGACTAAGGTTAACCAGCCTAAAATCACCTAAATAAAGCATATTCTCACCTAGTAAGAATATGCTTTAGTTTTCTGCCATGTTTACTAAGTTTAAAATTTAGATAATTTCTCACCAAATAAGAAAGGCACAAAATAAACCACAACAATGGCAAACGTTCACTTGACGCAAACTGCAGGTCAAACGAACTCCTTGTCATTCTGGCGAACACGTTCAGCTAACTGTTTATAGCGATCCGCGATAGTGTCGCCAAAGACTGGATCGTCCTCATTTTCCTGCCATTGACTTTCGACATATTGCCAGTCTTCTGTCGTAAACAATGCCTCTATCAATGGTAAGATTTTTCTCTCCTCCATGTCGAGGTGACGCTTTTGACTGGTAATAAAATCTTCTAACTGTCGAGCAAACATCTCCTGAGGAACGACAGCGTCTTGTAAAATCATATCAACGACAAGTGCAAACTGCTTAGTCTTTTCAGCAAGTTCTTGGTGTTCTAATTCCAAGTTTTCTATGTTTTTTTGCTGCCCATAATGCTCAAGAAAGTAATGATAAAGAATGTCTTCTTTAGGGTGATGGATCTTCTCAGAATGATTAGACAAGTAATCCACAATCTCACTCACCAACGAGTAGTTGATGGGATGTTCTTGCTGTATCTCCTTCAGTTTGTGGCGCAATATCGCCAACAAACGAACCATATAGCCGTGTTCACGTCTGATTCTTTCGAGCATCATAGCGTCTCTCCTTAGCACCTACTTTTATTAAGTGTATATGAGAAACAGAATATCAGCGTCGACGCCGTTCAAAAAAACAACAACAGTAATGCTATGGTAGCTCTACTCTCGGCAGCCTCTTAAGCTAAAAATATATTGTCTTATGCCTTCATGGGTAAATGCCAATTAATAGGCTCCTTGCCCTGCTCTATCAATAACTGGTTAGCTTGTGAGAAATGCTGGCAGCCGAAGAAGCCTCGATGAGCAGACAACGGCGATGGATGAGGCGCGGCAAGCACATGATGTTTAGAACGATCAATAAAACGTCCTTTCTTCTGTGCGTGTGCTCCCCAAAGTAAGAATATGACTCCATGCTGATGTTGATTGATCGCTTCAATGACTCGATCGGTAAATGTCTCCCAACCGATTTTTGAGTGCGAATGCGCCTTACCTTGTTCTACGGTCAATACCGTATTAAGCAGCAACACACCTTGCTCAGCCCA
Source organism: Vibrio sp. PID23_8 (assembly GCF_003584965.1). Lineage (NCBI taxonomy): Bacteria > Pseudomonadati > Pseudomonadota > Gammaproteobacteria > Vibrionales > Vibrionaceae > Vibrio > Vibrio sp. PID23_8. The sequence continues at coordinate 249,928 of NZ_LIXE01000004.1, read as the reverse complement.
ACTTTGCAAAAAACCATGCTGCGGAATTTGAAACCCATCAATATCTTGGGCTAGTTCTTTGTACATATTCACCAAAGATGGGGGCGTTTTAATGCCTGGCAACACAGAAAAACACAAACCATGCGCCTGATTTGGACCGTGATAAGGATCCTGCCCTAAAATAACCACCTTCACATCATTGAACTCAGTCAAGCAAAATGCGTTAAATACATCGTCTTCTGGAGGAAAAATCGCTTTGCCAGACGCGCGTTCTGCTTCAACAAAATTTAGCGTATCAATAAGGTAGCTTTGCTGTTTTTCTTCGCCGATTACATCGTGCCAAATGAGTGACTGATTCATGGAGTATTCCTGCCCTAAAGTTTGCCAACATTCTAACAAAACTTCCTATCAACTTAAGAGCAGTAATATCAATTAGTGTTTCTGCGGAGTCCGAAAGTGCCCTTGACCAGAGATATGTCGGTTGGGTGTAGGTAAGCGTAATACACGCTTTCCGTGTGTTGCGAGAGTAAAAGAAGCAGCTCGAGACATAGTGTCATCCTCCTAACTGGTGCAGCCTCATTTGGATAGTATAGAAGCGAATTGAGCAGAGCAGTAAACAGCTCAACCATTGTCACTAAGAAAGAAGGATGCCAACTTTACTGTTGCACTAACTATTCACCATTTCCTCCATGTAAAACTGGCGCAATGCATGGATTTCCTGCGGCCAAAGATCAGGTTCAATTGTCTCTAAAATCAGTGGCATACCATCGAAGCGCGGATCTTTCGCGATGTACTCAAAACAACTCCAACCAATTTCACCTTTACCCAGTGAATGGTGGCGATCGACCTTGCTCGCAAACGCCACTTTTGAATCATTAAGATGCATTGCTCTTAAATAGTGCATGCCAACGATGCGATCGAACTCAGCGAAAGTATGCTCACAATCCTCTTTGGTGCGTAGGTCATAACCCGCCGTGAAGGTGTGGCAAGTATCGAGACATACACCAACGCGCTCTTTGTCTTTCACTTGAGCGATGATTTCAGCTAACTGTTCGAACTTCCAGCCAAGATTGGTTCCTTGACCAGCCGTGTTCTCAATGACAGCAATCACATTTGGCACGGCTTTATGTGCGAGGTTGATCGACTCTGCGATCGTCGCCAAACACTCCTGCTCAGAGACTTTTCTTAAGTGACTGCCTGGGTGGAAATTTAGCAGCGTTAAACCGAGCTGATTGCAGCGCTCCATTTCATCAATAAAGGCCGCGCGTGATTTGCTGAGCTTCTCTTCTTCGGGCGCGCCCAAGTTAATCAGGTAAGAGTCGTGTGGAAGAATATGTTCTGCGCTAAAGCCTAGCATCTTGCAATTGGCTTTAAATGCTCGAATGGTTTTTTCTTCCAATGGTTTTGCTACCCACTGGCGCTGATTCTTCGTAAACAGAGCAAACGCATTTGCACCAATTTCTTTCGCACGCAAAGGGGCTTGATCGACACCACCCGCAGCAGACACGTGCGCACCAATAAATTTGTTTCCGAACTTGTTTTTCATGTTTGTCATTTAATCACTTTTGACTTTCAGTGTGGTTACCAAAATACAGAGCGTTACATACTTATGGTTAAATTTTAAACCAAAAATGTAGTAAATTTACAACAAATTTAACTTTTAAATATTTTTTATATTATCAAATAAATTGTAAACAGTATGTTTTCAAACGTTTTATTGATTTAACTCAAGAAAATCACCCCCTAAAAGTTAAGGTTTTTAGTAGTTTTTTGACCTAAATCAATATTAATATAGTGGATATTAGCTATATAATACCTAGCTCAACAAAAAATCGAAAATTAACACCAATAATCACCACAGAAGTGGTCTAGGAGACAGTAATGATCCAAGGTATCCAAATTACTAAAGCAGCTAACGACGAACTACTAAACTCAATCTGGCTACTAGATAGCGAGAAGAACGAAGCACGTTGTGTGGCTGCGGCGACTGGCTACGACGCTGACCAAGTTATCGCAATCAGCGATCTAGGTGAATACGAAAGCCGTGAAGTGGCAATCGAAACGGCTCCACGCATCGAAGGTGGCCAACACCTAAACGTGAACGTTCTTAAGCGTGAAACGCTAGAAGACGCAGTGGCTCACCCAGAGAACTACCCACAGCTGACTATCCGTGTTTCTGGTTACGCAGTACGTTTCAACTCGCTAACTACAGAGCAGCAACGTGACGTAATCGCTCGTACGTTTACTGAGTCTCTATAATAGAGACATTCGTCAGTAAGATTTTAAAAACGGCGCTCTGAGAGCGCCGTTTTTCTTTGAACAAAAAGGTGGAGATCGCACTCCACCTTTTTTAGTTGTTCCTCTTTTGTTACTTACTGTACGCGGTGCAACACTTGTTTCAATGCATCAAAGTCTGCGTCAAGATCTTCTGATAGCAGTTCCATCGCAGCGTGTTTTGCTAGCGGAGCTGGAAGATCGATGTCTGACTGTAGAATATCATCCACCACTTCTTTGAACTTCGCAGGGTGAGCAGTACATAAGAACAGACCAGTTTCACCTTCTTGCAGTTGCTCTTCGAGAACGCAGTAAGCAATCGCACCGTGCGGTTCACATAGGTAGCCGAGTGAGTAAAGATCTTTCACAGATTGTGCGCTCTGCTCATCTGAAACCGCACCTTTACCTAGCGTCTCCAAGCCCCACTCTTTCACGCGGCATAGCTCTTCGATACGAGGCCAGTTGTTTGGTTGGCTTACATCCATTGCGTTTGATGTCGTTGCAACCGTTGGTTTTGGCTCCCACTTACCCGTTTCTAGGTAACGTGGCACAGTGTCATTCGCATTAGTTGCAGCGATAAAGCGTTTAATAGGCAGACCCAGTGCTTTTGCCAGTAGACCTGCGGTTAGGTTACCAAAGTTACCGCTTGGTACAGACACCACTAGGTTTTCACGCTCTTGCTTGCTCATTTGCGCCGCGGCTTCAAAGTAGTAACAGATTTGCGCCATCAAGCGGCTGATGTTGATTGAGTTTGCAGAGTTCAGACCGATCTCTTCACGCAGTGCTGCATCATCAAAAGCTTGCTTAACAAGCGCCTGACACGCATCGAAGTCGCCATCAATCGCGACGGTATGAATGTTCTTACCAAGCGTACAGAATAGCTTCTCTTGCAGTGGGCTGATCTTACCTTTCGGGTAAAGAATCACAACGTTGATGTCTTCCATACCGTAGAAAGCGTGTGCAACGGCTGCGCCAGTGTCGCCAGAAGTCGCCGTCAGAATGGTGATTTTGCCGCCGTCCGAAACGGCTGCAAGTGATTGCGCCATAAAGCGTCCACCAAAGTCTTTAAATGCGAGCGTTGGACCATGGAAAAGCTCCAATGCGTAAACACCGTCTTTCACTTGATTGATTGGTGCTGGGAATTGGAATGCAGCATCAACCAATGCGTTTACTTGCTCTTCCGTCAGCTCATCACCAATCAGTGCTGATAGGATTTTCGTGCTACGAGAGACAAAGTCTTCTGCCAGTAGCGCATCAACGTCTTCAAATTTTGGTAATTCCGATGGGAAAAATAGACCTTGGTTACGGCCTAGCCCTTGGCGAACGGCTTGGCCAAAGGAAACTTGTTCATCATTTTCTTTTATATTGTAAAGCTTCATAGCTCACTTCCTGTTACTTTCGAACCCTGCTTATCGAGACGACAAACGTGGACGAATCCCTCTTCGTTTTGTACGTAGTTCTGTTCTAACCAGCGAGCAACTCGCTCAGCGACATCTTTCTCTTTGCAAATACTGAACAATGTCGGACCACTGCCAGAAATACCCGTTGCCAGTGCACCCGCAGATGCGGCGTATTGACGTGCATTCGCAAACCCTGGAAGCAGTTTCTCACGATACGGTTCTGCGATCACGTCTTTGATCATTTTTGCAGCAAGTTCTGGCTGACCAGAATGACACGCATGAATAAAGCCCGCAAGGTGACGACCATGAGCAATGATATCTTGTCGGCGGTATTGAGATGGTAGGATCTCACGCGCTTCCGCTGTGGACACTTTGATGCCCGGATACGCCATCACCCAGTACCAATCGTCAAAGCAAGGCACTTCTTGGCTGATGACGCCCAACTCTTCAAGCATCAATTGCACACCACCAAGGTAACACGGCGCGACGTTATCGTAGTGAATCCCACCAGAGATCTTGCCTTCCATTTCTCCCATCAGCGCCAGTAACTCTGTCTCGTTAAGCGGCTGACCATGGAATCGGTTTAATGCATCTAACGCAGCAACGATAGAACAAGCACTTGAGCCTAAACCTGAGCCAATTGGCATGTTCTTTTCTAGCGTCATTTCAAGTGGCTTTAGCTCGATGCCTTTTTTGTCTAGCTCACGGGCAAACACTACCCAACAATCGTAAACGATGTTCTCTTTTGGCTCGGTTGGTAACTTCTCAACAAAATCACCAGCCGTCTTTAGGCTGAACGGCTCAGGCCCAGATTTAACCAAGACACTGTCACCCAATAATGTGCCATCAACTGGGGACACTGCCGCCCCCAGAACGTCGAAACCAACGCTTACATTACCTATTGATGCTGGAGCATAAACTACAACACCCATATCACTTGAACTCATTGTGGTTATACCCCTAACTTCCAACCTAAAGTACGCATCACATCAGAGAATACGCCAGCTGCCGTTACTTCAGTACCCGCACCATAACCACGCAGCACGAGTGGAATTGGTTGATAGTAGCGGCTGTAGAATGCCAGTGCATTTTCACCGTCTTTGATCTTAAACATTGGGTCATTTTCATCCACGGCTGCAATGCTGACTGTGCACTTACCATCAACGATTTCACCAACGTAGCGCAACACTTTGCCCTCTTCTGCCGCTTTAGCTGATAGCTCTTTAAAGTACGCATCCGCTTCTGGTAAGCGCGCCATGAATTCATCAACACTGCCTGAATCATCAAAGCCTGGTGGCAGAGCTTGATCAACCACAACGTCTTCTAGCTCTAGCGACATACCCGCTTCACGAGCAAGGATAAGCAGCTTACGCGCCACGTCCATACCTGATAGATCGTCGCGAGGATCAGGTTCCGTAAAGCCGTTTTGCTTAGCGATGTTGGTTGCTTGACTTAAACTCATACCTTCATCTAACTTACCGAAGATGTAAGATAGAGAGCCAGAAAGGATGCCACTGAAGCGCTCAAGTTCATCACCAGCTGAGATTAGGTTTTGCAGGTTTTCGATTACCGGTAGACCAGCGCCTACGGTTGTTTCGTACATCAGCTTACGACGTGAGCTGCGCGCAACATCGCGAAGCTGATGATAGTAAGTCATGCTTGCTGTGTTTGCTTTCTTGTTTGGCGTCACCACGTGGAAGCCAGCAGCTAGGAAATCAGCGTATTGGTTTGCGATATCTTCACTTGAAGTACAGTCAACCAATACTGGGTTGATGATGTGGTTACGCTGAACCAAAGAAATCAGACGCGCTAGGCTGAACTCTTCAGTTGCTGCCGACATACGGTCACGCCAATGCTCTAGAGGCAGACCTTCACTATCAAGTAGAAGACCTTTGCTGTTTGCCAAGCCACATACGCGAATCACAATGCCTTTCTCCGCAAGCTTCGCTTGTTGGCGTTCAATCTGATCCACCAGCTCACCACCAACGCCGCCAATACCAACAACGAAGACATCGAGGAAGTGCTTTGAATTAAATAGGTTTTCGTGGCACGCTTTGATCGCTTCAGAGATTTTATCTTCTGGGATAACCGCTGAAATAGCACGTTCAGATGACCCCTGTGCGATCGCTACGATGTTGACGTTCACTTCAGCAAGAGAAGAAAAGAAGCGAGAAGCGACGCCACGTGAAGTACGCATACCATCACCCACTAGCGTCACGATAGACACGTCGTCAATGAACTCTACAGGTTCTAATAAGCCATCTTTCAATTCCAATTCAAACGCTTCGGCAAGTACCTGCTGCGCTTTTAGTTTATCTTCCGCTTCAATACAGAAGCTGATGCTATACTCAGAAGAGGATTGAGTAATAAGTACAATAGACACACCTGCAGAAGACATGGCACCAAAAACACGGCTTGCCATGCCCACCATGCCTTTCATGCCAGGGCCTGATACGTTGACCATTGTCAGGTCGTTTAGCGTCGTGATGCCTTTGATAGCTAGGTTATCTTCACCCGTGTCCTGACCAATCAGCGTGCCCGCACCTTGTGGGTTGAAGCTATTTTTGATCAGACATGGGATATGGAATTGTGCGATGGGTGCAATGGTTTTCGGGTGCAGAACGGATGCACCGAAGTAAGAAAGCTCCATCGCTTCTTGGTAGCTAAGAGATTTAAGCAGGCGAGCATCTTCAACTAAGCGTGGGTCACAGTTATAAACACCGTCTACATCTGTCCAAATTTCGCAGCAATCAGCACGAAGACACGCTGCAAGAACCGCTGCAGAATAATCAGATCCATTACGACCTAGGGTAACCAACTCGCCTTTTTCATTCCCGGCGGTAAAACCAGGCATGATGTTTACATGACCTTGCACCAGTGGTTTTTGGCGGAAGTTTTGAGTAGAAACTTCAACGTCGACCATTGCTTCTAAGTGGTCGCCCTTCGCATATAGGTATTCAACTGGATCAATCAGGCTTGCTGGCTGTCCTTTGGCTTCAAGCACTGCTTTCATCAACTGAATAGAAATACGCTCACCTTTGCTAATGATGCGTGCATTGACATTATTTGGGCACATGCCTAAAAGGTTAATACCGTGAACAAACTGGCGCAGCTGGGAAAGTGAGGTTTTGACTTGGTTATCGTATGCCGCGGCGTCAATACCCGGCAATACCGTTTGGATCTGGGCTAAAAGTGTTTTAAATGACTCTTCCAACTCATTAATTTGTAGCTCAGCTTCTCCGTTACGTAGTGCTCCTTCAATCACGGCAACAAGCTTATTCGTCGTTTTCCCCGGAGCCGATAGCACAACGGCTACTTCTTCTTGTTGAGCGTTATTCGCAATAATATCCGCAGCTCTTAAAAAGCGCTCTGCATCCGCTAGTGATGAACCGCCAAACTTCAATACTCGCATCCCTTCCTCCGATGTATCTGCTTAATTCTGTCTAAATTTCGTTTAAAAAAGCATAAAAAAAGGCCTGTATCTTGTTGGATACAGGCCTTTTTTTTGAATTTCTTTCGCTCAGCAGCCTGCCCCAACATGCGATGTGTCGGTAATAATAATGGTCATGGTTATTGCTACTAAGTTACTAGGTGTCATAAATATTCAACGATAATTTCGCGTTTACTTAACTCTACGTTTACCGACTTTCCCATGCCGAGTCAATAAAAAGTTGTCTATTCTTCGGTCTTTCAGCGGTTTATTCTAAGTAACCCTATTGAAATTAAAGAACAATCACGAGAAAGCACTTTGCCGATAATTCATTTTTCTGTACGTATGTGAGTACGCTTCCTACAAAGAAAAAGAGTTTAACTCAAAGATGGCTGAGCTTGGCAGCAAAGGACAAGATCAAAGAATTGATCACTCTCTAATGCAATTCAACACAAGTAAATCGTGATCAAGCCCTATAGGATCAAACATATCGTCAAATTAATGAGCTAGCTTTCATATTCTATGCTTTAATAGTGAAAGCTTTCAGCTAATACTAATAACAAAGTTAGACATAAGGAGTGGTCGACATGAAAAAATGGATTTTTCTGTTGCTATCTATTGTGCCTAGCATTTCCTTGGCAAATGTCCTACCTTATCTTCCAGGCAAAACGGTGTCATCACCTCACAAACTTTTCATTTCAAGTGAAAACTTCCAAAACGACCATTTCGATGTGTGGAATATTGATGGTGGTTACTCATACGAACTGTTTGATTCTGTTGATCTTTACGTTGGCGCTCGTGTGAACAACTCCCCAACTCAAAACCAAAGTGGTTTTCTCAGTGGGATCAGCTATCACTTTAATGATCGCGTGACCGTAAAGAGTACCGTTCGTTCATACAAAGGTGAAACGGTGGAGGGCGTGCGCGAAGAAGATCGCAACCTTGCTGCCGAAGTATCGAGCCGAGTAAAGATCACCGAGAGTTTAGATCTTCACGCAACATTAGATTATCAAGACTGGCAACAAGGCTTTGAAGTTGGATTAGGTTTTCGTTTCTAAACGTCAAACACCTCTTTAGAAGTCAACACCCCATTTAAATCCGCATAAACGTAGTGTTTTGGCTGAACGATTTGGTTCTGCATGGTAAGCGTTACATCCACCTCTCCCATACCTCGTTTCTCGGTTTTAAAGGGACAAGTTCCGAGCGCTTGGACGCCAATCGTCATTTGAGAGAGCTGTGCCACATCACGTATTGCGCCATAAACGATGATGCCTTCCCAGCCATTTTCAACACCGAGCATAGCGAGCTGATCGCCAAGTAATGCTTTTTGGCACGAGCCATGCCCATCCACAATAAGCACTTTTCCCGTCCCATTTTGTTCCAAAACTTCGCGAACTTTTGAATTATCGTGATAACAACGTATCGTGACAATTTCACCAAAGAACGCCGAACGTCCACCAAAGCTCTGCAGTGGCAAATTCAGTAACATCACTTGCTCTTCAAATTGATCGCAAATATCGGGGGTTATGTCTCTCATATATCCTCCATGAATTTTATCGCCCGAGCAGCGCTCCAGCGAATCGTATTTTTGCTACACCAGTCTCTCCTCGATTGCACCAATCTTTTTCCGTACCAAAGGTTCTACGCAGGCGATGAGGTAGAGTACGCCATTGACAACATAGTAAATGGCATTTTGATCAAACGTTTTAGCCAAAATAATGGCTTCCGCTGGTGAAAGTTCAACCGCATAGCTTTCTTCATACCACTCAAACGAATCATCACCAACGGTAACTGGCACATAATTGACGTGGTTTAGCTGTTTTTCTAACGCCTGATTACTTATGCAATTCTCTTCTTTTGACCGCTGATTACTATTAGGGTTCCAAGCGGTTATCACTGCATAGCTTGAAACCTGCCATTGAGTCTTAAACCGAAACACTGAACCTGCATAAGCATTCCATAACTTTGCGTCTATGCTCGCGTTACTTTTTTCTATCATAACCTTTAAGCAATTAATAACTGTTACATTTCATCAATTGATGTAAATCAACAAACTGCATGGAATTAACATTTGAGCATTGTTAGCATGCTGTTAACAATATAAAATCCGCACCATGTCTTAGGGTGTTCACGTTCTAAAGTCCCTGTCAGATAGGAGTTGAACGGTAAACAAGCCCTTTAGAATAAACGTCGCCATTGGATACTGGTGAGTTGGCAAAATTCCACGGAAGGCGAATAGCTGAAAGAAGTGTTTTTTTGAACAAGTTGATTTATTATCAAAATCACATTACCTGTATGTTATATTTTTGCCTAGAATTTATTCTATTAGCACAATTTTGTCACAAATTTAGGTACCGCCAATGCAAACCCCGCAGATCCTTATCGTAGAAGATGAGCAAGTAACTCGTAACACTCTTAAGAGTATTTTTGAAGCAGAGGGATACGCTGTTTTTGAAGCCAGTGACGGTGAAGAGATGCACCAAGTATTGTCAGGAAATGCAATCAACTTGGTCATTATGGACATTAATCTTCCAGGCAAAAATGGCCTCCTGCTAGCTCGTGAACTACGCGAGCAAGCGAACATCGCACTGATGTTCCTAACTGGTCGTGACAATGAAGTAGACAAGATCCTAGGTCTTGAAATAGGTGCTGATGATTACATCACAAAACCATTCAACCCTCGCGAATTGACTATCCGTGCTCGTAACCTACTGAGCCGCTCTATGAGCAGCAATGCAGTGCAAGAAGAGAAACGTTCGGTAGAAAAATACGAGTTTAACGGCTGGGTGCTAGACATCAACAGTCGCTCGCTAGTAAGCCCTGCTGGTGATAGCTACAAACTACCTCGTTCTGAATTCCGCGCACTACTGCACTTCTGTGAGAACCCTGGTAAGATTCAAACTCGAGCGGATCTTCTTAAGAAGATGACTGGTCGTGAGCTTAAACCACATGACCGCACTGTAGACGTAACGATCCGTCGTATTCGTAAGCACTTCGAATCTGTATCAGGTACGCCAGAAATCATCGCGACTATTCACGGTGAAGGTTACCGCTTCTGTGGCGATCTAGAAGACTAATCTGCCCCAGAACAAATAATAAGGGCTTGCTCCATGAGCAAGCCCTTTTTCTACCTTCGATTTGGTATATTCAGTACACCTTGTCGATTCGGATGCCTTTTTCGACTAACCAAGCTTGTTTCCCAGCATCGTCAAGTAGCAGTGCAATATCAACTGGATTTTCCATATTAGCTTCAATCTGCCACACAAACACCACTTCCCATTGGTTTTCACTGTGCGTACGTAGTTCTAGCAAGTCACCATTTATCTGCCACTCAGAGTCACCTTGTTTAATGATCAGAGCATCAACCGTCAAGTTCGCAGGCAAATCTTTGTTTGCTTGTAAATACAAAGCACCGTGTACGTTCTGTTCTTGCACTTCACCAATGGTTGGCATTAGGTTCACCCAAAGGTTACTCTTAAGCTCAATGCTCACTTGATTCATTGTGACTTGGCTATTTTCCTGCCAAACAATTTGTGGAGCAGAACTACAACCTGCCAGCAGTGCAATCGCTAGTGTTGCAGATAACAGTCTCTTCATATTATTTCCTCTGTTCCAACCAACTTTTTAGTACCTGAATATCATTTTGATACTCGTTTTTAATTTCATCTACCCAATCGGATATATTTTCCCACCAAGCTGGCATATCTGGCGATTGTGCTTTCTGCGCGACACTTTGAATGTGTTTTAAACCAATCGAACCCGCAGCCCCTTTAATTTTATGTGCTTCCGACACGATTCCATCTTGATCTTTTGCGGTCATGTTTGAGTCCAGAACCCCTATGTACGCTGGCATCATATCTTCGAATATCTTAATACTGTCGAACACTGGCTTAACACCAACGATATCCACATAAGACTCTAGCATATCCAGATCAAGCAAGTGGGTGTTGATGACAGGAGGTGGGGTTGGCGTAACCTCTTCTACCACTTCTGATTCCACAACCACTTCCTTCTCACACTCAACGCACTCAACAAAGAACTTATCAATCACAGCTTGAAGGGCTTGTACCGCAAGCGGTTTGCTGATTACATCGTCCATTCCATTATCTAGGTACTCGCGGCGGTCTTTCATGACGTTTGCCGTCAGTGCCACCAGTGGCGGCAAATTATCGTAGTGTTCACGATAGTACTTCGCCACATCAAAACCGGTCATGTCCGGCAATTGGATATCGAGTAGCGCTAAGTCGTATTCATTAGGAACAAAGTTAATTAGCGCCTCTTCACCCGTCATCGCAACAGTAACGGTGTGACCCAGGCTCTCTAACAGTGATTTGGCGACTGTCACGTTAAGTTCAATATCCTCAACCATAAAGATATTTAGATGCACGTTATCACGTTTCGCATCGATAACCGGCTTTTCTAACGCCACAATCGGTACATGAATCGACACGGTAAAGGTACTACCGAAGCCTTCTTCACTCGCAACAGTCAGATCACCCTCCATCATATTGATCAACTGTTTTGATACGGCCAAACCAATACCGGTCCCAACCGCATGCAAGTTATCTTTGCCTGACTTTACTTGATAGTACATCGCAAAGATCTTATCGAGCTCTTCTTCTGGTATACCGATACCGGTATCTTCGACTTCCATAATAATGGTCGCGTAATCTTCATCGACTTCAGCACTGACGGTCATGACCACTCCGCCCTCTTTGGTGAATTTCATCGCGTTGCTGACCAGATTCCAGATCACCTGACGCAAGCGGGTAGCATCCACTTCTATCGCTTTAGGTAGCGTGCTCAAACGCTCGAGATCAAAACGCAATCCTTTCTGTTCAGCCATTAATGCCGAGAGACTCTCAACCTCAGCAACAAAGTCTTCAAAGTTCAAAGGGGCAGGTAGCAACTCCAACTTACGACGGTCAAACTTATCCATATCAATGATATCGTTAAATATATGACCTAAGGTAATCGCACTAACATTGATCGTTTGCATGTGCTTGCGCTGTTCATCATCCAACGGACTATCTAGCAGCATACGGCTCAAACCGACAATGCCGTTCAGTGGCGTGCGCAGTTCATGACTGATCGTAGAGATAAAGGTGGTTTTATCACGACTGGCTTTTTCTAATGACTCTTCATGACGCTTACGTTCTGTAATATCACGACCAAAGCCGACCAAGCCTAAATGGCGCCCATCCTTGCTATAAAAAGGCACCTTACGCAACTCGAAGTACTTCTTGCGACCATCAGGGTACTCAAGCCACTGCTCGTAAGTGATTGCCTGATTGTCATCGAACACTTGCTGGTCAGTGTCGACAATGTGTTCCGCCACTTCTTTGCTATAGACATCCCAAGGGCTCAATCCCACTAATTGATGCTCTTTTTTGCCTGTTAATTCTTCCATCGCACGGTTACAACCAGAGAACACGCCATCGGCATTACGGTAATAAATCAGATCCGGAGATGCATCGATAAAAGAACGCAATAATGCTGTTCGCTCAGCCAACTCTAACTGAGTGCGTTCACGCTGAAAGACCTCATTTTCAAGATCTTGCATCGCTTCTTCACGCCCTTCTTCGGCTTTAATACGCTCTTCAATTTCTTGGTTAAGTTTTTCAATGTTCTGCTGCAGTTGAAAGTTCAACTCTTGGTCACGAGAGCGCATGTCTTTAAGCTTAGCGACCAGCTTAGTTAGCCTCTGACGAGACTCTTCTAACTGGTCAACAACCACGGAAAGGAAGTACACCGCCCAAGGCGTAATAAGTAAACCAAAAAAGACAGAGCGGACAATATCAATATCATCGACATTGCCTTGTAATGCCAAGGTAATACCGACTTGAACAACAACAGCCAATGCGACTAATGCCAATGCCAATAATATTGAGAAACGGACAATCCCCAGCCTAACGAGTAAGTCTACGTAATACTGAGCGAGATTTTTCATGGGCTTCATTCACTACTCCATGGAACAAGCGAGATATAGAGCCCTGAGCGTTTGGATTTAGATAGGCTTAAACAACCGTTCATTTAGGTGCAGTCTGTTTAATTTTTCTGAATTACATATTGGTGATCGAAGATGCTTCAGGGCCAGCAAAGAGGAATCACCAAAGTACATGCAGTTTAGCGTGTTTAATACGCCAATTTAAACTGTCTATTTTCAACTTATAGCAAATGGTCACAAAGCATCAGCAATAATTTAAGGCCGCGCAGATACGCATTGGCCAACCATCTTAATTTGGTCGGCCTAAGCGCAGAAACTATCGCTAAATAGAAATTGTCGCCCATCGGATTCCGTCTCAAGGGCAAAGGGAGGAAATGAGGGAGATAAACCTTTAAAATGCAAAGCGACCACCGGTTGATCGCTCTACTTACTCAATCTATCTTTAATTCTGGCTTAGAGTAGACAAAGGGATTGCCAACTAAACTGCCCTGCGCACCTTCTTTGTTGAGTGCACGACCAATTTCTGTCATCGCTAACCAACGGTTTTCACACCACAGGGGGGATAGCAGGGTTGGTCGACGTGCCGCAGATGAAACGCGGTGGTAGACCACTTCTGGGGGGGTCATGCGGATCAATTCAGAAGCAACCGCGACATACTCTTCCAGCTCCGGCGCTTCCAGTTTACCAGCACGCCATGCCTTTGCCATGGTGCTACCCTCAACAATGTGCAATCCGTGCAATTTGACGCCATCCGTGCCCACTTCAAGCACTTTTCGCATCGTCTCGACATTATCGACGCGCGTCTCTTTTGGTAAGCCCGCAATCAGGTGAGTACATACCTTAATGCCTAAAGCACGGGCACGCTTGGTGATCTCGGCATAACATTCAAAATCATGGCCGCGGTTGATGCGTTTAAGTGTCTCGTTATTGGCCGTTTGAAGCCCCAGTTCCAACCAGATTTCATAGCCTTGATTCACATAATCAGAAAGCAAATCAAGCACGGCATCTGGCACGCAATCTGGCCGCGTCCCCACACACAGACCGACAATATCTGCCGCCTTGAGCGCTTCTTCATACATGTTCTTAAGAACTTGCACTTCAGCATAGGTACTGGTGTATGCCTGAAAATATGCCAGGTACTTTTTAGCGCGGTGGATCTCACCGGCGCGATCTTTCAATTGCTCATGGATACCTTTGATTTGCACATCTTCATCAACAAAAGACGCCACATTGCAAAACGTACAACCACCACGACCAATGGTACCATCGCGGTTTGGGCAACTAAAGCCGCCGTGCAAAGTCAATTTATGGACTTTTTCGCCATAACGACGCTGAAGGTCTTGGCCTAACGTATTGACCAATTCATGTAACTGCATAGATTCTCACCAATTGTAAACCGTAATGCATCTCACTACGATTAATGTAAGTAAATTACATCCCTGCAAGAAAAAACAAACAATTTTAGTCAATTCAAACGATGCATGAGTGGTGTGAAATCAATAAACCTGCATAAATACAATTCAAAGCATGCATTGTTGCGCAAATGTTAAACAAAAAGTGCATATTTAAACAATTTTTTTAGCTCACAAAAGCGACTTTTCGTTGCATTACGAAGTCACTAAATTGTAGGATACTTACACAATCTCGTAATTTTTGTGATTAAAAAGACGACATCAATTACGGGAATTGTCGGTGTTATCTCGTTCCCACCTATATAAGTCACTAAATTGTGGCAATAAATAAAGGGATATCACCAAGGATTGTTTTTCTCGCAATACTTTTCCTGCGAGATACGGAAAGGAATCAAGACTGGTCAACCTCGGCCAGTGGCGAATCATAAATATAAAGGACAAGACGCACAGAGCGCACCTAAGGCAGTCGAGATCTGTCCGGGATTCTTGCGTCGACATTGAACTGGAAGGATGTATCTATGGTAGATAGAGAGCAAAATTCACAGGGGCTGTACACTCCGGAGCTGGAGCATGACGCTTGTGGTATCGGTTTTGTTGCTCACCTTAAAAACCGTAAATCTCATGAAGTCGTGACTCAAGCATTGGATATGCTGGCTCGCATGGAACACCGAGGTGGTCAAGGTTGTGACCCATGCAGCGGTGACGGTGCGGGTATCTTGCTACAAAAACCTCATGAATTCCTATTAGAAGAAGCTGTTAAGCTAGGCATTAAACTGCCTTCGTTTGAAAAGTATGGGGTTGGTGTCGTTCTTTTCCCGAAAGACGAATACAAACGCGAACAATGCCGTGACATTCTAGAACGCAACGCACAGCGTCTAGACCTTGAAGTTATCGGCTACCGTGTACTGCCAACCGATAACTCAATGATCGGTGCAGATCCGCTAAGCACAGAGCCTCAGTTTGAGCATGTGTTTATCTCTGGTGGTCCTGGCATCACACCTGAAGAGCTAGAGCGCAAACTGTACGTACTTCGTAACTACACGGTACGTGTTTGCCTAGAAAGCGTTTCAAATATTGGTGACGACTTCTACATTAACTCAATGTCTTACAAGACATTGGTATACAAAGGTCAGTTGACGACAGAGCAAGTACCTCAGTACTTCCTTGATCTGCAAAACCCGACCATGGTGACCGCACTGGCACTGGTACACTCTCGTTTCTCTACCAATACCTTCCCGAAATGGCGTCTTGCACAGCCTTTCCGTTACATTGCACACAACGGTGAAATCAACACAGTTCGCGGTAACTTGAACTGGATGAAAGCCCGTGAAGCAATCCTAGAATCAGATCTGTTCACTCAGGCTGAAATCGACATGCTGCTTCCTATCTGTCAGGAAGGCAGTTCAGATTCATCTAACTTTGATATGGCACTTGAGCTCCTAGTGCTTTCTGGCCGCAGCCTGCCACATGCATTGATGATGATGATCCCGGAAGCATGGCAAGAAAACAAAACCATGGATCCTAAACGTCGCGCGTTCTATCAGTACCACGCGAACATCATGGAACCATGGGATGGCCCAGCTTCAGTATGTTTTACTGACGGTGTTCAAGTTGGTGCGACACTGGACCGTAACGGTCTGCGCCCTTCTCGCTACACAGTGACCAAAGACAACTTCCTAGTAATGGCTTCTGAATCTGGTGTGGTGGATATTAAGCCAGAGAACGTTGAATTCCGCGGTCGTCTACAACCAGGTCGTATCTTCGTTGCAGACCTAGAGCAAGGTCGCATCATCTCTGATGAAGAAGTCAAAGACACCATCGCAACGGCCCAGCCTTACGAGAAATGGGTAGAAGACAACCTACTGAGCTTGAAGAAGCTGCCAGACGCAAGCAACCAATTCAGCCAACCTTCTCCTGAGCGTTTGCTACACCGTCAACAAGCTTTCGGTGTGAGCAGTGAAGAAGTAAACGAAATCATCGTCCCAATGGCGAATGACGCGAAAGAGCCATTATCAGCAATGGGTGCCGACTGGCCGCTTGCGGTTCTATCTCACCAATCTCAGCATCTTTCAAACTACTTCAAGCAGCTGTTTGCACAGGTAACCAACCCACCGATCGATCCGATCCGTGAGCGTATGGTCATGTCGCTGAATACTTACTTAGGTAAAGACCAAAACCTTCTGACTGAAACCCCACTTCACTGTCAGAAAGTCGAATTGGAATCGCCTGTTCTGGCGAACTCTGAGCTTGAAAAACTGCGTGCGATCGATAACGAGCACCTACAAGCGAAGACACTGGATATTGTATTCCAAGCTAGTGAAGATCAAGGCAAACTTGAGCGTGCACTAAAACGTATCTGCCAATACGCAGAAGACGCAGTTATCGATGGTTACTCAATCATCCTGTTAACAGACCGTGCAGTGAACTCAAACCATGCGGCGATCCCTGCAATGCTGGCGGTTGGCGCAGTACACCACCACCTAATCCGTAAAGGTCTACGTGCGAAGTGTGACATCGTGGTTGAAACCGGTGATGCGCGTGAAACGCACCACTTTGCAACGCTACTTGGTTACGGTGCGAATGCGGTTAACCCATACTTGGTTATTGAAACCATCGTTGAGTTACAACGCACCAAGAAGTTGGATCCAGAAGCGAACCCTCGCGACCTATTCAACAACTACCGTAAAGCGATCAATGGCGGTCTTCTGAAGATCTTCTCGAAGATGGGTATCTCTACGCTACAGTCGTACCATGGTGCGCAAATCTTTGAAGCTTTGGGTATCCACAAATCAGTGGTAGACAAATACTTCACAGGTACGGTTTCTCGTATCCAGGGTCTAACCCTTGATGATATCGCCAAAGAAGTGCTGATCCGTCACCGCATCGGTTACCCACAACGCGAAATCCCAATTCAAATGTTGGATGTTGGCGGTGTTTACCAATGGAAACAACGTGGTGAGAAGCACCTCTTCAACCCAGAAACTATCTCTCTACTGCAAGAGTCTACGCGCAACAAGAACTACGAGCAGTTCAAGCAGTACGCGACAGCAGTAGATAAGCAAGGCGACAACGCGGTAACCCTGCGTAGCCAACTTGAGTTCATTAAGAACCCAGCAGGTTCTATCTCTATCGACGAAGTCGAGCCAATTGAAAGCATCGTGAAACGCTTCGCGACAGGTGCTATGTCATTCGGTTCTATTTCTTACGAGGCACACTCCACACTGGCTGTTGCGATGAACCGCCTTGGCGCGAAGTCGAACTCTGGTGAAGGTGGTGAAGACCCAATGCGTTTTGAGCGCAAAGAGAACGGCGATTGGGAACGATCTGCAATCAAGCAAGTGGCTTCAGGTCGTTTCGGCGTAACCTCTTACTACCTAACTAACGCTGAAGAGCTGCAAATCAAGATGGCTCAAGGTGCGAAACCAGGTGAAGGTGGTCAGCTACCGGGTGATAAAGTTGATGATTGGATCGGTGCAACACGTCACTCGACGCCTGGCGTCGGTCTGATCTCGCCACCGCCACACCACGATATTTACTCAATCGAAGATTTGGCTCAGCTGATCTACGACTTGAAGAACGCGAACCGCGCAGGCCGTGTGAACGTGAAGCTGGTATCGGAAGCTGGCGTAGGTACGATAGCTTCTGGTGTAGCGAAAGCGAAAGCTGACGTTGTGCTTATCGCAGGTTTCGACGGAGGTACGGGTGCATCACCAATGTCTTCAATCCGTCATACCGGTCTTCCTTGGGAGCTTGGCTTGGCAGAAACTCACCAAACGCTACTGAAGAATGGTCTACGTAATCGTATCGTGGTTCAAGCAGATGGTCAGATGAAGACACCTCGTGACCTTGCAGTCGCAACACTACTAGGTGCAGAAGAATGGGGCGTAGCAACCGCAGCGTTGGTGGTTGAAGGCTGTATCATGATGCGCAAGTGTCATAAGAACACCTGTCCTGTTGGTATCGCAACTCAGAACAAAACACTTCGCGAACGCTTTGATGGTCGCGTAGAAGACGTCGTAACCTTCTTCCAGTACATGGCACAAGGTCTACGTGAAATCATGGCTGAACTTGGTTTCCGTACGATCGACGAAATGGTTGGTCAAGGACAAAAACTAAAAGTTCGCCAAGATGTATCTCATTGGAAATACAAGAATCTTGACCTATCACCAGTTCTTCACGTTGAACAAGCGCGCGAAGCGGATGGCGTGTTCAATCAAACACAGCAAAACCACAACTTAGAAGATGTCTTGGATCGCAAACTGATTCAAGCCGCCATTCCTGCTCTAGAGAAAGGTGAAGCGGTAAATGCCGAGTTCCCTATCGTCAACACAGACCGCTCTGCGGGTACCATGCTGTCGAACGAAATCTCGAAAGTGTACAAAGACGCAGGCCTGCCTCAACCAATGAACGTTAAGTTCAAAGGCTCTGCTGGTCAGTCATTCGGTGCATTCCTAGCTAAGGGCGTGACATTCGAAGTTGAAGGTGATGCCAACGACTACTGGGGTAAAGGCTTGTCTGGCGGCACGCTAGTGCTATACCCAGATGCGAAGTCGAGCATTGTCGCGGAAGACAACATCGTGGTTGGTAACGTCTGTTTCTACGGGGCAACTTCAGGTGAGTCTTTCATTCGCGGTATGGCTGGTGAACGTTTCTGTGTTCGTAACTCAGGCGCGAAAGTGGTTGTAGAAGGCGTTGGTGACCACGGTTGTGAATACATGACTGGTGGTGCAGCAATTATCCTTGGCTCAACAGGTCGTAACTTTGCCGCAGGCATGAGTGGCGGTGTGGCTTACGTATGGGATAAATCAGGCGACTTTGAGTCAAAACTGAACCCAGAGCTAGTAGACCTAGATCCAATCGAGCAAGAAGACAGAGATCTATTGCTCGACATGCTAACTAAGCATGTTCAATTCACAGGAAGTGAAGTCGCTCAGTCTTTCCTAGACAATTTTGAAGCTAGCCTAGCCTCTATGGTTAAGGTGATGCCGCGTGACTACAAAGCGGTTCTTCAAAAACGTAAAGCTGAAGCACAGTCTCAAGGAAACGAAACTCAAGCGGAGGCAGTATAATGGGTAAGCCTACTGGATTTTTAGAGCATGGTCGTGAACTTCCACAGAAGGTCGACCCAGCTCAACGCATCAAGAACAACAAAGAGTTCGTTCTGAACGAGGAGTTTGGTGACAAGATCAATACTCAAGCTTCTCGTTGTATGGATTGTGGCGTGCCGTTTTGTCATAGCGGCTGCCCTATCGGTAACATCATCCCAGAGTTTAACGACGCAGTTTATCGTGATAGCTGGGAAGAAGCATGGAACATTCTAAGCTCGACCAATAACTTCCCAGAGTTTACTGGTCGTGTTTGCCCTGCTCCATGTGAAAGTGCTTGTGTACTTGGCATCAACCAAGACCCAATCACCATCTGTAATATCGAGAAAACCATCGTAGAAACGGCGTATCGTGAAGGGTATGCCAAACCAAAAACACCGCGTTCTCGCACTGGTAAAACCGTCGCGATCATTGGTTCGGGCCCTGCGGGTCTTGCGGCTGCTGAGCAGCTAAACAGCGCAGGTCATACCGTCACGGTATTCGAGCGAGACGAGAAAGTAGGTGGTCTGCTGCGTTTTGGGATCCCAGACTTCAAACTGGGAATGGATGTGATTGATCGTAAGATCAATCTGATGGCAGAGGCTGGCATCAAATTCAAAGTTAACCAACACGTTGGTGTTGATGTGAATGCCCAGCAACTGCGTCAAGAATTCGATGTGGTTCTACTGACTGGTGGCTCAACCGTTCCTCGTAACTTACCAGTTCCAGGCCGCGAGCTAAAAGGCGTTCATTTTGCGATGGAATTCCTAGGACAGAACAACCGTCGTGCTAACAACATGGATCTCAAAACAGAAGAGATCCATGCAAAAGGTAAGCATGTGGTCGTCATCGGTGGTGGCGATACTGGCTCTGATTGTGTAGGTACCTCCAACCGTCATGGCGCAGCAAGCATCACTCAGGTTGAAATCATGCCGATTCCACCAGAGAAGCGCCCTGCCAATATGCCATGGCCACAGTACCCGATGATCCTACGTACGTCGACGTCTCACGAAGAAGGCGTTGATCGTCACTGGAACATCCTGACCAAAGAATTCATTGGTAATGACAAAGGCGAAGTCACTGGCCTTCGTCTGGCCGATATTGTTTGGCAAGATGCTAAGCCAAGCGAGCGCCCAAGCTTCAAAGAAGTAGAAGGCAGTGAACGTGTGATCCCATGTGATATGGCATTCCTTGCGATGGGTTTCCTACACCCAGAGCCAACCGGGGTGATTGCTCAACTGGATATCGCGCTAGATGATCGCGGTAACGTAGCAACACAAGGTT
Source organism: Vibrio sp. PID23_8 (assembly GCF_003584965.1). NCBI lineage: Bacteria > Pseudomonadati > Pseudomonadota > Gammaproteobacteria > Vibrionales > Vibrionaceae > Vibrio > Vibrio sp. PID23_8. The sequence goes on along the minus strand of NZ_LIXE01000004.1, from coordinate 229,118 downwards.
TTGCCACTAACCAAGAAGGTATATTTGCTGCAGGTGATATGCGAACAGGCCAATCTCTGGTTGTGCGTTGCATCAACGAAGGTCGTGAATGTGCCCGTGCTATCGATGGTTACCTAATGGGTGGCACAAACCTAGAAGCAAAAGCAGATTCATTGATGCTTTCTACGTAAACAGAGTTCGCTCACTTCTTCTTTTCGAGCCGTAAATCCAGCCATCAGCACTATAGATGGCTGATTATCAGGAAAGAAGACCGTTCCTTCCAATCTTTATATTTTGACCAGCATTTTGTGCTGGTCTTTTTTATTTCCCTCAAGACCAAATGTTAAGACTCCGTAACATTAAATAGCCTATACCGCTGAATTACTTGAATTATTTTAGCCAATTAAATGGTAAATCGCATATTCGCGCGATGATTCACTAATAACTTGACCTTTTTTACAATAAGCTATAGGTTGTGAATTTGGTGCAAATAAAACACACAACTTTTGTTAATATATTTAACGAATTTTATTGAATAGAAATACATAAAACTTAGAAAGTGACGCGTAGTTAGTCATCGTTATCAACTTGAGCAGTGTTGATATATCTGTAGGGATGACAGATAAGCAAAGGGAGAATTGCAATGGCTCTTTATGATCCAAGTCTTGAGAAAGACAACTGTGGATTTGGCTTAATCGCGCACATGGAAGGCGAACAAAGTCACAAGTTGGTACGTACAGCAATTTCTGCACTTGATCGCATGACTCACCGTGGTGGTATCGCCGCCGATGGCAAAACCGGTGATGGTTGTGGTCTTTTGTTTCAAAAGCCCGACTCCTATTTACGCCTTATCGCCGAAGAAAGTGGTTTCAATCTTGGTAAGCAATACGCCGTAGGGATGATTTTCTTCAACCAAGATCCGGTGAAAGCTCAGCTCGCTAAAAACATCGTCAATAAAGAGCTCGCCCAAGAAACCTTAACCATTGCAGGCTGGCGTAAGGTTCCAACCAACTCAGAAGTCCTCGGGCCTATTGCCGCTGATTCGCTTCCAAATATTCAGCAAGTCTTTATCTCTGCACCGGCAGGTTGGCGCGAGCGTGACATTGAACGTCGCCTCTATATCGCACGCCGTCGCATCGAGAAACAAATCACAGAAGATCCAGATTTTTACATCTGTAGCCTGTCTACACAGGTTTTGGTGTACAAAGGTTTGTGTATGCCTGCAGACTTACCACGCTTCTATCTTGATCTTGCTGATCTACGCATGGAATCCGCTATCTGCCTGTTCCACCAGCGTTTTTCAACCAATACTCAGCCACGTTGGCCACTGGCTCAGCCGTTTCGTTACCTTGCTCACAATGGTGAGATCAACACCATTGAAGGTAACCGCCAATGGGCGCGAGCACGTGCTTACAAGTTCTCATCACCACTGTTGCCAGATCTACAAACGGCAGCACCATTTGTTAACGAGACAGGTTCAGATTCTTCCAGCCTCGATAATATGCTAGACCTCTTTTTAGCTGGCGGCATGGATATATTCCGTGCCATGCGCATGCTTGTGCCACCAGCATGGCAAAATCACCCAGACATGGATCCGGATCTGCGAGCGTTCTACGACTTCAACTCCAAACACATGGAACCATGGGATGGCCCGGCAGGTATCGTACTATCCGATGGCCGTTACGCTGCCTGTAACCTCGATAGAAATGGTCTGCGTCCTGCTCGTTATGTGATTACCAAAGACAAGTTGATCACCCTAGCATCTGAGGTGGGGATTTGGGATTACGCTCCCGATGAAGTTGCCGAGAAAGGACGCGTTGGTCCGGGTGAACTACTGGTTATAGACACCCGTAAAGGTAAACTTTGGCAGTCTCGCGAGATCGATAACGATCTGAAATCTCGTCACCCTTATCGCAAATGGATGGAGAACAACGTTCATAAGCTCACACCTTTTGCTCAGCTACCTGAAGATCAAGTGGGCGAGCGCAGCTTTGATGAAGATTTGCTTAAGACTTATCAAAAGCAATTCGCCATGAGCAATGAAGAAGTCGATCAAGTACTGCGTGTCCTTGGTGATATGGGCCAAGAAGCGGTCGGCTCTATGGGTGATGACACCCCAATCGCCGTTCTGTCTTCTAAAGAGCGCTTGGTAACTGATTACTTCCGCCAGAAGTTCGCCCAGGTAACCAACCCGCCAATCGATCCTCTGCGTGAGAAACACGTAATGTCACTGGCGACTAGCATCGGTCAGGAGATGAACGTCTTCTGTGAAACCGATGGTCACGCATATCGAGTGACCTTCGATTCGCCAGTGTTGCTTTATTCCGACATGCAACAGTTACTCGAGCTTGGTGACGATCACTACCGTAATACCATTCTCGATATCAACTATGATCCACAGCAGAAAAATCTAAAACAAGCCATTGATGAACTGTGTGATCAAGCAGAACAAGTCGTCCGTGAAGGCACGGTACTAGTGGTGCTTTCGGATCGCGCGTTGGTCAAAGGCAAACTGCCAATTCCTGCAGCAATGGCGGTCGGTGCGGTTCAAACTCGCCTGATCGATGCGAACCTACGTTGTGATGCCAACATTGTTGTTGAGACCGCCACAGCACGTGACCCACACCAATTTGCGGTCTTGCTTGGCTTTGGTGCCACTGCGGTTTATCCATACCTTGCGTATGAAACGCTAGGTAAACTGATTGATGATAAAGCACTAGAAAAATACTATCGCGATGTGATGCAAAACTATCAACAAGGCATCAACAAAGGTCTGTACAAGATCATGTCGAAAATGGGTATCTCGACCATCGCCTCTTACCGCTGCTCACAACTGTTTGAAGCCGTTGGTTTGAGCCAAGAAGTGGTCGACTTATGCTTTAAAGGCGTAACCACTCGCATTGAGGGCGCGAACTTCGACGACTTCCAACAAGACTTGTACAACCTTTCCCGTAAAGCTTGGGCGAAACGTAAAGCCATCGAGCATGGCGGTTTACTGAAATACGTCCACGGTGGCGAATATCACGCATACAACCCAGATGTGGTCGGCACACTGCAAACCGCAGTGAAATCAGGTGAAAGCAACGATTATCAGAGCTTTGCTAAACAGGTAAACCAACGTCCTGTTGCCATGCTGCGTGACTTAATGTCGCTGAAAAAATCAGATTCACCGCTACCACTTGAGCAAATCGAGCCAAGCACTGAACTGTTCAAACGCTTTGACTCGGCAGCAATGTCGATTGGCGCACTTAGCCCAGAAGCGCACGAAGCGCTTGCAACAGCGATGAACCGCCTTGGTGGTTACTCTAACTCGGGTGAAGGCGGTGAAGATCCTCGTCGCTTCGGTACTGAGCGTAATTCGCGCATCAAACAAATTGCTTCAGGTCGATTTGGTGTAACGCCTCATTACCTAACTAATGCGGACGTACTGCAAATCAAGATTGCACAGGGTGCGAAACCGGGAGAAGGTGGCCAGCTGCCAGGACACAAAGTCACAGCCGAAATCGCTAAGCTGCGTTATTCGGTACAAGGGGTTACTCTGATCTCCCCTCCTCCGCACCACGATATTTATTCTATTGAAGATTTAGCCCAACTGATCTTCGACCTGAAACAAGTCAACCCCAATGCGCTAGTTTCAGTGAAGTTAGTCTCTGAGCCAGGCGTTGGCACCATCGCAACGGGGGTAGCGAAAGCTTACGCTGATCTCATTACCATCTCCGGCTACGACGGTGGTACCGCAGCAAGTCCGCTAACTTCAGTGAAATACGCTGGTAGCCCTTGGGAGTTGGGACTGGCGGAGACACAACAAGCACTGGTTGCTAATGGTCTGCGCCATAAGATCCGCCTGCAAGTAGATGGTGGTCTAAAGACCGGCCTAGACGTGGTTAAAGCGGCAATTCTAGGTGCAGAAAGCTTCGGTTTTGGTACTGCGCCAATGGTGGCAATGGGTTGTAAGTTCCTACGTATTTGTCACCTCAACAACTGTGCAACTGGAGTTGCAACTCAAGACGAGACACTGCGTAAAGAGTACTTCAAAGGTCTACCGGAAATGGTAATGAACTACTTCATTGGTCTGGCGGACGAAGTGCGTGGATTGCTCGCGGAACTTGGGGCTGAAAAACTGACTGACTTGATTGGTCGTACGGATTTGTTGGAAACCGTTGAAGGTCTGACAGCGAAACAATCAAAGTTGGATCTCTCCAATATTCTCGAAGCGCCAGTCTCTCCAGAGGGACATCCCCTTTACTGGACACAGCCAAACAAACCATTTGATAAAGCGGAGCTAAACCAGAAGATCGTTGAAGACGCATTGCAAGCAGTTGAGAAACGTCAATCAGCAAGCTTCTTTTACAACGTGATCAACACCGACCGTTCTGTCGGCGCTCGCCTATCGGGTGAAATTGCTCAGCGTTACGGCAACCAAGGCATGGCGGCAACGCCAATCAAGTTGTACCTAGATGGAACCGCAGGGCAATCCTTTGGTGTTTGGAACGCGGGTGGCGTAGAGCTTTACCTCACTGGTGATGCGAACGACTACGTCGGCAAAGGCATGGCTGGTGGTAAGGTCGTGATCAAGCCTCACCTTGGCACGGCGTTTAAGTGTAATGAAGCGACCATCATTGGTAACACCTGCTTGTATGGCGCAACGGGCGGCAAACTGTTCGCAGCAGGTAAAGCAGGTGAGCGTTTCGGCGTGCGTAACTCAGGCACGATTGCCGTCATTGAAGGTGCAGGCGATAACGCCTGTGAATACATGACCGGCGGTATCATCGCCATTCTTGGCGCGACAGGCGTCAACTTTGGTGCGGGCATGACTGGCGGTTTTGCTTACGTATTGGATGAGAACCAAGACTTCCAAGGTCGCGTGAACAGCGAATCAATTGAAGCAATTTCTCTGTCGGATCTCTACATCCACCAAGAGCACTTACGTGGTCTGATTGCTGAGCATCTTGAAGAAACCGGCTCAAGCTACGCAGAAGATATCTTGGCGAACTTTGATGAATGGATTCCAAAGTTCTACTTGGTGAAACCACAAGCAGCAGACTTACGCACCCTGCTTGGTCACCAAAGTCGTAGCGCCGCAGAACTGCGCGTTCAAGCCCAGTAATCATGGAGGATGTTTGAATCATGAGCCAGAACGTTTACCAATTTATCGATGTCCAGCGCGTTGATCCTGCGAAGAAACCCATCAAAATTCGTAAGATCGAGTTCGTTGAAATCTATGAACCGTTTACCAAGCAACAAGCGACCGCGCAAGCGGATCGCTGCTTGGATTGTGGTAACCCATATTGTGAGTGGAAGTGCCCAGTCCACAACTACATCCCTCAATGGCTAAAACTTGCCAATGAAGGTCGTATCCTTGAAGCCGTTGAGCTGTCACACCAAACCAACAGCTTGCCAGAGGTTTGTGGTCGAGTTTGTCCGCAAGATCGTCTGTGTGAAGGCTCTTGCACCCTCAATGATGACTTTGGCGCTGTCACCATCGGTAACATTGAAAAATACATTACCGACAAAGCGTTCGAAATGGGCTGGAAGCCTGACATGTCCAAAGTGGAATGGACCGATAAAAAGGTTGCCATCATTGGTGCAGGGCCAGCAGGCTTGGCCGCCGCCGATATACTTGTGCGCAATGGCGTGAAACCTGTCGTATTTGACCGCTATCCTGAAATTGGAGGTCTACTGACCTTCGGTATTCCTTCATTCAAGCTTGAAAAAGGCGTGATGGAAAACCGTCGCCGCGTCTTTACCGAGATGGGCGTAGAGTTCCGTATGAATGTCGAAGTAGGCAAAGATGTGTACATGCAAGAGCTGCTTGATAAGTACGATGCCGTCTTTTTGGGGGTTGGTACTTACCAGTACATGCGTGCTGGATTAGAAAATGAGGGCGCGCCGGGCGTTTACGATGCTCTGCCATTCTTGATTTCCAATACTTACAAAGTGATGGGCTTAGAACACGACCAGCCATTTATCGACATGGCGAAACAGCGCGTCGTGGTATTGGGTGGTGGTGATACCGCAATGGACTGTGTTCGTACCTCTATCCGCCAAGGCGCATCAAATGTTATATGTGCTTACCGTCGTGATGAAGCCAACATGCCAGGCTCTCGCCGCGAGGTGAAAAATGCCAAAGAAGAAGGCGTAAAGTTCATGTTCAACCTGCAGCCCTTGGGGATTGAAGTGGATGCTTCAGGCAAAGTCTCGGGTGTCAAAGTGGTGAAAACCGCACTTGGCGAACCTGATGAAGCAGGTCGCCGCCGTCCAGAGCCCGTCGAAGGCAGCGAGCACGTTCTACCGGCAGACATCGTGATCATGGCATTTGGTTTCCAACCACACAAAATGGACTGGTTAGCACCGTTTGATGTCGATTTGGATCAGTGGGGTCGTATCAAAGCCCCTGCAAAACAAGCGTTCCAATTCCAGACCAGCAACGAAAAGATCTTCGCTGGCGGTGATGCGGTACGAGGCTCTGATCTGGTCGTGACTGCAATTGATGAAGGTCGAAAAGCGGCGGAAGGCATTCTCGATTACCTCGAAGTTTAATCACACCTAACATCTCAAAAAGGATCCTATTGTTGGATCCTTTTTTCTTTTATTACATATAATTAAATTCCTAATATAAGGAATAGAATAATGAAAAAAGTCGCTCTCCTTTCCATCACTTTGCTCGGCTTAACCGCTTGTAGCCAAGGAGTCACAACCATGACAGATCGTTCTCAATCACCTTGTGGTGACAAACCAAACTGCGTTTCCACCCAAGACACGCGTGAAGAATATAATCTAACGCCATTTACCCTAACTGATTCAGCGAACATCGATGCGATTGAGCAAGTGGCGCTTGAGCTGCCGGGGGCGAAGACAGCCCTCAAAGAAGGCAATTACCTACGTATTGAATGCACATCTAAAATCATGCGCTTTGTGGACGATTTAGAGCTTAAGATCGAAGGCGACCAGCTCATTGTTCGTTCCGAATCTCGTGTCGGCTATTCAGACTTTGGCGTCAATCGCAAACGCGCAGACCAATTGCGTTCTCTGCTAACCACGGCCAAATTAATCAAATAGCACCACATCTTGGTGCAGAGTGGTATACTCTCGCCAACTTACAAATTTTACCCAAAGAGAGTGTTATGAAAGTTGGTATCATCGGTGCGATGGAACAAGAAGTCACCATCCTGAAAGAAGCTATGACAAACTGCCAAACCGTAAACAAAGCAGGTTGTACGTTTTTCTCTGGTCAAATTAACGACGTAGATGTGGTACTGCTTCAGTCTGGCATCGGTAAAGTAGCGGCAGCTGTTGGCACCACTATTCTTCTTGATGAATACCAACCAGATGTAGTGATCAACACCGGTTCAGCGGGTGGTTTTGACTCAAGCCTAAACTTAGGCGACGTTGTTATCTCAACAGAAGTTCGTCACCACGATGCAGACGTAACTGCGTTTGGTTACGAAATGGGTCAAATGGCAGGCCAACCAGCAGCATTCAAAGCAGATGAGAAGCTAATGGATCTTGCGGAAAAAGCACTGGCTCAAATGGAAAACACTCACGCAGTTCGTGGTCTTATCTGTACTGGTGATGCGTTTGTTTGCACTGCAGAACGCCAAGAGTTCATTCGTAAACACTTCCCATCTGTTATCGCAGTAGAGATGGAAGCATCTGCTATCGCTCAAACTTGCCATCAATTCAACACACCGTTTGTTGTTGTTCGCGCTATCTCTGACGTAGCAGACAAAGAATCACCAATGAGCTTCGAAGAATTCCTACCGCTAGCAGCGAAAAGCTCTTCAGAAATGGTGTTCAAAATGCTGGAACTGACTAAGTAAGTCTCTCAGATTTCATGGAAGAAACCTTTCAACAGATCTATGCCAACGGTGCGCTCCTCGTCATGTGGGGCGCATTACTATTCCACTTATTAATCCCCATTCCACACGCTGCGCATCCCGTAACTTTGTGGCATAAATTCGCAGAACAACTGGCGAATAAAGTTAATAACAACCACAACTACTCACAAAGCGTTCTCTCTGGCGGGCTCGCACTGCTTCTTATGCTTGTACCCTGTTTGATATTACTGCTCGCGATGAAGCCCTTAGTTTGGCAAGCGCCCTTATTTGAGCTGGCATTACTGCTTATTGCTCTTGACTGGCGAAACAACGAATCACTTGCTAAACAACTCGTCACTGCAATGTCGAATGAGAACAAAGTGCAGTGCCGAGCACTACTCAAGACTTACCTTAACCGCGATACAGACAGCTTATCGCTCTTAGGGATTGGTAAAGCAGGTGCAGAGACCATCATCATGGGGTACGGGCGTAACGTTGTGTGCGTGTTGTTCTGGTATGGATTTACTGGTGGAATTGGCGCATTAATGTATCGCCTAACGGCAGAGCTCGCTCGCGCTTGGTCCCCAAGTCGCCGCCAGTATTCACCTTTTGGTAAGCCTGCTATTCAGCTAACGGCTGGATTGGAGATTGTTCCTTTACGCTTATTTGCCATGTTCATTAGCATGGGGAAAAACCTATCAAGTGTTTCCACCTCCATGCTTCAACAAGCGAAATCTTGGCCGCTTCCAGGACCAGCTTGGTTGTTGTGCTCGATTGGTAACAAGCTTCAATTGTCACTTGGCGGCCCAGCACTGTACCAAGGTCAAAGAGCTGAACGAGCAAAAATTGGTGGTCGTATCGCACCATCTGCTATTCATTTGGCACAAATCCAAACCCTCATTGTATGGCGTATTTTGGCTTGGATCGTTATCCAAAGCCTTATCCTCGGACTCATTTATCAAGGACTATGATGAACAAACTTTGCTTTGCTCTTCCTCTTTTCTTCTCTGCCGCTTCTTTTGCCAATGAACCCGCTCAACGCGTCATCAGTCTGGCGCCACACGCAACGGAAATCGCCTATGCCGCAGGTCTTGGAGACAAACTGATAGCGGTCAGTGAGATGAGTGACTACCCAGAGCAAGCTAAAGGCCTAGAAAGAGTATCAAACTACCAAGGTATCAAACTTGAACGCATCATTGCTCTTCAGCCCGATTTGGTTATCGCTTGGCCTGCAGGGAATCCTGCCAAAGAACTTGAGAAGCTCAAACAATTTGGCATCCCTATTTACTCTTCAACAACGGGGACGCTAGAAGATATTGCCAAAAATATTGAACAGCTCAGCCAGTACAGTGAAAGACCGGAAGTAGGACAAAAGACCGCCGCAAATTTTCGTGCACAACTGAAAGCGTTAAAAGAAAAGTACAATACCGAAGAGAAAGTCCGCTACTTCTATCAGTTGAGTGAAAAGCCGATCATCACCGTTGCGGGCAATAATTGGCCAAGTGAAGTTTTCACCTTCTGTGGTGGTGAGAATATCTTTGCCAAAGGCATTGCTCCTTACCCGCAAGTCAGCATCGAGCAAGTGATGACTCGCCAGCCTGAAGTGCTGTTCACTTCTCGCCATGCAATGAGTGATGATGGTAAGTGGGTTGCCTGGAAAAACGACATCCCCGCGCTTAAAAATGGCCATGTTTGGTCTCTGAATGCCGATTTGATCAACCGCCCGACCCCAAGAACCTTAAACGCGATCACAGAGGTGTGTGAACACTTTGAAAGCGTGCGGCAAAAACGCTAACGTTTTCATTGGAAATCCCGTAAAATTTCCACCCTATTTCTGTTCCCCACAATTTGTTTAAAAGGTACTAAGTAACATGGACTCCATGCTGCTTTATATGATCGATTTATTCGGTACTGCTGTCTTTGCGGTTTCTGGTGTTTTACTCGCAGGCCGATTAAAGATGGACCCTTTCGGAGTGATCGTACTCGGTAGCGTCACCGCAATTGGCGGTGGCACCATTCGCGATATGGCGCTCGGTGCAACCCCGGTATTCTGGATCACTGACACCACCTATCTTTGGGTCATTTTCATCACCTGTTTACTGACTATGGTTCTGGTTCGTCGTCCTAAACGCCTACCTTGGTGGGTACTTCCTGTATGTGATGCGATTGGTTTGGCGGTGTTTGTTGGTATCGGTGTAGAGAAAGCTCTCGCCTATAACGCATCAGGCATGGTTGCAGTGATCATGGGCGTAATTACCGGCTGTGGCGGGGGCATCATTCGAGACGTGCTAGCTCGTGAAGTCCCTATGGTCTTGAGAAGTGAAGTCTACGCAACGGCTTGTATCATTGGTGGCATTTTCCATACCACAGCATTAAGTATGGGTTACGATCATTCTGTAGCCTTACTCGCTGGGGTGATATCAACGCTGATGATCCGTCTGGGCGCAATTCGCTGGCACTTGTCACTGCCAACCTTTGCCATCAATCGATAAGTAATCAGCATCGCAAGTTTCTCGAGAAGAGTCGACCTAAAAATCGGCTCTTTTTATTTCTCAACACACGATTAGCATCTGACCGAAAGCTTGGTTATATTGGTGTGACTATTCCCCATTTTCATGGATAGATAATGTTACTGGAAGGCATTGAAACGCTATTAGTACTGAGCAAAGAAAAAACCATGAGTCGCACTGGCAGTCAGCTCTACATCAGCCAATCAGCCGTGAGCAAACGCATTGCGAATCTAGAAAAAAAGCTCGGTAAGAAACTGATTGAGCCCTGTGGACGCCACATTAAGCTAACCTCTGATGCTGTTGCACTGATCAGTATCATTGAACCAACCTTTAACGAATTACGTGGTCAAATTCACGATCAACAAGAACTCGAAGATACATCGTTGATTCGAATGGATTGCTCAGAAACGTTAGTTGCAGGTTACCTCAGCTTGATCATGGAAGAGCGCTTGACCCAAGATCCTTACCTCAGAATTTCAACCAACCATACGCCACGAATCGTTGAAAACGTTAAATCAGGCAAAGCCACGCTGGGATTTTGCGCGGGCTACTTACCTCCACATCATGGTTTGATGAGTTTTCATCTAGCGGATGAGCCTTTCTCTATCATCAGTAAACATAAGCTCACTGAAATGCCAAAGACGATTCTCACCAATGATTTGAATAATCCAGCCAATACTTACCAGCAAGCTGTGTTGTCCAAACACGACATTCAGCCTTTAATGGAGATGGACTCATACACTGCTGCCGCACAGTTGGCTCTGGGTGGAATGGCACCAGCTTTAATCCCCAAATCGATAGTAAAAACTTTAAACATTGCACCTGAGTATTGCTATGCATTTGACGAGCTAGCACCGCTGATTCGCCCGATTCACATCTGCTTACGCCATAATGCGTATCGCAGCGAACGAGTTAAAACAGTGATAGAAGCCATTGCTGATGTTGTTGCCAAAGAAGTTTCATCGCCATCAGCATAGACATGGTAATTACTAGAGGTCGAATCCACTTTTGGCCTTTAGTCACCACGACTTTGGCACCTAGCTGAGCACCAATAAAGCCCCCTATAGCCATGGTGAAACCGATTTCCAATACTGGCAAACCAGCCAGAATAAAAAACAGCAGCGCCGCAATGTTTGAGGTAAAGTTCAGTATTTTAGTTCGGGCAGTTGCATCGACTAACGAGAAATGACCAAGCGCAACAAAACAAAGTGCAAAAATAGACCCCGTTCCTGGGCCAAAAAAGCCATCATAGAAGCCAACGCCACCACCAACGCATAACGCAAACATAGCTTCAGAAAGCTTCCGATCTCCGCCTGCGGCTTTCGAGTTTGAAGCAAATAAGAAGTAGAGTGAAATCGCGATCAGCAATACTGGAATAAGGCTAGTTAATATTCCTGCATCAATATACTGCACCGCTTCAGCACCAATGGCTGAGCCAATAAAAGTACATAAAATGGCAAGGCGCATCTCTTTCAAGCTAACGATACCATTACGAACAAAGTACCAACTGGCTGAAAAACTGCCGAATGAACTTTGTAGCTTGTTGGTCGCCAGCGCCTGAGTTGGGCTTAGCCCCGCCGCCAGCAGAGCAGGTAGAGTCAATAGACCGCCGCCACCAGCCATAGCATCAATAAATCCAGCGACTGATGCGACAAAAAACAATCCAATTAAAATCTCAAAAGTGATTTCCACTTATGCGTCCTGGTAAAAATGTGTAACGAAAAGAAGGCAACGATAACACCGCCTCACAAACGAGAAAAAGGAAACTCAAGACACTAACCTATTCTAGATTTTCATTAATTCTCATGAGATCAAAAAAGCCCGCTCAGATGAGCGGGCAATGAGGTTGTCATATAAGCCCTATTTTTCGGGCTTACTGATTTTTATCTATTACGCTTCTAGGCTCGCTTTCACTTTTGCGTGCAGCTCTTGAACCGAAGTCACTGTGCTCTTCGCATCTGCTGTGTGTGACATACAAGTTGCGAATGCAGCGTTTAGCGTTGTCGTGTAGTTCACTTTCTCTGCTAGTGCACCGCGACGTAGAACTTTAGAATCTTCAATCGCTTGACGACCAGCGGCAGTGTTCACGATGTAGGTGTACTCATTGTTCTTGATACGGTCAAGAATGTGAGGACGACCTTCGTGTACTTTGTTTACTAGACGTGGATTAATGCCCGCTTCGCCAAGAATGACTGCTGTACCGTGTGTTGCATCTAGCTGGTAACCAAGCTTAGATAGCTTTGATGCAAGGTCAACAACACGTTCTTTGTCGCCTTCGCGAACAGACAGTAGTGCACGGCCACCTTCTGGGTACACATTTCCACAGCCAAGCTCTGCTTTCGCATAAGCTTCCGCAAACGTTGCACCAACCCCCATAACTTCACCAGTAGAGCGCATTTCTGGGCCCAACAGTGGGTCAACACCCGGGAACTTGTTGAATGGCAGTACCACTTCTTTTACAGAGTAGTATGGTGGGATGATTTCTTTCGTAAAGCCCTGAGACTCTAGAGATTGACCCGCCATGACACGAGCAGCAATCTTAGCGATTGGTGCACCCGTTGCTTTCGATACGAACGGTACCGTACGCGCTGCACGAGGGTTAACCTCGATTAGGTATACTTGGTTGTTCTTCACCGCGAACTGCGTGTTCATCAGACCACGAACACCCAACTCGAACGCTAGTTTTTCAACTTGCTCACGCATGACGTCTTGGATTTCTTGGCTTAGCGTGTATGCAGGAAGAGAACATGCCGAGTCACCTGAGTGAACACCCGCTTGCTCGATGTGCTCCATGATACCGCCGATAACCACTCGCTCACCGTCACAGATAGCATCAATATCCACTTCAACTGCGTCATCTAGGAAGCTATCTAGTAGTACTGGAGATTCGTTTGATACGCTAACAGCTTCGTTGAAGTAACGACGTAGGTCTTGCTCATCGTATACGATTTCCATCGCACGACCGCCCAGTACGTAAGAAGGACGCACAACCAGTGGGTAACCGATTTCACGAGATTTCTCTACCGCTTGCTCCATCGTGGTTACTGTTGCGTTTTCTGGCTGTAGAAGACCTAGACGGTCAACCGCAACTTGGAAACGCTCACGGTCTTCTGCACGGTCGATGGCATCTGGGCTCGTACCGATGATTGGCACGCCAGCCGCTTCAAGTGCGCGAGCCAGTTTAAGTGGTGTTTGACCACCGTATTGAACGATAACGCCTTTTGGCTTTTCAACACGAGCGATTGCTAGTACGTCTTCCAGTGTTACTGGTTCGAAGTACAGACGGTCAGACGTGTCGTAGTCTGTTGAAACGGTCTCAGGGTTACAGTTAACCATGATGGTTTCGTAGCCATCTTCACGTAGTGCTAGTGATGCGTGTACACAACAGTAATCAAATTCAATACCTTGGCCGATACGGTTTGGACCGCCGCCTAGAATCATGATCTTCTCTTTGTCTGTTGGGTTCGCTTCACACTCATCATCGTAAGATGAGTACATGTAAGCCGTATCAGATGAGAACTCAGCCGCACACGTATCTACGCGCTTGTAAACTGGGTGGATGTCGTACTGGTCACGTAGGCGACGGATTTCACTTTCCGCAACACCTAGAATCTTAGATAGGCGCGCATCCGCAAAACCTTTACGCTTCAGCTTGTTAAGCTCTTCTTTGTTCAAACCAGCAAAGCCTTTCGCTTTAAGATCTTGCTCAAGCTTAACGATGTCTTCTATTTGAACTAGGAACCAGCGGTCGATTTGCGTTAGGTTGAATACGCCATCAACTGACATACCCGCACGGAATGCATCTGCGATGTACCAAATACGCTCTGCGCCTGCTTCTTTCAGTTCATGACGAATTTTCGTCAATGCGTCTGGTGCGTCTAGGTCGACCATCTCATCAAAGCCAGTCGCGCCCACTTCTAGGCCGCGTAGCGCTTTTTGTAGAGATTCTTGCTGGTTACGACCGATTGCCATTACCTCACCAACTGACTTCATCTGAGTAGTCAGGCGGTCGTTAGCACCGGCAAATTTCTCGAAGTTAAAACGAGGAATTTTAGTGACTACGTAGTCGATGGTTGGCTCGAATGATGCTGGAGTTGCGCCACCAGTGATGTCATTCATTAACTCATCTAACGTGAAACCAACCGCCAGTTTCGCTGCCACTTTCGCGATAGGGAAACCTGTTGCTTTCGATGCTAGCGCAGAAGAACGAGATACACGTGGGTTCATCTCAATGATAACCATGCGACCATCTTTCGGATTGATACCAAACTGTACGTTTGAACCACCCGTTTCAACACCGATTTCACGCAGTACCGCTAGAGAAGCGTTACGCATTAGTTGGTATTCTTTGTCTGTCAGCGTTTGAGCTGGAGCAACCGTGATGGAGTCACCTGTGTGGATACCCATTGGGTCAAAGTTTTCAATCGCACATACGATGATACAGTTGTCTGCTTTGTCGCGAACCACTTCCATCTCGTACTCTTTCCAACCGATAAGTGACTCATCAATAAGAAGTTCATTGGTAGGAGAAAGGTCTAGACCACGACGACAGATTTCTTCAAATTCTTCTTTGTTGTACGCAATACCACCGCCAGTACCACCCATGGTGAAAGATGGACGAATGATACATGGGAAGCCAACCATATCGAGAACTTTGTATGCCTCTTCCATGGTTTTTGCAGTATCTGCTCGTGGACACTCAAGGCCGATAGACTTCATCGCTTTATCGAAACGAGAACGGTCTTCCGCTTTGTCGATCGCGTCTGCGGTTGCACCAATCATCTCGACGCCGAACTCCGCAAGAACACCGTGTTTTTCTAGATCAAGCGCACAGTTCAGTGCCGTTTGGCCACCCATTGTTGGTAGTACTGCGTCTGGGCGTTCTTTTTCGATGATCTTACGCACCACTTCCCATTGGATTGGTTCGATGTAAGTCGCATCGGCCATATCTGGGTCAGTCATAATGGTTGCAGGGTTAGAGTTCACCAGAATAACTCGGTAACCCTCTTCACGCAGAGCTTTACACGCTTGTGCGCCAGAGTAGTCAAACTCACATGCCTGACCGATTACAATCGGACCAGCACCAAGAATAAGAATACTTTGAATGTCAGTACGTTTTGGCATTATCTACTACTCCGAATTAAGCGCTGTGTTTTTTGATTAGTTCGATAAAGTGGTCAAATAGCGGTGCCGCGTCTTCTGGACCTGGGCTCGCTTCTGGGTGACCTTGGAAGCTGAATGCTGGCTTGTCTGTACGGTGAATACCCTGCAGAGAGCCGTCAAATAGCGATACGTGAGTCGCGCGTAGATTTTCAGGTAGTGTTGCTTCGTCTGCTGCAAAACCGTGGTTTTGAGACGTAATCATTACAACATTACGATCCAAATCTTTTACTGGGTGGTTCGCACCATGGTGGCCAAACTTCATCTTCACCGTCTTAGCACCTGATGCTAACGCAAGAATTTGGTGGCCAAGACAGATACCAAAGATTGGTAAATTTTTCTCTAGAAATACTTTGGTCGCCTCAATAGCGTAAGTACATGGTTCTGGGTCACCTGGGCCGTTTGATAAGAAAACGCCATCAGGATTTAGAGCCAGCACCTCTTCTGCTGAAGTTTCAGCAGGCACAACCGTTAAGCGGCAGCCGCGATCCACCAACATACGCAGGATGTTACGCTTTGCGCCGAAATCGTAGGCAACAACGTGATATGGCAACTCGCTGTCGTCTTGCGCTTCAGGAAGTCCACCCTCGAGCGTCCACGAACCTTGTTTCCATTGATACGCTTCTTTTGTTGTAACCTCTTTCGCAAGATCCATTCCTTTCAAGCCAGGGAATTCTTTCGCTTTCGCTAATGCTAGGGCTTCGTCTATAGAAGAGCCCGCAACGATACAACCGTTTTGCGCACCTTTCTCACGTAGGATACGAGTCAGCTTACGCGTGTCGATATCTGCAATGCCGACAATGTTTTGCGACTTAAGGTAATCAGAAAGGGATTGTTCATTACGGAAGTTAGAAGCGATAAGAGGGAGATCGCGAATCACAAGGCCTTGAGCGTGGATTGAAGAGGATTCTTCGTCTTCGGAATTGGTTCCGGTATTGCCAATGTGAGGATAAGTAAGAGTAACGATTTGTTGAGAATAGGAAGGATCAGTGAGAATTTCTTGGTACCCCGTCATCGAGGTATTAAAAACAACTTCACCAACGGAAATACCATCTGCTCCAATGGACACACCGCGGAACACTGTCCCATCTTCTAGGACTAACAGTGCTAATTTACCCAAGACAACCTCCAGAATAAAAATGCATAAAAAATAAATTAAGTTGCAAACCTGCCTTCCTTTACCTTGAATATCTACATAAACAGGTATTTTTGACAAATTGGCGGTATTCTAAGGATGGACTTAGAAAGTGTCAATACCGTTCGAAAAATAAATCATTGCTTTCTAGCAGGTAAATCCATTTTCAAGCAAAGAGCCTTAAAAAAATAAGTTTTATCTAAAATTAGACCTAGCATGATGACACTTTTATAGATTTTACAAAATTGAACATATTACAGTTCACAAAAATTTATGTGATCATCACGCAAACGTTCATCACCAAAAAAACAAACCAAACTTTTAGGCGCTTCAAGCAAAAACAACCACAAAAGCCACATAAATTACACTTAACCTACCCCAAAAAGGCCAAAAATCTTACTAGATTTTTTTACATCATTTTCGATAAACATAAAAAAACCGGCTTGCGCCGGTGAATGATTATGTACTTAAAGCTCATTTAAGCTCAACACATCGGTCATGCTATAAAAACCTGATGGCTTAGCATTTAACCACACGGCTGCTTTTACTGCTCCGTTTGCGAAAGTCATACGATCGGTCGCTTTGTGAGTGATTTCGACACGCTCACCAATATCAGCAAACATTGCCGTGTGTTCCCCCACGATATCACCAGCACGAATCGTCGCAAAACCGATCTCGTCTTTGGTACGTTCACCTGTGATACCTTCACGAGCGTAAACGGCAACATCGCTTAACTTATTGCCCATCGCACCTGCAATCGCTTCGCCCATACCAATCGCAGTACCAGATGGGGCATCAACTTTATGACGGTGATGCGCTTCTACAATCTCAATATCACAGTAGTCACCCATTACTTGGGCGGCTTTTTCTAGTAGCTTGAAGACAAGATTCACGCCAACAGAATAGTTAGGAGCCATAACAACAGGGACTTGCTTTGCCGCGTCCTCAATCAATGCTCGCTCTGCTTCACTAAAGCCTGTTGTGCCAATCACAATGCTCTTACCATGCTGTTTACACAGTTCAAGGTTAGCTAACGTGCTGACTGGAGAGGTAAAATCGATGATCACATCAAAGTTGTCGATTTCCTTAGCAAGATCATCGGTCAAGAAGACATCAATTTTACCTTCCCCACAAAGCTCACCCACATCGACACCAACTAATGAAGACTCAGGACGTTCAGATCCCGCAGTAACGGATGCTTCTGGATTTAGGTGTGATGCTTTAACTAGGTTACGACCCATACGGCCTGCAGCACCTGCGATTGCAATACGAACCATTGCGCTTTCTCTCCTTCTCTGGATAACGAGGCTTACTCTCGTTCTCTTTCGTTTCACTGAATCTTTTTAAACTAACAATATCCCGTGTTAACCACAAGACAGTTCGCTGTGAGTTAAGAAAACTCTTTAATCACTCGCTCCAGAATCGGTACGTTCGCTTCTGGGAAGGCATAGTTTGATAATGCGCCTATTTCAACCCAACGACCTTGCTGCCCTTCTTTTCCATAAGGTTGACCATCAAACTGCGTTACAGAAATAAAATCAAATTTCAATGACTTATCTGGGTAATCATATTCAAGGTGTTCAAACAGAGATTGCTCGGTGATCGTAATGCCGATCTCTTCTTCCAGTTCACGAGCCATCGCTAACTCAACACTTTCACCTTGCTCAACTTTACCGCCGGGGAACTCCCAAAAGCCACCTTTGTGCTTATCATCGGGACGCTTAGTAATAAAAATTTGCGACCTTTCTTGGTTGAAAATGATCGCTGCAACAATGTGAATTCTTTTCATGGGTTTATCCCTAGATCTATCGATACAAAAAGAGCCGCCTAAGCGACTCTTTTTAATACATAATCAAACTCAATTAGTTAATTTGACCGTGACACTGTTTGTACTTCTTACCACTGCCACATGGACAAGGCTCATTACGTCCCACTTTACGCTCATCACGAACCATTGGTTGGTTTGAACCCTCCGCAGCAGCTTCATCTTCCACAAGTGGATTTTGTGCCGCTGCATGTTGAGCTTGCGCACGACGAGCGGCTTCTTCAGCTTGCGCACGACGTTGCTCTTCCATACGCTCAACTTCTTCTTGCTGCTGAACGCGAACTCGAGACAATACCGTAATCACATCGGTTTTCAGCGCTTCTAGTAGGCCTTCAAACAATTCAAACGACTCGCGCTTGTACTCTTGTTTCGGGTTCTTTTGTGCATAGCCACGTAGATGAATACCTTGACGAAGATGATCCATCGCCGCTAGGTGCTCTTTCCATAGCGTATCCAGTGTTTGAAGCATGACCGATTTTTCAAAGTTACGCAGAACTTGAGCGCCTACGACTTCTTCTTTCACTTTGTATACTTCAACCGCTAGATTAATGATCTTTTCACGCAGTGCTTCTTCATACAGTTTGTCATCTTCTTCAAGCCATTGCTTAATCGGCGCATCAAGATCGAAGTCCGCTTTCAAACGTTCTTGAAGACCTTCCACGTCCCACATATCTTCTAAAGACTGTGGCGGGATGTACTCATCAATGATAGCGGTCATAACGTCTTCGCGGTTTTGTTCGATCATCTCGCTGATGTCATCAATACTCATCAACTCATCACGAAGTTCATAGACCACTTTACGTTGATCGTTCGCCACGTCATCGTATTCAAGAAGCTGTTTACGAATATCGAAGTTACGTCCTTCCACTTTACGCTGTGCTTTTTCAATTGAACGAGACAACATCTTAGATTCAATCGCTTCGCCTTCTTCCATACCACTTTGGATAAGACTAGCCATACGATCTGATGTGAAGATACGTAGTAGTGAATCTTCCATTGATAGGTAGAAACGAGATGAGCCCGCATCACCTTGACGACCAGAACGACCACGTAGCTGGTTATCGATACGACGAGATTCGTGACGCTCAGTACCAATGATGTGTAGACCACCAGACTCTAGCACTTGATCGTGAACTTGCTTCCACTCAGCTTTAATCGCATCAATTTGTTCTTTAGTTGGATCTTGCAGTGCTTCCACTTTTGCTTGCCAGCTACCACCTAACACGATATCTGTACCACGACCCGCCATGTTCGTTGCGATGGTGACCGCACCTGGCGTACCTGCTTCTGCAACAATTTCCGCTTCACGCTCGTGGAATTTCGCGTTCAGTACGTTGTGCTTAATCTTCGCTTTCTTCAGTGCGTTAGACAATAGCTCTGATTTCTCGATAGAAACCGTACCAACAAGAGACGGCTGACCTTTTTCTACGCGCTCTTTAATATCTTCGATGATTGCCGCAAATT
Source organism: Vibrio sp. PID23_8 (assembly GCF_003584965.1). Lineage (NCBI taxonomy): Bacteria > Pseudomonadati > Pseudomonadota > Gammaproteobacteria > Vibrionales > Vibrionaceae > Vibrio > Vibrio sp. PID23_8. The sequence continues at coordinate 209,228 of NZ_LIXE01000004.1, read as the reverse complement.
TCTCTGCTTCAGTACGGTACACCACATCTGGCATATCGTTACGGACCATCGGTTTGTTAGTTGGAATAACCACCGTTTCTAGACCGTAGATCGATTGGAATTCGAATGCTTCGGTATCCGCTGTACCTGTCATACCTGACAGTTTTTCGTATAAACGGAAGTAGTTCTGGAATGTGATCGATGCCAGTGTTTGGTTTTCGTTTTGAATCTTAACGCCTTCTTTCGCTTCAACCGCTTGGTGAAGACCTTCAGACCAACGACGGCCTGGCATCGTACGCCCCGTGTGTTCATCAACAATAACCACTTCACCGTCGTCATTGACGATGTAGTCTACGTTACGCTCGAACAATACGTGTGCACGAAGTGCTGCGTTCACGTGGTGCAGTAGGCTGATGTTCGTTGGAGAGTAAAGTGTGTCACCCTCTTCCATCAAGCCATTTTTCACCATCAGTTCTTCGACAAATTCTTGGCCTGTTTCAGTCAGGTATACTTGCTTAGACTTCTCATCCACAGTGTAGTGACCGTCACCACGATACTCTTCTGAGTCTTCTTTATCTTGTTTCTGAAGCTGCGGAATAAGTAGGTTAATACGTGTGTATAGATCTGAACTGTCTTCTGCTGGACCAGAGATAATTAAAGGAGTACGAGCTTCATCGATAAGAATTGAGTCCACTTCATCGACAACGGCAAAGAAACGCTCACGCTGAACACGATCTTCATTACGGAAAGCCATGTTGTCACGAAGGTAGTCAAAACCAAACTCATTGTTGGTTCCGTAAAGAATATCGGCTTGGTAAGCTTCTTTCTTTGCCTGAGGAGGCATGTTTGGCACGTTGATGCCAACGGTCATACCTAAGAATTCAAACAGAGGACGGTTTGTCTCTGCGTCACGCGTTGCAAGGTAGTCGTTCACCGTAACAACGTGCACGCCTTTACCTGGTAGTGCGTTGAGGTAAGCAGGAAGAGTTGCAGTTAGAGTTTTACCTTCACCAGTACGCATTTCCGCGATTTGGCCACCGTTCAGAACCATACCACCGATTAGCTGTACGTCGAAGTGGCGCATACCGTAAACACGCTTAGATGCTTCACGAACCGTAGCAAAAGCTTCTGGAAGTAGCTTATCAAGAGTTTCGCCTTGCTCTAGGCGCTCACGGAACTCAACAGTTTTCGCTTTTAGCTCTTCATCAGATAGAGCTTCAAATGTTGGTTCGTAGTTATTGATCTCTTTTACAATTTTTCTAAGGCGGCGCAGTGTTCGGTCGTTGCGACTGCCAATCACTTTTGTCAGTAGCTTAGTTATCATTTTTCGTGAATCTCTCTTTAATCAGACCGTTCCCGATCTACTCGTAATGCCTTCAGTCTCTGCCAATTTTGAACTAAGAATACTGAGATAAATCATTTAACAAAGATATTGAGTTCAAACATCCGCATTTCAAGGCCAAATTTTGAAACAATGTGGCTTAGTGTAAGGATTTTTCATCCATACAACCATTAATAGACGTATTTGTTTGAAGCACTCTGAAGTTTTTAATCAAAGTGGTGACGGATTAGCCAGTATTTGCTCATACATTGAGATTCGAAATCGATATTCTCAGTACAATTATCATCATCTTGATATACTTAGCGTGTATTTCTACCTAAAAAGCACCTCTTTTTGCGTTAATTTCGAGGGCAATTGGGTAATAAAGACAATAATGTAAACTATACCTAGATGGAAAGCTGCTCTAGAATACCAATATCTCAACAAAATTAGATTTTGCCTATGCGTGATCATCGCCCAACAGCTACAGACGATCTTATTGCTGAATCTCAGTTTAAGCAGATTCAACAGCATGCTGGAGAGATCTTACAGCTAAACCAAGCTCTACAATCGATCTTACCGAAAGGCACCGCCGATCATTGCCGAGTAGCAAATATTCGCAATGGCCACTTGTTGATTGATGTCTCTAGTGCAGCGATCAAAATGAAGGTCGATTACGATCGTTTAATGATCCTCAATAAACTGCGTACACAAGGCTACGCCAAACTCATGAGTGTTGAGGTGAGAATTAACCCTTCTTTGTACCGAAATCGCTTTGAACATGATGATCGGCCAAAACGCCCACCTCTCACTGAAGCGGCGGCTAACTCATTAATGATCATTGCAGATATCGCTCCGCCTAAAATTAAAGAGCGTTTAAAGCGTCTCGCTGACATGGCAGAAAAGAAGAGCAACAAATGAGCGTTTTTTAAACGACTTATTTACAGATAGCAAAAAGCCAGGCATTGCCTGGCTTTCTTAATCTATTTACGTCTGCGCATTTAGTATTATGCTAGAACCATGTTTGGTTCTGCAAAAGCAACCGGTGAACCCGCTTCTTCTTCAAATGTTGTCCATTCCCATGCTTCTTGATCAGCAAGAACGGCACGTAGAAGTTGGTTGTTCAAACCATGACCTGATTTGTACGCTCGGAATTCGCCGATGATGGCATGACCACACATGTAAAGGTCACCAATCGCGTCCAATACTTTGTGTGTTACGAACTCATTCTCAAAGCGTAGGCCTTCTTCGTTAAGAATACGGTAATCATCCAGTACGATTGCGTTATCAAAGCTACCACCCAGAACTAGGTTCTGAGATTGTAGGTATTCGATATCACGCATGAAACCAAACGTACGCGCACGAGAAATCTCACGAACGAAACCTTGAGATGAGAAATCAAACAGAAGACGTTGCTCGTCTGACTCGATCGCAGGGTGGTTAAAGTCAATTTCAAAGTCCATACGGAAGCCGTTAAATGGTACAAATTCAGCCCATTTATCGCCGTCTTCAAAACGAACTGGTTTCTTAATACGGATAAAACGCTTTGGCGCATTTTGCGTTTCGACACCAGCTTGTTGCAGCAGATATACGAACGGGCTTGCGCTACCATCCATAATTGGAATTTCAGGTGCGTCAACTTCAACAATAATATTGTCGATACCCATACCAGCAAGTGCTGCATTCAAGTGTTCAACCGTTGAAATGCGAATACCTTCGTCGTTAACCAATGCTGTACATAACATAGTGTCACGAACAGATGCCGGATCAGCTGGAAAATCTACAGGTGGATTTACATCTGTACGACGGTAAATAATGCCTGTATTTGCAGCAGCTGGGCGCAGAGTAAGTGTCACTTTACGACCAGAGTGGAGACCCACACCAGTTGTTTTCACTATTTCTTTCAGAGTTCTTTGTCTGATCATCTGCTTGCCTCTCTAAAAAATGCTACAAAACACGGCCGCCTGTAACGTCGACCGTGAATGCTACCATAATTTTGAACTCTGTCAAATTTATGGATTAAAGATTAGTCAGCCTGACGACGCAAAAATGCTGGGATATCTAAATAACCACTCTCTTTCTCTTGTTTCGGTGCTGCAGAGCTTTGACCCACAGATACAGAAGAAGAAACAGTGTTTGTTGGCTGAGGAGTTACCTGCGGTTTCTCTTGCACTTGAGTCTGCAAAACTTGTGCCGGTTTTTCCTCAACTTGTGGTAGCACCGCTTGTTGTTGCGGAGCAGGCGTTGGTGCAACTTTCGCTTTACCACCAGCAACTAATGTGATGTCTGGCTTTTTCTCATTGCCGATACCCGTAGCAACCACTGTTACACGGATTTCGTCAGTCATGTCTGGGTCTAGAGAAGTACCGATAACCACGGTGGCATTGTCAGATGCGAATGCTTTCACTGTGTTACCCACTGTCTCAAACTCATCAAGACGCATATCAAGACCTGCAGTGATGTTAACAAGGACACCACGAGCGCCCGCTAGATCGATATCTTCCAGAAGTGGGCTAGAAATTGCCATCTCCGCTGCTTCTTCTGCACGATCTTCGCCTTTCGCGATGCCACTACCCATCATTGCGTGACCCATTTCAGACATCACAGTACGTACGTCTGCGAAGTCGACGTTGATCATGCCGGGACGAGTGATGAGCTCTGCAATACCTTGAACCGCGTTCTTAAGAACATCATTCGCACTTGCAAAAGCTTCTAATAGCGTTACACCACGACCAAGAACTTTAAGTAGCTTCTCGTTTGGAATCGTGATCAAAGAATCAACATGCTTAGACAGCTCATCAATACCTTGCTCAGCGAATGCCAAACGCTTCTTGCCTTCAAAGCTGAACGGTTTCGTTACTACCGCTACCGTTAGAATGCCAAGCTCTTTAGCCACTTCAGCAATAACAGGTGCAGCGCCTGTACCTGTACCGCCACCCATACCTGCGGCGATAAACACCATGTCGGCGCCAGTTAGGGAATCTTTAATTCTGTCTCTATCTTCGAGAGCAGCCTCACGGCCGACCTGTGGATTCGCACCTGCCCCCAGACCTTTAGTGATATCACCGCCGATTTGAATGACATTACCAACGCTTGTCTTACGAAGTGCTTGCGCATCAGTGTTGACGCTGATGAATTCCACTCCTTCGATGGATTCACGCACCATGTGTTCAACGGCGTTACCACCGCCACCACCAACTCCAACGACCTTAATTACTGCATCGTCAGACATTTCCATCATCGGTTCAAACATGTGTTGTCTCCGTTTATCCTGCAACTCAGGTTAAAACTCATTTCTTATCCAATTACGCAATTTACCGAAAAAGTTAGTCACAGATGCGGAAGAACGCTTAGGTTCATTATAATCGCTATCGTCACTAGACTGCATATCTCTTGCGTAATAAAGTAATCCAACTGCCGTAGAATGGTACGGCTCTTTTACATAATCAGTTAAGCCGCTGACTTCGAGCGGTTTGCCGACCCTTACTTGATTGCGGAATACGCGCTCCGCACACTCTACCACTCCGTCAATCTGCGCAGCACCGCCGGTAAGAACAACACCTGCGGCAAGATGGTGCTTAATGCCTTCTTCGCGCAATTTTGCTTGTACTGAGTCGATAGTTTGGTTAACCAGTCCCATAAGCTCTGAGTATCGCGGCTCAATCACTTCTGACAAAGTCTGACGCTGCAGACTGCGTGAAGGTCGTCCACCGACACTTGGTACGTTAACCGTGTCATCCTTGCTGACTAGTTCACTCAAGGCACAGCCATATTTTACTTTTATTTCTTCGGCATCACTCACTGGTGTACCAAAAGCAAAAGCAATATCGCTAGTGACAGCATTTCCTGCGTAAGAAAACACTTCAGTGTGACGTAATGCGCCACCAGTCCAAATGGATACATCCATTGTTCCAGCGCCAATATCAACCACACAAACCCCAAGCTCTCTTTCATCCTCGGTGATTACCGCATTACTTGCAGCAAGCCCAGAAAAAACAAGTTGCTCCACTTTAAGGCCGCAGCGTTCTACCGCCTTAATAATATTGCGTGCCATATCATTATGGCAGGAGATCAAATGGACGCTAACCTCCATCCTCACTCCAGATAAACCAAGTGGGTTTTTAATCCCTTCTTGATAGTCGATGGTGAACTCTTGCGGAATCACATGTAGGATTCGCTGTTCATCACCGATTTTAATCGATTTTGCGGTATGGATAGCGCGATCCATATCTTCTTGAGACACTTCCTCATCAGATATGGTGCCCATGCCTTTTTCAATTCGGCTTGCGATATGCTTACCAGACAACGAAATGAATACACGGCTAATTTGGCATTCGGCCATTAGCTCTGCTTGATCAATCGCGCGTTGTACTGATTTAACAACCGACTCCAAATCATTCACGCCGCCTTTATCCATGCCGCGTGAAGGGCTGCTACCTGAACCAATAATGTTTATTTGGCCATCTGGTAGAATCTCACCCACTAGAGCTGAAACGGTTGCAGTGCCTATATCAAGACCAACAATAATGTTGTCATCGGCGACCTTAGTCATCTGTACTCTCTTGTTCTAACTCATGTTCAGGAAACCAACCAACCGCGGCTCCCGTATCGTACCTAAGATCGATATAACTGATTCTTTGCGTGTCGCTTCCAAGCTTATGATAGAGTGAGAAAAAACGCTCTATTCGCTCATCCAAAGATTCTTTACCGAGCTCTAGTCGAATACCGTTATCAAGGATGATTTGCCAAGCTCGTCGCTCGTTTAATACTAGAGACGATATTGCAAGACCCAGCTGCTGAAATTTAGGTCGAAGTTCACGATAGGTTTGCAAGACTTCCGGCCCGGTTGCAGTGGGTCCATATAGCTTAACTTTCTCTTCCTTTAGTAGGCCGACATCCCCTTCAAATACCAAACCATTGTTGTCCAACAGTTCGATGCCATTCCAAATGGCGACGGGGTGATGTTCTGTCAAAAATACTTTTACCGTGTCTGGCCACTGCTTTCGAATAGCCGCATGGGCTACCCAAGGAAGGGCCTCTACACTTTGTTGCAACACATCAATGTCTTGTGACATGAAGGTTCCAATGTGATCAATACTGCCAAACGCTGCTTGAACATCGTCTGCTGTGACATACTCCAGCTTTCCCTGAAGTACGATTTTGGAAAGAGGTAACCTTTGGTCATCCCACATCCAACTGATCGCTGAGTACAAAACAGAACTAATTATTGTCATCACGATAACGAAAAATAGCGCACCCAAGATCTTCTCTTGGCGACCACGGTGATTCTCCGTGTTAAGCCGCTCTTCATTCAGTGCAATATTCAACAACGTCTTCGTTTCCTGATTTTTGTCCTGTGCTTTTTATCGTGTTATTACACACTAATAAAAGCATTGACTTTAACCTTGGGATTATACTGAGCTCTTGTAAACTATCAAACACTGATAGTGATAAATCACAACGTTCTTGATACAAAATCGAGATCTAGGTCTTTATCTGTGCTTTGTATCAATCATCGCTGTTAACCGAGCATCTTATTAACATTCAGCTCAAGAACAGCCAGTTGCTTCGCTACTTTACCAACATCGCCCGCCCCTTGAGTCAAGATCAAGTCGCCGTCTTGTATAACATTAGCCAAAACTGATGGTAGTTGTTCAATTTCAGGAACAAAAATGGGATCTACCTTGCCACGACTGCGAATTGTGCGACATAGCGCACGACCATCAGCGCCAGCAATGGGTTTCTCTCCTGCCGCATAGACATCCAACATGATCAATACATCAACCTGCTCAAGTACATTGGCAAAATCATCGTAAAGATCACGCGTTCGACTGTAGCGATGCGGCTGAAAAATCATCACCAAACGCTTATTTTGCCAACCACTACGTGCGGCATCAATCGTTACACCTACTTCTGTTGGGTGATGACCATAGTCATCCACCAACATAGCTAGACCATTACCGGTATCGAACTCCCCAAGGTGGTCAAAACGGCGCCCAGTCCCCTCAGTACCAGCCATCGCTTTAAGAATGGCTTCATCACTGATGTCATCTTCTGTGGCTACCGCAATCGCTGCCGAAGCATTCAGTGCATTGTGGCGACCTGGAATATTCAATGTAATGTCTAGATTCGCATGACCTTCACGAACCACGGTGAACTTACCTTGCTGACCTTCTTGACGGTAGTTTTCAATGCGTACGTCTGCATCTTCTGAGAAACCGTAAGTGATCACCTGACGGCTGATACGTGGAATCAACTCACGAATGACTGGATCGTCGATACACACAATCGCTTGGCCGTAAAATGGTAGGTTGTGCAAAAAGTCGATGAAGGTTTGCTTCAATGTTTCGAAGTCACCTCCATAAGTATCCATATGATCCGCTTCAATATTGGTGACAATGCTCACCATGGGTTGCAGGTGCAAGAATGACGCATCGCTCTCATCTGCTTCAGCAATCAGAATACGGCTTGAACCTAGACGTGCATTCGTGCCAGCGCTCTTCACCAGCCCGCCGTTAACGAACGTTGGATCAAGGCCTGCTTCAGAATAGATTTGCGTTACAAGTGCCGTAGTCGTTGTTTTGCCGTGCGTACCCGCAACAGCAATACCATGACGGAAACGCATCAACTCAGCCAGCATTTCTGCGCGGCGGACGATAGGAATACGCAATTCACGCGCCGCCATCACTTCTGGATTTTCTTCGTTAATCGCGGTTGAAACCACAACAACACTGGCATTCTCAACATTGCTGGCTTGATGGCCAATAAATACCGTTGCACCTTTTGATACTAAACGCTCGGTCACAGGGTTTTCTGATAGGTCAGAACCTGTGATTTGGTAGCCTTCGTTCAACAGTACTTCTGCAATGCCGCTCATGCCCGCACCACCAATACCGATGAAGTGGATGGATTTCACGCGGCGCATCTCTGGCACCATTGCGCGAATTTGAGCTAAGTCTTGTGTATGTTGGATTGTCATCAATTCTATTCTCAATAATTCGTTAACGCTTTTCGGTCAAAGCAACAATGGCTTGTGCGACAACTCGGTCAGCATTCAATTTTGCAGCGCCACGCGCTTGCTCAGCCATTGTAAGTAAAGCTTGTCGATCCAATTGTTGGATCTGCTGAGTCAGTGACTCAACGGTTAAATCTGGTTGTTCAATCATTTTCGCCGCACCACAATCCACCAAGTGGTCTGCATTCAGTGCTTGCTGACGGTCTTTATGCATAAACGGAACAAAGATAGCCCCCACGCCCGCCGCTGATACTTCAGAAACGGTTAACGCTCCTGAACGACAAACCAAAAGGTCAGCCCATGCATAAGCTTCTGCTACGTCGTCAATGAATTCTGTTACTTCTGCATTCGCCACACCATTCGCTTGGTATGCCGCATTCACTTCTTCCGCGGAACCTTTACCCGCTTGATGACGAATACAGTAATCATCGCCCAATTTTGCCATCACTTCTGGCAGCGTTTGGTTAAGAATGCGTGCACCTTGGCTACCACCCATCACAAGAATACGAATTGGACCTTGTCGTTCTTGCATGCGTGCAGCAGGAGCATCGAGCTGGGTTACGTCTTCACGTACTGGATTACCAACCACTTCTGCTTTTGGAAACGCGCCAGGGAAAGCTTGAAACACCTTCTTAGCGATTTTCGATAGCCATTGGTTTGTGAGACCTGCGACGGCATTTTGCTCATGCAGCACAACAGGAATTCCGCTCATCCAAGCCGCAATACCACCAGGGCCACTCACGTAACCGCCCATGCCAAGCACAGCGTCTGGCTGCCAACGTTTCATGTGAGCACGAGCCTGCATGATGGCATTAACAATTTGAAATGGTGCCGCAAGAAGACGTTTAACGCCTTGACCTCGTAGACCTTTTACTTTGATAAAGTCGATTTCAATGCCATGTTTTGGCACTAAATCCGCTTCCATTCTATCCGCGGTACCTAACCAGCGAATCTCCCAACCTTGCTGTTGCAACTGCTTCGCTACGGCCAAGCCTGGGAAAACGTGACCACCAGTACCACCGGCCATCACCATCAAACGTTTATTTTTCTTCATCGTCTTGTTGTTCTTTCTGACCGCGCTTTAAACGGCATTCGTGATCGATACGCAGCAATATGGCAACTGCAATAGACATGATTAATAGGCTTGAGCCACCATAGCTGATCAGAGGTAGGGTGAGCCCCTTGGTTGGCACAATGCCTGCTGCCGCACCAACGTTAACTAAGGTTTGGAAAGCAAACCAAATACCAATGCCAAATGCTAAATAACCACCAAACATTTCGCCCGCTTCGAAGGCTCGCTTACCGATATAAACCGCTTTTAACACTAAACTGAAGATCAGCATTAATACCAATACAACGCCGGCAAAGCCGAGTTCTTCTGCGAGCACCGCGAACACAAAGTCGGTATGGGCTTCGGGTAGATATTCCAATTTTTGAATCGAGTTACCCAGACCTTGACCAAACCATTCACCTCGGCCAAATGCCATCAACGATTGTGTCAATTGATAGCCGCTGCCGAATGGGTCTTCCCATGGGTCAAGAAATGACGTGACACGTCGCATACGATAAGGCTCAATCAAAATTAAGCCTACAACAGCAACTATCCCTGCAATCATTAACGCCAAAAACTGCGTTAACTTGGCCCCCGCGATAAATAACATACCAAACAGGGTCACCAGCATCACAACAACCGTACCTAAGTCAGGTTGACGCAGGAGTAATACCGCAAATACCGTAAAAACCATTATTGGTTTAATGAAGCCACCAAAGAATGTCTGACGAACTTCATCCTGTTTACGAACCAAGTATCCAGACATAAACATAAACAGAGAGAGCTTGGCAATCTCTGCCGGCTGTAAATTAATTGGTCCAACGGGGATCCACCGAGAAGCACCATTAACAGACTTACCTGCAACTAAAACAATGACAAGCAGTGCAACCGATATCCCAACGATGTATTTAGAGTTCCGAAACCAAAAGTCTAAGGGCTTACAAAGGACAACCGAAGATGCTGAAACGGCAACGACCAAGAATAGAGCGTGACGGAACATAAAGTGGAATGGCTGATCCGTCAGTCGAGAACTGATGGGAAACGATGCAGAGGTCACCATCACCAAGCCAGTTAACATCAAACCTAGCGCAATCCATACCAACTGACGATCAAAGAGCGCCTCTGGTGCTGGATGCTTAAGCCAAGTGCCAATGCTGCGTTTAACGTTACCTAAAACCACGAAATGTGTGACCTTTAATTATGCGTATTTTTGAGCAAGATTAGCGAAGGCATCGCCCCTTGCCATAAAGTTATCGAATTGATCAAAGCTAGCACATGCCGGAGAGAGCATCACCATATCGCCAGGTTTTAACTGCGAAGATATTTGTTGAATCACATCTTCCATGCTGTCAAAACGAGTTGCCGATTCGTGCAGTGGCATAAAGGCATCACCATCGGTACCAAAGCAGCAAAGTTGCAGATTCAACGTAGTGAAGATAGGCTTTAACGGCGAAAAATCTGCGCCTTTACCAACCCCACCAACCAACAAATACAGTTTGCCCTTCGATTCTAGTCCGGAAAGTGCGGCCATCGTGCTAGCAATATTAGTTGCTTTGGAATCATTCACCCATTTTACGCCACGATTATCCGCAACCACCTGGCATCGATGCGTCAAACCCGTGTAAGTTTTCAGTGCATGTAACGCTTTGTGATAGTCAATACCAGCGGCCTTGAGTAAAGCGAGCACGACCAAGGCATTCGCCAAGTTGTGCTTACCGACCAGTTTGAGCTCATCGCTAGCAATCACACGCTGGCCGTGATCAAGCAACCAAGTGCGACCGGCATCTGATTCCAAACCATAAGCTCGCTCATCAGTGCCAAACGTCATCAACGGCATGTCACTATCAGGGTAGGTTTCTTGGTCATCACGGTTAACGACTGCTAGCTCGGCATTATCAAAAATACGCAACTTCGCTTGTCGGTAGTCCGCCATGCCTTGATAGCGATCCATGTGATCTTCAGAAAGGTTTAGAAACGCGGCGGCTTTAAGCTTAAGGCTCGACGTCGTTTCTAGTTGGAAACTCGATAACTCAAGCACGTACAAATCCGCGTCTTGCTCTAGCAAATCTAAAGCTGGCACTCCAATATTGCCGCCAACGCCAACGGTTAGTCCAGCGGCTTTCGCCATCACGCCCGTTAAGTCAGTGACCGTGCTTTTGCCATTAGAGCCAGTGATCGCGATAACGGGTTTCGTTACTGCCCAAGCAAACAACTCAATATCGCCAATAACAGGCGTGCTTTTCGCAACTATTGTTTGGATTTCTGGCGTAGCTAAGGCAATGCCTGGGTTGGTCACTACCAAGTCGGCTTCAGCTAACCATTCGGTATTCCAACCACCACTGTGCAACTCTACCTGTTCAGGTAATTGCTCAGCACCCGGTGGGTTAGCACGCGTATCGATGACTTTAACCGCCAGTTGCGGCTGTGTTTTTGTTAGGTGTTTAACGACAGAGAGCCCGGTAATACCGAGCCCTACAACGACGACCTTATGTATGTTTTGCCAACGTTCCATATTTGATCACAGTATCTGTTATTCTTAGAAAGTTATTGGAAAGTGCGATTAACGCACTTTCAGTGTCGCTAGACCAATCAGAACAAGAACCATAGAAATAATCCAGAAGCGCACAATGACGCGAGGTTCTGGCCAGCCTTTAAGTTCGTAGTGGTGATGGATAGGAGCCATGCGGAAAATACGCTGACCACGCAATTTGTAAGAACCGACCTGCAGGATAACCGATAGCGTTTCCATTACAAATACACCACCCATGATCACCAAAACCAACTCTTGGCGAACCAGAACTGCAATGGTCCCTAGAGCACCACCCAATCCTAGGGAGCCAACATCACCCATGAATACTTGTGCTGGGTAGGTATTGAACCACAAGAAACCAAGACCAGCACCAACGATTGCCGTACATACAACAACCAGCTCAGAAGCGTGCGGTAGGTATGGTATATGTAGGTATTCAGAGAAGTTAACGTTACCCGTCGCCCATGCAATGACGGCAAAACCAGCTGCAACCAACACCGTTGGCATGATTGCCAAGCCGTCTAGACCATCCGTTAGGTTTACCGCGTTACTGGTACCAACAATCACAAAGTAAGTCAGAATAATGTACATCAAGCCAAGCTGCGGCATGATGTCTTTAAAAAATGGCACCACTAGCTGAGTTGCAGCCGTATCTTTGCCATAGGCGTACAGTGCAAAAGCGACAACAAACGCAATCAATGACTGCCAGAAGTATTTCCAACGCGCGATCAAACCATCGGTGTTCTTACGCACCACTTTGCGATAGTCATCGACAAAGCCAACTGCGCCATAACCAAGCAATACAACCAGCACAGCCCAAACGTAAGGGTTGGACAAATCAGCCCACAACAGAATCGTGATAGAGATTGCCGCTAAAATCATGATACCGCCCATCGTTGGGGTGCCACGTTTGCTAAAGTGAGATTCTGGTCCTTCGTTACGGACAACCTGACCAATCTGTAGCATCTGAAGACGCTTGATCATGATAGGCCCCATCCAAAGAGACAGGCCTAGAGCAGTCAGTACGCTTAATATTGCTCGAAAAGACAAGTATTCAAACAAACGGAAGAAAGACAGGTATGGCTGTAGCAGCTCGGCAAGCCAAATAATCATTAATAATACTCCTTCAAAGCAGCAGCGACTTCAAACATACGAGCACCGTTTGCCCCTTTCACCAAAATTGTATGGCACTCAGGAGCGGCTTGATCTAAATGCTGCTTGATGTAGTCAATCATTTCTTGATGGGTCTCGAAATGGATGCCGTCACAAAGTGTACTAATGACCTTCGCGTCTGCACCATACGTGAGAACATGTTCAAATTTTTGTGGGGCAGCATGTTCCCCGACTTGGCGATGAAGTGCAAGACTTTCCTCACCCAATTCCGCCATATTACCCAAAATCAACCAACGTTGGCCTTGGAATGCCCCCAGCAAATCAACCGCCGCCTTCATCGCTGGAACGCTTGCGTTGTAGCTATCATCAATCAGCTTAATCTTATCGCTCAGATCTTCCACCTCAACACGGCCTTTAACCTTGTTTAAGTGCTTAAGGCCCGTCCGAATCTCTTCTAACGTTGCTCCCATTTGTAGCGCAATGATAGAAGCCGCAATCGCGTTCGCCACGTTGTGCTGACCTATGATACCCAGAGACAGTTCAATTTCTTGTGAATCTGCTGCGATATGTAGATTAAAGCTTGCTTCACCCGCCGTGTTCATCACGATGTTAGACGCATAAAAATCGGCATCGGTGTTCGTTGGCGAGAAAGTAATGACTTTTTTATCTGCCAACACCGTTTGCCATTTATCTTCACCATTGCTATCGAGGTTAACAATCGCCACCCCTCCAGCAGAAAGCCCTTGGTAAATTTCACCCTTAGCTTGCTTCACGCCATCGATAGAGCCAAAACCTTCGAGATGTGCCGCTGCCACGTTGTTTACCAAGGTGATATCTGGTTTAACCAACTGCGTTGTATAAGCAATTTCACCGATATGGTTAGCCCCCAACTCAATCACCGCGTAATCATCGTCTTGCTGTGAGCGCAGTAGCGTGAGCGGTACACCAATATCATTGTTGAAGTTACCCGCAGTAAACAGCACTTTACCTTTCAACTGTAGGATACTGGCCACCATCTCTTTCACTGTCGTTTTGCCACAACTACCGGTGATCGCCACCGTTGGCGTTTGACAAGATTGATGAACCCATGAAGCCAACTCACCCATTGCGACTTTACTGTCGACCACGACTACTTGAGGCACATTTATCTCTAAACGTTTTTGCACCAGTAGCGCACCGGCACCCAACTCAACCGCTTGCTGACAAAAGTCATGCGCATCAAAACGTTCGCCAACTAAGGCAACAAACAGCGCACCTTGTTCAATAGTGCGAGTATCGGTCGATACAGAATCGATCGTCAGATCATGACCAATTAATTCACCGCGAGTGGTGTCAGCAATTTGAGAGAGTGATACGGTAATCATGATGAAAGCCCCAATAGTTGCATGGCGGACTCTCGATCAGAGTAATGAATGGTTCCGCTATTTAGAATTTGGTAATCCTCATGGCCTTTACCAGCCAACAGGATGATATCTTGTGGAGAAGCATGCTCAAGAGCGTAAGAAAGTGCTTTAAAGCGATCATGCTGCACAATCGCATCGGCAGGTGTAGCAAGCCCTGCTAGCATGTCTTTCATGATAAGAACAGGGTCTTCACTGCGTGGGTTATCGTCGGTCAGAACCACCTTATCGCCTAAACGCTCAGCAATTTCTGCCATCATTGGACGTTTACCTGCATCGCGGTCACCACCACAGCCAAAGATAGCCCACAACTGCCCTTGGCAATGCACACGCAGCGCTTGCAGTGCTTTTTCTAGTGCATCTGGCGTATGAGCGTAATCCACAACCACTTTAGCGCGGTCATCGGCTTGAAACAGCTCCATCCGACCAAGCACTGGCTGCAATTGGCCTGCTGTTGCCAGTAAAGCTTGCTTGTCAAAATTGAGACTCAACAAGGTTGTGAACGCCAACATCAAATTTGCCGCATTAAATTCACCAATCAAAGGGGCATGAAGCGTACCGCAACCGAACTTGCCATCAAATTCAATCATAATGCCGGACTCTGCGTAAGCAATATGATTCGCAAAAACAGCCTGCTCAAACTCACAATGGGGCTTCAACGACACAGCAAGTGCATTACTTAATTGCTTCGCCCACGCAGCACCGACTACATCGTCAACATTGATGATCGCGTGTTCACATTGATGTTCAGTAAACAGGGTTAACTTTGCATTGGCGTATTCTTCCATCGTACCGTGGTAGTCAAGGTGATCTCGGCTTAAGTTCGTAAAAACGCCTGCGGCAAACGACAGCGCTTTCACACGACCTTGAATCAAACCGTGTGAAGAAACTTCAAGCGCTGTGTATTGCGCTTTTTGCTCAGCGAGCGAAGACAATGTTTTTTGAATTTCAACCGCATTGCCAGTGGTGTTTGCGGCTTCTTGCAAGTTATCAAGGAAACCATTACCCGTCGTGCCCATGACAGCGGCTTTTGAACCAACTAAATCAATCCACTGCGCAATCAATTGGGTGATGGTGGTTTTACCGTTAGTGCCAGTGACACCAATCAGATCCATATTTGGATAGTGATACAACTGACTAGCGATTTGAGATAAGCATTTGTCCAATGCATCGAGGTAAATAACGGGTACGTCATCCATAATCTCAATCGTACCATGCGTTTTTACATCGCAGGCTTGAGCGATAACCGCATTCGCGCCTTGCTGAATGGCTGTTGGGATAAACTTACGTCCATCCACAACGTGGCCAACAATGGCGACAAATGTTGTACCAGGTTGAATTCTTCGACTATCAAGTTCTAGTTCTGAGACGAGGACGGACGACAAGCTAGGGCAATCCACCCAAGGGGAAAGCAATACGTCCATACTGATGGCTTTGGTCATATTTGTTCTCCGAGCTTAAGCTCAGGTTTTCTTAACATTTTTTGCTGCACACTACTTAGCATGCGGCTGGAATTTATTTTCATCTGGCGCAACGTTCAGGATTTGCAGCGCACCTTTCATAATTTCAGAAAAAACGGGGGACGCTACTGAGCCACCGTAGTAATCATCGCCTTGCGGCTCGTTGACGATAACAACAAGTGCAATACGTGGATCACTGACTGGAGCAAGGCCTGCCGTATAAGTAATGTATTCATCACTGTAACCACCTGCACTCGCTTTACGTGAAGTACCCGTTTTTGCCCCTACCCGATAACCAGGCACCGCTGCTCTTCGAGCTGAACCGCCCTTTTGAGTAACCGTTTCAAGCATATCAAGCACCTGACGAGCATATTCATGGCTTACGACTTGGCGCGACATACCCATATCATTACTTTCAATCATATGCACAGGCTCATATTTACCCAGATTTCCTAAGGTCGCGTAAGCATGAGCAAGCTGAATTGGTGTGATCGACAAACCGTAACCAAAAGAAATGGTGGCGCGTTCGATTGGAGACCAACGTGAACGGCTAGGGAAAATGCCCGTCACTTCACCGACTAGATTTAAACCTGAAAGCTCCCCCAACCCCACTGAACTATAGAGTCCCAACAACGCTTCAACTGGCATTTGCATTGCCAACTTGGTCACACCGATATTACTCGACT
Source organism: Vibrio sp. PID23_8 (assembly GCF_003584965.1). Classification (NCBI taxonomy): domain Bacteria; kingdom Pseudomonadati; phylum Pseudomonadota; class Gammaproteobacteria; order Vibrionales; family Vibrionaceae; genus Vibrio; species Vibrio sp. PID23_8. The sequence continues at coordinate 192,673 of NZ_LIXE01000004.1, read as the reverse complement.
TTTTCAGGATCTGAGTTAGGCTCGCTTTGCCTACTTTAGAGACGTCACGTACGCGGCTACCACCAAGCTGAAGAATACCATTACCGGTATCCACAATGGTGTTTTCATCTGCCACTCCATTTTCTAAGGCGGCCAGAATCACAAATGGCTTAATCGTCGAACCCGGCTCCATTGAGTCAGTGATGACCCGGTTACGCATTTTGTAGCTTTGCCAGTCGCTGCGGTTATTCGGGTTGTAGGATGGCGCGTTCACCATCGCCAGCACTGCGCCCGTTTTAACATCCAACATCACCGCAGAGCCGGAGGTCGCCCGGTGATCCGCAACGGCCTGCTTGATTGCACGATACGCAATCGCTTGTAAACGTTGGTCCACTGTGAGTTTAAGCGGCTTACCTTCTTGCTTCTCCTCAAGTGCGATGTTCTCTACCACTCGGCCATAACGGTCTTTGCGAATGATCTTTTTGCCCGCCTCACCCGTTAGCCATTTATCGTAACTGCGTTCAACGCCTTCCAAACCATGACCATCAATACCGGTAACGCCGACTAGGTGAGCACTGACTTCGCCTGCAGGGTAATAACGACGAGATTCGGACTTAAGACCGACGCCGGGCAATTTGAGCTCACGAATATATTTGGCCATAGCAGGACTGACTTGGCGCTGAAGATAAATGAAACGACGCTTTTCGTTGCGTTTAATCTTGTCAATTAAGCCTTGGCGATTGAGGCCAAGTACATCGGCTAGCGCATACCAGCTTTGGGTTTGCTCTAACGCACCTTCTTTAAAGATGGTTTTCGGATCCGCCCAAACGGCTTCCACAGGGACACTGACGGCCAAAGGCTCACCATTGCGGTCAGAGATAATACCTCGAGCAGACGGAATAGCCTTGACACGGATAGAACGGAGATCGCCTTGCTTAATAAGATTATCAGGCTCGATAATTTGGATATAAGCCACACGCCCCACAAGTAGGGCGAAAGCACAAAAGACAAAAAACAATAGCAAATGAAAACGCCAACGAATTAAAAATGCCTCAGGCTCTGTACTGACCGCTTCATTTTTAACTTGCGGCTTCTCCGTTGCAATTTTTTCTTTCACAGCAGAAGTACTCGGGTTTCCTTGTTTAGATTTGGCTTTCTTTCCCATCATTTTAGCGTGATAACCACTTCTTTATCGCCATCGGGACGTTTCATCTCAAGATCGATTTTGGCAAGATCTTGGACGCGACTGTGTTCCGCGAGGGCGGTTTCTTCTAACATTAGATTGCGCCATTCACTGTCAAGCTGCTCACGCTCAACGAATGTATGATCTTTCTCGGTGATCGCTTGGCGTGCGTGATGAGTCGCAAACACCACTCCCATCGCAGATGCGAATATCAGTAGCATCAGCACAAGTGACCAGCGACCGACAGTAAACAGATCTATTGCAATCAACTTAGCAAGATTGGGAGTGGATTTCGTCATAACAATTACAGCTTTTCAGCAACTCTTAGCACAGAGCTGCGCGAACGAGGGTTAAGCTCAATTTCTTGCTTAGTGGGTTTGATCGCTTTGCTAACGGCTTTCATGTTCGCACTACCAAGCGCACGGATTTGCGCTTCCGTCATTGGAATACCGTGTGGCACTTCAGGGCCTTTGCTCTCTTTACGAATGAAGCGTTTCACCATGCGATCTTCCAATGAGTGGAAACTGATCACTGACAAGCGGCCTTCAGGCGCTAAAATGCTCGCCGCACCTTTTAGTGCCGTATCAATTTCTTCTAGCTCACTGTTGATGTAAATACGGAATGCTTGGAAAGCACGCGTCGCCGGGTGCTTTTTCTCTTTAAAGCTCTTTGGTGCCGCATCTGAAATCAATTTTGCTAGTTGACCTGTACGAACCATTGGCTCGTTTTCTTCGTTTTCACGGTATGCCACGATGGCTTTAGCAATGCGACGTGCATGTTTGTCTTCACCAAACTCACGAATCACCCAAGTGATGTCATCAAGGTCAGCTTCCATCAACCACTGAGAGACAGGGATGCCAGAAGTTGGATCCATACGCATGTCTAACGGGCCATCTTTCATAAAGCTAAAGCCACGCTCTGCATCGTCTAGCTGAGGTGAAGACACGCCAAGATCCAAAAGAACCCCATCGACTTTGCCGGCTAAACCGTACTCTTCTGCGTACTTTGCCATTCCTGAGAATGGTCCGTGAATAATGGTAAAACGAGGATCATCAATCTTGCCCGCTTCAGCTATCGCTTGAGGGTCACGATCAATACTGTACAGTCGACCATTTTCACCTAATTTCGACAAGATAGTTCGACTGTGACCGCCACGGCCAAATGTTCCATCGATATAGATACCGTCGGGTTTGATAGCCAAGCCATCAATGGATTCATTTAATAACACTGAGATATGTTGAAATGTTTCGGTCATAGCTTTCTCGTTGAATGATCTTGAAGCGATTCTTTAGTGTACTGATTTCCCACATCATCGCCACCACAAGTCTAAAGTTAGACGTGATTCAGCGCCAAGTTTATTGGTAATGACATGGTTTGCGTCAATAAAATGCAAAAAACCCATCACTACCAAAGTAGTGATGGGTCTCGAATAGGTGGAGCCGACACATAAGCCGGGTTCTGTTCCGCTTGCGCGGCGGTAGCCATTCGTCTAGGCCAGCAATCACTCACTGGCTCGAGCAACCTACCCGCCTCCTTACGCGAGCAACGCAATGTGGAGGCCTATTTGGTCTTGCTTCAGGTGGAGTTTACCCTGCTACGAACTATTACTAGTCGTCCGGTGCGCTCTTACCGCACCCTTTCACCCTTACCTGTGCACCACTACTCGAAAATAGGGGCCATCGGCGGTCTTCTCTCTGCTGCACTTGTCGTAGGCTTGCGCCCCCCAGGCGTTACCTGGCACCTTGCTCTATGAAGCCCGGACTTTCCTCCCCTTTGTCAGTCTCCCGAAGGACATCAACAAAGCAGCGACTACCCAGTCAGCTCCAAGGGCGGATTGTATAGAGTTATCCACTCAGAGTCTAGTGAGATCACAGATATGATGAAATGAATGAATCAATTGGCGATATTTTAGACAAATACAAATGAACAGCCAAAGAAAAAGGGCCGATGCTCTCACACCAACCCTTTTTGCAAAATGAAACTGACTATCTCAATGAGGTTAGCCTAAATGTTCCAACCCCCACTTATATAGCGCGTTTTTCTTTAGGTTGTAGATTTCCGCCGCTAAGGCCGCCGCTTTCTTAAGAGGCAACTCCTTGGTCAAAATACCCAGTGTACGAGTCGCTTCATCCGGTAGCGTTTCTTCACTAGAATCACGATATCCATGGATCAAAAGCACCATCTCACCACGTTGCTGGTTGCCGTCACTTTTTACCCACCCAATCAACTCACCAAGTGGCATTCCCTGAATGGTTTCAAAGGTTTTCGTCAACTCTCGAGCTAATACCACTTCCCTATCTGGCCCAAGAACGTCTAACATATCTTGTAAAGAGTCTAAAATACGATGTGGCGATTCATAAAAAATACAAGTGCGCTCAACTGAAGCAATCTCAAGAAACTTATCTTTACGACCTTTGCTTTTCGGTGGTAGAAAGCCTTCAAAGCTGAAGCGATCCGATGGCAAACCAGATGCACTTAACGCGGTGATAACCGCACATGCACCGGGAAGCGGCACAACTCTTACGCCCGCTTGACGACATTTTGTCACCAAATGGTATCCTGGATCGCTGATTAGCGGCGTACCAGCGTCAGAGACCAGTGCAATGGACTGACCTGAAAGTAGCTTTTCAACCAGTACCTGTGCTTTTTGCTGCTCATTATGATCGTGTAACGCAAAGGTTTTGGTTTGGATATTGAAGTGAGACAGTAATTTGCCTGTATGTCGAGTATCCTCAGCGGCAATGATGTCCACATTCGACAGAACTTCGATAGCACGTTGAGTGATATCCGCTAAATTTCCGATTGGCGTCGGTACGATGTAGAGAGTTGGCCCCTCATTCGGCAACTTATTTTTATCTGTCATTTGTTTACCATCACTTCAACGATTAATATAGAGACAATTTTGTACAAAATTATAGAGAACTCACGGCAATGATGAACCATAAGAGACTCAGTGTACCACGCTTACTCACTCCTGTTGCACTGGCAATTACGCTCGCCGCCTGTTCTTCAGGTCCTCGACAGCCTGGCAGCGTCGATATAACACTTGAGCCTACCCAGTCTGTTCAGAACTACATGATTCAAGCGGATAGCACCGAAGGTAGCTTACAAAACGACTGGTTGATCATGGCAACCAAGGCTGCGATTCAAGCTAACGACTTCGACCAAGCGGAACGGCTTATCAAACGTCTTGCTCGTCAGCAATTGACGGAAGTTCAGCAGGCGGAGTGGCAACTGACTCGCGCGACAATGCAGCATAAACAAGGCAATTACTCACAGTTGCTGCAGCAACTCAACTTCAAACCTTGGTGGAAACTGCCAAGTGAGCAATGGAAAGACTACTACTCACTACGCGCAGAAGCATACCAAAACTTAAACCAGCCATTTGATGCTAACCGTGAACTGGTTGCCTTAGGTCAATACTCTTCATCAGCAGAGCAACGTGACATCTCTAGCCGCATTTGGATGAATCTCAACAGCTACTCAGAAAACGAGCTCACCTCGCTTCATACCGATCCAAACGAAGACGTATTAGATGGCTGGCTACAACTGGCGATTTACGCCAAAACCTTATCAGGCAATATCCCTCAGCTCAAGAATACTCTAGAGCGCTGGTTGAGCGAAAACCCCTCCCACCCGGCAGCGGTATACACGCCCGCTGAGATCCAAAATATCTTGTCTTTGAACATCGTCAAGCCAAGCAACACCGCACTATTGCTCCCGTTAACGGGTAAATTTGCGCCGCAAGCTCAGCTTATTCGGGATGGTTTTATCTTTGCGATGATGAATGACACTCATCGGGATCCAAGTTCAACGCTTACCGTTATCGATACACACGCATACAATGCTGAGCAAATTAAGCAGCGTTTGATCAGCGAAAACATCGACTTTGTTGTCGGTCCTTTGCAAAAAGAAAACGTCGAACGGCTGCAATCAACACTGGATGGGTCAGAGACTGGCGTGGCGATCCCTGCTCTTGCATTGAACATTCCTGAAGACGTCCAACCTGGTACCAACATGTGCTACTTGGCTTTATCTCCGGAACAAGAAGTAGCGCAGGCAGCAAAATACCTGTTCAGTCAGGGGTACAAATTCCCGATGATTCTAGCTCCAAGCGGCAGTTACGGTCAGCGTGTTGTGGATGCGTTTAATCAAGAATGGGACAAGTATAGTTCTAACAAAGTCGCCACCAACTACTTTGGTGACAAACGCCAACTGCAAAAGAACATCAACGAGGTGTTCGGCCTACAGGAGAGCCAGCAGCGTATTGCTCAAATGCAATCTCTCATGGGTATCCCACTAGAAAGCCAACCACGTAGTCGTCGCGATGTCGATGCGGTCTATATTGTAGCAAAAAGCTCTGAGCTCACGTTGATAAAACCGTTTATTGAAGTGGCGATCAACCCTGACGCTAAGCCACCAAAATTGTTCTCCAACTCACGGAGCAACAGTGGCGGTACGACATATGAAGATCTCACTGGCGTCACTTACAGCGACATCCCACTTCTCATCCAAGCAGACCCAAGCATCACGGCACAAATGAGTGAGCTTTGGTCTGAGCAATCCAACATGGAAAAACGCTTAGAGGCATTGGGGATGGACGCGTACAAGTTGATTGGCGAACTTCCTAAAATGAAAGTCGTTCTAGGTCACACCGTTGACGGCCAGACCGGTACACTCAGTATCGACAATAACTGTGTTGTGCAACGCGAGCTAAGCTGGGCAGAGCGTGGGGCTCTTTAGTCAACGACAAATAGGCAATCAATATGAAACCCTGGCGAAGCAATATTTGCAACGCCAGGGCTTACACTTTCTTGATCAAAATTTTCTGACTAAAGTCGGAGAAATTGATTTAATCTTCCAACAAGGTGAAACTATCGTCTTTGTTGAGGTCAAATATCGCAAGAACGATAAGTTTGGTTCAGCAGCAGAAATGGTCACCCGTACAAAAATGCGTAAACTGGTCAAAACCGCACAGATTTGGCTTAGCCAGAAAAGACGCGCTGCACAAAATATAGATTATCGGTTTGATGTGATAGCCATTCATGATAATGGTCGAGATATCAACTGGATACAAAATGCAATATCTGAAGGATAAGTGATGCTAGACAGCATTAAAGACAGTTTTACAGAAAGTATTCAAATTCAAATAGCGGCAGCCGAAGCGCTGCCAGATGCCATTACTCATGCAGCTCAAGCCATGGTTTCGAGCCTGCTCAATGGCAATAAAATCTTGTGTTGCGGTAACGGGGGGAGCGCCTCGAACTCTCAGCAGTTTGTTTCATGCCTTTTAAACCGATTTGAAACCGAGCGTCCTAGCTTACCAGCGATGGCACTGACGGCAGATAACACCACCCTAACCGCCGTAGCCAACGACTACCACTACCAAGAGATTTTCTCAAAACAAGTGCGTGCGTTTGGCCAGCCAGGGGATATCCTGCTAGCCATCTCAACTAGCGGTAATAGCAAAAACGTCATCAAAGCAATGGAAGCCGCCGTAACGCGTGATATGACCATCATCGCGTTAACCGGCAAAGACGGTGGCGAGATGGCGGGTTTATTAGGTGAACATGATGTTGAGATTCGAATTCCATCTCACCGCACAGCACGTATTCATGAAGTACATATGGTTACGCTTCACTGTTTATGTGATTTGATAGACCAAGTGCTTTTCCCTGCTCACGAAGAATAATGGATATTAAGAGTTAGAATTATGATACGTAGTTTTGTCATTTTGTGTGCCGTACTCAACATGAGTGGCTGTGCTGGTTTGTTTATTGCTGGTGCTGCCACCACAGCGAACATTGTCACTGATACTCGTTCGACCAAACAAATCTGGCAAGACAACAATATCGAATTCGAGGTTGCTGCCATTGGTAACAAAGCCCCTTTTAAAGGCAAAGTTCGCGTTGTGGCCAGTTCTTATAACGGAACGGTTGTGTTAATGGGTCAGGCCCCAACACAAGAGTGGAACAATGAACTGGAACGCAGAGCGAGAGAAGTCGAAGGGGTAAAAAATGTTCACAACCAAATCAAGCTCAAAGAGCCATTAACCGTTACCCAAATCAGCAACGATAGCTGGATAACCACCAAAGTAAAATCATCTCTACTCACCGATAGTGAACTTAATGGGATAAAAGTTAAAGTAATTACGGAAGACAGTGAAGTCTTCCTCTTTGGTTATGTCACCCCTGCGCAGGGGGAACGAGCAATAGAAATCGCACGTAATATTTCAGGTGTGAAACAGGTCATCAAGGGGTTTCAATATGGTGAGACTGAGTCTGTAGAAAACAGCACAGCTAATCTGTAAGTCTATCCAGACGGTGTCTGTCTAACCAAACAAAAAAAGCAGCGTTACACGCTGCTTTTTTGTTATTTGATTACTCGTAAACTTGGTCTACCTTTCGGGCGAGGCGCTTGCTCCTCATCCGATGTCGAGTCAACCATTTCAGAAGGCTCATCACTTACTGTCGTAAATGTCGACGCTTGCTCTTCTTCAACCATCGCTTCATCTTCGATGTTCGTATACGCTTCTTCAGGCTCAAACATAGTGCCTGCGCCGTTTTCACGCGCGTAGATAGCTTGAACCGCATACACTGGCACGATAACAGAGTGCGGACGACCACTAAAGCGAGCCTGGAACGTAATCGCATCATTCCCCAACTCTAAGTGGCCTACAGCACGTGGCGCAATATTCAAGATAATCTGACCATCCTGAATAAACTCCACTGGTACGCGCACACCTGGCATGGTTGCATCAACAACCAGGTGGGGAGTTAAGTCGTTGTCTACTAGCCAATCATAAAATGCACGAAGCATATATGGGCGGCGAGCCGTCATTTTTGCAATATCCATAACGTGTTACTGAGTCGCTTAGCGAACTAGGCGCATTTCACGTTCTGCTTCCGTTAGAGAAGCCAGGAATGAGTCGCGTTCGAATACGCGGTTCATGTAAACCTTAATTTCTTTTGAGCCAGGACCAACAAGATCAATACCTAGTTGAGGTAAACGCCACAATAGTGGTGCTAGGTAACAATCAATTAGGCTGAATTCTTCACTCATGAAGTATTCGTATTCAGCAAAAATTGGCGCTAGAGTCAGAAGATCATTACGTAGTTTGGTACGCGCTTTTTCTGATTCTTCAGCATTGCCTTTCATTACTTTTTCAGCCAGTGAGTACCAGTTGCGTTCGATACGGTACATCATCAAACGACTGTTACCACGAGCAACAGGGTAAACCGGCATTAGAGGTGGATGAGGGAAACGCTCGTCCAAGTACTCCATGATGATTTTTGAATCGTAAAGAGCAAGCTCACGGTCAACAAGAGTTGGCACTGACTTGTATGGGTTTAGCTCTACAAGCTCAGCAGGAAGGTTTGCTTCATCAACAAGCTCGACCTCTACACTTACGCCTTTTTCAGCAAGTACGATGCGAACCTGATGGCTATACAAATCTGATGCACTTGAGAAAAGAGTCATCACAGAACGTTTATTGGCAGCTACAGCCATAGAGCCCTCCAGTACACTTACAAATAAAAATAATGGAGGCTAAGCCTCCATTATCCATCAATTAAAATTGGGAATTAGCACGGTATGATAGCACAATTAATGCACATCACGCCAATACTCTTTCTTAAGCATCACAACAACAATCGTCAGCAATACCAAGAAGCCCATTACCCACCAACCAAGTGCATGACGCTCTAGCTGAACTGGGTCACCAGAGTAAACCAAGAAGTTGACCAAATCACCGACAGCTTTATCGTATTCGCCAGTGCTAAGTTCACCAGTACCATCGGTTTCAATGCCAACCACCACTTGAACTTCTTCACCGTCGACGACTTTTGTGCCGTATACCGGAGTTGGAATACCTTGTAGTTCTTCTAACACATGTGGCATACCAACACTTGGGAATACCAAGTTGTTCACGCCAAATGGACGAGATGGATCGGTGTAGAAAGAACGAAGGTACGTATAGAGCCAATCCGCACCACGAACACGAGCAACCAACGTCAGATCTGGTGGCGGAGCACCAAACCACTGACCCGCTTGCTTTGCTGGCATCGCATTAACCATCAGGTCGCCCACTTTCGCTTCAGGATCGAAAATTAGGTTTTCCTTCATCAGGTCAATGGGAATATCCAAGTCTGTCGCGACACGCTCGTAACGCTGGTATTGCGTTGAGTGACAAGCAAAACAGTAGTTCATGAATAACTTCGCACCGTTTTGCAGCGAGGCTTTATCCGATAGGTCAACGTTCGCTTTGTCTAGCGGCACGCTGGCCCCCGCTGCCATCGCGAGAGATGGCAACATAGCAAATAGAATTACAATCCACTTCTTCATTTGAATGTCACCCTCTCTGGTAAAGGTTTGGTTGCTTCATTTTTGCTGTAGAAAAACAGCAGAACAAAGAACATGAAGTAACACAAGCTAAAGATCTGAGACAGAATCGTGTACAGCGGCGTTGCCGGTAGTGCCCCCAAAATGCCCAGAGCGATAAAGGCGATAGTGAACTGAACAATATTTAATAGGTGGATTTTACTACGGTAACGGTACGAACGTACTTTACAGCGATCCAGCCAAGGGAGAACAAACAGTACGGCAATTGACGCCCCCATTAGGATGACACCCAATAGTTTGTCAGGAACCGCACGCAAAATTGCGTAGAACGGCGTGAAGTACCATACTGGAGCGATGTGCTCAGGTGTCTTCAGTGGGTTTGCAGCTTCAAAGTTAGGCGGCTCAAGGAAGTACCCACCCATTTCTGGGTTAAAGAACAACACGTAACAGAAGAAGAATAAGAAACCAGCCACACCCACCAAGTCCTTCACCGTACCGTATGGGTGGAAAGGAATCGAATCAATGATGTCGTACTTATTCGAGTAGTACTCATGGAACTTGAATTGCGTTTTGTAATCATCACCCATTGAGCCTTTTGGTAGTTTAGTCTCGATACCATCAGGGTTGTTTGAGCCCACTTCGTGCAGAGCCAATACGTGCAGTACAACAAGAAGTAGCAGAACAATAGGTAGTGCGATCACGTGCAGTGCAAAGAAACGGTTCAGTGTTGCACCAGAGATGATGTAGTCACCACGGATCCAAAGCGTCAGGTCATCACCAATCACTGGAATCGCTCCAAACAACGAAATGATTACCTGAGCACCCCAGTATGACATCTGACCCCATGGTAGCAGGTAACCCATGAAGGCTTCTGCCATTAGAACCAAGAAGATCAACATACCGAAGATCCACAATAGCTCCCGAGGCTTTTGGTATGAACCGTAAATCAAACCACGGAACATATGTAAGTAAACAACAACGAAAAACGCTGACGCGCCAGTCGAGTGCATGTAACGCAGTAACCAACCGTACTCAACGTCACGCATGATGTATTCGATAGAAGCAAACGCACCTTCACCAGAAGGAACATAGTTCATCGTCAGCCAAATACCTGTAAGAATTTGGTTAACCAGTACCAACATTGCCAAAGAACCAAAAAGGTACCAAAAGTTAAAGTTCTTTGGCATTGGGTATTCAGACAAATGCTTTTTATAAGCATTCATTGCCGGAAGTCGTTTTTCAACCCAGTCTAATAGTGCTTGCATTATGCGTCTCCCTCATCAACACCGATAATGAGCTTCGTGTCACTCAAATACATGTGCTTAGGAACCACAAGGTTCAGTGGTGCAGGTACACCCTGGAACACTCGGCCAGCCATATCAAACTTTGAACCATGACAAGGACAAAAGAAGCCAGACTTAACGCCTTGAACTTGTTCTGCGAACGTATCAGGTAGATAGGTTGGAGAACAACCTAAGTGAGTACAAAAGCCAACGGCCACAAAATACTCAGGCTTAATCGAGCGGTACTCGTTCTGAGCATAAACTGGCTGTTGTTCCATTTCTGATTGTGGATCGCGAAGCTGGCCATCAATGTTCTTAAGGTTATCGACCACTTCTTGAGTACGGCGAACTACCCATACAGGTTTCCCCTGCCACTCAACACGGACCATCTGACCGGCTTCAATTTTACTGATATCCACTTCCACCGGTGCACCCGCCGCTTTTGCTTTGGCACTCGGATTCCATGATTTGATAAAAGGAACGGCGACGGCAGCTGCCCCTAAGCCACCAACAACTGCCGTTGTAGCGGTTAGAAAACGCCTGCGACCGTTATTTAAAGGCGCGTTGCTCATCCAAACATTCTCCCATTTGCTCCCTTTGGATCGTTATTATTCCGCTTATAAGAGCATGGCTAACAAATAATGAATTTAGTTCTAATTATTGGGGGGAAATGATAAAGAAAACCCTACTTTTTGACAAGATAAAGCTACCTTTTCGTAACAATTGTGAGGCAAATCGCCCACGCCGTCACAAAAGCAGTAAAATTCTAAAAAATAGATGTGATTTGAAACAAGAAAGCGAGAGGAATAACATTCCAAAAAGCCAGAACACGCCTTTTATTTGGGTTGTTTTCAAGAAATTAGGTCGGAAGAAATAGCAAATATACGCAGAAAGAGCCTTGTTTGTCGCCATGACCTATGTAGCACGCCAAATAAGAAAAATACGGTAATTAGCCCAATAAATGTTACGAGAACATTAAATAGACAGTACTACACATGAGTGTAATAAGATAAGGGTGTTTTGAACACAAAAAACAAAAAGCTCGGCATATAGCCGAGCTTTGATGCACAGTTTCCAGAACAAGCCTGGAACAGCATAATTTCCAATAAGTGGAAATTAACGCTTAGAGAACTGTGGACGACGACGTGCTTTACGTAGACCAACTTTCTTACGTTCAACGCAACGAGCGTCACGAGTAACGTAACCAGCTGCACGTAGAGTAGGACGTAGAGACTCATCATATTCCATAAGAGCACGAGTGATACCGTGACGGATAGCACCAGCTTGACCAGAAATACCGCCACCTTTAACAGTAACGTATAGGTCTAGTTTCTCAGTTAGTTCAACTAGCTCAAGAGGTTGTTTAACAACCATGCGAGAAGTTGGACGACCGAAGTACTCATCAAGGCTACGCTTGTTGATTACGATGTTGCCGCTGCCTGGTTTGATGAAAACACGTGCAGCTGAGCTTTTGCGACGGCCAGTGCCGTAGTATTGATTCTCTGCCATTTTCGAAATCCCCGATTAGATGTCTAGTACTTGAGGTTGTTGAGCAACATGGTTGTGCTCAGCGCCAGCGTAAACTTTCAGCTTACGGTACATAGCACGGCCTAGAGGACCACGTGGTAGCATACCTTTAACTGCTAGCTCAAGAGCCATCTCTGGCTTACGATCAATCAGTTTCTCGAAGCTGATTGACTTTAGGCCACCTGGGAATTCAGTGTGACGGTAGTAAATCTTACCTTTAGCTTTATTACCAGTTACAGTAACTTTCTCCGCGTTGATAACGATGATGTAATCACCTGTGTCAACGTGTGGAGTGTATTCAGCTTTGTGTTTGCCACGTAGGCGAGATGCAATTTCACTTGCTAGACGGCCAAGAGTTTTACCTTCAGCGTCTACAACGTACCAGTCGCGTTTTACAGTTTCTGGTTTAGCAACGAAAGTTTTCATGCTAATAATAACCCGTTAATTAAAATTTAAACTTTAAGGAACACCGTAGAGTGCTCCCACACTGTCTAAGAGCCCAGTCATCACCCCTTCGAGTCGTTGGTACTCTCGACCTATTATGTCGAAGTAACTTCGATAATCAGGTCTGCAGTAACGGTGGGTTGCAGGATTATAGAGAAGAGCGAAGAAAAAATCACCTTTTTTTGCGCTCAATCACTATTTTTTTCTTAACTTTTTTAAGCTAAATGCTCTCGACTTAAGTACTCAAGACTCTGCATCTCGGTTAATCGAGACTGACAACGCTTAAACTCGAACTCTAACTGCCCTTCCCCATAAAGCAATGTCATCGGGACCTCTGCTGAGATAATCAATGTTACGTTACGCTCATAGAACTCATCGACAAGAGAGATAAAGCGTCTTGCCGCATCATCAATCTTGCGATCCATCTGTTTCACATCCGCCAATAAGACCGTATGGTAGATACGCGAGAGTTCAATGTAGTCGTTCTGGCTTCGTGCAGTTTGGCAAAGTTGCTCAAAAGAGGCATGCAATACGCCATCACTTACTTCAATAACCGCAACTTCACGATGATTAACCTCAATCACGTTGCTTGCCACTTTTCTCTCACCAACCAACTGGTGGTAATACTTCTTAAGGTTAATCGATGCCTGCTCATCCAAAGGATAATGATAAATTTCAGCTTGCTCTAAAGTACGAAGACGATAATCCACCCCACTGTCTACATTGAGCACGTCACAACGCTCTTGGATCATGGCAATGGCTGGAAGAAAACGAGCTCGTTGCAGGCCATTACGATACAAGTATTGCGGTTCGATATTGGACGTTGCGACCAAGATCATTTGTCGCTTAAACATCTCTCGCAATAACGTGGCCAAAATCATCGCATCCGTAATATCAGAAACGAAAAACTCATCAAAGCAAACTACATCAGCTTCTTTCTTAAATTGCTCCGCTACTTTCGACAAGGGGTTCTCAACATCCCCTAAACGCCTGAGCTCATCATGAACTCGATACATAAAACGGTGAAAATGCACCCTCATCTTTCTTTCGGTTGGCAAAGCATCAAAAAAGGCATCCATGAGATAAGTTTTGCCCCGCCCTACACCTCCCCAAAAGTACAATCCCTTGGGTGGTTCGGGTAACTCAGATTTTTTTCCAAGAAGTTTCTGCCAAGTGCTAAGCTGAGGAATCGGTGCAGACTGATAATCCGATATCGCATGATAGAGCTTATCTAAAGCAACAACCGCATTATATTGGGCATCATCACGCTGGAATCCATGGTCTGCTATGTCTTTTTTATATCGTTCTAATGGTGTCATCGCATTGGGTCATATCAGAGGGACGGTGCAAATTGTCACCTCAGGGTCAGTTTTGAGATAAGAGAGAAGTAGTTATCAGTCCCCGAAAACATACCGCTAATTTTCTTTATCGACTGTGCAAGCCATAGTAACATGGTCAAGCACTGCATGTAACTAAGTAGTAATAGACTTGTTAAAACAACTGTAAGGAGCAGTTATGCCTTGGATTTATGCCATTGTGGGTTTGCTGGTCGGTACCATCGTAGGCGTCATCATTAGTCGACTAACCACACCAGAATACAAAAAACAAAAGTCTGTACAAAAGGAGCTGGAAGCTGCCAAATTTGAATTAGAACAGCAACGCCAAGAGCTGGTCGATCATTTTGCACAAACAGCAGAGATGCTAGATACCCTAGGTAAAGATTACACCAAGCTGTACCAGCATATGGCAAAGACCTCTTCAGAGCTTCTGCCTAACTTGCCTGAACAAGATAACCCATTCGATAAAAAAGCGGCGATGTCTTCGGAACAAATTGAAGAAGATCAGCCTGATGCCAATAAGCAACCAAAAGATTACGCTAATGGCGCAACAGGGCTGTTGAAGGTTCAAGAAAAAGAAATCATCAAAGCGCCTGAAGTCATTACCGCTAAAGCATCATAACGATGCCTGCCTTCCTTAGGGTCAATACAGAGACTTTTTTATCAATTTGTATTGACCCTATTTGAACTTTTCAGAAATAACTCATCTCTAACTTGCAGTGAACTGCCTTTACCTTGTGATTATTCGAACCGCCCCTATATAAAAATAGGCCGCATAGACTCTCAGGCTGTTTTTATGCAGCTTAGAATTCGACAGCGACAAACTCGAATATTTCTTTTTGGCAGACCCGTTATCTAGAGGAGTAATTGGATGAAAAAACCTTTGCTTGCACTAACCGTTCTCTCTTTGAGCTTAAGTGCAATCATCACCCCTATTTCCGCTTCTGCAGCTCTTCCATTCAGTGTTGATGGCCAGCAGTTGCCTAGCCTTGCCCCAATGCTAGAAAAAGTGACCCCGGCGGTTGTGAGCATTGCAGTGGAAGGTAATCAAGTGCAATCCCGCCGAATTCCAGACCAATTTCAATTTTTCTTTGGTCCGGACTTTCCGGTAGAACAAACTCAAGAACGCCCTTTCCGTGGTTTAGGCTCAGGTGTCATCATTGATGCGAAGAAAGGTCAGATCGTAACCAACTATCATGTCATTAAAGGCGCGGATGATATTCGGGTACGCCTCCATGACGGCCGTGAGTACGATGCTAAACTGGTTGGCGGTGATGAAATGTCTGACATTGCGCTACTAAAACTCGAAAAAGCCAAAAACCTTACTCAGATTCATGTTGCCGATTCTGATCAACTGCGTGTAGGGGATTTTACAGTGGCTATCGGTAATCCATTCGGTTTAGGCCAAACGGTAACATCTGGTATTGTTTCAGCGCTTGGGCGCAGCGGCTTGAATGTCGAGAACTTTGAAAACTTCATTCAAACGGATGCGGCTATCAACAGCGGTAACTCTGGCGGCGCTTTGGTTAACCTCAATGGCGAACTGATCGGTATTAACACAGCGATCCTAGGCCCGAATGGCGGTAATGTCGGTATTGGCTTCGCGATTCCATCCAATATGATGAAAAGCCTCACCGAGCAAATCCTTGAATTTGGCGAAGTGAAACGCGGCATGCTAGGTGTTCAAGGGGGCGAAATGACCTCAGAGCTCGCAAAAGCGCTGGGCTATGAATCAAGCAAAGGCGCTTTCGTTAGCCAAGTGGTACCTGACAGTGCCGCCGCTAAAGCGGGTCTACAAGCCGGGGATGTGATTGTTTCAATCAACGGAAAATCCATCAATACCTTCTCCGAACTACGAGCAAAGGTGGCAACCTTAGGTGCTGGTAAAGAGATTACGCTTGGCGTAATTCGTGATGGAAAGAGCAAGAACTTTGACGTCACGCTCGGCAAGTCAAACACGGTGAAAGCCAAAGCAGAAAACTTGCATGAAGGTCTAAAAGGCGCGGTGTTAGGTAATACAACCTCTAGCGATCCGATACAAGGGGTTAAAATCACCAGTGTGGAAGCGAACTCTCCGGCGGCACAGTTCCAACTCGAGCAAGGGGACATCATAATTGGTGTAAATCGCAAACGCGTTAAGAACTTAGCTGACCTACGAGCAATTGCTGAAAATTACAAAGGGGTATTAGCTCTAAATATCCAACGAGGCGATCAAACTATCTACCAAGTCGTACGTTGATCATTTGAATCACCTCTCTAAAGAGCAGTATGGAATCATGCTGCTCTTTTGTTATTCATCAATGTAATGCTATCCTTCATTTTTCTATGCCATTTTAGGCATCTATGCATGGAGAGGATATGCTTAGCTTTTTGTTACGTTCTGTCTTTTTAGGCTTAGCAACGGCCATTATTGTGTTACTCGCCGTTCCATCACTGCGTAGCAACCTCATTCCTGCCGATCTCGTCGATCCGAAGCCTCACAATATCGCTTCACTTGAAGTCTCTTTTAACCAGGCAGTAAGAAAAGCCGCTCCGGCCGTGGTTAATATCTACAGCCGTAAGTACGTGGAAAATGATCGCAGTAAGCTATCGACGCAAGGTCTAGGCTCTGGCGTGATCGTCAGCGAAAAAGGCTACATCATCACGAACTACCATGTTGTCGCTCAAGCTGATCAAATTGTCGTCGCACTGCAAGATGGTCGCGTTGCGGCTGCACAGTTAGTTGGTACAGATAAGAGAACCGATATTGCCATCTTGCGTGTAGAAGGGTCGAATCTTCCGGTCATTCCACTCAACCCGGAATACAAACCTCAAGTTGGTGATGTGGTACTGGCTATCGGCAATCCATATAACTTAGGTCAAACTACCACCTTCGGTATTATCTCTGCGACAGGCCGTTCATCAATTAGTGATGGTCGCCAAGCCTTTATCCAAACCGATGCCGCTATCAATGAAGGTAACTCAGGGGGAGCCTTAGTGAATACTCAAGGGGAGTTGGTTGGCATCAACACGGCCTCTTTCCAACAAGCGACTGACTTAGAAACTTATGGTATTTCTTTTGCGATTCCAGCCCCATTGGCGAATAAGATCATGCAGAAGATCATTGCCGATGGCCGAGTCATTCGTGGCTATATTGGCATTGATGGGCAGGATATCAATGCAGTAACGGCTCGCTTACTTGGTAATGAACATATTGGTGGCATCATCGTGCTCGGCATTGATCCAAACGGCCCAGCAAGCACCGCAGGCTTTGAGCCACAAGACATCATTATTAGCATTAACGGTACCAAAGTTCAGGGACGCCAAAGCGTCATGGATATTGTTACTGACTTACGTCCCGGGACGACTGTCGATGTCGGTATTATCCGCAAAGGCAAAAAGATAAATCTAAAAGTCACCATCGCCGAAGACAAGCAAGAAGCATAAAAAAAACCCAGCCATTGGCTGGGATTTTTATTTGTTCGCATTATTCGCTTTCGTTAGGTTCTTCTGCTTTCTGAGATGTACCCAGTTCAACTTCAACTTGCGTTACGCGCTGTAAACCTCTTGGTAATAAGCCGCCTCGGCGACCGCGCTCACCACGGAAGTTATCCAGATCAGCAGGTTTCAGCCCTAGCTTGCGTTTCCCTGCATACAGAGTCAGAGAAGCGCCCTGTGGCAACGCCATCAAATGCGACAATACTTCTTCACGCTCTTTCGCTTTTGCGGCAGGAATGTTAATGATCTTGTTCCCCTTGCCTTTCGCCAATTGCGGCAGGTCCTTAATTGGGAACAGCAACATACGCCCTTGGTTAGTGATCGCTAAGATTTCATCCGAATCCAAGTCTTCAATTGTCTTCGGTGTCATGATTTCTGAGTTAGCAGGTAGAGTGACTAATGCTTTACCACTGCGGTTCTTCGACAACAAATCAGAGCCTTTACAAACAAAACCGTAACCTGCGTCAGACCCCACCAGCCATAACTGCTCTTCTTCACCCATGAACACTTGACGAATGCTGCTGCCAGCAGTGATATTCAAGCGACCAGTAATTGGCTCACCTTGGCTTCGCGCAGACGGCAATGAATGCGATTCAAGTGAGTAGCTTCGGCCATCACTGCCAAAGAACACTGCTTGCTGGTTACTCTTACCACGCGCATGCGCTAGGTATTTATCACCAGACTTGTAGCTTAGGCCTTCTGCATCCACATCATGACCTTTCGCGTGACGAATCCAGCCTTTCTCTGAAAGCACAACCGTAATTGGCTCACTTGGTACTAGATCACGCTCAGTCAGCGCTTTTGCTTCTGCACGTTCAACCATTGGAGAGCGGCGGTCATCACCGTATTTCTCAGCATCTGCTTTGATTTCTTTCTTCAGTAGTGTATTTAGACGACGCTCTGAACCCAGTAGTTGCTCTAGCTTCTCACGTTCTTTCTCTAGCTCGTCTTGCTCACCACGGATCTTCATCTCTTCAAGTTTTGCTAAGTGACGAAGTTTGGTATCTAAAATCGCATCCGCTTGAATATCGGTAATCCCGAAACGAGCCATCAGTACTGCTTTGGGATCGTCTTCTGTCCGAATGATTTCAATCACTTCATCTAGGTTTAGGTAAGCAATCAACAAACCTTCCAAGATGTGTAGACGAGCCATTACTTTATCTAGGCGGTACTGTAAGCGGCGACGTACCGTTGTGCGACGGAATTCAATCCACTCTGACAAGATCTGTACCAGGCCTTTAACTTGGGGACGATTGTCGAGACCAATCATGTTCAAGTTAACTCGGTAGCTGCGCTCAAGATCCGTTGATGCGAACAAGTGGTTCATCAACAAGTCGCAATCGACGCGGTTTGATTTTGGTACCACCACGATGCGAGTTGGGTTTTCATGATCCGATTCATCGCGAAGATCGTCAACCATCGGCAGTTTCTTCGCACGCATTTGGTTGGCGATTTGCTCAAGCAGTTTCGCACCCGATACTTGGTGAGGCAGAGAAGTGATGACAATATCGGCACCTTCTTTATGCCATACTGCGCGCATTTTAATGCTACCGCGACCGTTACGGTAGATCTTCTCAATCTCTGCTTTAGGCGACGTGATCTCAGCTTCCGTTGGGTAGTCAGGACCTTTTACATACTCCATCACATCAGACAATTCCGCTTTCGGATTGTCGATAAGGTGAATCGTTGCCTCTGCCACTTCACGAACGTTGTGAGGTGGGATATCTGTCGCCATACCAACCGCAATACCCGTGACACCATTCAACAGGATATGAGGCAAACGTGCAGGCAACATTTGTGGCTCTTTCATCGTGCCATCAAAGTTTGGTTGCCATTCCACCGTACCTTGGCCTAACTCACCTAGCAGTACTTCAGCAAACTTAGACAGTTTTGCTTCGGTATAACGCATTGCCGCGAACGATTTCGGGTCGTCCGGCGCACCCCAGTTGCCCTGACCGTCTACCAGAGGATAACGGTAAGAGAACGGCTGTGCCATTAATACCATTGCTTCGTAACACGCTGAGTCACCGTGCGGGTGGTATTTACCCAGTACGTCACCAACGGTACGCGCGGATTTTTTGTATTTTGCTGATGCCGATAGACCCAGCTCCGACATCGCGTAAATGATGCGTCGTTGAACCGGTTTCAAACCATCGCCAATGTATGGCAATGCACGATCCATAATGACGTACATCGAGTAGTTCAGATAAGCGTCTTCGGTGAACTTGCGCATCGGCAATTGTTCAACGCCATCGTAGGTAATTTCTGTAGACATCCGTTAAACCTCTGCCATATCGCCGTTATTTTGAAGCCAAGCACGGCGATCATCTGCTCGTTTCTTACCAAGCAGCATGTCCATCATCTCCATAGTCGCATCAGCGTCATCAATGGTTAACTGAACTAAACGACGTGTGTTTGGATCCATGGTTGTTTCACGCAGCTGAAGTGGGTTCATCTCACCCAGACCTTTAAATCGCTGTACGTTGATTTTGGCTTTCTTCTTCGATAATCGCTCAAGGACACCATCTTTTTCGTCATCATCTAGGGCATAGAACACTTCTTTACCACAGTCGATACGATACAGAGGTGGCATTGCCACATAGATATGACCCGCCTCAACAAGAGCACGGAAGTGACGCGTGAACAGTGCGCATAACAGTGTTGCGATGTGCAGACCGTCCGAGTCCGCATCGGCAAGGATACACACTTTACCGTAACGTAGACCATCGAGATTGTCGTTATCAGGATCAATACCCAATGCAACAGAGATATCATGCACTTCTTGGGAAGCAAGCACTTGGTCTGCAGATACTTCCCACGTATTCAGGATCTTACCGCGTAGTGGCATCACCGCTTGGAATTCACGGTCACGCGCTTGTTTTGCACTGCCGCCCGCCGAGTCACCCTCTACAAAGAAGATTTCAGTACGATTTAAGTCTTGTACCGAACAGTCAGTCAACTTACCTGGCAGTGCTGGGCCTGACGCGACTTTCTTACGTACGACTTTTTTGCTCGCGCGCATACGACGGTGTGCGTTAGCAATACAGACTTCAGCCAGCTGCTCTGCCAGTTGTGGCTTCTCGTTCAACCATAGGCTGAAAGCGTCTTTTACCACACCAGAAACAAATGCTGCGGTTTGACGAGAAGAGAGACGCTCTTTGGTCTGACCAGCAAATTGAGGATCTTGGATCTTAACCGACAGAACGTATGAACAGCGGTCGAAAACGTCATCACCGGTTAGCTTCACGCCACGAGGAAGCAGATTGCGGAATTCACAGAACTCACGCATCGCATCAAGTAGGCCTTGACGCAGACCATTAACGTGCGTGCCACCTTGCGCGGTTGGAATCAGGTTAACGTAGCTTTCGGTGATCATCTCACCGCCTTCAGGCTGCCAAATTACCGCCCAGTTTGCCGCTTCAGTCTCTGCTGAAAACTCACCAGTAAAAGGCTCTTCAGGCATGACTGGGTAGCCTTTAACGCCTTCTGCCAGATAGTCTTTTAAACCATCCTCATAAAACCACTTGTAGTCTTTGCCGTTCACTTTATCCGTGAAGGTAATTTCTAGACCAGGACACAACACCGCTTTCGCTCGTAGGTTGTTCACCAAGCGAGTCACAGAGAAGTTCGCTGAATCAAAATACTTTGCATCTGGCCAGAAATGCACACTCGTACCACGGTTACGACGGCCACACGTCCCCGTTACGGTGAGGTCAGAAACCTTGTCACCATGTTCAAAAGCGATGTCATATACCTGACCATCACGGCGAACGGTCACTTCAACACGCTTAGACAGCGCATTTACTACCGAAATACCAACGCCATGCAGACCACCAGAGAATTGGTAATTCTTATTGGAAAATTTACCACCAGCATGAAGCTTACATAGGATCAGTTCAACGCCTGATACTTTCTCTTCTGGGTGGATATCAACTGGCATGCCGCGACCATCATCGATCACTTCTAGTGATTGGTCCGCATGTAAGATGACTTGTACTTTTGAGGCATGTCCGGCTAGCGCTTCATCGACACTGTTATCGATAACTTCTTGGCCCAAGTGGTTTGGGCGCGCTGTATCCGTATACATCCCTGGTCGGCGACGTACTGGCTCCAAGCCATTTAGTACTTCAATGGCACCAGCATTATATTGTTCAGTCATAATACGGAATTGTTCTCAAAGTTTACTTGTAACCCGAGCCTCACCCACTGGTAAGCCCTACTCGAGAAACGAAAAAACTACTCCGTCTGCATACTTACCCATCGATAAATTCGTGCATAACAAAGTAGTCAGGGCTTCATACCCTTAAGATCTTTTCGGCAAAACATAGTCGGAAAGCATGCCGTCTATGTCAAGAAACGCTTGGATATATCAATAAAAACTATGAGCCTATGCCCATCGCCTCTTCAATTTACAGTTTTAGGAATTCAATGATTTGCGCAGGATAGCGTTCAAATCCAACAAAACTGTGATCACCGCCTTCTTCTACCGTTTGCTTAGCATCAGCAAACTTTTCTACTGCTTGGCGATAGTCCAACACTTCATCCTCTGTTTGTTGTAACAACCAGAAAGATTGAGGTGACGCGATGCTTTGTACATCAAGAGCTTTTAATTCGTCAATATGATGTGCTTCAAGTGTATAGCTTTCGTGCGTATATGGGTTGGTTTGATCACCTAAGTAATCTAATAAAAGCTCATATGGCTTAACTGCCGGGTTAACTACCACTGCGCGAAAACCAAACTTAGCGTTCAGCCATGTCGACATATAACCGCCCAATGAGCTGCCAACGACACCGATGCTGTAGTCTTGTTTATGTCGATCAATGATCTCTAATAAACACAAAGCGGCTTGCTGAGGAAAACACGGTAACTGAGGAATAATGACCTTGATATCTGGGCGATGTTGCTCACAGAATGCTTTCATGATGTTTGCCTTCATTGAGAGCGGCGAACTATTGAAACCATGGATGTACAATAATAACGAGGGTTTACTCATAAAAGCCTCACACGAAAAGCAAGCCCGAACATAAGGTTCGGGCATGATAGTTGATTAGTATCCGTTGGAAGCAAAGTCAGGCAAGAACAAGCCATCTGCTAAGCGACTGACTTGCGTGGTTATCTCACCATTGCGATGCAGCTCTAACTCACGCCATCCTGGTGATTGTACATCAAGCGCAAAATCATCGGAGTTTGGTTTGAACTGCACACAAGTCGAAGGCGTTGCCATCACTCGAATGCCATTATGGAGAACATTCATATCTTGGTGAACATGGCCACACAAAATGCCTTTCACATTCTCAAACCTTTCAACAATTTGCCAAAATGCTTCCGCGTCTTTAAGCGTATGTTGATCAAGCCAAGCACTGCCAACCAAAAGTGGATGATGATGCAATAGCACCAAAGTGTACCGCTGCGGATTTTCAGTTAGCTTTTCTTCTAGTAGCGACAATTGCTGGTCGCTCAAACGACCGTGTGGTACACCCACGACTTGTGAATCCAATAGAACCAACTGCCAGCATTCCCCCAGAAGTCGATGTTCTACCGATTGTATTTGCAAAGAAGGCAGTATGCTGCCCATATTGGGTTTGTAGTCATGATTGCCCGGCAGCCAGAAACAGTCTTTTTCTAGCGGAGCAATTCCCTCAGCAAAACGCTGATAGGACTCTGCACTATGATCTTGAGAAATGTCACCTGTTGCCAAAATATAGTCAAACGGCACCTGACGGTGTTGAACTTCTTGTACCACGGAGGTAAAACTATCGGCGGTTCTTACGCTCAGCAAGCTTCCCTCGTCTGCGGCAAACAGATGAGTATCCGTAATTTGTAGTAGTTTGATGCTGTCACTCGATGATTGCAAAATGAAAACCTAACTCGTCCACTATATTGTTTTTTATTATTTTTCCCGTGAAGGCGTGATGATTAATTGAAAGCAAGCGGTGTCCTACTGATACCACTTCGTAAACAAAACGTCAGCCATTCGCCAAGGAAGGTATTAAGTTGATGCTTTTCATCTTTTTGCATCAGCTGATCATTGGGATAATCATATTTAGCTTTTATGCGAGAGAAATCTCCACTCGAGCAGACTTCAGCGACTCTCGCATCGTGATAAAGCCTGACAGACATCTTCGGTAAAGGAAATACTGGTGTGTCATCACTCTGACATATCTCAACAACCGTGGTGTATTTTGTGATTTCATTCACGGTCAGTTGATAAACCATGTTTGCAGCCTGATAGCAACGAACATCACCCACTTCGGCACAAGCAGGCAGCAGCGCGTTGAGCTTAGCATAGTTAGTCTCATATGTTCTCATCAGACCCGCTAAGTCGACATGATATCGCTGTTTATCCGCCACTTGCACCATTACTTACTCTCCATTGATGGGGCTTATCCCCACTGTGTTTTCAATTCTTGGTGGTTTAATTGCAACCATTGCAAAGCAATGATAGATGCACCATTTTCAAATTTTCCACTTTTCACCCATTGATACGCTTTTTCGCGACTGATCACATGGACTCGAATGTCTTCATCTTCATAGTCTAAACCATGAATGCCATGCGCTTTAGATGCATCGACCTCGCCGACAAAAACATCTAGTTTTTCAGAGCAGCCACCAGAAGAAGGGTAATAAGAGGTTACCGCAGCAATCCGCTTCACTTGTATACCCGCTTCTTCTTCCGCTTCACGACGAATGACGTCTTCAGCTGATTCTTCACGATCAATCATGCCAGCCACAATTTCCAACTGCCATGGGGAATGATGCTCTAATGCCCCTACGCGAATCTGTTCAATGATCACAACCTGATCCGTCACCGGGTCATACGGTAGCATCGCTGCCGCATGCCCACGTTCGAACATTTCTCGCTCAACAATACCGCTCCAACCACCAGCAAATAATCTATGCTTAAAACGGTATTTCACCATTTTAAAGAAGCCTTTAAAGACGGTTTCCTTTGAGATTATATCCACATCTTGTGGGGTAAACTCGTTCTGTTGCTTGTCACATTGTTGCATCGAACACCTCTCAGAGTGAATCTTGTAGTTTACTCATTCTTATTCGCATGCTCAAAGGACTTGGCTCAACTTTTTGTACAATAGTTATAAATTATTTTAAACCTATTCATTAAATGCTTATCGTACAGCTGGATGGTTATGTGTAAAAAAGTGCAATGTTTAGAGTAAATATCGCTCAAATTGAGTTAAACTACTGAGAATTAAACAATCTATTGACCGCGGGAATGGAAAATGAAAAAACTGCTTCCACTATTTATTAGTGCAGCGCTAGGTAGCATGAGCACGTCTGCATGGGCTGACTCTCTTACTGAGATCTATGACTTAGCCAAACAAAATGACCCACAACTGCTTAGTGCTGCTGCACAACGTGATGCGGCATTTGAAGCTATCACATCTAGCCGCAGTGCCCTGTTACCACAAATCAATCTAACGGCGGGATATAATTTAACTCGCGGAGATACCGATTTAGATAGTGTCAGAAATAATCGCTCTAATGACAAAAACACATTGTCTGCTGGTGTCGGTTTATCTCAAGAGCTTTACAACCGTACGTCTTGGATAACCCTTGATATCGCAGAAAAAACGGCACGCGAGGCCGACGCGTCATACGCGGCGACCCAACAAGGTTTAATCCTTCGTGTATCACAAGCGTATTTCGAAGTACTGCGTGCTCAAGATAACCTTGGCTTTGTACGTGCGGAAAAAGCCGCAGTTGGCCGCCAGTTAGAGCAGACTAAACAGCGCTTTGAAGTCGGTCTATCAGCAATCACTGACGTTTATGACGCACAAGCGCAGTATGATTCTGTATTAGCAAATGAAATTCTAGCTCAAAATGATCTACTCAATAGTTATGAAGCCATTCGTGAAATTACAGGACAAGAACCAAAAACACTGGATCAGCTTGATACTAAACGCTTCTCAGCTAGCCCTTCGAACACCCCTATCAATGCGCTGATCGATGAAGCGAAAAGCAAAAACTTAAGCCTTTTATCAACACGCATAGCACAAGATATTGCACGCGAAAACATCGCACTTGCAAGTTCTGGTCACCTGCCGACGCTATCGCTAGATGGTGGCTACAATTATGCTGATATTTCTCAAAGTGACGACAGTGATGGTACGACCAATAATTTCAATGTAGGCCTCAATCTTGCTGTCCCGCTATACACTGGTGGCAAAATCACCTCTTTGACAAAACAGGCTGAATTCAATTACGTCTCTGCGAGTGAAAATCTAGAAAAAGAATACCGCAGTGTCGTCTCCAATGTTCGTGCACAGAATAACAACATCAACGCCTCGATTGGTGCGCTAAAAGCTTACGAACAAACGGTTATTTCTGCTAAAGCCGCTTTAGAAGCAACAGAAGCCGGCTTTGATGTGGGTACACGTACTATCGTTGACGTACTAGATTCAACTCAAAGTCTGTACAATGCAAACAAAAACCTGTCTGATGCACGTTACAACTACATCTTAAGCGTTCTGCAACTACGCCAAGCGGTGGGGACACTGAGCGAGCAAGATATACTCGATATTGACGCAGGCCTAAAGCCAGCAAGCTAAACATCAGGTTGAAATGAACAAATGCCGGTAAGTTTTCTCGCTGGCGTTTTTTACGCTTTAATTATCACTGGGTTCAAAGTTTGTTCCCTCTCCTTTCTAAGGGGAGGGTTAGGGAGGGGGCCGCTCTTCGGACATTAACCCCCTCTAACTCCCCCCTTAAAAAGGGGGGGAGGATCACATCGCGTTCGTTTCTAGTTCAGCGCCACAAAAAAGAAAAGGTCACTCAAAAGCGACCTTTACTCATTAGGTTAGCGAGAAAAAACTTACCCTTTACCACCTTTAATCGCATTGATGATTTCACTAGTTGAGCAGCCGTCTTCAAAGTTCAAGACGCGCACTTCACCACCAGCAGCAACCACTTCTTTACCACCAGCGATCTCTTCTGGTTTGTAGTCGCCACCTTTTACAAGCAAGCTTGGCAGTACTTCGGAAATCAGACGCTGTGGCGTATCTTCACTGAATGGAACCACCCAGTCCACTGCACCAAGTCCAGCCAATACCGCCATACGGCGATCCGTCGGGTTTACAGGACGGCCCGGACCTTTCAAACGCTTAACAGACTCATCCGTATTCACCGCAACAATCAGACGGTCACCGAGCTGGGCAGCATGATTTAGGTAGGAAACGTGCCCCGCATGAAGAATGTCGAAGCAACCATTGGTCATGACCACTTTCTCACCTTTCGCGCGCGCTTTCTTCACCGCGTCAATCAATGCTTGTTCCGAAATCACACCAAAATCGGTGTCTTGGCTACCGTGAACCGCTTCTGCCAATTCAATCTCAGACAGCGTTGAGGTACCAAGTTTGCCCACCACGACGCCAGCAGCAGCATTTGCGAGTGCACACGCTTCTTCAAAGGATTTACCCGCAGCGACTGACGATGCTAATACAGAAATCACCGTATCGCCTGCACCTGTCACGTCGTACACTTCTTTTGCTTGTGTTGGCAGGTGGAATGGCTTCTGACCACGACGAATCAATGTCATGCCGTTTTCACTGCGTGTGACCAACAAAGCTTCAAAGTCAAACTCTTCAACCAGCGCAAGGGCTTTTTCTTCCAGGTCTTGTTCCGACTTCACTTTACCGACCACATCTTCAAACTCTTTCATGTTTGGTGTCAGCAGCGTGGCGCCACGGTAGCGTTCAAAATCAACACCTTTCGGGTCAATGAATACTGGCACGTTCGCCGCGCGAGCTTTTTGGATATAAGCCTGAACATGCTCTAAAGAGCCTTTTGCGTAGTCAGACAGGAGCACCGCCTGCACGTTAGGCAACGCCATTTCCATGCGTGACAGCACAGGTTCAGGATCGGTGTTTTCAAACTTGTCTTCAAAATCTAAACGGATCAACTGTTGACCACGGCTCATCACACGCAGTTTGGTGATAGTTGGGTATTCAGGTAATGCGACGAAGTCACACTTTACTTTTAAAGACGTTAGCGTTTCCGTTAGTACCTTCGCCGGTTCATCCATGCCCGTCAGACCAACAATGTGAGCGTGCCCACCTAATGAGGCAATGTTCATCGCGACGTTCGCAGCACCACCCGGGCGCTCTTCATTGTTTTCTACTTTTACAACAGGCACAGGCGCTTCAGGAGAGATTCGTCCCGTTGGGCCATACCAGTAACGATCTAGCATGACATCACCGATGATGAGCACACCAGCGCTGCTGTAATCAGGTAGAATTGGTTTCATTATTGGTCTCCAAAAATTAAATCATGGTGAGTTTAACACAGCCCTTATCTAGGCAGAACCTTGTACTTAGGCAAGCCATTGATTCCAAGCTTGCTTCACCCACTCTCTTTCTGCAACAAACTTATCTTCAGCGACGTCCGCGTCCAAGTTAAGCAAATTACGTCGATGAATTTCGTCACGCATTGATGTATAGGCACGTGTGAGTTGCATCGCTTGATCTTCGTCCATCACGCCTTGACCAATCAAGGTCTCAAAGACACGCACATTGTCGCACCAACGCGTTAACTTCGGCTTAGTGTGACTGTAGTTAAGGACCAAGTATTGGGCGAGAAACTCAATATCCGTAATGCCACCTTGATCTTGCTTGAGCATAAAACGTCCCGCTTTTTTTCCACCAAGATGGTCACGCATTTTTTCACGCATCTCCACTACCGCTTTCTTCAGTGTCTCTTGCTCTCGTTCTTTGCAGAGAACATCGTGACGAGTGTTGTGGAAAGCGATTGCTAGCGGGTCATCACCATAAATCATGCGAGCGCGCACTAACGCTTGGTGCTCCCACGTCCACGCATCTTGATGCTGGTAATCATCAAACGCATCGGTTGGGCTAACCAGCAAACCTGAAGCGCCAGAGGGACGTAATCGAGTGTCCACTTCGTATAAAATACCTGATGCGGTGCGGGTAGAGAAAATATGGATGATGCGCTGCGCTAGGCGAAGGTAGAACTGACGCCCATCAATTTCTTTCTTGCCATCGGTGTACACATTTACTGGGCAATCGTGCATGAACACAATATCGAGATCGGAGTTGTAACCCAGTTCCCAGCCCCCCACTTTGCCATAACCAATCACTGCAAAGCCTTTGCCTTCACGATCTTTGACGTGTGTTGGCTCTCCATATTTTTCCGATACTTGTAGCCATGCTTGGCTTACTACTGCTTCGACAATAGCCTCTGCGAGGTAGGTTAAGTGGTCACTCACTTTCATTACGGGTAACACTCCCGCAATGTCTGCGGCAGCAATGCGCAAGATGCAGATTTGCTTGAACTGACGCAGTGCTTCCATCTGCTGCTCCATATCATCTTCAGGAATACGAGCAAGAAAATCACGTAACTCCGTCCGGTAACTATCGAGCGGGATAGGATTATACAAATGTTGCGGATCAATCAGCTCATCAAGCAAGATCGGGTATCGAGACAACTGTTCAGAAATCATCGGACTTGCGGTACACAAGCGCACGAGCTGAACCAGCGCCGCAGGATGTTCATCCAGCAACTCTAAATAGGTGGTTCTAGTGCAAATGTTATGCAGTAAATGCAATACGCGTGGCAAACCAAACTGCGCATCCGGGTGTGCAAATACCGCAGAGAACACTTTCGGCATTAGCTTCGTCAGTACTTCACGACCACGTGGCCCTAAGGTTTTCTTCGCCAGATCGGCTTTGAACTGCATGATGATCTTGGCGAGTTCTTCGGACCTCTCAACTTTAATGTCTTGTTGCAGAACAAGCTCAATCACGTCTTGCTTCGTCGCCATGTCCCATAACTCATGAAAATGGCGCGCAACTGCTTCGGTTTCGTCCTCTTCGTCATCACCAATCAAAGATTCAAACACATGGTGCACATTGGCCATATGCTGTTGGGTTTGAGCCGCTAAATCGTCCCAATGAGCAAAACGCATCGCTATCGCTAACTTCAAGCGTTCATCCTCACTATCGGGTAAGGTTTGGGTTTGTTTATCCGCCATCGCTTGCAACAGGTTTTCTAACTGCCGTAAATACTTATAGGCCAACTTTAGATGTTCGACTTCCACTTTTGTTAGCAGACCTAATTCACCAATTGCCCGCAGCGTTTCTAACAAACCACGCCCTCGCAATGAGGGTTCGCGGCCACCACGAATCAGTTGGAATACTTGGGCGATAAACTCGATCTCGCGAATGCCGCCCGCCCCCAACTTAATATTGTTATTTAATCCTCGACGGCGCACTTCACTGCTGATCATCGACTTCATACGGCGCAACGATTGGATCGCACTAAAGTCGATGTAGCGGCGGAACACAAATGGACGCAACATTTGGCGTAGTTCTTGGTATTGCGGGTACATTTCGCAGCCCATGACACGCGCTTTGATCATCGCATAGCGCTCCCAGTCCCGGCCTTGTTCCTGGTAGTAGTCTTCCAACGCCGCGTAGCTCATCACCAATGGACCACTCTCACCAAATGGGCGTAAACGCATATCAACGCGATAGCAGAAGCCATCAAAGGTTTGCTGATCGAGTGCCTTAATAATGCGTTGTCCCAAACGAGTGAAGAACTGCGCATTGGCAATACTGCGTCGTGCACCTTGAGTTTCACCGTTTTCTGGGTAAGTGAAAATCAGATCGATATCAGAAGAGAAGTTCAGCTCTCCACCACCGAGCTTACCCATGCCGATGATCAGCATCGGTTGCGCTTCACCTTCGGCATTGGTTGGCGTGCCCCACTCGTTACAGCAGATCTTGTATTGCCATTGGTAGGTTTCGAAAATCATCGCTTCTGCTAATTGGGACAGATGACTCAATGATTCTTCTAACGTCCAAGTGTGGGTGAAATCTTTCCATGCGATATAGACCATTTCACGATTACGAAATTGGCGCAGCACGCGGTGTCCTGACATTTCATCTTGGCACTCGGCTAATAATGCAGCGAGATGCGCTCGATAAGCGTGTAGTCGACTGTTTTCGGCCAACATGGTTGGCAACGCTTGGGCAAGCTTCTCATCTCGATGAACCGTCTCCGTGATGAACTTACTTAAACCAGAGACGAAATGAAATTGCTCAGCAATTTCGGTTGGCCATTGCTGGGTGTATCCCGCTTGTTCTGCATATTGAAGCGCTGAATCGGCAACAGAAATCAGTGACGAAGGCAGTTGCATTTTTCTTCCTTGTTTGAAAGCCCCCTCTATTTATACCAGAGTTAGGGTAAATAAAAACGCCCACAAAAGGTTTGTGGGCGTTTAATCAATGGTTGTCAGGCTTAGACTTGGAAAGATTTAATCTTCCTATCTAGCTCACCCGCATTGTTTTGCATCATTTCAGAGGTTTCAAGTAACTCAGTCATCACCACAACAGAGGCTTCGACAAGCTCACGAACATTGGTTAAGTTCTGGCTCATCTCTTCTGCCACGCTGCTTTGCTGGCCCGATGCGGTTGCGATTTGGAAGTTCATGTCGTTAATTTGAGTCACCTGTCCAACGATGCCATCGAGCTCCGTGCCAGCATTCGACACCAACTCAACGCCTTCTGCCGCTTCCACGACACTTTTCTCCATCAACTCAACAGCCGATTCTGCACTGGTTTGCAATTGAGAGATCATCTCTTGAATTTCAATGGTGGCTTGCTGAGTGCGCTGCGCTAGGTTACGAACTTCATCCGCTACCACGGCAAAGCCACGTCCTGCTTCTCCTGCTCGGGCCGCTTCAATCGCGGCATTCAACGCGAGTAAATTGGTTTGTTCAGAAATACCTTGAATCGTACCAACGACACTACCAATCGCTTCAACACGCTCTTCAACTTGATTAACGGCATTCGCAGAGGAAGAGATATCGGAAGAGAGTTCGCTCATCTTAGACATCGTTCTTTGCAAGAATTTCTGTCCAGTCACCGCTTGAGTCGAGGCTTGCTCCGTCAGAGAAGAAGCGACTTGAGCGTGTTCCGCTACCGTCTGAACCGTAGAAGACATCTCACTCATGGCGGTAGCCAACTGGTCTATCTCGTTAAACTCATCTTGAGCCGACTCTTTCGTTTCTGACATGCTTAGTGTCATCACTTCTGTTAACGTGGCTAACTCATCAGAAGCATGGACTTGTAACTGAATCACATCATGCAATTGACGACGCGTTTTCTCTAGTTCACGAGCCACATCACCGTATTCATCTTTACAGTCCATGCCGAATGAAACCGAGAGATCTTTACTCGCCATCAGTTTAATCGCATCACTCAAGTATTGAGTTTGGCGCAGCATCACTCGTGCCGCTGCGAGTAACAAAACCACAAACACAGCAATTAATATCGCCGTTTGCCAGGCGACTTGAGTTAGGTAAGCATCGTAGTGTTGTTGAGCCACTTGCTCATTCTGGGTTGCGGCAAGAAGGGCATTATAAAAAGTATTCGCGTCCCATAATTGTTTCGACACAATCAAGATCGTACTGAAGACCATCAACATGACCATTTTAGGTACGAGTTTGATGTCGGATATCACCCTTTCCCACGGCTTAAATGCCAGCTTTTCCATTGTCAGTTCTCCACCGAGTCTTTATATTACTTATACTTACCTTCGCGCTTAGCTTTCATTACGCGATTTATTTTGAGCTTCGTATGAAAAACAATGATATCAAAAACAGCACAAAACCGATGGGGCTGCTATCACTAATATTGTCTTTTATGGCACTATTTGTGATCTCTGGCCTATTGTTTTTCCCAATTGATCACGAAACCCGTCAAGTTCTTATCGGTCTAGATTTTATAATCTGTAGCATTTTTATACTGCAGATCAGCATTGATTTGATCCGAGCCACAGATCGCAGGCAGTTTTTGAGACATCACTGGATCGATTTTGTCGCGAGCATCCCAATGGTTGAGCCTTTGCGCTTCGCTCGCCTGTTTCATATTTTACGTGTGATACTGATGCTACGCTCTTCCAAACATATCCTTATCCAGTTAAAGCGCAACCGCAGAGAAACCACTCTGGCTTCCATCTTGTTACTGATGGTGGTGTTGATTACGCTTGGCTCCAGCGCCATGCTGTTTATCGAAGGGAAAAACCCAGAGGCGAACATTCAGACTGGTGCCGATGCCTTGTGGTGGGCATTTGTGACGATTTCAACGGTCGGTTACGGCGACCATTATCCCATCACGACGGCAGGTAAACTGCTCGCAGTGCTGATCATCATATGTGGTGTCGGCATCTTTGGTATGATTTCGGGTTTAATTACTTCAATTCTCACTGCACAGACTGAGCAGCAAGATCACCGCTTGAAGAACAAAGAGAAGGCATTGGAAGCGGTTCTTGATAAGCAGGAACAGATCTTAAATCGACTGCAAAGCATCGAACAGGCGCTGCAAGAGCAAAAACAACAGACAAAAAAATAGGCCCCAAAGGACCTATTCTCTTTTATTTATCATTACTCTTGCCAATACGGCTCAACTTCAACACTGATGGCGCGCGTTTGATCCATCGCATGCAAGATGGAGCGCTCTTGGCGGGTTAGCCAGCGCTCTAACTGCTCTTGCTCTTCCCCCTCAAGCATACCAACCAATGGCAACAAGTGATTAAGCATCAGTAGATCATCAATACCATGGACTAAATCCGCCCAAGGTAAACGAAAGCTATTACGCTCTTCAGCGTCATACAAGCTCGCAAAACCAATCCCCGTATAGAGGTTACGCAATAAACGATAACGCTGATCCACATAGTCTTGTGCTGATAGCTCACGCTCAGAAGGAAAAGCCTCTATCAGCTCTGCCCACGTGCGGTCCAGCTGCGCCACCGAAAATGGCTGGATGTTACTCGACATTTTCTCGCGCGCTTTTTCGTCCAAGAATGGCTGCCAACCACGGGTTAAGATCCAACGGCTTAAATCAAGCAACAATCCGGTATAACGTGCGGAACTCAATAACGTCAGCACTTCTTCACGGCTCGGTAACTCTTCAAGTTGAGCGGTCAATTCAGAGACAAGGAACTTACGTGCATCCAATTTTCGCAGCACATTTCCTTTATCATCTAACAGCTCTTCCAAATGGGCATGTTCATCTAACCACACAAGCTCTTCTTCCAACCACTTGAGCTCCTGGCGTAAGATTGCACTGGCACGGCGTGGCACTATACTGGAAAAGATCGTCAACGTTTGACGAATAAAACGGATTGCATTCGCGATTTCACGCAATGCCTCAACGCAATCGCGCTCAGTATAAATTTGCTCGTGGTAATGCCAATGCGATAGAGCATGCTCTAATGAGTTAATGAGGCAATATTCTACCGTGTCCGTCGTGCTGGTGTTGACTAAAGCCAGTGGTTTAACCTCGTCTCCTGAGTAACCGGAGGCAAGACGATAACCTTTAGCCGCTTTGCTCAAGTTACCTAAGCGCATTCCTCCCGTCTCACATAGGCTGCGAGCTAGGGTAAATAGCGCATCAGTTTGACCCGATTTTAGTTCTAGCTCGACTTCGCAGATAGAATCTTGCTTCTCTTCTCCGTCTTCACCTTGGGCGATCACTGCACCTTGGTCAAAAGCCACTTCAATTTGGCTACCATCAGGCATACCAATCAACCACTGTTCACGAGTAAAGTTGGTAGAAAAGAGAGGGCTAAGCTCAGATTGTAACGTCGCAACGTCTTTCCCCACTGGCCAAATATCAAATGGGTGAAGTGTGAGCTCTGGCTTATTACTCGTGTGCTCAGCGTTGTATTCTGGTCTTTGATGAAGGCCAGCAACAACGCGCCCAGTGGTTTTTACTGTTTGAACAAACACATCATCAAAGCGACGAATTCTTAAACCAATGTCGTGCTTTCGTAGCCATTTATCAGCCGTATCAAAATAAGTGTTACCCAAGTCACGACAACTGTGCTGAAGAACTTTTGTTTCAGAAATTTTGTTTCTTAAAGTTTCTGAAAATTCAGGAGAAACAAAAAACTTCAGTTCTATCTCGGTTTCCATAGCTATACCTTTCAAAGCAGATAGAAACAGGATATTGCCTAATTTCCCACTCGGCAAGAAAGAAATATCAACGGAATGATGATCTAAAACAGTTTTAAAGAGCCATTTTATGCGTTACCATGCGCGCCTTTATAGCCATCCGTTCAACATTTCGCCAAGAAATGGTGTATGTTTTTTTAAGGTTATAGCTATTAGGTTGAATGACCATGCCAGTAAATACAATTATGGGGTTATTTGCAAAGTCCCCTATTAAGCCTTTGCAACGCCACGTTGTGTGTGTCAACGAATGTTGTTCACACCTAGTTAAATTTTTTGAAGTCTCTTCAAAAGGTGACTGGGAAAAAGCATCTGAAATCCGTGCTCAAATTTCTCATCTAGAGAAAGAAGCGGACGTGCTAAAGCGTGAGATCCGTCTAAAACTGCCTCGCGGTTTGTTCCTGCCAGTAGACCGTACTGACATGCTTGAGCTTCTGACTCAGCAGGACAAACTTGCTAACTTGGCAAAAGACATTGCTGGCCGTGTGTATGGTCGTCAGCTTGTCATTCCTGAGACTCTCCAACCAAACTTCCTCGCTTACGTTCAACGTTGTCTTGATGCTGCTAACCAGGCGCAAAAAGTAATTAATGAACTTGATGAACTGCTAGAGACCGGCTTCAAAGGCCGCGAAGTAACGCTCGTTGCTGAAATGATTCATCAGTTGGACGAAATTGAAGATGACACCGATACAATGCAGATTGAACTGCGCCAACAATTGATGGCGATTGAATCTGAATTGAACCCTATTGATGTCATGTTCTTGTACAAGATTCTTGAATGGGTAGGTGGTATTGCCGACCAAGCGCAGCGCGTAGGTGCTCGTTTGGAAGTCATGCTATCTCGATCTTAAAACATAAGTTAACGACATAACGAAGAGCACGACTAACGCCTGTCAGATGGACGATGATTATTTTCACCGTCTTATGGACTGATGCGCGTAAAATTTTGCTCCGCTTGTTATAAAACAACTAGGTACTACGATGGATATCCTTGCGAACTACGGCACTGTCCTGATTATTGTTGCAGCGATTTTTGGTTTCATGATGGCAATTGGTATTGGCGCGAATGACGTTGCTAATGCGATGGGTACATCAGTCGGCTCAAAAGCGCTAACCGTAAAACAAGCGATCATCATTGCGATGATCTTCGAATTTGCGGGTGCATATCTTGCAGGTGGTGAAGTAACCGACACTATCCGTAAAGGTGTTATCGAAACATCTCTATTTGCTAGCCAACCAGACATTCTTGTCTACGGTATGATGTCAGCGCTTCTTGCTGCTGGTACGTGGCTATTGCTTGCTTCTTACATGGGCTGGCCTGTATCTACCACTCACTCAATCATCGGTGCAATCATCGGTTTTGCGTGTGTGTCTGTCGGTACAGAAGCCGTTGACTGGAGCAGCGTTCAAGGGATTGTTGGTAGCTGGATCATTACACCTGTTATTTCAGGCTTCTTTGCTTACCTCATTTTCGTCAGTGCACAGCGCCTGATCTTTGATACTGAAAACCCGCTGATCAACGCGAAACGTTTCGTACCAGTTTACATGTTCATCACTACCATGGTGATTGCACTGGTAACGATCAAGAAAGGTCTAAAGCACGTTGGCCTGCACCTAACCAATGGCGAAGCGTGGATGTGGGCAGCTATCGTATCTGCAGTGGTAATGGCCGGTGGTTACTTCTACATTCAGAAGAAATTTGCTAACCGCGAAGAAGACCACGGTTTTGCTGGCGTAGAAAGCATTTTCAGCGTACTGATGGTTATCACAGCGTGTGCGATGGCATTTGCTCACGGCTCAAACGACGTAGCTAACGCGATCGGTCCACTGTCTGCGGTTGTTTCGACTGTTGAACACATGGGTGAAGTCACAGCGAAAAGCACCATCGCATGGTGGATTCTTCCTCTAGGTGGTTTCGGTATCGTCGTTGGTCTAGCAACACTTGGTCACAAAGTAATGGCAACGGTTGGCACCGGTATCACTGAACTGACACCAAGCCGTGGTTTTGCCGCTCAGCTAGCAACTGCATGTACGGTAGTTCTCGCGTCAGGTACTGGTCTACCTATCTCTACCACACAAACCCTTGTTGGTGCAGTTCTAGGTGTTGGTTTTGCTCGCGGTATTGCAGCACTTAACCTAGGCGTGGTACGTAACATCGTAGCATCTTGGATTGTGACACTGCCAGCAGGTGCGCTATTGGCGGTTGTGTTCTTCTACGGCATCCAAGCGATGTTCGCGTAAGACTGCTTTGGTGTAAAAGCTCTACGTCAATACAATGTAAGCGCTTTGTCATTATTGACTCAAACGCGCAGAAAGGGAGGCTTTGCCTCCCTTCTTTGTTGCACCGCAGTTTGAAACTGCATAATATTCGTCTATTTCCGGCTCCAATCGGTGCCAAAGCTGTATCCAAGAAAATCGTTAAGGGATTTATTGTGAAAAAACTATTCATCACAGTTTTGTTTACTTTGCTAGCGGCGCCAGCAGCACTAGCGGCAGACCGTTACATTTCTGATGACCTATTCACTTTTATGCACTCTGGTCCAAACAACACTTACCGTATTATGGGCAGTGTTAACGCAGGCACAAAAGTACAACTTCTCCAAACAAACAAAGACACGGGATACACACAAGTTCGTGACGCTCGTGGTCGTACAGGCTGGGTTCAAAGCAAGTTTGTTACTAACCAAGAGAGCATGGCGATTCGTCTTCCTCGCGTAGAGAAAGAACTGAAAGAAGTGAAAGAGCAACTGGCAAACGCACGCCATAACTCAGACACAGAAAAAGCGGGTCTCGTCACCTCACTAGAAACGCGCAGCCAACAAATTTCTGATCTAGAGAAGAAATACTCAGAGATCAGCGACCAGCTAACATCTGTTGAAACAGAAAACCGCGAACTCCGCGCTAAGCTAGACACGCAAAAAGATGACATGCTGCTGAAGTACTTCACTTACGGTGGTGGTGTGGCAGGCCTTGGCCTTCTGTTTGGTTTGATTCTTCCTCTTCTCATTCCACGTAGAAAAAAATCGCCAGCAGGTTGGGCATAATCACCAACGCTGATTGAATAAAAAAGCCAGTCGATATTCGACTGGCTTTTTGCTATTTGCGATTCAAGTAACGAGATTACCCTTTCCACTCATAGAGTGCTGGGATTCGAATCTGCTCACCTTGGAACTCGACAATCACCGCTTGTGGCCGAATCTCTTTCAATGTTACTTGCCCATCAACGACATCACCCTGAAGATACTCTACGTTGTTGATTTTCACCCAGCGGCGCTTGATATCACTGGCGTACATATGGGTTTGCAGGTTTAGTGCAGGCAAACGTCCATACCATTGCTGCGCGTTACGTTCTAAATCGTTCACTTGGACAGAGGCGCTATCTGGTTGCTCTGTATTGGCCAATGCATTTTCGACTTTTAACGCCAAATCTGGAGCTAACGAGGAAAGGTCAAGATCATCAAGCGATAGATCCAACGCATCCTGATCCAACGCATTTTTCCCTGCCTGATGAGGGCGTTCTAACAGAGCCAACTCGCCTGGTACGGTTTCATGACTGGTGTATTGTGCGTCGTTAAAAGTGCCCATATCGCTTGGTAGCTCTGCCGTTGGCCATTCGCGTGGCAAATGAGCAAGCATTGGCGTTTCTGGATAACTTAAACTTTCAAACGTCTGCTTTACGACCACTGGCGCGGTTTCAACCACAGGGGTAGCTTGCGTCACCCTAACTGGTTCTGGCGATGCCTGAGCAAATAAATCCAGATACCAGGCTACGCCAACTGCGGTTAAACTGACAGGTAACAGGAAGAGCCCTACATGTTTCATCATCGGCATTATGCTTCCTCCCCGCGGATTTTCTCTAACACTGGTGCGTTGGGCTGTATGCTCTGTTGTAAGCGTTCTAATGTACGCTGACCTGCAATGCCATCAACCGCAATGCCTTGCCAACGTTGAAACAGTTCGACGCGCTCTTTTAAAGCGCGATCAAAAATATCGGACTCCAGCGGCTGTTCATTAACGGCTTGGGCTAACAGTTCATCTAATACTTCAATGGCTGGACCCTGCATATCCAAACGTAATGTCTCTTTAAGTGGCGCTTGCCATAACTCAATGATATTGCCTTGCCACAACGGTTTAAGCCATGAAACTGGCAAACGTAGACGTTGGCTGCCATTGAGTACTTCGACTTTGTTATCACCAATCGCATACAAAATGACGTAGCCAACTTGGCCTTGGTAGTTAAGCTCTAGAATCACAGGGCGATTCTGTTGGACTAAGTGCGCCCAAGTCGCCATTTTTCGTTCACAGCGCATGGTCGATTGCGGCTCTGACAAACATAAGTTATCACGCACCGAAGCCTGATAACCCCATAGTTTATAAAGTTCGTTTACCACTAAACTCGATTGTGCCTGCTCCAACAAAGTATCGCGCTGCTCATTCGTCAATTGTTCATTCACCATTGGGGAGGCTATGAGCTGGACCACTTGAGCAACTTCGACGGGCTTAGTCGCCAAAGGCAATTTAAGTGACACCTGCTGCGTTACTCCCCACCCAATGCCCAACGCGGCCAATATGCCAACGGCCACCGATCCCCACATTGGCCATTCGAAACTCTGAACGGGTTTATCTTGTTGGTAAATATCCGCTTGAAACTGCATCACTTCTTCACAAGCTTGATGCACCGTCTGCTTATCGACCACCACATTGCCTTTGTAATAACTCATATTCAGCGACTTATCACAAATCAGATTGATAAGGCGTGGAATGCCGTGGCTGTACTTCGCTATCAATTTGGTTGAACTGCGGTCAAACAGTTGCTTGTCACCACCGGCTGTATGCAGACGGAAAGTAATGTAATCTACTGTTTCCTTCTCATCCAGCGGTAGTAAGTGGTAACGTCCGGTAATACGTTGCGCAAGCTGACGCAGCTGAGTGGTTTGCAGTAAACGTTGTAGCTCTGGCTGACCCACCAGTAGCACTTTGAGTAGTTTGCTGGTGTCCGTTTCTAGATTGGTCAGCAGACGTAACTGCTCTAACACATCCGCAGCCAAGTGCTGAGCTTCGTCAATGACCAACAGGGTTTGCCTGCCGAACTTGTGATTGTCCAGCAGGTGGCCATGAATCGTTTGGTTAAGCTGCTTTAATGTCGCATCTTGTGGATACGCTACGTTAAACTCATCACAGATGGCTTCTAGTAGATCACGGCTAGAAAATGTAGGGTTGAGAATCAAGCCCGCTTTGGTGTTTTCATCTAAGTTCGCCAACATCGCTTTTGCGACCGTCGTTTTACCTGTCCCGACTTCGCCTGTCAGCATGGCAAAACCACCACCATCGCCTAACCCCGCCTGAAGATGCGTAATGGCCTCTTTATGGCGTTGGCTCAGGTACAGATAACGCGAGTTTGGAACGATCGAAAATGGCAGTTCAACAAACCCGAAAAAGTCCTTATACATTAGGATCTCCAGCTAAAAAACGGTCGCATAGAGTCAGATATGGGCGAAACCACAGCGCATCTGCTCTTAGGAGTAAAGAAAAGTACCATTGCTTGCTACAATGTCCAACGTCATATCGATAAATTAAGAGGTAATTCGTGCAAGTTTATTTAGTAGGTGGCGCCGTCCGAGATCAGTTACTCGGAATTAACAGCTATGACAAAGATTGGGTAGTGGTTGGTGCGACACCAGAGATCATGCTTGCCCAGGGGTACACGGCCGTTGGTAAAGATTTTCCTGTATTCCTTCACCCTAAAAATAAAGAAGAGCACGCACTTGCACGAACCGAAAGAAAATCTGGTGCTGGTTACACGGGATTTGAATGCTTCTTTGATCAAAATGTGACACTCGAAGAAGACCTTATCCGTCGCGATCTCACCATTAATGCGATGGCGATGGATGACGACGGCAAACTGTATGACCCATACGGTGGTCAACGAGATCTCACCGCAAAAGTACTGCGTCATGTCTCCGATGCATTTATCGAAGATCCGTTGCGCGTTCTGCGAGTTGCTCGCTTTGCAGCTAAATTGTCAGACCTAGGCTTTACCGTCGCGGAAGAAACAATGCAACTGATGGAGGAGATGACGAGCTCTGGTGAACTGAGTACACTCACCGCTGAACGTGTGTGGCAAGAGTGGTACAAATCACTCTCAACGCCTCGTCCCGATGTGTTTCTGTCTGTACTCAGAAACTGCGGCGCTTTAGCCGTTGTTTTACCAGAAATCGATGCTCTATTTGGTGTACCTCAGCCTAAAAAGTGGCACCCTGAGATTGATACTGGCGTTCACACCTTAATGGTCGCAGAGCAAGCAGCAAAACTAAGCCATTCACTGCCGGTTCGCTTTGCAGCGCAAGTGCATGACTTAGGTAAAGGTGTCACACCGAAAAGCGAATGGCCAAGTCATAAGATGCATTGCCATACCGGCTTAACGTTAATTAAGCGACTATGTGAACGAGTTCGCGTGCCAAATGAGTTTCGCGATCTCGCTTTAATGGTGTGCGAACAACACTCCAATATCCACCGCGCCACCGAACTCAAACCACAAACTATCATCAAGATCCTTAACAAATTTGATGTGTGGCGAAAGCCCGAACGCTTGCAAGACATCTTGATTTGCTGCCAAGCCGACCACGCAGGCCGTAAAGGGTTGGAAGGTGAATCTTACCCGCAAGCGGCGTTATTTATGCGTGCCTATCAAGCAGCGGTATCTATTAATGTTCAGGCCATTATCCAGGATGGGTTCAAAGGCCCGGCAATCCGTGACGAACAGGAAAAACGTCGTATTGAAGCGGTCAACGTTGCACTAAATAATCCCGAATCCACCCCACATAAGTGACTCCAAAATGCCCACTCAGCTGAGTGGGCATTTTCAATTCATCCGGGATTCTTGATAGATCGGTTGGTTATGCACTCAGTAAGATTGCAAACAAACCAAAACCTAGAATCAGACGGTAAATCACAAATGGCGTCATGCCCATGCGTGAAATCATCTTCAAGAAAAAGTGGATACAGATGTAGGCACTAATAAATGAAGTCACGATACCCGTCAGCAAGAAGCCAACATGCACAGGTTCACCACTGGTCACTAGCTTCATACCCAAGTAACCACCAGCCAAAGTGATGATTGGGATCGACATTAGAAATGAGAAACGTGCTGCCGCTTCACGAGTAAAGCCTAGGTAAAGTGCTGCGGTAATGGTAGCTCCTGAACGAGAAGTACCCGGTATCATCGCCAACGCTTGTGCTATACCAATAAATAACGCTTTCTTCCAACCCGTTTGGTACTCATCCGCTACTAGCTCTGCGTTCTTGTCCACCCACCAAAGCAGTAAACCAAAAATGATGGTTGTGGTCGCGATCACATACGCGCTGCGCAGGTAAACCTCGATGATGTCTTTCATCAACAAGCCAAACACACACGCCGGGATCGTCGCGATCACGATCATCCATGCAAGTTTGGCTTCTTTACTGCGATCGCCTTTAAAGATCGATGCAAACAGCGCTTGAAATAGCGTGATCACTTCCTGGCGGAAATAGATCACTACTGCCATCAAGGTACCGACGTGAACGGCAACATCAAACGCCAAACCTTGATCTTCCCAACCCAAAATAGCGGAAGGCAGGATCAAGTGCGCAGAGCTGGATATTGGCAAAAACTCTGTCAGCCCCTGAATCAGAGCCAAGATAAAAGCTTCAAAGTAACTCATGTAAATAACTCAAAATTAAAGTGAAAAAGAAACTGGTCTGAGCGTTCCTGTAGGCTGCATCGCCTGCCAGATATCGGCAACAGTGCGCCCATCTCCGGGGATCACCAAATAAGGTTCCAGATCATACAAGGGCTTTGTGATAAAAGGATATTTGAATATATCACTGCGAGGCAGCTCAGGTTTTTGCTGCGAAATACAATCACCAAACAAAACGATATCGAGATCTAAGGTTCGATCCTGATACTTTTGCGCATTTTTCTCGCGTCCCCACTTAAACTCAATCTCGCGTAAGCGGTCACTTAACACGTCGAGTGATAACTCCGTGGAAAAACTGATCACGAAGTTATAAAAATTCTGACTGCTAAAGCCAACTGGCTCGCATTCATATATCGGCGATATGTGGAGATTCGTTCCAAGCTGCTGTAACTCTTGATAAGCGGCAAGCGAATGCTGCTCTCTATCTATATTGGTACCAACGCCGATATAAGCTTTTACCATGCCTGACCTCGTTCAATCACCACGCCAACGGCGCGTGCTTGAGGTACCGCGCCAGGTTTCGCTAAACGAATTTTTACCCAAGGCACACAAAAACGTTGCATGATCAACTCTGCGACTTCTTCTGCAACGCGCTCTACCAATAAGAAACGACCATTTTCAATATGATTGAGTACCGCTTGGCTCACTTGTGAGTAATCAAGCGCATCTTGAACGTCATCACTTTTACCCGCGGGCTTATTATCGTGTGCCATTTCGATATCTAGTACTAATTTTTGCTTAATTTGCTGTTCCCAATCGTACACACCAATCGTGGTGATCACTTCTAACTGCTCAATAAATACTTTATCTAGGGCCATCTTATGTCCTTTAATCCCAGAGGTCGGATACCCGATAAGGGTAATTTGATCGTAATATTCTATACCGAAGCAACCTAAGTGCTCGTGAGCAAAACACTTAGAAATAAAAAGTTACTTGGGTATAAACTGCGACGACTCTTTATATACAAGAACGACTATTATGCAAGCTCTATCGCAGAGAGTGATTTTGCTCATCACCGATTCGCGCTATGATAGCAACTACGCGGGAACTGAGCATTAATTTCCAATCCATCAAGGACTTCTATGGACGCACTGGCACTGATAATGACAATGGCTGCCTATTTGCTGGGTTCGATCTCCAGTGCGGTTTTGATCTGTCGTTTACTAAAACTGCCAGACCCACGCAAAGTCGGCTCCAATAACCCAGGAGCCACGAATGTCTTGCGCATTGGTAGTAAAGGCGCTGCGGTGTCTGTATTGCTGTGCGATATGCTCAAAGGCACCATTCCTGTTTGGAGTGGTTACTTCTTGGGTATCGACCCAATTATCCTTGGCGTTATTGCCATTGCCGCCTGCTTAGGCCATATGTATCCGATTTTCTTCCATTTTAAAGGTGGTAAAGGCGTCGCGACCGCATTGGGCGCGATCGCACCTATCGGTTTAGATCTAACCGGCCTTGTGATGCTCACTTGGCTATCTGTGGCCATTTTGTTCCGCTACTCTTCCCTCGCAGCCTTAGTCACGGTG
The DNA here is from genome assembly GCF_003584965.1 of Vibrio sp. PID23_8. Classification (NCBI taxonomy): domain Bacteria; kingdom Pseudomonadati; phylum Pseudomonadota; class Gammaproteobacteria; order Vibrionales; family Vibrionaceae; genus Vibrio; species Vibrio sp. PID23_8. The sequence goes on along the minus strand of NZ_LIXE01000004.1, from coordinate 148,850 downwards.
TTGGTGACCCCTTTTTACGCTTGGATGTTCAAACCACAATACACATTGCCTGTCGCCATGCTGTGCTGTTTGATTGTGTTTAAGCATCACCAAAACATACGCCGATTGTTGTCTGGTGAAGAGCCTAAAATCGGTGAGAAGAAGTTGGCAGAAAAAAACTCGGCGTAATGCCGAGCTTTATTTAAAGCGTTAAATGCATAGGGTGAAATTAAGCATGTACTTGATTTAGGAAGTCCAATAGCATCTGATTCACAAATTCTGGCTGCTCTAACGCACTAATGTGGCCCGCTTGCGGAATTTCTACTAACTTACTGCCAGTGATGCAGTCACTCATCAAGTAAGACTCAAATACCGGGCGTGGTTTATCTTCACGACCTACCGCAATTAAGGTTGGCAAAGCAAACATTTCAGAGTCTTCTATCACATCACGGCGACCAAACACCATTCGACCAATGCGAGCAACTTCAACCGCACGCTCACCTTTCAGATTTTCAAGGCTTTGTTTGAACGACAATACCATCTCAGGGTTGGTTTGCTCCGCATCATTGGCAAAAAACAGAGGCACCACAGCATCCACGATAGGCGCAGGAACTGCCTGAACTTGACTGATGGTATCCAGCATGGCGAAATACTTCTTATGCGCCACTTCCGGCTCAAGGCCGATAAACGTATCCATCAGTACCAATGACTTCACTCGTTGCGGCGCTTGTGATGTCAACTCTGCGCCCCACATTCCACCAACAGATAACCCAACAACAGAGAACTGTTCGATCTCGAGATGATCCATCAACGCTAACATATGCTGAGCGTAATCCACCAAAGAGTGGGTTGACACTGGGGCGGCTTCTGATTCGCCATGCGCCCATAAGTCCGGCACGATACAACGATAAGATTGACTTAATACTTCAATTTGAGGCGCCCACATTTGGCTATCCCACAAATAACTGTGACCAAACAACAGCACCGGACCTTCGCCGATATCTAAATAAGCAAGTTGCTGACCTTCAATTTCAAATTTATTCATGCATATTTCCATTTTCTTTTGGTATGAACCGTTCCATCACCAAAATCATGTTCCAAAGAAACATAAACAAAAGGCCTCTTATTTCAGAGACCTTTCGCATTAACCATTCACTTTAATCGCCGTTACGCAATAGGCGTTAGTTGGTCGATTGGCCAGCGAGGACGCGCCTCTACAGACATATCAGCCACTTCACCATTCTTCAAACGCTGCATGCCAGCATAAGCGATCATCGCCCCGTTGTCGGTACAGAATTCAGTGCGTGGGTAATACACTTCACCACCGATTTTCTTCGCTAGCTTCTCAAGCTCTGCGCGCAGACGACGATTCGCACTGACACCACCAGCAATCACGATACGCTTCATGCCTGTTTGCTCTAGTGCACGCTTACACTTGATTGCCAGCGTTGCACATACCGCTTCTTCGAATGCTAACGCGATATCCGCGCGTGTTTGCTCGTCATCACCATTTGCCGCGATGGTATTCGCAGTAAAGGTCTTCAAGCCAGAGAAACTCATATCCAAACCGGGTACGTTCGTCATTGGGCGTGGGAACTTAAAGCGACCCGGCGTGCCCTTTTCTGCCAGCTTGGATAGCAACGGTCCACCAGGGTAATCCAAGCCCATCAGCTTCGCAGTTTTATCGAAAGCTTCACCTGCTGCATCATCAATCGACTCGCCGAGGATTTTGTATTCCCCAATGCCCTTTACTTCCACCATCATAGAGTGGCCACCCGACACCAATACCGCCACAAATGGAAATGGCGGTGGATTGTCTTCTAGCATAGGAGCAAGCAAATGGCCTTCCATATGGTGAACCGGCACCGCTGGCACTCCCCAAGCGTAAGCGATACTACGACCAATGGTCGCGCCAACCAACAGAGCACCGACTAAACCTGGACCAGCGGTGTACGCCACACCATCAATGTCTTTCGGGGTTAGATTGGCCTCCTTTAGCGCTTCTTTAATAAGAGGAATCGTTTTCTTAACGTGGTCACGTGAAGCCAGTTCCGGCACAACGCCACCGTAATCTGCATGTAGCTTTACTTGGCTATACAACTTGTGTGACAACAGACCATTCTCATCGTCATAAATCGCGATGCCCGTCTCGTCACAAGAGGTTTCAATACCGATAATGCGCATGGTTTTCTCAGTATGTTTTCTGTCTAGGGGAAATTTGAGCGTCATATTACCCTGCCTTTCCACTTCAAACAAATTTTGTACAGACAATAAGCGATAAAACACTTTACAAAGCTGTAGTGATCGGATTAAAATTCCGCACCATTTTTGATCAAGCTGGTAAGTGATCAAACATTTGTGATTTGGTCCATTGAATGCCAGCGTTAACGAATAACCCCTGAGGTGAAAGGCATATGCCAGTAGTTAAAGTACGTGAAAACGAACCGTTCGACGTTGCACTACGTCGTTTCAAGCGCTCTTGCGAAAAAGCAGGTATCCTTTCTGAAGTGCGTCGTCGTGAGCACTACGAAAAACCAACTACAGTTCGCAAACGCGCTAAAGCAGCAGCTCAAAAGCGTCACGCTAAGAAGCTAGCTCGCGAAAACGCTCGTCGCGTTCGCCTGTACTAATAACTGAGCTCCGGTAGGAATTTAGTTATGGCTCTGATTGATCAACTCAAAGAAGAGCAAAAATTAGCGATGAAAGCCAAGGACAAATTGCGCCTTGGTACTATTCGTTTAGCCCTATCAGCAATTAAGCAACGTGAAGTTGACGAACAGATTACTCTGAACGATGACGACATTATTGCTGTGTTGACCAAAATGGTTAAACAACGTCGCGACTCTGTCACGCAATTTGAAGCAGCGGGTCGTCAAGATCTTGCTGATGCGGAACAAGCAGAAATTACCGTTCTTGAGGACTTTATGCCTCAACCACTGACCGATGAAGAAGTTGCAACTCTTATCGAGAATGCAATCGCTGAATCTGGCGCAGCTGGCATGCAAGACATGGGCAAAGTAATGGGCGTTCTGAAACCGCAAATTCAAGGGCGTACAGATATGGGTAAAGTGAGCGGTTTAGTTCGCGCTAAATTAGCTTAACACCCCACCCAATTGCAGCAAGCCGTGCTATCCTTTGGAGCGCACGGCTTGTTTGTATCTGGATGAATGGAAGACAATCAGCCATTCTCAAGCTGGTTCCATCTCTCTGCTCACTGTTTTCTTTTTTTGTTAGGTTTTATGGCTGGACACATCCCACGTAGTTTTATTGATGACCTCCTAGCTCGGCTTGATATTGTCGATATCATCGACGCACGCGTAAAACTTAAGAAAAAAGGCAAAAACTACGGCGCTTGTTGCCCTTTCCATAACGAAAAGACCCCTTCATTCAGCGTAAGCCAAGAGAAACAGTTTTATCACTGCTTTGGCTGTGGCGTGCACGGTAATGCCATCGACTTCATCATGGAGTTCGAACGTTTAGACTTTGTCGAAGCCATTGAAGAACTGGCCTCTTATCTTGGTTTGGATGTACCACGTGAACAACGCAGCGGTGGTAGCGGCCCATCGAATTCCGGCCCACAAGCCAGCAGCAGTGAAAAACGCAGTCTTTACGATTTAATGGGCAGTATTGCTCAGTTTTATCGCAATCAACTCAAACAGCCAGCCAGCAAAGTGGCCATTGAGTACCTAAAAGATCGCGGACTGTCTGGTGAAATAGTGCAGAAATTTGGCATCGGCTACGTCGCTGATGAATGGGACTTGGTACGTAAAAACTTCGGCCAACAAAAAGACAATCAGGACATGCTCGTCACTGGCGGCATGTTGATTGAAAACGATAAAGGCAACCGTTACGACCGCTTCCGTGGCCGTATTATGTTTCCTATTCGCGATCGTCGTGGCCGAGTGATTGGTTTTGGTGGTCGCGTACTTGGCGATGGCACACCGAAATACCTTAACTCACCAGAAACGCCAATCTTTCATAAAGGCAAAGAACTTTACGGCCTTTATGAAGTATTACAGGCATATCGTGAGCCACCACGAATCTTGGTGGTTGAAGGGTATATGGATGTTGTAGCACTTGCGCAATATGGCATAGATTACTCTGTCGCCTCGCTGGGTACCTCCACTACTGGCGACCACGTTCAACTGCTGTTTCGTCAAACCAACACCGTTGTCTGTTGTTACGATGGTGACCGCGCCGGTAAAGAAGCCGCTTGGCGCGCATTGGAGAACGCACTTCAGTACCTAAAAACAGGCAACACTCTGAAGTTCTTATTCTTGCCTGACGGTGAAGACCCGGACAGCTATGTTCGTAAATATGGCAAAGCGGCATTTGAACAACAGATTGAGCAAGCAACCCCGCTATCAAGCTACCTATTTGATAACCTGATTGAACTGCACCAAATCAATCTGGGTAACCATGAGGGGAAATCAGCACTGCGAGCTTACGCCAGTGCCTTGATAGACAAAATTCCTGACCCATACTTTCAGGAGTTACTTGAAAAACTGCTTGATGAGCGTACGGGCTTTGACAACAACCTGCGTCAATCACGTAGAAAGAGCAGTGAATCTCGACCTCAACCGCACAAGGAGATTAAACGTACTCCAATGCGCGAGGTTATCGCTCTACTTATTCAAAATCCGAGCTATGCTCAAATGGTACCGGATCTCTCTACCGTTAGAGAGTTATCCATACCAGGTCTAAGTTTATTTGTTGATGTACTTGATAAATGTCAGGCGCATCCCCATATCAATACAGGCCAATTATTAGAGCATTGGCGTAACAACCAGAATGAGACCCTTCTGTCTCGTCTTGCGAGCTGGGATATTCCCCTCGATGAAGACAATCAAGAAGAAATATTTTTTGACTCACTGGACAAAATTATTGCCCAGTGTGTAGAAAAACAAATTGAAAACCTGCAGGCCAAAGCAAGAAGTGTCGGTTTATCAACCGAAGAAAAAAGGGAGCTTCAAGATTTAATCATGAGAGACTTGAAAGCGTAACCCTGATTAATTAGTCAGCAACAATTTAATTTGTTATAGTAAGTGGTTTGCATTTCGCATACTGATTCCTTCACCAGATTACGAAGTTGGATACCGTCTATGGATCAAAATCCGCAGTCACAGCTAAAGTCACTTGTTATTAAAGGCAAGGAACAAGGCTATCTGACCTACGCCGAAGTAAATGACCACCTACCTGCTGAAATCGTAGATTCAGAACAGGTAGAAGATATCATTCAGATGATCAACGATATGGGTATCAAGGTAGTAGAAACTGCTCCTGATGCTGATGATCTCGCACTGAACGATGACACAAATATTACCGATGAAGATGCAGCTGAAGCTGCTGCTGCTGCACTTTCTAGCGTAGAAAGTGAAATTGGTCGTACAACAGACCCAGTTCGCATGTACATGCGTGAAATGGGTACTGTAGAACTACTAACACGCGAAGGCGAAATCGATATCGCAAAACGTATTGAAGAAGGTATTAACCAAGTTCAATCGTCTGTTGCGGAATACCCTGGCACTATCCCATACATTCTTGAACAGTTTGATAAAGTTCAAGCAGAAGAACTGCGTCTTACTGACCTAATCTCTGGATTTGTTGATCCTGACGCAGAAGATACAACTGCGCCAACGGCAACGCACATCGGCTCTGAACTGTCTGAATCTCAACTAGAAGATGAAGACGACGGAGATGTCGATGAAGATGAGGATGGCGACGACGATTCAGAAGGCGAATCTGAAGAAGATGTTGGTATTGACCCAGAGTTAGCGCTTGAGAAATTCAACCAGCTACGCAGCACGTACCAAAGCCTTCAGCTAGCAATTAACGAACACGGCTATGACAGCCCGAAAGCGACCGTTGCTAACGAATTGATGCTAGACGTATTCAAAGAATTCCGTCTAACACCAAAACAGTTCGATCACCTTGTGAATGAACTGCGTACCGCTATGGATCGCGTTCGTACTCAAGAACGTTTGATCATGAAAGCGGCGGTTGAATACGGCAAAATGCCGAAGAAATCGTTCATCGCGCTATTTACTGGCAACGAATCAAACCAAGCTTGGTTAGATGAAGTGTTAGCATCAGATAAGCCATACGCTGAGAAGATCAAGCGTAGTGAAGAAGATCTCCGCCGTTCAATCACCAAACTAAGGATGATTGAAGAGGAAACGTCTCTAACAGTACAAAGTATCAAAGACATCAGCCGTCGTATGTCTATCGGTGAAGCGAAAGCTCGCCGTGCGAAGAAAGAGATGGTTGAAGCGAACTTACGTCTGGTAATTTCTATCGCTAAGAAATACACCAACCGTGGTCTACAGTTCTTGGATCTGATCCAGGAAGGTAACATCGGTCTGATGAAAGCGGTAGATAAGTTCGAATACCGTCGTGGCTACAAGTTCTCGACTTACGCAACGTGGTGGATCCGTCAGGCAATCACTCGTTCAATCGCGGACCAAGCACGTACGATTCGTATTCCGGTACACATGATCGAAACGATCAACAAACTAAACCGTATCTCTCGTCAAATGCTACAAGAGATGGGCCGTGAACCGCTACCGGAAGAACTGGCAGAGCGTATGCAAATGCCAGAAGACAAAATTCGTAAAGTACTGAAAATCGCTAAAGAGCCAATCTCAATGGAGACACCAATCGGTGACGACGAAGATTCGCATCTAGGTGATTTCATCGAAGATACGACACTAGAACTGCCGCTAGACTCCGCAACGGCGACAAGCCTGAAAATGGCAACAAAAGACGTACTTGCAGGCCTAACGCCACGTGAAGCAAAAGTTCTTCGTATGCGCTTTGGTATCGACATGAACACTGACCACACTCTAGAAGAAGTGGGTAAGCAGTTCGACGTTACTCGCGAACGTATCCGTCAGATCGAAGCGAAAGCACTACGTAAACTGCGTCACCCAAGCCGTTCAGAGACTCTGCGCAGCTTCCTAGACGAGTAATCGCAGTAATTTGCATCAAAAAGGTGACCTTAGGTCACCTTTTTTATTATTTGCAGTGCTAAGTGAATAAAAACTAAGCGCAATTGCCCTACCTTGTGGCTAGACACCTTGCAACGCTTCCCCTATAATCGTTGACCTAACAAGGCCCCTTAGCTCAGTGGTTAGAGCAGTCGACTCATAATCGATTGGTCCCCAGTTCAAGTCTGGGAGGGGCCACCATATTCAAGACCGTAGAGTTCCTCTGCGGTCTTTTTTATTGCCTGAACGCATTTGCAATCAAAATGTTATGAGATCTCATTTATCCTCATTGGTTCTCATTAGGTTTGTAAAATCCGCACTTTTTAGTAACACTGTTAGTAACACTAAGCCAAAATTGAGCAAGTGGTGTTACTAAAACTTCATGTAATACCGGATGCTCCCTATCAATCTTTCACAAAAATAAGGTGAGAGCTATGAGCAGAAAGGTACCTCCGCTAACTGCAACCCAAATCAAATCCGCTAAACCAAAAGAAAAAGAATACAACTTGGCTGATGGTGATGGATTATTTCTGCGTATTAAACCTTCAGGCTCTAAACGGTGGATTTTTAATTACTCTCGCCCGTTTACTAAGAAAAGAGCCAACATGGGATTCGGCTCCTACCCCATGGTTTCACTTGCAGAAGCTCGCTGCAAAAGACTGAGTGCCCAAGAGCTACTTGCCCAAAGCATCGACCCTAAAGCCCATAAGGACGAGCAGGAGCAACTTAAGAAAGACGCTTTAGAGAGCACGTTTGGTGCAATGGCTGATAAGTGGCATCAACTCAAACGACAACAAGTAAAGTTAGAGACCGCAGAGAAAGCATTTCGCTCACTAGAAAAGCACGTTCTTCCCTATCTCAAAAATGTTCCCCTAGAAGCGATCAAACCCAAAACAGTGATCAAGTTGCTCGAACCTGTAAAAGCCAATGGCAACTTAGAAACAGTCAAACGACTTTGCAGAAGTATCAATGAAGTAATGAGGCTGGGTGTGGCAAGTGGAGTGATCGAAGTAAATTACCTCACCGATGTCACGAAGATGTTTCCACCAGCTAAGCGGAAGAATATGGCTACGTTACCGCCCGATAGGTTAAGTGAACTTATGATCAAGCTTAACCAAGCCAATATATCCCGCACTACTCGATGTTTAATTGAATGGCAGCTGCATACTATGACACGCCCGATTGAGGCTGCGACAACTGAATGGAAGCACATTGATTTAAATAACAAAGTTTGGATCATTCCAGCAGAAAGAATGAAAATGCTGCGCCCCCACACAATCCCGCTCACCAAGCAAATGCTCGAACTACTCGAAGTGATGAAACCAATTAGCGGTCACCGAGAATACGTTTTCCCCAGCCATAGAAGCCCCACCAAGCACGCAAATAGTCAAACTGCAAATATGGCACTGAAGCGGATGGGTTTTGCAGGAGAACTCGTTTCACACGGTTTGAGGGCACTGGCCTCCACAACGCTTAACGAACAAGGATTCGATCCAGATGTCATTGAAGCCGCTCTCGCTCACGTAGATCGTAACGAAGTGAGACGGGCATATAACCGAGCTGAATATTTGGAGCGTAGACGAAAGCTAATGGATTGGTGGAGCAATCATATAGAGCAATCGAGTTATGGAAATCTATCAGTAACAGGAATGAAGAACCTACAGGTAGTGCAATAAATGAAAATTAACACTCCTCAGCTTAAACCACAGATCAATATCCCCAAACGAGACTACTACTATATTGATGATCTAGTTAAAATTTTTTCAGACTTCAATATTACAAAATCTGATATTGAACATTGGATTAGTGAGGGAGCTCTTTGGCCATCTGTTGCTTGTCACGCTACACCCGTGATCTTAGTTACAAAGGATTGTTCTTACTTCGAATACCTAGATGGAGAAAGAGACTTCTTAGTAAGCATACTACCTGATAAGACTGACATCATATTTGAAGATAATACAGATCTATCCTTTGAAATGCAGAGGAAACTAAAAGCTTTTAACGGACGAATGGCAAAAGTTTACGGTCTATGGAAAGTTAGCTCTCTGCTTTATGAGGATAGTGCTTTTATTCAACCTCTAGAAAGTGAACTGAGATTTAGTTGTCTGACAGATCAATTCTCCCAGCTAGAGTATGTTTTAGAGCATGCCGAAGTAGAAAAAATACTTAATATGTTGGAGGTACATACTTTACGACTAAACGCTCCTTATAAAACGGTAACAACAAAAGTTACTGCATACCATGCAACCGAGAAACAAAATGTACAGTCTGAAATTTCAATAACTTCCATGATTTTCGCCATAATGTCCCTATTACCTTCACTTAAAGATGAAAACTTTTGTAAAAGTAGTACCCACCTTTACAAAAAGTTAGAAAGTGAATACCCCCTTCAAGAAAGTAAGCATGTTCCATTTGAACCAGATAACCTAAACAAATGGAAAGAAAGCGAACATTTCGATCTGTTCATTAAATTTATTCACAAAGACTCAGATCACCAAAGACAAGTCCCCTTAGATCAAAAGAAGGCTCAGTTCTTATATTTCTCTACTGACTATCGACTCTTAGATAACCCCACAGAAGAATTAAAAAAACAAAGAACGGATGGTAAGCGTGCTCGATCATTTTTCAGCTTATTAGAGCTTTTACCTGACATTACATCCGAAGACATACACAGCAGCGAAGAACATTTACAAAAAAAAATATACGAAGCTTTTTGGGAGAATGGCATCACTCCCCCATTTATTGGTCTAGAAACGCTAAGTAGGTGGAAGGAAAAAATAAGCACTTAATAAGTTAAAATTTAAGAAGTTAGCTAACTTCTTAAGAAGATAGCTAACTTCCATGAAAGTCTCCCTCGAACCATTTAATCTGATTTCATCCTATACAGGACAACCTAACACAAGGATGAAATACACATGAAATTAGAGAACCGATTCGTACTCAGACCCGAAGTGGAAAGCTTCACAGGTAAAAGCAAAACTTGGATATATGCCCAAATTAAAGCTGGCACATTCCCAAAACCCATTCAACTTGGCGGACGTTCTGTAGCTTGGCTCAAGTCAGAACTTGAGGAATGGCAAGTTCAACGAGTGGCGGAAAGAGATCTGGAGGTTGGTAATGGAAACTAATCTTCAATATTCCAAGTCCATAACTAAGTTAGAAAAATGCTTGATCGCATTCCTCGAGGCGGGAACCTTTGGCTTACGTACAATTGATGTATTGATCAATAGCAAAGCTCACGCGAACGATATGGACAGAGCCAATAGGTTTTGGTCATCTTGTCTAAGAGATGATGTGAGCAAGCTACGTAACACATACAATATCCACCTCTCGGATAAAGTTGACCCCTTTGTTAGCTTACTTGGCTACAAAGCCAACTTCAAAAGGTACTGGATCTCCAACCTACACGAAGCCGAAAAGGTTATCACTTTACTCAATCAGTTAAGGAAAAAACGTGGGAAATCATCTCTCTCAGCTTTTGATACTGAGAGATTTCTAAGCAAATTTAACTAACCCTTCTAAATAAGTAAAAGTTCGGCGCCTCCTAATAGAGCTTTTCCTTTCATCACATATTTGAAGTCAATCGCTTATCACCTAATTGATGGTTTTGAGCTCGGAGCTAATGACGAGAGAAACATGAGCAGGAATCGTAAGAACAAAGGTTGGTTTGCTGGAATCCCCATTTGGCTAGTAGAGAGTCAATCATTCGTCGATCTTTCCACTCTGGCAAAATCCCTTTTAATCGAGCTAGCGGGACAATATAACGGCCGCAACAACGGCTATCTCAGCCTAACGAGAGACGACCTGAAACGTCGAGGGTACAACTCGCCAAATAGCAATCAGAGAGCAATACAACAATTGTTGGATGCCAATATTATCACCCGTACCTTTGAAGGAGGTATTTGTCGAGGAAAAGGAGTTTGCAGTTTATACGCCATCAACTGGCAACGTGTGGATGAGCGAACTGACAAACCATTGCAACACTTACCAATTGATGCCTATCAATTGATTCAACTGGCAAAGCAATCCGGGACAGAAAAGCTGTTGGAGCGAACCAAATCTAACATTATTTAAGATCTGATTTAATACACGGAACCGAATTTAACGGTATCAAATCAATACACAGCATTTAGCTTTAAGTATTGATTCAATACAAAGCCAAAAAGGCACAGTTCGAGACAATACCTTTATTTACAGTAAGTTAAAAGCAAACCCCTCTTACCTTATTTCAAATTGTCCGTGTATCGAAAAAAAACACCTTTATATATAGCCATACATACAAGATAAGAAAGGGAACTGACAATGGGCAAAACAAACGCTAGAACGTTGATTGCACAACAACGTCGTGAAAAAGCAGTTCAGTTACGATTAGCTGGACATACCTATAAATCTATTGCTGAAGAACTAGATATAACCGAAGCCGCTGCTTTCAAAACGGTAAAGACAGCAATGAGTCATGGGCTAGAGAGGATCAAAGCCAATAGTGAAGAACTGGCAATGACTGAACTAATGAGGCTAGAAGCGATTCACCAAGTGTTATGGCCTTTAGTTCTCGAAGGGGATTTAAAAGCGATTGACCGTCTTCACCGGAATAATCTTCAGCGCCAACGGTTGCTCGGCCTGTCAGAAAACACGCCACTAAACGGATCAGAAAAAATAGAAAACCCAGATGAGCAAAATGGTGTCATTATTGTGCCAGCAGTTTGTGACAGCGTTGAAGAATGGTTGGACAAATATGCACCCAAGAATCACTAACTCTAGCTTTCAATATCCCTCTTATAACAGTGAACATTACTGTGGGTATATTTCTAGCTTAAAGATATCTATTATTTGGCACAAAACGTTGTTACATCCCATTAATATGCCTAGACTTTATAATTAAATATGCATACACACGCACACCATTCGGTTACGTTTACACCCTAAGAAGTCAAGGTGAATCGATATTCTGAATAATGAGTATAGAGGTAAGGGGACTAAATGAATAAAGTTATCTATCAGACAAAAAGGGCTGAAGTAGCCCATTACCTAGCTATCGGGCTTGCGTTATCTTCTATCGTGATAAGCCTCTTGCTTTGGATTATAACGGATGTATCTTTTTGGGTGATACTCGGTATAGAAACGGGTTTTATAATATTTTGCATCACTGCATTTGAATTAAAATATGGTAATGAGTATACAGATATTGATGAAGCTGAACAAAATCGTGAAGCACTTATAAATCATGTGGGAGAGGCCGTATTAGCTCATCAAGAAGTGCTAATTCGCAAGAGACGCACCTTAGTACGAACGGGAGACTATGGTGAGATAATTGCTCATGATTGGATCAGGGAAATCAATAAATTTCTGGAAATCACCGTACCTTCAGATGCCTATGATGGGACGGAGCTGGAAGAGGAAAAGGTTAAAGAACTCTTGGTCGAGCTAGTGGATAATTTGATTGTTGCGGCAATTAATGAATTACCTGTTGACGTAGATTTGGTAGATGTTAATCAACTGTCCGGAGTAGAGTATGAGGTACATTGCTCTGATATTCTTGAAGCGGCTGGATGGAAAGTATCTCGTACCCCTACAACGGGAGATCAGGGGATAGATTTGCTAGCTAAGAAAAATGCTCGATGCGTAGCAGTTCAATGTAAAAGGTTCAGTCATCCTGTTGGTAACAAAGCGGTACAAGAAGCATACACAGGCATGTCATTTTATGAAGCTAATGAAGCAATAGTGGTTAGCAATGCGCCATTTACAAAGTCAGCAATTCAATTAGCTGGAAAGTTGTCCGTCGCCTTAATTCATGACACGGAGCTATCATCGCTTTAACCAAATTATTATGGTTGGTTTTGTATTAGTTTTTTGTTCTGGAGATATGCGCGTAGTTTTTCGTTATGTAACGCAACTAAAGTTGGATTAGCTAGAACACGATCCGTCACTTTACATCCAAGGTTTTATTAAGTCTGACAGTTTGCCTAAATCATAATGTCCAAAAATGATTCGATGTAGATAAACAACCTAAACTTAAACCAATTGGGTTAATCCATAGAAAGTTAAGTTTGAGCAATATTTGTCTTAGTAGCTAAACTCCAAGTACAAAGCATTGACGGAAAAAAACATGGCGACTCTACGACCATATAAATGCTCCACTTGCGACCTTGAAGCAACCGTTGCTGGTGGAGAAAGTGCCATGATGAGTGGCCCTACCCAAACATTCTATTGCTCAACCTGTGAGACATTATTTAATCAAGTAGTCTCGCATCTTCCCTTGCCCTACGAATTAGAAACACTTGATGAATGTCCAGAGTGTCGATCCACAAACATCCTCAAATGGACGTACGGTGAGCCTTGTCCTAGATGCGGAGGCAATATAGAAATTGATAACGACGATGGGATCACTTGCTATGTTAACGCTGATTGATTGGGTGACTTTTTGTTTATGTAACACCGATAGTAACAAACAACAAAAACCGAAAAGATTAAAGACAATAAAAACAAAACCTTAAGACACAAATTCAAGTCTGGGAGGGCCACCATATACAGAAAGGCCTGAGAGCATTAATTTGTTCTCAGGCCTTTTGCTTTTCAACCACTGTGCTACGCATGTGCTACTTTTTTCAGATTTTGAGTGTTCCGAGCTGCCACTTTACATCCAAGGCTTCATTAAGTCTGGCAGTTTGCCTCAATCATAATGTCCAAAAATGATTCGATGTAGACAAACAACCTAAACTTAAGCCACTGTGGTTAACCCATAGAAAGTTAAGTTTGAGCAATATTTGTCTTAGTAGCTAAACTCCAAGTACAAAGCATTGATGGAAAACAGCATGGCGACTCTACGACCATATAAATGCTCCACTTGCGACCTTAAAGCAACCGTTGCTGGTGGAGAAAGTGCCATGATGAGTGGCCCTACCCAGACATTCTATTGCTCAACCTGTGAGACATTATTTGATCAAGTAGTCTCGCATCTTCCCTTGCGCGACGAATTAGAAACACTTGATGAATGTCCAGAGTGTCGAACCACAAACATCCTCAAATGGACGTACGGTGAACCTTGTCCTCGATGCGGAGGCAATATAGAAATTGATAGCGACGATGGGATCACTTGCTATGTTAATGCTGATTGATTGAGTGACTTTTTATTTATGTAACACCGATAGTAACAAACAACAAAAACCGCAAAGAATAAAAACAAAGCCTTAAGCCCCAAATTCAAATCTGGGAGGGCCACCATATTCCATAAGGCCTGAGAGCGTTTTCGCTGTCAGGCTTTTTTCGTTTTTAGCCCTCTGGACTACCGTGGAACTACCTTAGCGCTTTAACTCATTGTTCTAGCATATGCTTTTAAAGTGTAGCAGACGAGCCCGAGATCAGTTGCCAAATGACGTCCTGCCATGCCACCACCGATGATGAAGTTCAGTTGGATCGCAGCGTCCATTTTGCCCACAGTTTGTTTATTTAGCCGATTCAGCTGTCAGGTGCCCATAGACCTTCCCGAGGACTGCCCCGTAAACCAGGTGAAGCATCAGCGTGGCCATGGCCGGCATAAAGCCCTCGTGGTATCCCATTGCAAAAAATCCGTGTCCTACATAAGGCATAAATATTAGCATCATAGCCAACCATGCGAGCACACCGAATATTAAACCACGGATTAGATGGCCGCCTGGAAAATGTGGTGATAACAAGGCGTAAGCTATGCCCCATATCAAGGTTCCTAATACAAAGTGCATCAACCAGCCAATTAATACATTAGGAGTAGAATTAGTAGCATTGGCATAAAGTAATGCCAAGTCCATAACAGGGTTGACGTCGAGCATGATCCCCATCATCTGCTTAACGAGCATCATAGCTGATAGGGCAACTGTTGCCCAAAAGCCGGCGACTATCGCTTGAGATAACCTAACTTTTACCATGCTAACCCCCTTGATAAAGAACCATACTCGTTCATTTATATTAAAGGTAGATAAGCTTTTATTGATGTGCAACCATTTAAAACGAGAGCCCGAATTCAGATAATAAGTGCACCATTCATGGTTAAACGGTGAGAAGAGATCAACTGCCTGTCGGTGGTACTCTATCGTCGTCAAACAAATAGAAGTAATTACCATGAGTTACAAGCAGTTGATCGAAGGACAAAGATACCAGTTCGAAGCCTACTTACGAGACAGGGTGAGGGCGTGAATGCTCAATTTTCAATCTGATGTGCTTGCAGCCCCGCAACCAATACCTTTTCAAGGTAAGTGGTATTCATTGCCGCGATATTCTGCTTACGCCGGATGGTGGCTTTCTTGTCCTTTTCCTGCCGCAGCATATTCAAAGCCATGTGCCGAATGGTGGCTAAGCCCTCAGCTGCGTTCTCACGGTAGATCTGACAGTCGTCTTCGTGGAACGAGGTATCAAGAACCCAGTGCAGATTGTGTTCCAAGATGTAGCAATGGGCGTAAATCTCATGAGCCTCATCCATAACCTGATCAAGGAAGACATCGTTGTTGGGGATATCATGGGTAATGGCAAAGGTAATCGCCCGATCGTATGCCAATGTCTGCCCGACCGAGTACGGATGGTCTAACTCGCTCATCGGTTGCCCCTTCTCAAAGACATTGTACATCGTGTGAAAGAGCGGGAAGTCATACGCCCCCAACGTCGTGCCATTGAGGTAAGGCGCCAGGAACAGCTCGTATTCCTCTACGAGCAGCCAAAATTGTCACGAGCCATTCTCAGAATTGTGGAAGTAAATCAGGTCTAAACTGATAGCAAGGAACTCATTGCTAATGGGGATTATTGGATCAAATCGATACCCGGTAGCCCGAAATAAAAGCTCAAGCCCTAAGTACCTGCTAGCTCCCTAATTGGCGGTCTAGTCTCATTAAGCCACTGCAAGTAATAGAGCGACAGAAAGCCGGACCACAGAAAAACTCACCGCCTGAACCAACAAAAATATAACAAACATCCGTTCCCTTAGGTTCAAGTTATTAATATATAGATAATTTAGATTCCTAAATGATGCTAACTGACCATAGAGCCATGAGATTCAGCGAGTAACACAGGGACAGAACGGAATGCTCAAGGATGATGACAATTACCATATCAGGGTAATTGGTCATTAGAATGCTGTTTTCCCCTGAACGGTCAGCTTCATTAGCTTTGGGATCATGGGTGGTCAGTTTTATAACCAGACTTGGTCATTGGTCTAAGTCTTTAAGTGAACTTAGCTGTTGAGAACATAGGCTTATGATTTTGTTACCTTATTTAGAATAAAGTAAGATGAGTTCGAGAAAAATTAGAGGGGGTTATGATGTACCACTTTCTCCACCGACTCAAAAAATAGCGCGAGTCAGATAAGGAATCTCTCCTAAGCATCATTTGTTCATTCATCACAAGGCCTAATTTTTTGACACCCACATCATCAATTTTTGCCACAATTAACACTGAGATAATCATCGAGAAGCGATGATTGGCCACGATTGCGTGTGATATGTCGTTTTGGGGAATACTGGCGGCATCAGTAATAAGAAGGAGCGTTTATGGTTGCTAGTCGTGTACGGTTTTGGACCGATTTAACCTTATTTCAAAAATGGTTTGTGATCATTTTTGCTCTTGGTAGTCTCTTTTCGTTTTTCAGTCCACTTTTCATCGGCGGCACGGTCAAGGAACTATTTTCATTCACAGCCATCATTGGTTTAGTTTGTGCCTTATCGGGGGTACTTACCTCGATATATCAAGCGCGAGGTGAGGTGATCGTCTATACGTTTATACTTATAAATACCATTACTTATGCGTGGATAGCGTACACCAGTGATCTGTACGGGCAAGTTATCCAAAACCTTTTCTTACTGCTACCGATACAAATATATGGATTATTCGCGTGGAAAAAAAGCATGGCGAAGAGCAAAAATAACCAGATAGAGATTAAGGTATTTTCTGCCAAAGATTGGCTGTTCACTCTTATCAGCATCTTGGTATTTTGGGGGGGGTACTATGTATTTCTCAATTACTTACCGCAAATCATTCAGGCTATTTTTGGTGGCAAATTGATAGCGCCCGATCCAAGTATTGGTATGGATTCATTGACAACTGTGTTGACGGTTACGGCGATGTTTTTGACATCCAAACGGTATGTTGAGCAATGGTGGTTTTGGATATTGTGCAACATTGGCGTTGTGCTATTTATTGAGGAGTTATTTAATTCCGACTTGACACCTGCCTCACTGGTTGGCGATCTCTCTGGAGCGATCAATTGGCTTCAGTATGGAATTGGCGCAGTCTATGGGTTTTATTTGTGGAAAAAAATGTACCGTGAAAGAAATAATACGCCGACAGAGGTGAAGTCCATTCAGGGATAGAAATGGGCTGAGGTTTCCGCCCGCTCCCCCTGATGAACCAGCCTCTCTTGGGACGTGAACAACGGTAAGTGTGATGCAAGGTTGGGAAAAGAGAGCGACAGTATGGACTACTGGCGTTTTCTTTGAAAAGTTAATCTTAGAAGATGTTTAAAAACTTACATTTTTCAACACGAGCATCACGCCTATCACCTGTGCTGACCGGGCGTGTAACACATTAATTAGAAACGAGAATTGCTAATCTTAAAAATTCTCTGATGTCATGTTTGTAAGTCACTCTACTCATCCGTAAATTAGTAAATGAGCTCAACTTACGCCAAAAAGAAAGATAGCCAATACGAAAAATACGAATTCATCCTCAGTGCATAAGTGCTAACTTACCTGCTCAAGATGTCACTTTTCTGGTCTTGAACAAGGTTAAAAGTGGGATGATCACAATATACACGACCAAAATGAAACCAAATGTATAAATAAACGCCAGTAATGTCGATTGTTGGTGCAATAGAGATTGTATATTGATTAAGAAGTTGGGATCAGTTACCGCCTCCCCTTGCGCTTCTGCCAATTGCTGAACGACAGGATTTGTCCTTGTGATCCCTTCACCAAGAGCGTGCCACTCTCGTTGCTGTGTTTGGCTAAAGTAAGTATTGACGATGGAGATACCAAACGAGCTCCCTATCGTTCGGCAGAGGTTGAACACCACAGCCCCGCCCACACTATCCTTAGGCGACAGAGTCGCATAAGCAAGTTGGCTTAGTGGCGCGAATACCAAGCCCATCCCTGCACCTTGAATGATACTCGGCAATAATACCCAGTAAAGATCAATCCCCATAGAATACTGAGTGAGCAAATAGACACTAATAATGTTTAAAACTAGCCCAATGAATATCAGTAAACGCGCGTCCAATGTATCCATAAATCGAGCAATGGCGATCAAAACAATCGCTGATGTGATGCCACTCGGAGCCATCACAAATCCAGTCATCTCTGTTGGATAGTTGAGTAACTCTTGCAACATCATCGGCTTTAACTGCGTAATACCAAACATCCCCATCGAAAACGCCGCCATAATCAGGCAAGACAGCGCTAAGTTACGATCTTTTAGCAACCACATTGGGGCAATTTCCCCCTTGGTGATAAAAGATCGTGCAACGAAATAAATGATGGCGATAGCGCTGATTATCGAAGCAAAAAGAATCATATTTGAGGCAAACCAATTCTCTTGATTCCCCCGGTCTAACACCATTTGCAGCAGCCCAATGCCAAGTGCCATTGAAAACACCATTGGCCAATCGATACTAGTCTGCCCACGCCCGTCCAATTTAACAAAAAAGAATAGCAAAGCGACGCAAATCATTCCGATGGGGACATTGACATAAAATATCCAACGCCAATCCATGTGTTGTGTTATCACGCCGCCCAGTGCAGGACCTAAAATTGGTCCGAGTAAAATGCCCACACTAAACAACGCCATGGCTTTACCGCGTTGGCTTTCTGGATAAATTTGAATCATTGTCGACTGGGACAGTGGGATAACAGAAGCACCAAATGCGCCTTGCATAATTCTGAATGTCACCATCTCGGCCATAGAATCCGATTGACCACAAAGCGCCGATGCCACGATGAAACCAATCACAGAAATTAGAAGGAGCTTACGAACGCCAAATTTTAATGACAGAAAACTCGCTAACGGGATAAAGATGGCTTCAGCCATTGAGTAAGAGGTGAGTACCCATGTGACTTCATCTGATGTCGCACTCAATGCCCCCATCATATTGGGTAATGCAACATTCGCAATCGTCATATCAAGCAGAACCATGATCGCGGATAACATGACAGCTATCGTAACAATCGTTCGCTGTTGTTCAGAGAGTTCAATCGAAGGCGTGGTGTTTTTCGTCGCTTCCATTACGCATCCTTAGCGCTACGGTTTAGGGGGCTTGGATACGGTATTAATCGTTACTTCGGCACTCGCGCCAACTCGCAAAGGCTTATCAGGATGTGGATTTTGCTTTTCCAAGTGAATCAAAAGCGGGAATCTCTGTGGCACTTTTACCCAATTACCCGTTGCGTTTTCCGGAGGAAGAAGAGAGAAAGAAGATCCACTCGCTGGAGATATCGCTTTTACTGTCCCAGAAAACTCAACATCAGGGTAAAGATCCAAAACAATCTGTGCTGGCATACCAACCTGTATGCGATTTAAGTGCGTTTCCTTATAGTTTGCTTCTACCCAAAATGTATTATTCACGACCAACGGCATCAAGGCTTGCCCTGCTGCAATAATACTTCCAGGATGGATACTGACCTTTCCGAGGTGACCATCGAAAGGGGCAAAGATATTGGTATAGGAAAGAGAGAGTGTTGCCTGGCTTAACGCCGCCGCCGCCTTTTTCACCTCAGGAGCGGCGGTTCCTTTTGCTCCTTGAGATTTTACTAGCTCAGCCATATTCGCTCGAGCCGCCGCCACATTTTGCTCTGCCGAGGATAGTTTCGCTCTTTCATCATCTAGCTGCTGTGCTGGCAGCAGTTGTTTTCCGACCAAATCTTTCACCCGATGGTAGCTTGATTGAGCATCAGCGAGCTGAGCCACAGCGCTACGTACATTTGCACTCGCTGCCAATATGGCATCGTTTTTTGCTTCATTACTTTGAATCGCCATTTGATAAGCGGCCTGGGCTTCATCCAACCTTGCTTGAAAGAGCATCGGGTCGACTTGCACAAGCAGCATACCTTTGGTGACATACTGATAGTCCTCTACGTTCGTTCGGAGCACTTTTCCTGATATTTGTGGCGAGATATAAACGATATTGGCATGAACATAGGCATCATTGGTTGATGGGTATTGATCTTGATGCAAGATATACCAGTAACCGCCCCCAGCAAGCACAGCGACAAGCGTGCAAACCAACAAGATATTTCGAAGAACTTTCGACTGACCTTCTTTCACCGTAAATTCACCTAATTGTCTATGACAAAGTCCATTAGCAGCTAGCAGCTGACAATTTCAATTTCAATTTCAATTTCAATTATTAAGGATAGAAGGTTAAATACAGATAACAAACACGTTCAACCAATACATGTAATTAAGTGAAGAGACTCTTGTCGGTAGCATGGAAAGGTGGCAGAGAATAATGTCCGGCCATCATAGCGTCTAAAAGAAAAAGGCAGCGCCAACGTCTGCCTTTATTGCTTGACTCAAGTGGGGGGATTGAGTCAACCGATATGCTGCCGTACCAGTTCGGATTTGGCTTGTCAGGCAGATTTATTCCACCGTTACCGCTTTCGCTAGGTTACGAGGTTGGTCTACGTCGGTACCTTTGATCAGCGCGACATAGTAAGACAGTAACTGCATTGGAATGGTGTAGTAAATCGCAGCTGTGATTTCGCTAACGTGAGGCATGGTAATGATCTTCATGGTTTCATCACCTTCAAAACCTGCGTCAGCATCAGCAAATACGTACAGTAAACCACCACGAGCGCGAACTTCTTCCACGTTCGATTTTAGCTTCTCCAACAGGTCATTGCTTGGTGCAACCACAATAACTGGCATATCTGCATCAATCAGTGCGAGAGGGCCGTGTTTTAGCTCTCCTGCGGCGTAGGCTTCTGCGTGGATGTAAGAAATCTCTTTCAGTTTTAGAGACGCTTCCATCGCGATTGGGTAGAACTCACCACGACCGAGAAACAATGTATGGTGCTTGTCCGCAAAATCCGTCGCTAGTTCTTCAATTTCTTTCTCGAAAGATAGCGCCGCATTGATTTGCTTCGGTAGTGCATGTAATGCTTCGACGATCTCTTTTTCTTTCTCCTTACTGATGCGGTTATGTTGCTTACCAAGTGCCGTTACTAGCATCAGCAATGCAGTAAGCTGAGTTGTAAAGGCTTTGGTTGAAGCCACACCGATTTCTACCCCGGCACGGGTCATGAAGGCGAAGTCCGATTCACGCACCAAAGAAGACCCTGCCACGTTACAGATAGTCATTGCCGCCAGGTAGCCTTTCTCTTTCGCTAGGCGAAGTGCTGCCAGTGTATCGGCTGTTTCACCCGATTGAGAAAGCGTGATCAATAGGCTATTTGGGCGCGTCACAAACTTTCGGTAACGGAATTCAGAGGCAATTTCTACGTCACAGCTAACACCTGCAATATCTTCAAACCAGTAACGTGCTGTCATACCAGCGTTGTAAGATGTACCACATGCAACGATCTGTACGTGCTCTACTTTACTCAGGATTTCTGCCGCATTCACGCCAATCGCTTCTGTCACGACTGAATCTGCTGTGATACGCCCTTCCATCGTGTTGATTAATGCCGTTGGTTGTTCGTAGATCTCTTTTTGCATGAAGTGACGGTATTGGCCTTTGTCACCCGCATCATGCTCTGCATTGGATTCCGTGACCTCACGCTCTACACGCTCGCCCGTCGCATCGTAAACCGATACTTCGCGACGAGTAATTTCGGCTACGTCACCTTCTTCTAGGTACATAAAGCGGCGAGTTACGTTCAGTAGCGCAAGCTGATCGGAAGCGAGGAAGTTTTCGCCAACACCGAAGCCGATTACGATTGGGCTGCCAGAGCGAGCCACGACGATACGGGTAGGATCTTTACGATCCAATGCGACCGTACCGTAAGCACCTTCCAGTTGCTTCACCGTTTTTTGCACTGCTTCAAGTAAGGTTTCCGATGTACGAAGCTCCCATTCCACCATATGGGCAATCACTTCTGTATCGGTTTGAGATTCAAACACGTAACCACGTGAACGAAGCAGTTCTCGCAACGCTTCATGATTTTCAATGATGCCATTGTGAACCACTGTGATATCACCAGACATGTGTGGGTGAGCATTAACTTCGGAAGGCTCTCCGTGGGTTGCCCAACGTGTATGTGCGATGCCTGTGCCACCCATCACTTCCGCAGCGTCTACGGCATCGGTTAACTCTTGAACTTTACCTAAACGACGGATACGAGTTAGGTTGGTTTCGCTATCGACAATCGCCACACCCGCAGAGTCATAACCGCGGTATTCCAGACGGCGTAGACCCTCAACCAAAATTTCAGCGACATCTCGTTGTGCCACTGCACCTACGATTCCACACATGTGTTTCTCTCCGTTTGTAGTTTTGTTCTTCCCTGACCATGGTTTAAATAGAGGCAGCAAGCAAAGGCCTGTACTCAAAGGGAAGTGAAATAGGACTCTGTTTTTAGGCGCAAATAACCTTCACGCCATGTTGTTCTATCTGTGTCTTATGCTCTGGTTGTAACTCAGTATCGGTCACCAGAACATCGATTTGGTGCCAAGCAAGTTCGAGATTTGGGATCTTACGCCCCACTTTCTCAGACTCAATCATGACGATAACTTCACGTGACACTTCGGCCATCACTTTGCTTAAGCCAAGCAATTCATTAAAAGTGGTTGTGCCTCGATCCAAGTCGATGCCATCCGCACCGATAAACAACTGATCAAAGTCGTAAGCGCGTAATACTGACTCTGCCACTTTTCCTTGGAAGGACTCCGAGTGCGTATCCCAGGTACCGCCAGTCATCAACAGAGTGGGTTCACTCTCTAATTCATTGAGCGCGTTCGCCACATGCAGAGAATTCGTCATCACCACTAGACCACGTTTGTCATTCAATTGCTGGATCAGCGCGGCCGTCGTGCTACCACTGTCGATGACAATTCGGTTATGGTCGCGAATCAGTGCTGCGGCTGCTTTTGCTAGACTTAACTTTCGAATCGAAACATTAGGGCTCATTTCTTCATGAATCACTTCTGTTGGAATGGCGATAGCGCCACCATAACGGCGCAAAAGTTGTCCATTTTTCTCTAAAGACGCTAAGTCCTTTCTAATCGTGACTTCTGAGGTTTCAAACTTTTGTGCTAGTTCATCAACACTGACTTCCCCAAGCTCATTTACCAAGTTAGAAATGGCATGCCTTCTTAATTGAGTGTTTCGTTTCGACATTTACGCTTTACTTAAAAGTTTCGACTTGAAACTTATTATAGTCAAATCGAAATTTTTCAGTCTATTTATTTCGATCCAAAAAATTAATATTTCTCGATGAAACCTTGTTCTAAGACAATTCTTAAACAGTGATATTGGATTCATTCAGTGGTAGAATTCGCCACCGAAAAGAAAAAAAATTACAGAAATGACGGTTATTTTTTTGCAACTTTCTGCATATAAAGCGGTATTAGTCACAAAAAGGTAACCAAAAACGCCGAACTTTTAGTCATAAAATGACTAAACTTGGTGAAAGACTTTCAGAACCTGAAGTTCCAATAATGTGGCGGAAAATCGGTAGATGGCAGGCACTAAATGTCATCAAGTGCGCCCTAACTTCAGAGTAAATAACCGACTTTCAAATTGTAACTATACTTACCGGAGAGTATCTTCCATGAAAAAGACCAAAATCGTATGTACGATTGGCCCTAAAACCGAATCTGTAGAGAAACTAACTGAACTAGTAAACTCAGGCATGAATGTTATGCGCCTTAACTTCTCTCACGGTGACTACGCAGAGCACGGCACTCGTATCGCGAACTTCCGTGAAGTAATGAAGAACACAGGCAAACAGCTAGCTATCCTTCTAGATACTAAAGGTCCAGAAATCCGTACTATCAAACTAGAAGACGGCAACGACGTTGATCTAGTAGCTGGTCAAGAATTCACTTTCACAACTGATATTTCAGTTGTAGGTAACAAAGACAAAGTTGCAGTAACTTACGCTGGTTTTGCTAACGACCTAAACACAGGTAACACTATCCTAGTAGACGATGGTCTAATCGAGATGGAAGTTATCTCTACAACTGAAACTGAAGTTAAATGTAAAGTACTTAACAACGGTGCTCTAGGCGAAAACAAAGGTGTTAACCTACCAGGCGTTTCTGTAAACCTACCTGCTCTATCTGAAAAAGATAAGAACGACCTTAAATTCGGTTGTGAGCAAGGCGTTGATTTCGTAGCTGCTTCTTTCATCCGTAAAGCATCTGACGTTCAAGAAATCCGCGAAGTACTTGCTGCAAACGGCGGTGAGAACATCCACATCATCTCTAAGATCGAAAACCAAGAAGGTGTTGATAACTTCGACGAGATCCTAGAGCTTTCTGACGGCATCATGGTTGCTCGTGGCGACCTAGGTGTTGAAATCCCAGCTGAAGAAGTAATCTTCGCTCAGAAAATGATGATCGAGAAGTGTAACCGTGCTCGTAAGATGGTTATCACTGCAACTCAAATGCTTGATTCTATGATCAACAACCCACGCCCAACACGTGCGGAAGCTGGCGACGTAGCGAACGCAGTAATGGACGGTACTGACGCGGTAATGCTTTCTGGTGAAACGGCGAAAGGTAAGTACCCTGTAGAAGCAGTAACAATCATGGCTCAAATCGCTAAACGTACAGACTCTGTACTAAAAGCTGAGCTTGGCTCTCGTCTAGATAGCCCACGTCTACGTATCACTGAAGCAGTATGTAAAGGTGCGGTAGACACAGCTGAGAAACTGGCTGCTCCACTAATCGTTGTTGCAACGGAAGGTGGTAAATCTGCACGTTCAGTACGTAAGTACTTCCCAACTGCAAATATCCTAGCACTAACAACTAACACTAAAACGGCTGCACAGCTAGTTCTTACTAAAGGTGTTACACCAGTAGTTGTTGATTCTATCGATAGCACTGACGCATTCTACGTAGCGGGTAAAGAGCTAGCACTAGAATCTGGTCTAGGCAACAAAGGCGATATCGTCGTTATGGTTTCTGGTGCTCTAGTAGCTTCAGGCACAACGAACACGGCGTCTGTACACGTTCTATAAGACTGAATGATTTGATCATTAGTTAAATAAAGAGAGGGCTTCGGCCCTCTTTTTTTATATTACCTTGCCCTCATAATCAGTACGATGCATTATAAAACGAGACAGAACTACGTACTGTTTAATTATCGACACGATAAAAAATTCAATGAGGTTGCTTGTGTCTCGTCCCACCCTTACCAACAAAGTATCAAAACTGATCTGTCAGGACATCCTAGCTGGGGAATTCAAACCTGGTCAAAAGCTTGTGGTTGCTGAACTGAAAGAGAAATACAATGTCGGTGCGTCACCAATTCGCGAAGCATTGGTGCAACTTTCTTGGAGTAAGTACGTAAAACTTGAACCGCAAAAAGACTGCTGGGTTGCTCCAGTATGTAAAGAAGAACTAAACGACCTTTATGAAAGCCTTCGTGTTGTCTCTTCGGTATTACTTAAAAAGGCCATTTTAGCTGGAAATGAAGACTGGGAATTAGATGCACTGACGTCATATCACAAACTATCGCATTTGAGCTTTAATGAAACGTTCTGCTGGAAAGAGTGGGAAGAGCGTCACCTTCAGTTCCATATATCTCTACTTGAAGGCACAGATTCAAAGAACATGTTCGAGTTCTTCCGTGATTTAATTAATCAGATCAAGCGCTACCACTACTTCGCCATGGCAACGTTGAAATCAGAAAGTGACGTTCTGTTCAACATTGGGGAACATGAGATGATCATGAAACAGGTACTCGCAAAGAACAGCGAAGAAGCAATAAGCCTGCTTGATAATCACTTACTCAATTCAATGCAGCGCATTGAGACTGCGATCGATATTGCTAAACAAAGTCAAAGATCATAAAGAAGCCACCTCTCAGGGTGGCTTCTCTACAATAACATTTTACTTCACTAAGGCTTTAGAAAGCGCTCTCCACGGGCAATGCCAACCACACCACTTCTCGCCACTTCAACCACATCGGTAACTTCGGAGATTGCTTGAATAAAAGCATCAAGCTTCTCACTCGTCCCTGCTAGTTGGACGGTATACTGAGAAGCGGTCACATCGACAATCTGGCCTCGGAAAATATCGGCAGTGCGTTTGACTTCAGCACGAGCAAAGCCACTCGCTTTGACCTTTACCATCATAAGCTCACGCTCAATATGATCAAATTCCGTCACCTCTTGCACTTTCAACACATCTATCAGCTTATTCAATTGCTTCTGGATCTGCTCTAGCTGCATTTCATCTGAGGTCGTGGTGATATTCAGCCGCGATAACGTTTCATCGTCCGTTGGAGAGACCGTTAGAGACTCGATGTTATAGCCGCGCTGGGAGAATAGGCCAACCACGCGAGACAAAGCACCTGGTTGGTTTTCCATTAACAAAGAAATAATGTGTCTCATATTACGTTCTCTCCGTTTTGCTTAGCCACATCTTATCCATACCCTCGCCTTTGATTTGCATTGGGTATACGTGCTCGGTTTCGTCTACGTTGATATCAACAAACACCAAGCGATCTTTCATATCTAACGCTTTTTGTAGACCAGCTTCGAGCTGATCTGGCGTCTCAATACGAATACCGACGTGACCATAAGCTTCTGCAATTGCAGCAAAATCAGGAACAGAACTCATATATGAGTTAGAGTGACGACCTTGGTAAATGATGTCTTGCCACTGTTTTACCATGCCTAAAAATCGGTTGTTCAAGTTGATGATCTTCACTGGAATGTCGTATTGCATTGCCGTCGACAGTTCTTGAATGTTCATCTGGATACTGCCATCACCAGTCACCACCACCACTTCTTCTTCGGGCATGGCAAATTTAACGCCCATACCAGCAGGCAGGCCAAAGCCCATCGTACCTAGACCACCAGAGTTGATCCAACGGCGTGGCTTATTGAATGGATAGTACAACGCGGCAAACATTTGGTGCTGACCAACATCAGACGCCACATAAGCATCACCATTAGTGAGCTTGTGCAATGTTTCGATCACTTGTTGTGGTTTGATGCGCTCAGGTGAGGTTTCGTAAGCTAGGCAATTTCGTTTTTGCCAACCTTGAATGTCCTCCCACCACGCAGCTAGCGCTTGTTCATCGTTACCATCGCCCTGTTCACTCAACAGGCCAACCATGGTCTCCAACACTTTTTCGGCCGAACCAACGATCGGTAAGTCCACTTTCACGTTCTTGGAAATAGATGAAGGATCAATATCGATGTGCATCACTTTAGCGTTCGGACAGTACTTTTCTAAGTTGTTGGTCGTACGATCATCAAAGCGTACGCCAATGCCAAAGATCAGATCCGCTTCATGCATTGCCATATTCGCTTCGTAGGTACCGTGCATGCCAAGCATACCCAACGCGTTATTGTGTGTACCTGGGAAGGCACCTAACCCCATTAAGGTACTGACGACGGGGAGATTCAATTGTTCAGACAACTCTTGAATATGCTCATGCGCACCAGAAATAACCGCACCGCCACCTACGTAAAGTACTGGTTTTTTGGCTTCAAGCAGTGCTTTCAGTGCCTTTTTGATTTGTCCTTTGTGACCGGACGTGGTTGGTTTGTACGAGCGCATTGAGATGCTTTCAGGATACTCGTAAGGAAGCTTGATTTGAGGATTCAATATGTCTTTTGGCAAATCAATCACAACCGGACCTGGTCGGCCAGTGGTCGAAATATAAAAGGCTTTTTTGATTGTCTCAGGAATGTCTTCAGCTTTCTTAACTAAAAAACTGTGCTTTACTACCGGACGAGAGACACCCACGATGTCGCACTCTTGGAAAGCATCATTACCAATTAGGTTGTTTGGCACGTTACCTGATATGACGATCATTGGGATCGAGTCCATATACGCAGTTGCAATACCCGTGATGGTATTGGTCGCACCTGGTCCCGAACATACCAGTACCACACCCGGCTTACCCGTTGCTCGAGCATAACCATCCGCCATGTGAGTCGCGGCTTGTTCATGTCTTACTAATACGTGTTTGATTTGATCAGTCTTGGCATGCAATGCATCGTAAATATCCAGTACAGAACCACCAGGATACCCAAAGATCTGTTCTACATTCTCTTCTATCAGAGATTGCACCACCATCTCTGCCCCTGACAACATTACTGTCATAATTGCTCTCCTTACCAGTCTCCCCACCGTAAGGCCAACGGATCGGTCTGGTTTTACATAGTCTAGGTCTTATTCGTAGCCTAATCGAAATACTTCCACGTTTTCAGCTATGCTCTGTGCTTGTCATAACAAATCACAGGTTAACACAACAAATGTAACGTTTTATTATCATTGGGTCTAACACGATAGAGATCGAATTTTGAACAAGATGCTGCAAAGCAGAATAAAGACAGGGATGCACGCTATAAAGAGAGATGGATTTAGAGCAATACAGATATAAACAAAATAAATAAAGCAGATAATTTTACTAAAATATTTATTTTGAGTGCGTTTACATCAGGAAGGTATGGGAAGAAAAGGAAAAGGCCATTATAAAAAACCCCCAGCCGCACAATATCAGGCAACTGGGGATAATTTCATCAATCAGAAATCTAAGTCAGCGTAAGTTACTTTTTATCTGACTTATCATTGTACATTTCTTCGATTTCGTCTTGGTATTTGTCATTAATGACCTTACGACGCAATTTTTGTGTTGGAGTCAATTCACCATCATCCATCGAGAAAGCTTTCGGTAATAGTTTGAACTTCTTAACTTGTTCAAATTTAGCGAGCTCTTTTTGTAGGTCATTGACGCGCTTTTCAAGCATTTCGACCACTTGATGGTTCTTAATCAATTCTACACGGTCATGGTAAGCAATATTGAGCTCTTTAGCGTACTCTTCTAGAGAGTCAAAACACGGTACGATCAGCGCAGATACGAACTTACGAGTATCTGCAATCACCGCAATTTGCTCAATAAAGTGATCTTTACCAATCGCGCCTTCAACCACTTGTGGCGCAATATATTTGCCGTTAGACGTTTTCATCAGCTCTTTAATACGGTCAGTAATGAAGAGGTTACCATTCTCGTCGATATAACCCGCATCACCCGTTTTCAAGAAGCCATGTTCATCAAATGTCTTCTCCGTTTCTTCTGGCATCTTATAGTAACCGCGCATCACCATTGGGCCACGCACTAAGATCTCGTTGTTCTCACCGATCTTAACTTGAGCCCCCGGCATTGCCATACCGATAGAGCTAGGATCAAAACATTGGTCATCCCAACATGACACCGTTGCTGTGGTTTCTGTCATACCATAGCCAAGCTTCACGTTGATACCAATCGCATGGAAGAAGCGACCAATCGTCTCGTCCAGTTTCGCACCGCCACATGGCATAAAGTTAATACGGCCGCCTAGTAGCGCACGTAACTTGCTCAGAACCAGTTTATCTGCCAATGCGTACGACTTGCGCAATGCTAGCGATGGCTTACGATTTTCTTGATGACACGCAGCCATCTTCGCGCCCATGTTCACCGCCCAAGTGAACATAATCTTACGATGGAATGGTGCTCGTGATACTTTTTCATGAATCGCTGAGAAGATCTTCTCGTAGAAACGAGGCACCGCACTCATGACAGTTGGACGCACTTCGCTCAATGCATCACGCACTTGCATGGTATCTTGTAGGTAGCAATTTGTGCCGCCCTTGTAGAGTACGTAGAAAGTCCACGCACGCTCAAATACGTGTGATAGCGGTAAGAAACACAGCGACACATCATCTTCAGTCAGGCTCAAACGTTGGTCATGCCCTTCCAGTTGCGCTGAGATGTTAGCGTAATCTAGCATCACACCTTTCGGTTGGCCTGTTGTGCCAGAGGTGTAGATAAGCGTCAGTAAGTCTTCTTCTCGAGCTTGGTCTAAGCGAGTTTCTAGCTCCGCTTGCTGGCTTTCATCGCCTTGAGTGATGAAGTCATTCCAAGTCATAGCAAAACTATGCTCACCAAGTTCAATGTCGTCAGACATCGCGACAATTAACTCAAGCTGCTTACACTCTTCGAAGATGCTGACGGCGGCATCAAATTGTGGCTGCTCACCAACGAACAGCACTTTTACATCAGCGTTATCGATAATGTATGCAGACTGTGCCGCCGTATTAGTTGGGTAAATAGGTACTGTTACACCGCGCAATTGCAGCGCAGCGAAATCAGCGATGGTCCATTGTGGCATGTTGTTTGAGAAAATGCCGACCTTATCTTGGACTCCCAATCCCTGAGCCAAAAGTGCAAGCGATAAAGCATCCACTTGCTGACCAAATTGCTCCCAAGTAATACCTTCCCATGTGTCACCCACTTTATGTTTGAGTGCAACACGAGTACTACCTTTCGCAATTTGTTCACGAATACGTTTAACAATATGAAAATCTAACTTGGCCATTTCTTTACATTACCTTTTGGCTTACAGTTGTAAGCTAATTGAGCGCACAAGTGTAACCTCGGAGCTTAAAAACGCAACTGACCATTATCAAACTTATTATTATTAAGAGACGACTATCACTAATAAGAGTTTAGCACGCCCTAAACGGCCGAAAATTTGAACAACTTAAGCTGCTGTTTCGCATACTAATTAGACAAAATAAAAAGACCCCTAAAGACTGGCATCTCTCGGGGCCAAGGAATTGTAAAAATTGATGATTACAAATCCAATCTGACCAGTTGTTCAGACGATGATAAAACTTATTTCAATGCGACGACTTCACCACACGTGATCATGAGTAGATCACGAAGCCAGATATGACCTTTGTCTTTCTCACTCGATTCATGCCAGCTTAGGTAGCCACTGATTTCTTTGTTTTCAAATGGGAAGTCTAAGATTTGGAGTTGGTCGCTGTTAATTGTATTTTCTGCCATCCAACGAGGTGCAATGGTCACCAGCTCAGACTGGCTTACGACGTAAAGTAGATTACTTAGGCTTGAACCTTCATACGCAGCTTGGCAATCCAACTCACGGTACGCTTGCTCTGAAAAGCTACGCTGGCCGTGTACGCGTGATAGTTTCGCGTGCTTCTCATTAATTAACTGCTCTGCAGATACCCCTGCTTGAATGCGAGGATGGGTTTTAGAAGCAATCACAACCAATTCATCTTTAAAGATTTCTGTACTGGAGAAACCTTGATCATCAAAGCGGGCATAATCGATAACGAAGTCGATTTCTTGATAGCGCATACGCTCAGACAAAAGACGGTCAAATTCCGCGTCTAAGTGAAGTTGAACGTTTGGTGCTTGCTCATGGACGTTCTCCATGATCTTTGGTGCGAAGCGCATATCACATGGGCTACAAATCGCCAGTTTAAATAGACGAGTTGATGATTCTGCTTGGAATACTGAACTTGGCAGCTCATTGCGGATCAATTGCAGCGCTTGACGAACCGGACCAAACAATTGGCGCGCTCGTTGAGTGGGTTGGATGCCACGCCCCTGACGCATGAATAGCTCATCATTGAACATGACCTTTAGACGCGCAACCGCGTTACTTACTGCAGGTTGTGACATGCCTAGGTTGTGTGCTGCACGAGTGATATTTTGTTCTTGCATCACAGCATCAAATACGGTCAGTAAGTTTAAATCAACACCACGCAATGTGCTTTCCATACGGTAGCTAGCAATTGCGCTCATCGCGTCTTTTTTTTCTAACATGGAGTGCGCCTCTTTTGTAATCATCAATTTGGTTCAATGAGTTCATAACGAATAGAACGTTTTCTCACGCCAATTACGGCCGCGAGAATTCACTCATTAGTGAGAAATAGAAAACCCAATTTTCATTATATTTATATTTCGGATACTTCCGACTTGAACCGTACTATCAACGAATCAGTCAAGGTTTCGCAACTAGATTGAGATTTAATCACTAAATTTTAGCAAGTTAGGTATTTAATTAACTAAAATCAAACCCTTAGCAAAAACATAAAAAACTATAAAACGTCATTTTAGGCATTTCTGATAATACATTTAGCATACCAATGAGTTGCATTAACCCTCCGCCAACCCATTCATTAGAGCTATCATTCCAAACTAAAACCAAGGGTCACGATGAATAACTCAGACTCAATTTGGCCATATTAGAATATCTGACACGCTCAGCCTTACTCTTCTTAAGCCAAAATATATCAGCGAGCATCACTACTATTTTGCGGATATTAGCAGTGTCATTGCCTTTATCGCTCACATTTACTCAAGTCACCTCGAGATGCTTGATTTAACCAGATTGACTTGGTTTGCTAGCGAAGCAACGATTTGAAGAACCCGTGGTGCTGAATTAAAAATCGTTCACGAAGTATGCGAGCCAAAGCAACGGCATAACGGTAACGTGGTGAATGGATAACGGGATACCATCAAGAATAATGAGTGAAAGAATATGGAGGATATGAGTTAAGCAAAGGTAGAAATAGCCCCGTTGACATGATGCATCAGGGGCAAAGGAGGGAAGCCATAATGCTAAGGTTGATTCGTACCTATCATCGGCACATCGATATACCAGATTTTTCTCTGCTTGCGGCAGGCTCTAAACGAAGCCGTGGCAATATCATCATCTTTGGTTAATTCATAACTTAAATCACGACATGTATAGCGACCGAAAATTTCATTCACCGTTTGGGCGTCCATGCTTTTCGCACTACTGGCCAATAATGGGTTAGGCTTAATCGAAAGAATATCTCGGTTGACGACATGGCTACGTACGTATTCTTCATGAACATAACCTTTAATCGCCCCATTTTGCTCTGCCAATAACCAAGGTTCACCTTCAACCTTCGCAATAACATTAAACGCTTCATCTTTGCTCAGGGTTCCAAGCACTTGTGCTGTTAAACTTGGCTTGGCAAGAAAATTAAGCGTAGTTTTTGAGCGGTAAGTGACATCCATAAACTCAAATGAATGAGAGATATCGACACCAACGTCCACAAGGCTAGTGATTTCCGCACTTTTCCATTGTTTGGGTTTGACACGAATCTTCCACCAAGAAAAGGTCTCAGGATCTTTACCTTTAAACTTAGTGCGACTGTCTGATTCCAACGCGACCATAACTTGGCTCAAGAATAACTCCCTGCCATCTTGGTTCAAGTAGCGATCCATTTGCTGATCGATCAACTGCACACTTTGTACGTGATTCTTCGCAGCCATCGGAGTGACTGCATCCACTTGAGAATGAGGAACTAAAAGTTGGCACCCCGACAACATCAAACACGCCAAAAACACGGCTGAATGAATATATCCTCTTTTCAACACATGACTCCTTTCACGGTTTCACAGATCAGTCACCACACTATATCTACCAATGCCACAGAAGTGAGCAACTTTTCACCACTTTTGCGATAAAGAGCAAATCCTGATAAGACCTCTCCTCAAAAAAGCGGCAACCTAAATTTGGTCGCCGCTTTAAGTGGGTCAAAGTGCAAGCATACTCCTCCGGATATGACAGAGATAAGTCATCCCTTTGCCAATCTTCAAAGTCCCAGCGTTGATCCAAACGTTGACGCCAAATCAATCCTTTATTGTCGTAGCTATCTAGCTGCCTTCGCCACTCATCCATCTCTGGAAGTGGATGGCCATTAATAGACATTCAATAAGCGAATAACTCGATCTCCATCGAAAAGAAAAGCAAAAGTTAACCAATTGAAAAAGTTACAAATAGTAAATTTATGATAACACTTAAAATTAGCGATATTTGCCTCGCATTACTACAGCAACGCTATGCAAACAGTCCCACTTTTGACACAATCATTACCCACAATATGAAACCATAACCAACAGCCCCCAAATACAAAGCACTGCCCAAAAACGCATCGACTCATCGGATATGAACAAAAAATCGACTTTAGGGTTGACGTACCCCATTGAGTGCGGTACTAATTTGTTAACTTAATATTGTGGAATGCTTAACAACTATGTCAGCACATTTTT
Source organism: Vibrio sp. PID23_8 (assembly GCF_003584965.1). Taxonomy (NCBI): domain Bacteria; kingdom Pseudomonadati; phylum Pseudomonadota; class Gammaproteobacteria; order Vibrionales; family Vibrionaceae; genus Vibrio; species Vibrio sp. PID23_8. Next base: position 114,872 of record NZ_LIXE01000004.1, on the reverse strand, counting down.
CTATCCTGCTTAACCTCCTCCTGATCGTGACCAATTCGCGCGGGTAGGTTGTGGAAGAGAAATAACCACACCAAGTTCTTAGAAACCCGCATGCAAATGCGGGTTTTTTTATATCTAAATACCGGAAGTAAACGATTAACCTGCACAAAAATGCAGAAATCATGAAGGAAGCAAACATGAACGATCAGGTCATTATATTCGACACCACACTGCGTGATGGCGAACAAGCGTTGTCAGCAAGCTTAACGGTTAAAGAAAAACTGCAGATTGCCTATGCGCTTGAAAGGCTCGGCGTTGATGTTATCGAAGCGGGCTTCCCAGTCTCTTCTCCAGGAGATTTCGAATCAGTACAAACCATTGCAAGGCACATCAAGAACAGTCGAGTCTGCGCACTTTCTCGTGCCGTTGCAAAAGACATCGATGCCGCTGCGCAAGCACTAAAAGTGGCTGACGCGTTCCGGATTCACACTTTCATCTCGACTTCAACCGTTCACGTTCAAGACAAGCTACGCCGCAGCTACGACGATGTGGTAGAAATGGGCGTGAAAGCCGTAAAACACGCACGTAACTATACCGATGACGTGGAGTTTTCTTGTGAAGACGCAGGTCGCACCCCAATCGACAACCTATGTCGCATGGTCGAAGCGGCTATCGACGCAGGCGCAAGCACCATCAACATTCCTGATACCGTTGGCTACACCGTACCGAGTGAGTTTGGCGGCATCATTCAAACGCTATTTAATCGCGTCCCAAATATCGACAAAGCCATCATCTCGGTTCACTGTCACGATGATTTAGGTATGTCTGTTGCCAATTCTATCGCCGCTGTACAAGCAGGTGCACGTCAGGTAGAAGGCACCATCAACGGCATTGGTGAGCGTGCAGGCAACTGCTCTCTGGAAGAGATCGCGATGATCATCAAAACGCGTCAAGAGTTCTTAGGCGTTCATACTGGAATCAAGCACGATGAAATTCACCGTACCAGTAAGCTAGTGAGCCAACTATGTAACATGCCAATCCAAAGCAACAAAGCGATCGTGGGTGCGAACGCATTCAGCCACTCTTCGGGCATCCACCAAGATGGCATGCTAAAGAACAAGAACACCTACGAAATCATGACGCCAGAGTCGATAGGCCTTAAAAACCAAGCACTTAACCTAACCAGCCGCAGTGGCCGTGCCGCCGTGAAGAGCCATATGGATACGATGGGCTACAAAGAGGAAGAGTACAACCTAGACGCATTGTACGAAGACTTTTTGAAACTAGCAGACCGCAAAGGCCAAGTATTCGATTACGACCTAGAAGCACTGATGCACTTCTCCAATTTGCGCGAGGAGGACGATTTCTACAAATTGAGTTACCTGAGCGTGCAATCTGGCAGCGTAATGGCAACCACCAGCATCAAGATACAATGCGGCGATGAAGAAATGTGTGAAGCCGCCGTCGGTAATGGTCCAGTTGATGCGTTATACCAATGTATTTACCGCGTGACAGGTTATGACATCGTGCTAGACAAATTTGACCTAACCGCAAAAGGTGAAGGTGAAGATGGTCTTGGTCAAGCAGACATCATCGCCAACTACAAAGGGCGTAAATACCACGGAACCGGCGTGTCCACTGACATCGTAGAAGCATCGGGCCAAGCATTGCTGCACGTCATCAATAGCATTCACCGTGCAGACAAGATTGAAGAAATGAAACAAAAGAAATTTGCCACCGTTTAATCGACGCTTGGGCCCCGCAGCTCAATGCCCACCTATTTCGCTTTCAAAAAGCCAAGTAAGCTAATAAAAATTAAAGGATTAACATGACAGACAAATCATACAAAATTGCCGTTTTACCAGGCGACGGCATCGGCCCAGAAGTGATGGCGCAAGCACATAAAGTGTTGGATGCAATCGAAATGAAACACGGCATTGCCTTTGAGCGTGACGAGCATGATGTAGGTGGTATCGCGATCGATAATCACGGCTGTCCACTTCCAGAAAGTACAGTGAAAGCGTGTGAAGAGTCTGATGCAGTCCTATTCGGTTCAGTTGGCGGTCCTAAGTGGGAACACTTGCCACCAAATGACCAACCTGAACGTGGCGCCCTACTGCCACTACGTAAACACTTCCAACTGTTCTGTAACCTACGCCCAGCACAAATTCACTCAGGCCTTGAAGCCTTCTCACCACTACGTGCAGACATCTCAGATCGCGGCTTTGACATCGTGGTAGTTCGTGAGTTAACAGGTGGCATCTACTTCGGTCAACCAAAAGGCCGCGAAGGTGAAGGTCCAACAGAGAAAGCCTTCGATACTGAGGTTTACCACCGCTTTGAGATCGAACGTATTGCAAAAATTGCCTTTGAGTCTGCGCGTCTACGTCGCAAGAAAGTTTGCTCAATCGACAAAGCGAACGTCCTACAAAGCTCTATCCTATGGCGTGAAGTGGTCGAAGAAATCGCAAAAGACTACCCAGATGTAGAGCTATCACACATGTACATTGATAACGCAACCATGCAGCTAATCAAAGACCCGGCACAGTTTGACGTAATGCTGTGTTCAAACATCTTCGGTGACATCATCTCTGATGAGTGTGCCATGATCACCGGTTCCATGGGCATGCTACCGTCTGCGAGTCTTAACGAAAGCAAGTTCGGCCTATACGAACCTGCTGGTGGCAGCGCACCAGACATCGCTGGTAAAAACATGGCAAACCCAGTGGCGCAAATTCTCTCGGCCGCGCTAATGCTGCGTTACAGCCTAGGGGAAGAGGCGGCGGCGCAAGATATTGAAACTGCGGTATCAAAAGCCCTGTCAGCAGGCCAATTAACCGGTGATCTTGCCGGAAACAATCCTGCACTTTCGACCTCAGAGATGGGTGACAAGATCGCAGAGTACATCTTGAACTCTTAATACAGACCAAATTCATAATAATTACTTGCTCCTGATGAGCCATTATCGGGAGCCTCACACAGGATTGTGACAATGGGCAAAACACTATACGAAAAAGTCTACGACGCACATGTTGCCGTCGCAGCTGAAGGGGAAACCCCTATCTTGTACATCGACCGCCACTTAGTGCACGAAGTGACGTCTCCACAGGCGTTTGATGGTTTGCGCGAAAAAGGTCGTAAAGTTCGCCAAGTGAGCAAAACCTTCGCCACGATGGACCACAACGTATCGACTACCACGAAAGACATCAATGCCTCTGGTGAGATGGCGCGCATCCAAATGGAAACGCTATCGAAAAACTGTGAAGAATTCGGCATCACCTTGTACGACATCAACCACAAATATCAAGGCATCGTGCACGTAATGGGCCCTGAACTTGGCATTACCCTACCGGGCATGACCATTGTTTGTGGCGACTCGCATACCGCAACTCACGGCGCGTTTGGCTCGCTAGCCTTTGGTATCGGCACTTCAGAAGTGGAGCACGTATTGGCAACTCAAACGCTAAAACAAGCGCGCGCTAAGACGATGAAGATCGAAGTGAAAGGCAAAGTGGCTCCAGGCATCACCGCTAAAGATATCGTGCTAGCGATCATCGGTAAAACCACAGCTGCTGGCGGTACAGGCTACGTGGTTGAATTCTGCGGTGAAGCGATCACTGACCTTTCAATGGAAGGCCGCATGACCGTATGTAACATGGCGATTGAGCTAGGTGCTAAAGCTGGTTTGATTGCGCCAGATGACACCACATTCGAATACATTAAAGGCCGCAAATTCTCACCTCAAGGTGCCGACTTTAATGCCGCAGTCGAATACTGGAAGACACTAAAAACTGACGATAATGCTCAATTTGATGCGGTAGTTACCCTAAATGCAGCAGATATCAAGCCACAAGTGACTTGGGGCACCAACCCTGGCCAAGTTATCGCTGTAGACCAAGCCATCCCAGCACCAGAAAGCTTCACCGACCCAGTAGAGAAAGCCTCGGCAGAGAAAGCACTGGCTTACATGGGCCTAGAAGCTGGCAAGGCACTGTCTGATTACAATGTCGATAAAGTCTTCGTTGGCTCTTGTACCAACTCACGTATCGAAGACATGCGCGCAGCCGCTGAAGTAGCGAAAGGTCGCAAAGTAGCGTCTCACGTTCAAGCGCTTATCGTTCCTGGTTCTGAGCAAGTAAAAGCGCAAGCGGAAGCAGAAGGCCTAGATATAATCTTTAAAGAAGCGGGCTTTGAGTGGCGCCTACCTGGCTGTTCAATGTGTTTAGCAATGAACAACGACCGTTTGGGTCCCCATGAGCGCTGCGCATCCACATCAAACCGTAACTTTGAAGGTCGCCAAGGCCGTGATGGTCGAACCCACTTGGTTAGCCCTGCAATGGCAGCGGCAGCAGCAATTGCTGGTCACTTTGTTGATATTCGTGAATTAACTTTTTTTGATAAACAGGACTAGAGGAGAACCATCATGTCAGGTTTTAAGCAACACACTGGGTTGGTTGTACCTCTAGATGCCGCCAACGTCGATACTGATGCCATCATTCCAAAACAATTTCTACAAAAGGTTTCACGCCTTGGATTTGGAAAACACTTGTTCCATGACTGGCGTTTCCTCGATGACGCTGGTGAGCAACCAAACCCAGAATTCGTGATGAATGCACCACGCTACCAAGGCGCATCTATCTTGCTCGCACGTGAAAACTTTGGCTGCGGATCATCACGTGAACACGCACCTTGGGCCCTAGCGGACTACGGCATCAAAGCAATGATCGCCCCTAGTTTTGCTGATATTTTCTATGGCAACTCGATCAACAACCAAATGGTGCCTGTGCGTCTAACCGAGCAAGAAGTGGATGAGATTTTCCAATTTGTTGAAGCCAACATCGGTGCAGAAATTGAAGTAGATTTAGATGCACTAAAAGTCCGAGCCGACGGCAAAGAGTATAACTTCGAAATCGATGAGTTCCGTCGTCACTGCTTACTTAATGGCTTAGACAACATTGGTCTTACCCTACAGCATGAAGATAAGATTGCCGAGTACGAGGCGAAAATCCCAAGCTTTCTGCGCTAACTCACATCTCAATCGACACAAACTAAAAGGTTGGCGCTTGCCAGCCTTTTTTCTCTTATTTTCATAGCCTCACGAAAGAACTCTGTCCGTATACAGGTCTACACTATCAACAAGGTTTAACCCAAAGGACTCCCTATGACACGTCTGTTGTTACTAATGTGTGCTCTCGTTTCTTTCTCGACATTTTCCGCGCCAAAATCGGATTTGTGGCCGTATTGGCAGCAATCGAATCAAGCGAACCAAGCCCAGATTTCTCATCAAGAGTGGCAGCAATTACTCGATACTTATTTAGTTAAGCAAGGCGAGAACACTTTGTTTCGCTACAGCAAAGTCTCTTCCGCTGACAAAGCTAAGTTAAAGCATTACATCCAGCGCTTAGCAAATCTCAATCCTTTACAATACAACCAAGCAGAGCAATACGCGTATTGGGTAAATCTCTACAATGCCATCACGGTACAGCTAATTCTAGACAACTACCCAGTCAAATCGATTACTAAGCTTGGTGGGCTATTTAGCTTTGGACCTTGGGGGGATGATGTCGTGGTGATTAACGGCAAAGTTCTGACTTTGAACGACATTGAGCATCGCATTTTGCGGCCAATTTGGAATGATTCAAGAACCCACTACGCCGTGAACTGCGCAAGTTTAGGCTGCCCAAATCTGCAAACACAAGCATTTACCGCAGACAACACACAAGCGCTACTCAATAGCGCAGCAAAAGCATTTATCAACAGCAGAAAAGGCGTCTCTGTTCAAGGTAACACCGCCCAACTGTCTTCACTTTATGATTGGTTTTCCGATGATTTTGGAGGTAAAAAACAAGTATTCCGCCATATCGTTCAGTATGCACCACAGTACAAAAGCTTCTCTGGGAAAGTGAAATACGAATACAATTGGGACTTAAACGAAGCCGACTGAACGGCTCGCTTGAGTTCAACGAGCTTTTGGACCGCCATAACCTAAAACCTAAAGACACTAGCAAGCCAGAAACTAAAAAGGGCACTGAGTGCCCTTTTTAGAATCCAATATTTGATAGAAAACGTCCGGCTACTTAAAGCCTTTGACTTTCTTAATTAAATCGTAAGCATTTTGAATTTCTTGCGATTTTTCTTTCGCAACGTTCATCATCTCTGGCGGCAAACCTTTGGCCATCAACTTATCTGGGTGATGCTCGTTCATCAACTTACGGTAAGCGCGCTTCACCGTCTTGCTGTCCGCATCCGAAGCCACATCCAAAATCTCATAGGCATCTGCCAACTTCTCAGCCTGGGAGGCTTGTTGCCAATCCGATGACTGGTACTGACCTTGATGCTGTCCATGAAAGCCGCCCTGGCTTTGGAAACGAAATGCCGCCTCTTGCATATGCAGACGACGCTCAAGCTGTTCAGAAGAGAACCCTAACCCGCGCGCGATCTTGTGCAGCACATTGCGTTCACTTGGGTGTATTTCACCATCAGCAAACGCAGCCGAGATCTGTAACTCAAGGAAGAATTGCAGCAGATCAAAACGGCCAGAAGAGGAGATCTTCACCCGAACCAACACATCCTCAAGTGGAAAGTCGCTCTCTTTACCTTCACGAAACGCCTCTTGCGCCGCTCGGCGTTGTTCACCATGCAAACTCATGCGATCCATCATCGCAGAAGCCAGCTGAATCTCTTCTTTTGTCACTTGCCCCTTGGCTTTAGCAAGATGCCCCATAACGGCAAAAGCCGCTTTAAAAAACTCTTCTTGTCGCTGCGCCTGGCTTGGGCTTTTACCAAACCCTCCCGTCGAAAATCCCGCTTTGCTCAGTCGACGTGCTTTATCAAATTGGTGACCAATGAATAAACCAAGCAATAAACCAAACGGGCCACCAAGCAATAAGCCAAAGAAGGCACCCAATATTTTGCCAAAAATATGCATTATGTGTTCTCTATCAATGAATTTTTATCGACGACAGCGGTCTTATAGTGCCGGACGCAGCGATTTCCTTTATGATAATGGAATTAGTTTTATTTAGGTCAGGCTTTTTCGCCTGCTCACCTTTTGCAGCTATCTTTAACGACATTATGCCACAGTGAACCCACACACTGGGATAAATGCCAACGATAGTTGATTCATTTGGTTATATAGCAAGGGGACAACCAGCCCTATAGCCACGAGTATTAGTGACACAGGAAAGTTCAATTCAATGCAACATTTCTCCCGCACATGTTTAGCAGCCTCTATCAGCACCGCCTTGTTTGTACCCACAATTCAAGCTGAAGTGAATATACAAGATAGTGTGCAGGAAATGCCCACCACAGATCAATGTTTGGTTGAGCCAAGTGGTGAGGAAGACGCACTCAATGAGCCTGTTGTTGTTCAGGCAGACCACCTGCAAGTGATTAACGGTGACAAAGCTCAGTATTCAGGTAACGTAGAAGTCACGCAAGGTCAGAAAAAAATCACCGCAGATAACGTCACACTTCATCAGCAGGACAACGTGGTGGTCGCTGAAGGCAATGTGACCTTTAACGACGGTCAGGTAAAAGCACGCTCTGATCGCGTGACCAACGATATCAATCAAGACACCTTCTCCCTTGAAAACACCGATTATCAATTTCTTTGTCAGCAAGGTCGAGGCACCGCTGCATACATAGCTCGCACAGGTCAGTCGGTTTATGAGTTAGAAGATGGCTCAATTACCTCTTGTCCACAAGGAGACAATTCATGGCGTTTGGTCGCGTCGGGCATTGACGTTGATCAGGACGAAGAAATGGCGACATTGCACCATCCTCGCTTCGAGGTGTTAGATGTGCCAGTCTTCTATGTACCATATTTGACGATGCCGATTGGTGACACACGTAAAACGGGCTTCCTATTTCCGTCCTTGTCCTATGGTTCAAGTGACGGCCTAGAAGTCGAAGTACCGTTTTATTGGAATATCGCCCCTCAATATGACATGACGTTGACCACGTTATACATGCAACAGCGTGGCACTAAGCTCGATACCGATTTTCGCTACCTCACTGAAGGTTGGGGTCGGGGTGAAATCAAAACCGAGTACATGAACCGTGATAAAAAATACCAAGACAAATCTCGCTGGGGATATCAGTTTAAGCACGATGGCATCATCAATAAACATTGGGTGGTCAAAGCCGATTACTCAAAGGTGAGTGATATTGATTACTTCCGTGATTTAAGCTCTGATCTCGGTAACCGTGAAGATGGGCAGTTAATTCAAGAAGGTCAGGTAAAATATCGCACTGATTTTTGGGATGTCTCGCTGACCGCTCGTGACTTCCAAATCCTTCTAGAAGACCAAAACAAGCCTTACCGCTTGATGCCTCAACTCGATTTAAATTATTACACACCGCTGTGGGGGAATTACGTCAACTTTGATGTTAAAAGCCAAGTAAGCCAATTTAGTAGTGACGATACCACTAAACCCGACGCTACTCGTATATTTGTTGCCCCCGGTTTGACCATCCCACTTTCTACGGCCTGGGCTACCTGGACGACAGAAGCTCGATTACTATCAAGATATTACAATCAAGATATCGATGCATTAACCGACGAGACGTTAAAAAGAAGATTGGATAAAAACGTCTCTAGTGTGATTCCAGAGTTTCGCTCTCATACTCAGATATATTTAGAAAGAGATACCAGCTGGATTAAAGGCTATACCCAAACCTTAGAGCCACAACTGCAGTACTTGTATGTGCCGAAAGAAGACCAAAATAACATCTACGATTACGACACAACACGACTACAAATGGATTATTACGGTTTGTTCCGCAGCCGCCGGTACAGTGGTGTCGATTTTATCGCAGCGGCAAATCAGCTAAGCTACGGGGCAAGTACACGTTTCTTCGATGACGATTACAAAGAGCGTCTGAATATCTCATTTGGTCAGATTTATTATTTTAATACTGATGCAAAATTCAATGAGAAAAATCAGAATAATGAATCGAGTACCTCGGCAACCAACTATTCATCTTGGGCAATTGAGACTGATTTTAACTATAACGATTACCTGTTTTACCACGGTGGCATTCAGTACGATATTGACTTGAACTCAATGCAGTTGGCTAACAGCACGTTGGAATACCAGTTCGCAGGTGGCTTTATTCAAGCCAACTATCGATACGTTACTCTCGATTACATTAAAAGTTCTATCGACTTAAAAAACTTGGACTTAATCACCAGAGAAGGCATTTCCCAAGCGGGCTTAGTCGCTGCCTATGACATAGATAGAAATTGGTCAACGAGCGGTCAATATTACTATGACCTCAATGAAAGTAATTCATTGGAATGGCTTGCTAGCCTACGCTATCAATCTGATTGTTGGTACATTGGCTTTACGTACTCTAACCAACTACTCGGTTGGGATAATGCCATTATTGGTGCCGATGGCGCTTCTCCAGAATACGAGAACAACATCAGTGTGAATTTCGGTATTCAAGGCTTTTCAACCAATCAACGCGCAACAACGGCAGCAAAAGAGCTTGATGGCTCTGATAATGCGATCAAGTACGGTCGCCCATTCGATCTGAACAATTAATCGATTTAAGCGTCTTAAAAATAAACCAAGACGCTTAATCTAAAATACTGACGGAATTTTAAATGAAAATTTGGAAATCAATCCTATTCACTACCCTACTTTCTTGCGGTGCAACAGCAGCACCAGTCGAGCTTGATAAGGTTTCAGTCATTGTTAATGATGGTGTGATCTTACAAAGTGACATCGATACGGCACTAAAAACGCTGCAAGCCAATGCGCGCCAAAGTGGAAAAAGCTTACCTTCAGCAAGCGTCCTAAAAGACCAAGTGGTTGAGAAACTGATCATGGATACGCTGCAAGGCCAAGAAGCAGAACGTATCGGTGTGCGTATTGATGATAACCGCCTAAACCAAGCGATTGCAGAAATTGCCAGTAACAATAACCAGAGCGTAGAACAGCTCGTTGCATCAGTTCGAACAGAGGGCCTAAGCTACCCTGAATTCCGTGAACAAATTCGCAAAGAACTTGCGGCATCAGAAGCTCGCAATGCACTGGTTCGCCGTCGCATTAACATACTTCCAGCGGAAGTCGATACCCTAGCGGATCAACTTGCACAACAGACCAACGCTACCGTTCAGTACAAAATTGGCCACATCCAGCTAAGATTCTCTGATGATCAAGATAAATCCGCAGTCGAAACGGAAGCAAAAGCACTGGTTAAAAATTTAAACCAAGGCGCTGATTTCGCTGAAATGGCTTATGCCTACTCTAAGGGGCCAAAAGCACTTCAAGGTGGTGATTGGGGTTGGATGCGTAAAGAAGAAATGCCAACCATCTTTGCCGATCAAATCAAAATGCAGAATAAGGGCAGCATTATTGGTCCATTTCGCAGTGGTGTAGGCTTCCACATTCTTAAAATTGAGGATGTAAAAGGCCTAGAGACGGTTGCAGTAACGGAAGTCAATGCACGCCACATTCTGATCAAACCAACCGTTATCCTAAGTGATGAGGGCGTGAAAAAACAGTTGAATGAATTTATTCGCCGTATTAAAGCTGGTGAAGCCACATTTGCTCAACTCGCAACACAATACAGCCAGGATCCAGGCTCTGCAGCACAAGATGGCGAACTTGGCTATCAAACGCCCGACCTGTATGTGCCTGAGTTCAAACACCAAGTAGAAACGCTACCTGTTGGCTCTATCAGTGAACCATTCAAAACCGTGCACGGTTGGCATATTGTTGAAGTCCTAGATCGCCGTCAAGTTGACCGAACTGACTCAGCGATGAAGAACAAAGCTTACCGTATTCTATTTAACCGTAAATTTAATGAAGAAGCAGGCGCATGGATGCAAGAGCTACGCGCAAGTGCGTTTGTTGAAATCGTGGATGACAATGATGACAACTAATCCGATTCGCAGAATCGTCGTAACCGCAGGGGAACCTGCGGGCATCGGCCCAGACTTAGTGCTTGCCCTGTCTAAGGAAGACTGGGCACACCAGATTGTCGTCTGTGCCGATAAAAACATGTTGATGGAACGTGCTAATCTGCTTGGCATTGATGTCCAACTATATGATTACCATCCAGAAGAAGCCCCTAAAGCACAAAAAGCGGGGACGCTCATCGTTGACCATATCGAAATGTCGGAAAACGTCGTTTCAGGTCAACTCAATGAAGCCAACGGCCATTACGTATTAAAAACGCTAGAAAGAGCCGCTTTGGGCTGTATGAATGATGAATTTGATGCTATTGTCACCGGTCCTGTACATAAAGGGGTGATCAATCGCTCTGGTGTTGCCTTTAGTGGCCATACTGAGTTCTTCGCAGAGAAGTCCAACACCCCCTTGGTCGTGATGATGTTGGCGACCGAAGGATTGCGCGTCGCGCTTGTCACTACGCATATTCCTTTGGCGTACGTGTCCAAAGCCGTCACACAAGAGCGATTAGAGAAAGTCATCGATATTCTTAATAACGACCTTGTCGAAAAATTTGCCATCTCACGACCAAACATCTATGTTTGCGGGCTAAATCCACATGCGGGAGAAGATGGCTGTTTAGGTCGTGAAGAAATCGAGACCATCACTCCGACATTGGAAAAGATTCGACAAGAAAAAGGCATCAATCTGATCGGTCCACTACCGGCAGATACCATTTTCAATGAAAAGTATTTAAACGATGCTGATGCTGTTTTAGGCATGTACCACGACCAAGTATTGCCGGTATTAAAATACCAAGGCTTTGGTCGTTCAGTAAACATTACTCTTGGTCTACCTTTTATAAGAACCTCGGTAGATCACGGTACTGCATTAGAACTGGCAGGGACAGGTCAAGCGGATACAGGGAGCTTCCGAACAGCGCTCACGCATGCGATAGAATTGGTAGAGAAGAAACAATGAGAAATGATGTCCATTTAGGACACAAAGCGCGTAAACGTTTTGGTCAAAACTTCCTGAACGATCCATACATTATTGATGGCATCGTATCGGCAATTAACCCAAGACCAGGGCAAAATCTGGTTGAGATCGGTCCTGGTCTAGGCGCAATTACTGAACCAGTCGGCCGTGAAGTCGACAAATTCACGGTTATTGAATTAGACCGCGATCTAGCCGAGCGTCTACGCAACCATCCTGAGCTGGCAGACAAACTGACCATTCATGAAGGCGATGCGATGCGCTTTGACTTCACACAGTTAGTGAAGCCGAACAACAAGCTACGTATCTTCGGTAACTTGCCGTACAACATCTCTACTCCATTGATGTTCCATCTTTTTGAGTTCCATAAAGACATTCAAGACATGCACTTTATGCTTCAAAAAGAAGTGGTTAACCGTTTAGCAGCGGGTCCTGGCAGCAAAGCATATGGTCGTCTGACTGTGATGGCGCAATACTACTGCAAAGTGGTTCCGGTATTAGAAGTGCCGCCAGAGTCCTTCGTTCCGCCACCAAAAGTAGATTCAGCGGTCGTACGCTTGGTGCCTTACGAGGAGCTGCCACACCCAGCAAAAGATTTACGCTTGTTAGAGCGCGTGTGTCGTGAAGGTTTTAACCAACGCCGTAAAACCGTACGCAACTGCTACAAATCTCTACTAAGCACAGAAACACTGGAAGAACTAGGCATCAATCCTAGTATGCGTCCAGAAAACCTGACGCTACAACAATTCGTCGCCATGGCGAACTGGCTTGCGGATAACCCACAGCACTAATCACTCAAACGATAAGCCAAGCCCTAGCCGGTTTGGCTTATTATTATGCTTATCAAGGAGTGCACATGGACGTCATTCAACCTTGCATAAAGATTCAAGTTCACACCAAATACATTGAAGAGCAGTCCAGCCCCGAGCTACAGCGCTTCGTATTTTCCTACATCATCACCATCAAAAATCTCAGCCAGCAAACGGTGCAATTAGTGAGCCGCCGTTGGTTAATCACCAACGCCGATGGCAAACAGATGACAGTAGAAGGCGAAGGTGTGGTGGGCCAACAACCATTTATCGATGGTAGCGATGAGTACACTTACAGCAGCGGCACCGCACTAGAAACACCGGTTGGCGTAATGCAAGGACACTACGTGATGCTAGATGAAAAAGGACAAGAGTTTCTCGTTGACGTTGAGCCATTCCGTCTTGCTGTTCCCAATGTCCTAAATTAATCGGAGATTCAGTGGCTACCTATATCGTTGGTGATATCCAAGGCTGTTTTGATGAACTACAACAGCTACTAAAACGTGTCGTTTTTTCTGCGCAAAAAGATCAACTTTGGCTTGCTGGTGACTTAGTCGCCAGAGGGCCTAAATCATTAGAAACACTACGTTTTGTTAAATCGCTTGGCGACAGTGCCAAAGTCGTATTAGGCAATCATGACCTACACTTAATGGCCGTTTCTGTAGGACTAAAAAAAGTTAAAGAGAAAGACAAAACCGCCGCAATTTTCTCGGCGCCAGACAAAGATGAACTGCTCACTTGGCTTAGCCAACAACCATTACTTGCTGAACATGATGAGTTTGTCATGTGCCATGCTGGCATTTCCCCCCAATGGGATTTAGCCACCGCAAGACAATGCGCTCGTGAAGTGGAGAGCATTATTCGGAGCGAACGGTTGCCATGGTTGCTAGAGAATATGTACAGCAACCAACCTGATCTTTGGGATGACTCCCTACAAGGTTTGGATCGTTATCGCTATACCATCAATGCCTTTACGCGTATGCGTTTTTGCTTTCCTGACAGTCGCTTAGATATGAATTGTAAGCTCCCTCCACAAGAAGTACAGGAAGACGAGTTAGTGCCCTGGTTCAAATTACCACAACGTATAAATCTTGAAAAAACCGTGCTGTTTGGCCACTGGGCTGCATTACAAGGTCATATTAACGAGCAAGTGATTGGTCTTGATACTGGCTGTGTATGGGGGGGCTCGCTGACAATGATTCGTTGGGAAGATAAGCAAGTTTTCACACAAGAGGCGCTAGACTAAGCACTCCAGCTCAGGGCCCAAAGTAGTAAAAAGCACCGCATTAACGGTGCTTTTCTCATTGTGCGGATTATTTCTCTAGAATCGTAAAACGCATGTTGTAAGCGTTTTTCTCATCCGCTCTATACACTTCTGAGTACGTTTCTTTGAAATCAGTGCCCCAATCCGGGAACTGAGTATCGCCATCAATTTTGGCTTCAATATGAGTCACATATAGCTTGTTCGCCATCGGTAAGCATGCTGCGTAAATGGCGCCCCCACCAATGATCATGACTTCTTCGACATCACCTGTAACTTCCAGCGCTTGCTCAATCGATGTCACCGTCGTGACGCCTTCTATCAACAGGGATGCATCTCGGCTTATCACAATATTCAAACGACCAGGGAGGGGACGACCGATCGAGTCATAGGTCTTGCGTCCCATCACGACAGGTTTACCCATAGTGCAACGTTTAAACCAGGCAAAATCAGCAGGAAGGTGCCAAGGCATTTGGTTGTCCTTGCCGATAATTCGATTGTCTGCCATCGCGGCAATCATACTGATGATCATATTAGATCCTTATACAATGGGTCTGCGGCGATAGAATAACAGCCCAGGAACCGCTAAGCCAACCGCTAAGCCTGCAATAATAAACATCGCTTTAAGAAAGTTTTCCATACACGTTGCAATAAGCTCAGGTGAGTACCCCAAATGGTTGATCTCCACCATGGCGATCATGGCTTTGTAAGCAAACACGCCCGGCACCATCGGGATCAATGCCGCCACGGTGAACACTTTCGGGTGGGCAAGAAAACGGTGGGACCAGTGAACACCGATCATGCCAACTAACGTCGCAGCAAAAAAAGTGGCCCATTCGATTGGTAAACCGAAGTGCAACATCAAATAACGGCTACCATGACCAATCGCACCACCGACGGCACAATACTTCAGTGCCTTGTGTGGTACGTTAAATACCATGGCAAACCCTACTGCTGGAATGGCAGCAAAAAACATATCGTTGAGCAGACCAAATACAAGTTCAAACCAACTCATTAGCTCATCCACCCCCAAATTCCGGTGACTTCCATCGCCGCAACAATGCCAAGACAAGTCGCTAAAGTTAGCAGACTCGCCATGGTGAATCGAGCAATACCCATGTTGATGTGACCTTTAAGCATATCTGCGACGGAATTAATCAATGGGAAACCAGGAACAAGCATTAAGACAGAAGATGCCATAGCAACGGTTGGCAAATTACCAATATTAAAAATCACCGCTTGAGCAGAAATGAGTGTGGTGACAAAAGCCGTAACAGAAAAATTAAGTAATGGATTGAAGTGGCGATGGCCAATCTCTTGACGAACAATCATACCGCCTGCTGAGGCGAAAAATGTCATGATAAATACGCCCCAATCGCCTCCGGCTAAATGGCTGAATGCAGCACAGGAAAGGCCAATCATAAATACAACTAACCAGCGGTTATAGCGCTCAGGGCTGATAGTGTTGAGCTTTTTCTGCGCCATTTTTACATCAAGCAGGCCGCGCTCTATCATAATGCAAATACGCTGTATCTGCGTGATAACCCGCATATTAATCCCACGGTCCACACACGTTCGAGCAGTAGTGATGCAATGATCATCCATGAGTGTGGTTACGACTAATGCATTTGCTGATAGCGCCACTTCAACTTCATTGACCCCACAAGCGAGACCAATGCGACGCATAATGTCGCTCACCAAGGTACTTTCTGCACCATGGGCTAACAGCATTTGTCCAGCTTGTGCGACAAGTCGTGAAATGCTTCTTTGATTTGCTATTATCAGTTCTTCTGACGACATAACTTCCATTGTCATAAAGACATCTCAATTCTTTTCCCTAAACGGTGTGTTATTGTGCCGTAAATCACATTCCGTAAACATGATTTAGATACAAAAAAAGCCGCAATAAATATTGCGGCTTTAATGAATTTGCTAATGATTAGTCGCGGACGTAAACAACGTGACCGTCGTCTTCTTCGTCGTCCCAGTCATCCCAATCATCATCATCTTCATCTTCAGTGATCACGTCTTTACCAGCCATTGCATCTTTATGGTAATCATCCCACATGAAGTTCACTTTATCTTCTTCAGCAACTTCTTCCTCTTCACGAGGTAGGTTTTCCATAAACTCAGCTAGCTTGTAGCAAAGCTCTTTAGTCCCGTTACGATTGATCGCCGAGATCTTGTAGAACTCGTCTTCCCAACCTAGCGCATCCAAGATCTCTTGGATCTTTTCATCCGCTTCTTCTTCCGGCATAAGATCCGTTTTGTTGAATACTAGCCAACGAGGTTTGTTTGCTAGCTTCTCACTGTATTGCTCTAGCTCATCAATGATGGTGAGTGCATTCTGGATAGGATCTGACTGATCAATCGGCATGATATCAATCATGTGTAGCAATACACGACAACGCTCTAGGTGTTTCAAGAAACGAATACCTAGGCCAGCGCCATCTGCAGCCCCTTCGATTAGACCAGGGATATCGGCAACCACAAAGCTCTTTTCAGGAACCACACTGACTACGCCCAAGCTTGGGATCAACGTCGTAAATGGATAATCTGCCACTTTTGGTTTTGCTGCTGATACCGCACGGATGAACGTTGATTTACCCGCATTCGGTAAACCAAGCATACCAACATCGGCCAATAGCAGTAGCTCTAGGCGAATTTCACGAATCTCACCTTTTGTACCCAGCGTTCTCTGACGAGGAGCACGGTTTACTGAAGATTTAAAACGTGTATTACCAAGACCGTGCCACCCGCCCTTCGCAACCATCACTTTCTTACCGTGTTCAGCCACTTCTGCAACGATTTCGTTAGTGTGGATATCAACAGCGCGAGTACCAACCGGAACACGCAGCGTAATATCTTTACCACGTTTACCTGTACAGTTACCGCCGCGACCATTCTCACCACGCTCTGCTTCATAGAAACGCTGGAAACGGTAATCAATCAGGGTATTTAGGTTTTCATCGGCTTGGATGTATACATCACCGCCGTCACCACCGTCGCCACCATCAGGGCCACCTTTAGTGATGAATTTTTCACGCCAGAAACTAACAACGCCGCTACCGCCGTCACCAGCCTGAACTTTTACTACCGCTTCATCTACGAACTTCATCTTTTACTCCGACTACTTCGTGCGTGGATTAAATCTCATGTGCCATCAATCAAATTCTAGCAGATGACAGATCTAAGCTCCCAAAGATACCGAGCCCATTTGGTTTCGGACGAGAAACTTCGATATGTCGACTGCTACAAATAAAAAACCCCGCCGAATCGGCAGGGCTTTTGAATTCAGCTATCAAGCTTAAATAATTAGCCTAAAGGTCAAATTACTCAGCTTCGATGCTTACAAACTTACGGTTCTTAGGACCTTTAACCTCGAACTTCACTTTACCTTCAGTAAGAGCGAATAGAGTGTGGTCTTTACCGATACCTACGTTGTTACCAGCGTGGAATTTAGTACCACGTTGACGAACGATGATGTTACCTGCAAGAACAGATTCACCACCGAAACGCTTAACACCTAGACGTTTGCTTTCTGAATCGCGGCCGTTACGAGTAGAACCACCAGCTTTTTTGTGTGCCATTGTTAAACTCTCCTAATAGATTAAGCGTTGATACCAGTGATCTTCACTTCAGTGAACCACTGACGGTGACCCTGTTGCTTACGAGAGTGCTTACGACGACGGAACTTAACGATTTTAACTTTATCGCCACGACCGTGTTGTACAACTTCAGCAACAACTTTGCCGCCCTCTACTAGAGGAGCACCAACTTTGATGTCTTCGCCGTTAGCAACAAGAAGAACTTTATCAAATTCTACAGTTGCACCAGTTTCAACGTCTAATTTCTCTAAACGAAGAGTTTGACCTTCGCTTACACGGTGTTGTTTACCACCAGATTGGAAAACAGCGTACATATTTTACTCCGCTTTTTCCGCACAGCCTGCAATCATTATTTGAGCTAGGGTGTGCGCTAAACTAATCATCAATAGGGCGCAGATTCTACAGAAGAGATGCCCCTATGACAAGCCATATTTTGAAAAAATTGGCGAAAAGCTAATCGCCAAAGAAAAGTGCGGCAATCATGCCCTTTAGTAATGTATTAATCAACGTTTTTTAGTGTATTATTCGACAATTATATAATTCGAATAAGCCTTGCAGGGTCTAACTTCAGCCGGATATACGATGGATTTTAAAACTATCCAAGCGCTTACTGCCGATGACATGGCAAAAGTGAATGAAACAATTCAAGCCCAACTCAATTCTGATGTCTCTTTAATCAACCAACTCGGTTTTTATATCGTCAGTGGTGGAGGCAAACGTCTTAGACCGCTTCTGGCAATATTGTCAGCGCGCGCTCTGGGTTACCAAGGTAGCGGCCATACTATGGCTGCTGCATTTATCGAGTTCATCCATACAGCAACTTTGCTGCATGACGATGTGGTCGACGAATCAGAGATGCGTCGTGGAAAAGCGACAGCCAATGCGGCATTTGGTAATGCGGCGAGCGTGCTGGTTGGGGACTTTATCTATACTCGTTCGTTTCAAATGATGACTGAACTAGGATCCATGAAGATCCTCAAGCTCATGAGTGAAGCAGTAAACGTGATCGCAGAAGGTGAGGTTCAACAGTTAATAAACTGTAATGATCCTGACACGACTGAAGATAACTACATGCAAGTCATCTACTCTAAGACTGCACGTTTGTTTGAATCAGCCACACAAATTGGTGCCATCCTAAATAATGCACCAGAAGATGTGGAACTCGCATTACAGAATTACGGCAAATACTTAGGCACCGCATTCCAACTGATCGATGACGTGATGGATTACACGTCTGACGGTGAGGACATGGGTAAAAATGTTGGTGATGATTTGGCTGAAGGTAAACCAACACTTCCTTTGCTTCACGCCATGCGCAACACGACGCCAGAAAACGCCCTGATGATTCGAGAAGCGATTGAGAAAGCCAACGGCATGGAACGTTTAGACGACATCCTTGCGGTCATGGAACAAACGGGCTCGCTTGAATACACGACGCAGAAAGCGTTGGATGAAGCTGATAAAGCCATCGCTGAGCTTACTGTCCTTCCTGAGTCAGATTACAAGCAAGCACTCATCACGCTAGCACACATGGCCGTGAAGCGTACGAGCTAACGCTAAATAAAATAGAAAGATCCTAAAGTAAAAAGGAAGTGCTATGCGCTTCCTTTTTGTTATCTGTCGTATTTATTCGCAATCTAACCGATTAAAAGTCAATAGTATTGCTCACAATTACCATGAAGCTGTGGGTTGTCTTCTATCTCATCAAAACTGACCGCCAATTGCTCCTCAGAGCCTTGCTTAGCCAGTAATACGGTCTCAGATTCTTGATCAACAACCATAATGGTTCCTACACCTTGCTGACACTCCACAACCATACCTTTACGGATTCGACTTGCTTCCATCATCTTCTCCTTCACAACGTTGCTTGGATCTGACTCTGCTACGCAAGTTAAGGCGAAAGGATCAAAAAAGCCGATCCTAAGATCGACTTTCTTCTTTAAATGACCTTCTTTAAATAAAAAAGGCTTATTTAGCGAATTCAACACCAATGTTAATATCACTGTTTAGCGTTTCAAGCATGCCATCAAGCGCAGACTTCTCGTAGTCGCTCAATGCACCATAGCTTAGTACTTCTTCTACACCGTCTTTACCTAGCTTCACAGGCTGCGCGAAGTAAGGAGCGTGCTCACTACCGCCTTCCACGTATGCACACTCTACCACACCTTCTTCACCTTGCAGTGCACGTACAAGCGCTAGACCGAAGCGACATGCCGCTTGACCCATAGACAGAGTCGCACTACCACCACCCGCTTTTGCTTCTACTACTTCTGTACCCGCATTTTGGATACGCTTGGTGAGTGCTTCTACTTCTTCAGCGGTAAACTCCACACCTTCAACTTGAGAAAGTAGAGGAAGAATGGTTACGCCAGAGTGGCCACCGATAACAGGAACGCGAACGTCACCAGGATCTTTATCTTTTAGCTCAGCCACGAATGTTTCTGAACGGATTACGTCTAGTGTTGTTACACCAAACAACTTGCGCTTGTCGTAAACACCGGCTTTCTTTAGAACTTCAGCCGCGATTGGTACCGTCGTGTTCACTGGGTTAGTGATGATACCTACGCATGCTTTTGGACACACAACTGCGATCTTCTCCGCTAGCGACTTTACGATGCCAGCGTTTACGTTAAATAGATCCGCACGATCCATACCAGGCTTACGAGCAACACCAGCAGAGATGAGTACTACGTCCGCACCTTCAAGTGCAGGAGTAGGATCTTCCCCAGCGTAACCTTTGATAGATACTGGCGTTGGGATGTGGCTAAGATCAGCGGCCACACCAGGAGTTACTGGAGCAATATCGTATAGGGCTAAATCAGAACCAGCAGGAAGGCGGTTCTTAAGCAGAAGGGCTAGGGCTTGACCAATGCCGCCAGCGGCACCAATTACGGCTACTTTCATGTAGTTCTCCTTGAGAGTATTTCTCTTATAAACGTATTCGTAGGGTGTTTTGTAACCAACTAGCGTCAAATTATCTGAATCACAACTTGATTACAATCAATTAACGCCAGCTTTGCGACCTCGCGCAACTCACTACTGGCGTGCTACAAATAAAGGCTTGATTATTCTTTTATTCTGTAGAAAAAACAACAGTGACCTCAAAGTTCTCGTTGTTGCACCAGCAATTTAAGGTATTTCATCCTATATAAAGTTTACAGTGATGACATTAACATAATACTGTGACTTTTTTGGTACTAGATGAATATCTATGCGAGAATATGCAAAATCGCTGTTTCAAAAAAAGAGAATCATAACGACTATGCGCAATTCAGAGAAACAAGATAACTTAGTTCGCGCTTTTAAAGCCTTATTAAAAGAAGAGAGCTTTGGTTCACAGGGTGAGATCGTAGATGCATTAAAGCAGCAAGGTTTTGAAAGCATCAACCAATCCAAAGTGTCTCGCATGCTAACCAAATTCGGTGCAGTGCGAACTCGCAATGCGAAAATGGAGATGGTCTACTGCCTACCCGCCGAATTGGGCGTACCGACGGTAAGTAGCTCGCTACGCGAGTTGGTTTTAGACGTCGACCACAATGCAGCATTAGTTGTTATTCACACCGGTCCTGGCGCGGCGCAGTTGATTGCTCGCTTGCTTGACTCTCTCGGTAAATCAGAAGGCATTCTTGGCGTTGTTGCTGGCGATGACACAATCTTCATCACACCAACAAAAACTGTTTCGACAGAGCAATTGTTTGAGTCTGTATGCGAACTTTTTGAGTACGCCGGTTAACTAACGCTAGGGCTATGAAATAAATAGCATTTTATAGTCCTGGTACTATGTTAATGTTCTGATTCCTCCCCGCCTCTAAAAATGCGACACCGATCACACTGTTGATTTTTTTGCTACCCTCCTCCAATTTTTCATAAGCAATTGTTATAAAAGAAATTACACACTAGTAACAGGCCCTCTTTACTCTCATTCACATTAGGTTAATTCGCTATAAGCTTTAACAATAAGATAATTTTCTGCTTTTTTTTTGTTATTATTCGTTCACTTTTTCAAACTATTCAGTCGAAAAGGTTGCCGTTTCCCAGTAGGAAACTCCAGAAATCATTCGTGGTTATTTCTGGGTTAATAATGAATATAAGGAAGTGAAATTGATGGCATTTAACAAACTTCTCAAAGTTGGCGCTATTGCCGCAGCAGTAATGGGCGCTGGCGCAGTTAACGCTCAAGAGTTTATTACAATCGGTACGGGCTCTGTAACCGGTGTTTACTACCCTACCGGCGGTGCTATTTGTAAACTGGTAAACAAAGGTCGTAAAGACCACAATATTCGCTGTTCAGTAGAATCAACTGGTGGGTCTATTTACAACGTAAACACGATTCGTGCTAACGAATTAGACTTTGGTATCGTGCAATCGGATTGGCAATACCACGGTTACAACGGTACGAGTAAGTTTGCAGAACAAGGCCCTTACAAAAAGCTACGCGCCATGTTCTCTCTTCATACAGAACCTTTTAACATCATCGCGCGTGCTGATTCTGGCATCGAAAATGTTCAAGACCTAAAAGGTAAGCGTGTCAACATTGGTAACCCAGGCTCTGGCGACCGAGCGACTATGGGCGTGGTAATGGATGCAATGGGCTGGACAAATGACAGCTTCAAGCTTGCATCAGAGCTAAAAGGTTCTGAGCGCTCTCAAGCACTTTGTGACAACAAGATCGACGCATTCATCTATATGGTTGGTCACCCAAATGGTTCCATCAAAGAAGCGACGACCTCTTGTGATGCGAAACTTGTTTCCGCAAGCGGTGAAAAGATCGATGAGATCGTTTCAGGCAATCCATACTACGCATTCAGCACAGTACCTGCTGGCATGTACCGCGGTACAGAAGGCGATGTAAACAGCTTTGGTGTTGCAGCAACAATGGTAACGACCTCTGATGTTTCAGATGAAGTCGCATACAACGTTGCAAAAGCGGTATTCGAGAACTTCAGCACCTTCAAACGCCTACACCCTGCATTTGCTAGCCTGAAGAAAGAGGACATGGTGAAAGCAGGTCTTTCTATTCCTCTTCACCCAGGAGCTGAAAAATACTACAAAGAAGTAGGCCTACTCTAATAAGTAGCTACTGACTCAACATTCAGGCAGAAAAAGATGGGGTTCTGCCTGAATGAGTGTGCTGGTAGAGTTCGTTCGACCAGCATTCTAAATCGCTCCTCCCTCGACGGAGCACACTCACATACCTAAGAAAACCGCTTACTAGCCACCGTTTAAAAAACGATTGCATTGGCTCAAGTAGCAAAACACTCGAAAGCAAACTTCACTCTATTCACTACACTGATAGAGGCGAAGCGGGGTTCTCGAAACAAAGAACTGACATGACCATCAATAATAAGGAAAAGTACATGTCGACGAATAATACTCCGTCACAAGATGTGCAAGAAATGGTGGCTCAGGCAGACACAGGTGCTCGCAGCCCATCGGGTTTGCAGGGACAAATTTTATGGTTTGTTCCACTGTGTTGGTCACTATTTCAATTATGGTATGCCTCTCCGCTGCCATTTATTTTTAATTTTGGCGTACTAAACGATACTGAAGCGCGTGCAATTCATCTTACTTTTGCCACTTTTCTTGCTTTCACAGCTTACCCGGCAATGAAAAATTCACCGCGCGACCATATTCCACTCATCGACTGGATTCTTGCATTAGCAGGCAGCTTTGCTGCGGCTTACATTTATATTTTCTACACTGAGTTGGCAGGGCGCTCTGGCGCACCAACAACGGTTGACATCGTTGTCTCAGTAACAGGTATGGCATTGTTACTTGAAGCAACTCGTCGCGCTCTAGGACCACCATTGATGGTCGTTGCTGCGGTATTTCTGACTTACACCTTTGCCGGCCCATACATGCCAGATGTGATTGCCCATAAAGGCGCAAGCTTAAACAAAGCGATGTCGCACCTCTGGCTAACCACAGAAGGTGTATTCGGCGTTGCACTGGGTGTCTCAACCTCTTTCGTGTTCTTGTTCGTCCTGTTTGGTGCCATGCTAGAACGAGCTGGCGCAGGCGCTTACTTCATTAAAGTCGCCTTCTCGCTGCTTGGTCACATGAAAGGCGGCCCGGCAAAAGCGGCCGTTGTCGCATCCGGTCTATCTGGTCTGGTTTCTGGCTCTTCCATCGCCAACGTAGTAACAACCGGTACCTTTACCATTCCACTGATGAAGCGTGTCGGCTTCCCGGGGACAAAAGCAGGTGCGGTAGAAGTCGCAGCGTCAACTAATGGCCAGTTAACCCCACCAATCATGGGTGCCGCGGCATTCCTAATGGTGGAATACGTAGGTATCTCTTACGTTGAAGTAATTAAAGCCGCCCTACTTCCAGCGCTTATCTCTTACATCGCATTGATTTACATCGTTCACCTTGAAGCGTGTAAAGCAGGTATGACTGGCCTTCCTCGCCGTCATAACCCAACCATGCTACAGAGCTTACTGTCATTTACTGGCACCATTTTGGGCTTGAGTGTGATCAGCGCTCTGGTTTACTACGGTATCGGTTGGACCAAAGACGTATTCGGTGATGCAGCAACGCCTATCGTAACCGTTGCTCTGCTGATTGCTTATGTTGGCTTGGTGAAGATTTCCGCGAACCACATCAAAGACGGTGCGATTGAAATTGATGCCGAGCTAACAGAAGTGCCAGATCCGGGTCCTACTATTAAGTCAGGTCTACACTACCTACTGCCTATCGTAGTATTGGTTTGGTGTTTGACGGTAGAACGTTTTTCACCAGGTCTATCCGCATTCTGGGCTACGGTATTCATGATCTTCATTTTGCTCACTCAACGCCCGTTGATGGCGGTGCTATCAAAACAAGGTGATTTAGTTGAGCAAACCAAAGATGGTTTTGTCGATCTCGCACAAAGTTTGGTTTCCGGTGCACGCAATATGATCGGAATCGGCGTGGCGACTGCGGCAGCTGGTACCGTTGTTGGCGTAGTAACCTTAACTGGTATCGGCTTAGTCATGACCGATTTTGTCGAGTTTATTTCCGGTGGTAGCTTAATTCTGATGCTGCTATTTACCGCCGTGATCAGCTTAATTCTTGGTATGGGTCTGCCTACAACAGCAAACTACATTGTTGTTTCTACTTTAATGGCACCAGTGATCGTTACCCTCGGTGCGGCGCATGGTCTTATCATCCCACTGATTGCAGTGCACTTGTTCGTGTTCTACTTCGGTATCCTTGCCGACGATACTCCGCCAGTGGGTTTGGCAGCATTTGCAGCCGCGGCGATAGCGAAATCCGACCCGATTCGAACTGGTATTCAAGGTTTTACCTACGATATCCGAACCGCAATTCTGCCGTTCATGTTTGTCTTTAACACACAACTGCTGCTAATGGGCATTGATACTTGGTGGCACTTAGCGCTGACGGTGATCTCTTCCATTATCGCGATGCTGATTTTCTCTGCGGCAACGCAAGGTTGGTGGCTGACAAAAAACAAATGGTGGGAAACCATTCTATTATTAGTACTGACTTTCTCATTTCTGCGTCCTGGTTTTTGGTGGGACATGCTCTATCCAGCGAAAGTTCTTTCACCTGGTGTTGAGATAATTCAAGTCACACAGGGCCTGAATGTAGGAGAATCCATTGAGTTACGTGTTGCTGGACAAAACTTAGAAGGCGATAACATTGAGAAAACCGTTCGCCTGCCATTTGATGATAAAGCAACCACCGCTGAAGAACGCATTGCTTCAATGGGACTGATGCTGACAGAGAGCGACGGGAAAATGATCGTAGATATGGTCGAATTTGGTAGCCCTGCTGAATCATCAGGTATCGATTTCGATTGGGAGATCAAATCGGTCATTCAAAATGCGGATCGCCCAATGAAAGAGTGGGTATTTGTACCGTGTTTGTTGCTCTTACTGGTACTTGCTATGAACCAGAAACATCGTGCTCGTAAGGAACAACTGAGCGCATAACTGATTTGGCCCCGAGGCAAGGGGCCGTGATGAGAGACATTGAATGTACAAACAAATTCTTGTTCCTGTTGATCTCAACGACCAAGGCTTTTCTGACCGTGCGGTTGAGTTAGCCGTTTGGCAAGCAAAACAAGCCAATGCAGAAGTTCACCTTCTAACCGTCGTACCCGGTATCCACATGTCGATGGTCGCAAGCTACTTTCCGAAAGATGCGGCTGCGGAAATGAAGCAAGATGTGAAGCAACAGCTAAAAGCGTTTGCTGACCAACACATTGACGATGAGGTGATTTACAAAGTACACGTTGCAGAAGGGAAACCTTACGCAACCATTCTCGACTACGCAGAGCGTTTAGGTGCTGACCTTATCATTATGCCAAGCCACAAGCGCTCTAAAATCAACAAAGTGATGCTTGGTTCGGTCGCGAGCAAAGTCGTTGAATACTCACCAATCAACGTCATGGTTGTGAAGCCTCAAGGCTAGCGTGAGCCATTCAAACCTAAAAACAAAAGGTTGATGCTTGCATCAACCTTTTTTATCCGTCCTTATCATAGTGTTTATCCTGCCGCTCGAACAAAAATGCTCAACGCATCACTGCCATGTTGTGCATTTAACTCAGCAATCTCACCAGATGCTTCTACCTGACCACTAGCAACAAAAGCAAAATGACTGGCAATGGCTCTTGCATCACTTAGGTGGTGCGTCACCATCAAGACAGTAATGCCACGCTCAGTAGCAAGCTGCTTAACCAATGTTAGCATCTCCTCACGCAGCACAGGGTCTAACGCAGAAAAAGGCTCATCAAGAAGCCACATCGAATGCGGCTGAACAAAACAGCGCGCCAGTGCCACACGCTGACGCTGACCGCCAGAAAGGTGCTCTGGCAATCGGTCAAGATACTCTGCTACACCAACTTGCTTTGCGGCTTGCTCCACAAGAAGCTTTTGGTCTACCGTGAGCTTTAATCCCGGATGCAGACCTAAACCAATGTTGTCTCTTACTGACAGATGAGCGAATAGATTGTGTTCTTGGAGCAACATAGAGAACGGACGCTGGTACGGTTCTTTGCGTACGATGGACTCACCATCAACCAAAATATCGCCTTGGTCTGGATTGATGAACCCAGCCAACAGTGCAAGTAACGTTGATTTACCCGCCCCACTCGGTCCCATCAGTGACACGATTTGTCCACGTTGAATTTCTAGCTCAAAGCAAAACAGATCACGTTGATAGGTATACTGCACATCATCCAATACTAACATTACGCTCTCCCCTTCGTTTTCAACACTTTTTCAATCACGGCGAAACAGCCCACACTGAGCAATAACAACGTGACTGAGACCACCGCTGCCGCCTCCATTTGATAACTGCCTAACAATTGGAATAGATACAACGGCAAGGTTCTAAATTCTTGTCCACCAAACAAAGCAATCGCGCTTAAGTCGCCAATCGCAAACATAAAGCTGATTGCAAACGCATGAGCAAATGGCTTGCGTAATGCTTGCCACTCCACCACTTTAAAACGTTGCCAACCACGCATGCCTAGGCTGGCACAAACGTACTGGTATTGCTGCTCAATGTGTAACATCGGTTGAGACAAGGTTTTAATCACATACGGCAGTGCCATTAAACCATTCACCAGAATAACCACAAAAAATGCTAAGCTGAATACATCGGTAAATGAGCGTAGCAATAGAAATAATCCAGTACTAATAACTAATCCAGGCGTCACCAAGATGATGGTGCCAATTAGTTCAATTTGATCGGCGCGGCTGTTCTTGTATTGCAAACGCCAACGTCGGCTAGTAAGCAAAATTGACACGCCAGCAGCAACAGCCAGAGAGCTCGCTAACACGGCAACTTTGAGTGAATTCCACAATGCAGACCAAAAGCGTTCATCACTCAATACCGACCAAACTTGTTGGTTGATACCACTGAATACGACCATCACAAGCGGCGGTATGACAAGTAAAAAGGCAGCCATGATCCAAAAGCAATCCCAAGCTTTTGACCATCCATGATCCTTCGTTAAATATTGCTGTACTGATATGCTTCCAGCGCTTACCGAGACTGGCTTCGTCAACTTCTGTACGCCAATCGCGAGTAAGCCACATAACAACATTTGCCACAGCGCCAACAGCGCCCCAGCTTGCAAATCAAAGTCGAACTTAATCGCTTGGTAAATGGCAAGTTCAATCGTCGTTGACTTCGGTCCGCCGCCTAATGCCATCACGGTGGCAAAGCTGGTAAAACACAGCATAAACACCAAGCCACTCACATGAGCTAACTGTTGCCTTAGACGTGGCCATTCCACCCAGCGGAATTTGTCCCAATGAGTCATACCAAGGTGTGCACACAGTTTATGTTGCTCTGAAGGAATGGATTCCAATGCCTGCAAAAGTAGGCGCGCCGCATAAGGCATATTGAAGAACACATGCGCAAGCAAAATACCGTTCAGTCCATAGATGGAAAACGGTAGATCAGCATCAAGGCTTTGTAGTCCTTTTGCAATCAGGCCACTATTGCCGTAAATCGCCAGCAAACCAAATACACCCACCAAAACTGGCAGAACCAAGGTGGAAGCAAACAATTTTAACAGTAGAAACTTACCAAAGAACTCACGACGAGAAAGTGCGTGAGCGACGGGAATGGCAAAGCCGACGCTCAACACGGTAGAGAGAAATGCTTGGTAGAAGCTGAACTTGGTGACATGTTGGTAGTAAGGATCACTCCAAACCATCGACACATCAAGAGAAGGCGCTTGAATAATCAAAGCACCTAGGGCAGAAATAACAAAGGCCGTGATAATCATCGCGACCCCTAAACCAATTTTCGGTACAGAATTCAAAAGTAGAACCTATATTAAAACGTCAATGCGCTTTGCCACTCACGAATCCAGGACTTACGCTTTTTTGCAACTTCATCAGCACTAAAGCTCAGTGACTTGTTTGGTACGCTGAGCGTTGCAAAACCTTTTGGCAGCTCAACATCAGTCACTGGGTACATCCAGTTGCCCGTTGGCATTGCCGATTGGAATTCATCACTCAAAATGAAGTTCATGAACTGATCGGCTAGCTCAGAATTCTGTGAGCTTTTTACCTTGGCCGCCACTTCCACTTGCATGTAGTGACCTTCAGCAAAGTTGGCACTTGCGTACTTAGCATCGTCTTCCGCAATCAAATGGTAGGCGGGAGAAGTCGTATACGACAGCACAAGATCAGACTCGCCATTCAAGAACATGGAGTACGCCTCGGACCAACCTTTGGTAACGGTAACGGTTTTACTCGCTAGCAGCTTCCACGCTTGGGTGGCGTCATCGCCATAGATAGACTTCATCCACAACATCAAGCCTTGGCCCGGCGTCGAAGTGCGAGGATCTTGGTAAATGACTTTCAGATCATCACGCTCTTCCAACAACTCCTGCATGCTCTTTGGCGGATTTGCTAACTTATCTTTGTTGTACACAAAAGCAAAGTAGCCGTAATCGTAAGGTACGAAGGTTTTATCCTGCCAACCGTTAGGCAGCGTGGTTTTAGAAGTATCAACGTTATGCTCAGTCAGCAGGCCAGTCTTTTTTGCTTCCGCCATTAGGTTATTATCCAAACCTAACACGATATCCGCTTTGCTGTTGCTTCCCTCCAAACGAAGGCGGTTAAGAATGGAAACACCATCGTCCAGTGCAACGAAATTAACATCGCATCCGCATTTGGCTTCAAATGCCTTTTCGACGTTAGGACCAGGTCCCCAATCGGCAGCGAAAGAGTCGTACGTATAGACAGTTAAGGTGTTTTCAGCGGCAAACGCTGAAGTCGAAGTGATGGCTGCAAGGGCAATCAGACTAAGAGTGGTTTTCACGGCTCGCTCTCCATTTGCATGTCGAAAAGTTGAGCGGCACAGGGTTGAGGCAGGTATTTAGGACTTCCAATATCCAGGCTCAATTCCTACGCCAGCATTATCTGGTTCAGGTAATACGGGTCCCTTCCTGCTCAACAACGTTCAGCGATTAGGTCTCAGCGCCCAAGTGCATTGATGAGTTCAATGCCAAATGAGTTTGCTCCCCGATGAGTTGGATGGATTGTAAAGGTCTTTGATTGATTACACAATCAACGTTGGTCATAACCCCAACGTGGCACTAAACCTTGTTCAATACCTAAGTGATCAAGAATTCTCGCTACCATAAAATCAACCAAGTCTTCAATGCTCTTCGGTTGATGGTAGAAGCCCGGCGCAGCAGGCATGATGGTCACGCCCATCTGCGATAGCTTGTGCATGTTCTCTAGATGTAGGGTTGAGAATGGCGTTTCACGCACCACAAGCAGCAACTGTCCACGTTCTTTCATCACCACATCCGCGGCACGTTCGATCAGGTTATCCGACATACCGTGTGCGATCGCCGCGACGCTACCCGCTGAACATGGGCACACCACCATTTGTTTCGGCGCTGCGGAGCCTGATGCCACTGGTGAGAACCAATCATCTTTACCACAAATCGTTAAATTATCTGGGTTGCAGTTGAGGTGTTCTACTAATGCCTTTTGTGCCGCTTCAGGGCCGCTTGGTAGTTTCAAATCATGCTCAGTCGCCATCACCACACGAGCTGCAGAAGAGATCAACACATACACGTGGTAATCCGCTGAAACAAGACACTCGAGAAGGCGAAGGCCATACGGGGCACCAGAAGCGCCCGTTAATGCTAATGTGATGGCTTTTTTAGGGGTTACTTTTTGCTGCATAAATGTCATTAAGCTTTTTGTTTCAGTTGTTCTAGAAGCTTGCCGTGGATGCCACCAAAGCCACCATTGCTCATCACAAGAATTTGGTCACCCGGTTGTGTTCGTTCGACGATTTTCGCGACAAAGCTATCCATCTCTGTACCGACAAACGCAGATTGTAGACACTGGTCAGCAATGTCTTGTACCGACCAACCAATGTCATCCGGTTGGAATAGGAACACTTCATCTGCGCTGTGCAATGACGCCGCGAGTGTATTTTTGTGAACACCGCGCTTCATGGTCGCAGAGCGAGGCTCCAGTACGGCAAGAATACGCTGTTCGCCTACCTTGTTCCGTAAACCGCCCAGCGTCAGTTCAATCGCTGTTGGGTGATGAGCAAAATCATCGTAAACCGTCACGTCCTGCTCTTCACCTTTTAGCTCCAAACGACGTTTCGTATTGATAAAGCGACCAAGCGCCTGACAAGCAAGCTCAGGAGTAACACCAACATGACGCGCAGCAGCAATCGCCATTAATGCGTTATCTACGTTGTGGTCACCAACGAGGTCCCAATCCACGACGCCTACTTTCTCGCCTTGCAGTGACACTTCAAATTTAGAACCATCGACAACCAATTTGTGTGCTTGCCAATCACCATCGACACCAGAGAACTGCTTTTCTGTCCAACAACCGCGCTCGATCACCTCTTGCAGAGACGGATCTTGCTTTGGCGCCAAGATCAAACCGTTACCCGGAACAGTACGCACCAAATGATGGAATTGACGCTTAATCGCCTCTAGATCGTCGAAGATGTCTGCATGATCGAATTCAAGGTTATTCATGATCAGCGTGCGTGGGTGATAATGAACAAACTTAGATCGTTTATCGAAAAAAGCACTGTCATATTCATCCGCTTCGACAACGAAGAACATGCTTTCACCCAAGCGAGCCGACACGCCAAAGTTACCTAGCACACCACCAACAAGGAAGCCCGGTTGGTAACCGCAATCTTCTAGGATCCAAGCCAACATGCTTGAAGTGGTGGTTTTACCATGGGTACCCGATACCGCCAGAACCCAACGATCGTGCAATAGAAACTCTTGCAACCACTGTGGACCCGAAGTGTAACGAATATTGGTGTTGAGTACATGCTCAACACATGGGTTACCACGGCTCATCGCGTTGCCTATCACCACGAGATCGGGTTGAGGGTCAAGTTGAGAAGGGTCAAATCCTTCAATTATTTCAATACCTTGAGACTCTAGCAGGGTACTCATTGGTGGATAAACATTGGCATCCGAACCCGTCACTTTATGACCTAGCTGACGCGCTAAAATTGCCGCGCCGCCCATAAACGTGCCGCAGATACCCAAGATATGAATGTGCATAAACGTAACCTTGTAATGCGTTTTTTAATTCTTTCATTATCGTGATAACTGTAAGAAAAGCGAGTGTCTTTCACCTTCTTCTTGCAGTCCCTTTCACAAATCTGACAAGGCTGGATACAGACTGTACTGTCAGCGAACTCTGAGATGAAAGCTAGGGTAGCTCTACAAATAAATTGAGATCTCAAACCGTTACTTCATTACCATTAAAAAGATCTGCGAATTAAACTTACAATTAGCACAATAGTTTAACATTCATAAAGAGATGTCCCATTGTGCGAGCCCCCACTGAATTGAAAAGTAAGGATTAACCATGTCAGGAATGCGCACCTTAGGCGAATTCATCGTAGAGAAGCAAGTGGACTTCCCCCACGCTAGCGGCGATCTCTCATCTCTTTTAGCTTCCATTCGTTTGGCTGCCAAAATCGTAAACCGCGAAATCAATGCGGCCGGCCTTGGTGATATCACTGGCGCAGTCGGTACAGAAAACATACAGGGTGAAGCCCAGCAAAAGCTCGATGTTTATGCGAACGACAAGTTCAAAGCGGCGCTTGAAGCTCGCGACCAAGTATGTGGCGTGGCCAGTGAAGAAGAAGATGAAGCGGTTGCCTTCAATCGAGAACTCAACCAAAACGCAAAATACGTGGTATTAATGGACCCACTCGATGGCTCATCAAACATCGACGTGAACGTGTCAGTCGGTACCATCTTTTCCATTTACCGCCGAGTTTCCCCTATCGGTACACCAGCAACAGAAGAAGATTTCTTGCAACCTGGTCACAAACAAGTCGCCGCTGGCTACGTGATTTATGGTTCATCCACCATGTTGGTTTACACCACTGGCAATGGCGTAAACGGGTTTACGTACGATCCATCCATTGGCAGTTTCTGCCTGTCTCATGAGAACATGATGATCCCAGAAGACGGTCAGATCTACTCAATAAACGAAGGCAACTACATTCGCTTCCCTGTTGGTGTTAAAAAATACATCAAATACTGTCAGGAGAATGAACCTGAAGATGGGCGTCCATACACGTCTCGCTATATCGGTTCTTTGGTTGCGGACTTCCACCGTAATTTATTAAAAGGTGGGATTTACCTTTACCCTAGTACGCAAAGCCACCCTCAAGGCAAACTGCGCCTGCTTTATGAATGTAACCCGATGGCATTCTTAATTGAACAAGCTGGCGGGATTGCTTCCGATGGCGTGAACCGCATTCTGGATTTACAGCCAACCGAACTTCACCAACGTGTGCCATTCTTCGTTGGTTCAAAAAATATGGTAAGAAAAGTCGAAGAATTTCTTGAGCTAAATCGCGACGAAGTCTAATTTTATCGCTGAGGATCGAATACTCCCAACACGGCAGGCCTTTACCCGCCGTGTTTTTATCGCTAAAGTAAATTGCGTAAATATTAGCCAGATTATACTTAGCCTTCAATGAAAAGGAATATTCAAATGAGCTTAAACAACGTACCCGCTGGTAAATCCCTTCCTGACGATATTTATGTCGTCATCGAAATTCCTGCAAATGCAGACCCCATCAAGTACGAAGTCGATAAAGAGTCTGGTGCGGTATTTGTCGATCGCTTCATGTCAGCACCAATGTTCTACCCATGCAACTACGGTTACGTAAACGACACGCTTTCTCTCGATGGTGACCCTGTTGATGTATTGGTTCCAACCCCTTATCCATTGATCCCTGGATCGGTGATTCGTTGCCGCCCGGTCGGTGTGCTGAAAATGACCGATGAATCAGGTGAAGATGCCAAAGTGGTTGCCGTTCCTCACTCAAAAGTTTCCAAAGAATACGAACATATTCAAGACGTGGGTGATATTCCAGCGCTATTAAAAGCACAAATCACACATTTCTTTGAGCGCTACAAAGAGCTTGAATCTGGAAAGTGGGTAAAGGTCGATGGCTGGGCTGATGTAGAAGCAGCAAAAGCAGAAATTATTGAGTCTTACCAGCGTGCTCAAAAAAAATAATCGCAGGTATCAGGTAACAAAAGCGCTGCCAATCGGCAGCGCTTTTTCGTTGTCATAACTTTGTTTAATACCCACCGGCCGTCGACCGTCTGCCTGATTCATAATCATATTGGAAAAATGGGTCTAGATCATCGCAGATGCCTAAGTAAGGTGTGCCTAGTACTCCGAGAATATAAGCACTTTGCTGACAATACTCTTCCTTACCCTCTTGGTAGCCAGTTTGGTAGGCCATGATAAGTTCAGGAGTAGCACGCTTAGTGTCATCTAACTTGGCAATACGCTCTTCAGACAACTCAAGAGAGCCATTAAGTGCCGTTTGTTTGCCGAAAGCTTGCCAGTCTGTCGCGTTAACAGAGCTGGGTAGTGTGGTTTGCGCACAAGCGTTGAGAAAAAGCAGCATAGCGCCAATCGCAAATAGTCTCATCATTACTCCTCACTCATGAATAGCGTTTGCTGCCTTTAGATGTGCGCCCTAATTCGTATTCTCGACGGAATCGATCATCTAAATCGTCACAAATGCCTCGCTAATAAAGCCTGCTTTCACCGAGCGTGAAAGCGTCTTGTGCGCAGTAATTAGCTCGACCGCTTTCATAGCCATTACTGTACGCCATATATAAGTCGTCGCCTTTATTGAGCTCTTGCATGGAGAGTTTTGAGTCACCCGCTTCCGCTCGCTGCATACCGTATTGTTGCCACTGCATGCTGTCGTTACTGCTCTCAGTATCGTTCACACCCTCTGACACCAATCTCCAGAAGCCACCTCTTCGCTCAACTGCTCTGTATCCTGATACAAGTAGATCCAAGCTTGTCCAAAAGGCGTAATGATAGTCTCTCTGCGATATTCAACTGGAACATCTTCCAGCTTATCTAGCGCCATGAGAGTGCTGTCGTCGATCAAGTACACCTCACCTTGCACCGCCTTGTGCCCAATTGATAATGCGGGATACGGACCAAGATCATACAAAGCAAACTGAGCATCCGTTTCATGGTGCCCTAGGAACTCCGCGTTACTCAGAAAATGATGGTTGCGCTCTCCGTTACGCAAGGTTCCATACACAAACACTAGCTGCTGCATAATCACTCCTTAGCGATGATCACAGACCATGATCAATCAAATTCAAACTGATAAAGCAGATCGACCGCACTATCCACCCCTGACACGGCTTCAATATACAGATCTTTCATCAAACGATAACGTATGGTGAACTCACCCAAAGAATTAAAGATACCGACCCCATACTTCACCTGTAATCCTGGGAGAATATAACCGCTCACGGTAACTTGTGAATCATCACCAGAGCCCGCCGTATCGAGTTGCAAATCCTGTACACCAAAGGCTTCACCGATCTCTCCTACGACTCGACCACTCTTCGCCAAACTCAAACCGATGAGGGTTGTCGTCATGGCATTACCATCCGATTCCGCATCAATATTTTGCCCGCGTAATAAATAAGATAGTGCATTCGCTTGAGGCATAGGAGGATCAGAAAAAATTTCCACCTTAGGATCACTAGCAGGACCAGTCACACGAACTCCTGCCGTCACACCATCTTGAGTATTATCCGGGTTACGAATCGCTTTAATGGATACATACGGCTCATCAACTGGCCCACTCATAATGATCTTACCCTCTTCAATCAGCAAATCTTGGCCGAAAGAACGGTAAGAACCATCGATGATATTCACTTCACCAACAATAAATGGGCCTTTATCTCTTTGAGTAACCCTCAAGTCTCCTTGCAAATCCCCCTTGAGACCAAACGCCGATAATTGGAAGTCATTACCGATCTTAATATTGATGTCTGTCTCAACATTGAACGGAAACGTTTCATCCCCGTCTACGGGCTGCATGTTTTTATTCAAGATGACCGTATCCTTAGATACACCAACCGCACTTGGCGGCAATTCATCAATCAGAATGCGAGCCCATGGCAAATTGATATTCCCATCCACTTTAGCAAGTTTCGGTGTGACATTGATGGTCATATCCGGTTCAACTTTCATTCTGATCATTGGTGGCATATCGACTTCCAACTCTTTTGCAAATACTCGAGCTTTAGTGTGCCAATTATCAAGGTCGCGCCAATCTGCATCACCATTGATTTCAAGCTTACCATCAGGAGTCATGATGCCTGCATCTAGACTAGCTTGGTGCCCAGTAAAGTTAATTGCCACCCGACCAGAATCAACATCAATCGGCGTCACTTCGCCTCGCAGTTTCATTTGATCAATCAAGAACTGACCATTAACTTGCGGGTGCATCACATCTCCTGACAGTGTAAGGTCGGTACTCATATTGGCTTTCAATAAACTGTACTCCCCAACCAATGGAGAGAGAAAATCCAAATTAAATGTTGATAGTGATATCTTGCCACCTATCGTCGGGTTCTCTGATGAGACATCATTGAGCGACACCTTTCCGGATAAATCACCGTTGTCAGTCACATCGAGCAACCACTCTGCATCCAGTTTATCTTTAGCCAATGTCGCTTTAAGACTCACGCTGTTCCACCCAATTTGGATTGGTTGCTCTAGCGTTTGTTCCACCTGACCTTTTGGCATCTCAACATTCAGCGTCACTTCCGGTTTGTTGTCCGACGCCCATTTAGCGAAAGCATTAGCGTTCACGGAACCTTGCAACTTAATTTCTGTCGGCAAGAACGGTTTGATTTGGTCAAAATCAAAGTTAGTAATAGCCAACTTAGCTTCACCGCTTTTACCAACACGGATATCTTCAGTCAAACAAACACTAGACTTCGCTTGTAACCAACAATGGGCTTGAACATCTACGATTTGCTTATCAATATTGACGGTAACCGCCGTCGATTTTTGTAGCTTCCAAGGACCTTGTGGTGAACTCAGTGTTAACTGGCGAAGTGCGCCATCCCAAATCATTTCTGGTTTCTGTTTAAAGGAGCCTTCGATCTCTAGACTCGCAGACACCACATCTGACACGACATCAAGGGTCAATTGGTGCAACTTCTCATCACCGGATAATTCAAGATCCGCACTGTCTAGCTTCACATCATCATAAGTGATGTTTTTCGCGACCAAACTTAAGTTCGCTTCTGGGGTCGGCATAGGGGTAACATCACCTTTCAGGGTAATGTTCTCCACTGTTGCATGCTTCTGCCAACTCAGTTGGTTAAGAACGAGGTCGAGATTAGCTTCTGGCTCTTTCAAGCTGCCACGTAAAGCAACGGCTCCCTTCATATTACCGCCAAGATCCGGTACCGTTTTTGCCAAGTCTGGGAAGTTAACCTCAACATCCATCAGTATCTGTTTGTTAATGTTACCTTTTGCACGCAATTGGTTCGGGCCATGAGACAGCACTAAACCTTGGGTGTTAAGCTGGATGTCTTCACCTTTACCATTCTTATCCGAAGCTTCTAGCTGACCTTCAACATGCAATGGATAGCCACGCAAGATACCGTCAATATCTAGCTCAGGTAAGCTAACTTGCCAACCGCCTTGATCTGTCAGTGAGCCTGACGTCGATACACGACCACTGATGTCACCTTCCGCTTCTTTCCATTGCAAGCCCGGCTGAATGTGCTTCAAATTGAGGTCGGCTTGCCAGTTAATCGCTTCCGCCCAGTTCGCCATCACTTTTCCTGACAGCTCACCACCTAAGGTTTTCACCACTAGGCTGTCCAAATCGATTTGCTCTAGCGTTCCTTTACCATTTAAAGTGACATCAACCGCTGGAATATCTTTACCTGAGGCTTGAGTTTCCAATACAACGGTATAGCCGTTTAACGATCCTTTAGCGGCCAAGCTCGGCGCCAAGACTTGGTAATCACTTTTTCCGCTTAGCGGCCATTGCGCTTCAACGTCTTTAAGATTGATATCAAATGGCAATTCTGATTTAAGCGGTTGCACTTCGCCTTGAATTTTCGCCTTAACCAAGTCAGACAAAGTCGCATTCAATGACAGAGCCCCCACCGAGCCAGATGCGTTAAGTGATAGCTTCTGACCTTTCACATCCGCTTGCTTCACAAGTGCGTCGACCTGTGCCTGGATTGGGTAATCGGCAGATAAGGTGACTTGTGTGCTTAGCGTTCCTTCCACCTCTGGCATATCTAGCTCAAGCGTTTTTACATCGACTTTCTCCCCGCCTGCTTTGGCTTCTAAGCCGAGATGATGCACGATAACGGGCGTTTCCCCAGCCAGTTTAAAGTCATGAATGTCCAAGCGCTGCACTTCCACGCTCAGAGGGATCCAAACCTCTGGCAATAGGATGTCTTTTGACTCGGACTCAGCCTCTGGTTTAGCCGCTGTATCTTTTTTCGTTTCAGTCTCTTGTACTGTGCTATCTTCCGCCGCTTCTTCACTCGGAGCCAACGCAACATTGATCGCTTTCAATACTGTCGGAGCAATGACTAAACGATCGCCCTGCATCGATATCGCAGTGGAAAAATCTTGCCAGTCAATTTGGTTACCCAAGATGTTCAAATTGATGTCGTTCAAACTGACTTTATTAACAAAAATTGGCACTGGCGTACTGATCGAACGCAGTGGAGGCGTCTCTTCTTCTACGTCTTCACTCGGAGGCAACGATGGCATTTGGAAGTTCACACCTTGCAGCGTAAGCTCATCTACGCACACTTTAGGATCGGTGAAACAACGGAAATTTGTCGCTAAAGTCAGGCTCTCAACCTTCGCATCAATATGAAGTGACTCATCAACAAAGTGAATATTCTGCAGAGCAAAACGTGGAAACAACGCCCCCTGCACCTTCTCAACCTGCAGCTGAGGCAACACTTTTTCAGCGCCCCACAAAGCCAGCTTTAAACCGGGATGAGTAAACAACAAGGTCGCGATAAAAATCGCGATCAACAACACCAAACTAAGTAGAGCGAACGACAACCATTTCGTCCACTCAAGCATCACTTTGATCATAGTTCAGGTCCCAATGAGAAGTGGATACGAAAGTCTGGATCGGGCTCGGCATCTAACCCCCAAGCAAAGTCAATACTCACCGGACCGACAGGTGATGCCCAGCGAACGCCCACACCGACACCGGATTGCCACACTGGGGTTTTATTGAACGCATCACCAATATCGTAAAACACCGCTCCCCACCAATTGCCGTAAACGCGATATTGATACTCCAATGTGCTCGCTAACATATATTTTGCACCCGTTAATGCGCCACTGGCATCTTTGGGTGAAATCGATTCATAGCCATAACCACGAATACTGTTATCACCACCAGCGAAGAAACGCAGCGATGGAGGGAGTTTTTCCAATTCATCCGTGATGTTCGCTCCGCCTTCTAAACGGAATAGTCCACGGTTGTTTTCACCAAGACTACGAATCCATGATGTTCCTCCGAGTAGGCGTAATACTCGTGTTTCAGATAGCAGAGCAGGATCACCATACTCAATCGTGACACTCTGCTTATCCCCCCACATTGGCATGTTCCCGCCGCGCGTTCGAGTTCGAGATAGGGTTGTACCTGGCAACAAAAACTGCACGCCATCATCTTGCAAGCCCTGAGAGAAGTTTTCGTATAGATGACGAACATACAAGACGGTATGCCATCCATTATCAGTGAGCCAATACCGCCCAAAAGCCAAGTTGGACTCCAAACTCTCGGTGTCACGGTTATCAAGGTGTTTGAGACCAAACTGAACTTGGTAATATTCGCGCAGCACGTCGTCCATCGGGATTTTGTAACCCGCGATAATGGTTTGTTCAGGTTTAGAGAGTGACAATGCGGTATTGAAGCTATGGCCTCGAGCGCTTACCCATGGTTTTTTCCATTTTAGCCTTCCGCGCACGCCCATATCCGTGGAATAACCAATACCGGTTTCAATTTGATTCTTAGCGGCCGGCGCTAAGGAGACCTTTATCGGTATGTCACGACCGTCTTTGAGCTTGCTCAGATCGGGCTCAACAAATACCGATGAGAACCAGTCTGTGTTGGATAGGTTTTGATTATATTCACCCACTTCCGATACTAAATAAGGCTGACCCTTTTTGAATGGGCTTAAAGACGCAACCCTCTCTTCCCAGATTTGACTACCGATAATGTCTAAGTCGCCAAAGTGATAACGAATACCACTGTCATAGTGCAATCGTACAATGGCTTGATTGAGTTCGGGGATCACTTCAAGGCGATGAAGCGTAAAATCACCATTAAAATAACCACGTTGCAGCGCTAGATTTCGAATTCCGGACTTCAGGCTATCGTATTGACCTTGGTTTAACACTCGTCCGACTTTTAGAGGCGATTTTGCAATAAGATTAATAAATTCTTCATCTGTTTTAGCCTCCCCAGAGATCACCACATCCATGGTTTTCACACGGATTGGTTTGCCTGGCGTGACATTAACGATCAACTCATCATTCTCTTTCGTACTAGTGTATGAAATTGTCGCATGATAATAGCCAAGCGCGTTAAGCGCTTCATTGATACTTTTTTCCAAACGAGCCTGGAAACGCAAAGAGGTGGAATAATCCTTTTCTGGTATCGAGGAAAGGTAAGCGGTCACATTGTCTTCTAGCGCACCATCAAGCCCTTTGATTTTTAAGGACACATCGGCGTAAGTGCTTTGAGAAAAAACAATTAGGCTAGCAATTATCGGAATAGCTTTTCTTATCATGCTTATTTTTTTAGCTAGTGAGATTAAATTAACGTAAACAACAATAACGCGGTTCAAAGACCAAATCTGTAATATAAATAGGTTTACTGCGATTTGTGTCAGACCAACATAAGTTTCCGACTTAGTTAAAAAATTCGTAACATTAAGACTCGTATTGAAGGACAAATACTATGCTCAACAAACAGACAATGATCAGTATAGAAGATTCACTGCCGGGACGAGAGGTATCGATGCCGATTGAAGATATTCATTTTGTCAATCGTTCCAGCCTCACGGCGAAACCACAGGGTAAACAACAGCAAATTTTATTTGGTATGGGTTGCTTTTGGGGCGCAGAACGCCTGTTTTGGCAACTCGAAGGAGTGATCTCGACATCCGTCGGCTATGCGGGCGGTTATACACCAAATCCAAACTATGAGGAAGTGTGCAGTGGCAAAACAGGGCATACCGAGGTAGTACGAGTGCTCTTTGATGAAAGTATTATTTCACTCGAGCAACTTCTGGCCGCTTTTTGGGAAAAGCATGACCCGACTCAAGGCATGCGCCAAGGCAATGACTTGGGGACTCAATACCGCTCAGCGATTTACACCTACTCTCAGACTCAACAAGACGCCGCTGAAAGATCAAAAACGCGCTATCAACAAGCCTTGCAAGAAGATCAACGCTCTGCAATCACCACCGAGATCCGACCCGCTGGCCCCTATTACTTTGCAGAAACCTACCATCAACAATATTTGGCAAAAAATCCCAATGGTTACTGCGGATTAGGCGGTACCGGCGTATGCTTCCCACCCAATCTCTAGCAAAACCAAAAAGAGCGACCATCGTCGCTCTTTTGCAATTCCTAATTAAGCAGGCAAGGACAATATTGCCTGGTTCACCTCTTTAAATACGGAAAGTTGCTTAGGATCCTTGATGTCCGGTAATAATACTTTACCGTTATCAAAATGGAACTGGCCTACTCCAGCAATTGAAAATTGCCCTTTGAATAACGTCTTAACGAAACGCGCCACTTGACGTGGACGATAAACAACAAACTCACGAAGCATAACCAACCTCAATATCCTTTTGAGAAAAAATACCTATAACTCTTTCCATGGCAACTTTATGCGCGATTTGCGACAGAATTTATTTTACCAAATTTTAGACTTATCGCAACAAACCAATACGGCAAATGTTAAGTAATTGTTAATTGTCGTTCTACATTTTTATTCACTCTAAGTGTATACTTGGCAAATTACATAACCCACATGGAACATAACAACATGAAAACTAAGACTCTCCTCTCTGTTTTTATCGCTCTCACTCCTAGCCTTGCTCTTGCTACTAACCTAAAGCTTGGCGAAACGGTGCCTGCCGCGAAAGTAAACGCTTACGGTGAAATCGTACTGCAAGGTGAAGGCGTCGCTTACCAACCATGGGCGACACAGCACATGCTTGGAAAGGTTCGCGTGATCCAAGCGATTGCAGGACGCACCAGCGCAAAAGAAATGAATGCGCCACTGATGACTGCATTAATCGAGGCGAAATTACCACAAGATAGCTACCAAACAACGACGATCATTAACCAAGATGATTCGATCTGGGGCACGGGGTCATTTGTAAAATCATCAGCGCAAGACAGTAAAAAAGAATTTCCTTGGTCGTCCATGGTATTGGATGAGAGCGGTGTCATTGCAAGCTCGTGGGCACTGAAAGAAGAAAGCTCTGCAATCATCGTACAAGACAAGCAAGGTAAGATTTTATTTATCAAAGAAGGTGCCCTATCACCTAATGAGATCAATCAAGTATTAGGCCTTATCAAACAGAACATCTGATTGACTCAGGCTTCTTGTTCGCGTTGACAAGGAGCCTTATCGACATCGATACCCATGTAGCCTCAGGTACTTGGGTATCGATGTCGATAAATGGCTTAGCGTTAACAAAAGGGGGAACGTTCACTACAAATAAATGTTATATTATAACACTGGTATTATTTCAGGCTCTAAGATGCATCACCTTTGGCAAGCAATCACCTATCAATTGCACCGCACTGTTGTACTATTCAGTGTCACGTTGCTGATCGCTTGGAACTTTGCCACCATCACCCATCAACTCGATCTCACACCTGAGCATCATAGCCATCATCATTGCCAACTATTTTCCGGCGCACAACATGGCTTGGTCAAGCATCAACCTGAGACTTTCGCGCCAACCTACCAGCGCGCCACGCATTCTGACGTCATAGAGAGGCAATTCAGCATTAGTGACGTGCGTTATACCGCACGCGCACCTCCAATCTTTGCTTAAACTTAAGAAGTCCCCTTATTAGAATTAGGGTTGCTAATCGCATAATCTAAACCGCAACCACATAAGAAATTTAAGCAAAATTAGGATAATAAAATGCCATCTAAACACGCTCTAGCTCTTGTTATCTGTCTATCACTAACCGCCACGGTTAACGCAGAAGAGTACCGTCAGCACAAAGCGCACGAGCACGGTCACGTAGAATTCAATATTGCTCAAGACGGTAAAGACCTACTGATCGAAATCACTTCTCCAGGTGCTGACATCGTGGGCTTTGAGCACGCAACAGAAAACGCAGAACAAGAGAAGGCACTTAACAACGCAATTGCTGCTCTCAAAGATACCAACAAACTATTTGCTATCAACCAACAAGCGAAGTGCGTGATTGAAGACGTCTACGTCTCCCATACGCTAGGCCAAGATTCGCACGAAGGTCATGATCACCACGCCCATGAAGGGCACGATCACGATAAGCATGACCATGACAAGCATAAAGATCATGTTCATAATGAACACACACATGATGACCACTCCGATCATAACGGTCATGAACATCACGATCACCAAGGTCACAACCGTGAACACGGCGGACACGGTGAGTTCACAGGGGAATACCGCTACCACTGTGACTCGATAGCAGACCTAAACAGCATTGATACCACTTGGTTCAAGACGTTCCCAACC
Source organism: Vibrio sp. PID23_8 (assembly GCF_003584965.1). Taxonomy (NCBI): domain Bacteria; kingdom Pseudomonadati; phylum Pseudomonadota; class Gammaproteobacteria; order Vibrionales; family Vibrionaceae; genus Vibrio; species Vibrio sp. PID23_8. Next base: position 71,715 of record NZ_LIXE01000004.1, on the reverse strand, counting down.
ACGGAATCGATCAATGTGAATCTGTTCACTGATACCACTCAGTCTGCGACTAACCTAAGCAAAGACAACGCGAAGATCTCAATTAAATAACTCACATGACGTGTGAGTGCTTACTAACACGTCGGTGCTTTGGTGATTTACTATGACTGAAACCACATCAAACGTTGTTGAGCTAACGAATGCCCAGTTTGTCTGGCCCGGCTCAGAAAACGCGACCATTTATATCCCACAGTTACACATAGCCCAAGGTGAACATGTTTTCATCAAGGGTCCTAGTGGCTGTGGTAAATCGACGCTACTCGCTCTACTAACGGGGATTAATACCTTAACCTCAGGCTCCCTCTCGGTACTAAGTACCGAATTGGCCAGTCTAAGAGCAAGCCAAAGAGATAAGTTTCGTGCCGATCACATTGGCTATATCTTCCAACAATTCAATTTGTTGCCTTACTTAAATGTGATTGAGAACGTGCTAATTCCATGCCAGTTCAGTAAGATCCGTAGCGATCGTGTCACGCCTAATGCATCAACTTCATCACTGGTCGAGCAAGCGACGACACTGCTAGAACGCCTGCACTTACCTAAAGAACTGCACGATAAGCCAGTATCAGAACTGAGTATCGGACAACAACAACGTGTCGCAGCCGCGAGAGCTTTAATTGGCCAGCCAGAACTGGTCATTGCCGATGAACCGACATCCGCGTTGGATCATGACAATCGCATGGCATTTATTGAGTTGCTTATGGAACAAGCGAACCTTGCTAACGCAACGTTAGTGTTTGTTAGCCATGATCCAACCCTTGAGTCCTTGTTCGACCGAACACTTAATCTCCCTGAAATCAATCTAACCTCAAATCGAGGAGCGGCATCATGAGTACTGTCGTCAAGCTCGCTTGGAAAAGCCTGATGAACCGCAAAGCGACTGCGATCCTCACTATCATGACGGTCGCGATTTCGGTCGTACTCTTATTAGGCGTTGAACGCATTCGAACTCAAGCAAAAGACAGCTTTGCCAACACCATCTCAGGAACCGACTTAATTGTCGGCGGGCGCTCAGGTCAAGTGAACCTGCTGCTGTACTCGATATTCAGAATCGGCAATGCCACGAACAATATTGACTGGAAGAGCTACCAAGAGTTCGCAAACCATCGCGCCGTCGACTGGGCAATTCCCATTTCGTTGGGGGATTCTCATAAAGGCTTTCGCGTGATGGGAACAAACCATCGCTATTTCGAACATTACAAGTATGGAAGTAAGCAACCACTTACCTTCTCACAAGGCAAACCATTCAATGGATTATTTGAAACCGTGCTTGGCTCAGATGTAGCAAAACAGCTCGGTTATAAGCTCGGCAGCGAAATCATTATCGCCCATGGCATCAGTGACGTTGGCTTTAGTCGCCATAATAATTTACCTTTTAAGGTCGTAGGCATTCTTGCCCCAACGGGAACGCCTGTCGATAAAACAGTCCACGTCTCTCTCGAGGCCATCGAAGCCATCCATGTTGGTTGGGAAAGTGGCGCACGTCTCGGGGCGACGCCAAAAGCGGATGAACTACGCGCAAGAGACTTTCAGCCCAAGCAGATCACGGCAATGTTGGTGGGACTAAAGTCACGCATTCAAACTTTTGCCCTACAACGGCAAATCAATACCTATCCAAAAGAACCGCTCAGTGCCATCATGCCCGGCGTTGCTTTGTATGAGTTATGGAGCATGATGTCAATCGCAGAACAAGCATTAATGGCCGTGTCTGGATTTGTCGTCGTGGCAGGATTGCTTGGCATGTTGAGCAGTCTTCTCATCAGTTTGCAAGAACGTCGCCGAGAAATGGCGATTCTCCGCGCCATGGGCGCACGACCAAGGCATGTTTTCTCTCTGTTGATCAGTGAGGCGAGCCTCCTGACAGCAAGCGGAATTGTGACGGGTATCGTAGGGCTTTATGCCATACTTTCCCTACTGAAACCCATCATTCAACAACACTATGGCATACACCTGACGCTAAGCGCCCTCTCATCGTATGAATGGATGTTACTTGGTTTCGTTCAATGCGCGGGGATAGTCATTGGCTTCATCCCTGCATTCCGAGCTTATCGACAATCACTCAGTGATGGAATGACAATAAGGATTTAAAAAAGATGTGGACAAAAATTCTCACCGCTGTTGCGCTGATCTTCTCATTGGCTTCGCCTGTGATAGCCAGTGACGAAGAGCCTCTAACACTAGATTGGATAGATCTCATACCAGAATCGGAGCGCAAGATGTTTGACAGCATCGGCATGCCTTCTTCTGATCACAACGGTGACGCTGCACAGCAATCAAAAATAGGTAATGTAAGACCAGAGTTGAATGGCAGTCAGGTGAAAATCCCTGGTTTTGTTATCCCACTAGAGGGGGATGCAAATACCGTAACTGAATTTCTGTTGGTGCCGTACTTTGGCGCGTGTATCCATGTACCACCGCCGCCGCCAAACCAAATCATTTATGTAAAATTTCCTAAAGGCGCACCCGTGCAAGAACTGTGGGATGTGATTTACGTGGTTGGCGAATTAAAAACAGAAACCATAAGTCATGAACTGGCACAAACGGCCTACGTCATCGAAGGCACAGGCATCGAAGCCTACGATGATATGTAGTGAGCGGAACAAAAGTGCGTTTTTCAGTCAGTATATAATGTGCACCAAGGCGTCATTTTGACGCCTTTTTCATGCCAGAAAGTTACGTGATATAGCGGGATAGGTACGCTAAAACCCCGACATACAGAATCAAAATAAGCGCGATCGACAGGTGCTTTTTCAGTTTGCTTGTCTCTGAATATTTCATCGCCCCTCCAAAATAGTGATAACAATCTTAACAATTTGTTATCATTTTGAATAGTCCTTTTTTGTATCAAAATCTGAGCATCACTCTCTGGTCGACCATCGTATTAAGGTGTAAATTTAGGCAAGCGAGAACCGCAAGCCCTTGGTAGGAAAATAAATGGCAGAACCAGCAAAGCAACCTATTGTCATCGAACACAAACCCAATTGTCAGAAAAAACGTCACCATGACAAAAAGACTGGCTACATCAAAGACAGCGCGAGCCGTGTTCAAACCATTGCGCAGACTTATGGGCTCGACGCACTGCTACAAAGCGAACCGCCTGCAAAAACCGCACTAGAACGTGCACAACTGCGTGAGCAGCGCCGCCAAGAGCAAAGACAGAAAAACCTAGAACAGATCCTTAAGTTAGCGCACAGCTCATGCCGAGATGAAACCGCCGGAGAGCCAGACCAAGATTGGTTATACCGCTTTTTCGATATGGCGCAGAACATCCACAACAGTTCAATGCAAAAACTATGGGCGCAAGTGCTGAAGCGAGAGGTCATCAACCCAGGAGCCACTTCAATGAAGGCACTAAAAGCATTGAAAGACATGTCACCCAAGGAAGCTCAAACGCTGCAAAGAGCCGCCTCTTTAGCGTGCAGTTTTGGTGGTGACAGCAGCCAAAAGCTGCTCATTGGCTACAAAGCGCATGGCGGAATATTTAGCTTTGGTAAACGCGATACCACTAGCAACCTCAATATGGGCAGCTTCCAGCTTCCTTATTCGAGTTTACTGGTGTTGATTGAGCTGGGACTTCTGCACAGCACAGAATTAGAATCAGGAGAGATTGGTATCGAAGTACCTTTGATGCTCACCTACCAAGGTAAGAGTTTGTCACTGCAAGTGAACACGAAAGGTGTCCGTCTTCTGTATTACCGCTTTACGCCAACAGGCAATGAGTTGTGTAAGCTGCTTGGCAATAAACCTAACAATCAATACTACGACCAGATGTTGACCCTTTTAAATCAGAAATTTAGCGTTCACAGCGAAGCGAAAACCACGGTGAATCACACCGTTTAGTTCAGAAAAAAGAGCTTTTTATCACTGATGATCCAAAAGCTCTTTAAACAGCTTAGTGACTTTTTGGCCACCCATGATCCAAATGCTTTTTTATCGGATCACACCACGTTGTGTTAGATCAGCCAAACACAATTCCACTAGCGCTTCGACACTCTTGTCGCCTGCGGGCAAATCGATCTCTGGGTTAGCTGGTGCTTGATATTCAGAATCAATACCAGTGAAATTCGATATTTCACCGGCGCGCGCTTTTTTGTATAACCCTTTCGGATCACGCCCTTCGCACACTTCTAGAGACGCATTGACGAACACTTCAATAAACTCGCCATCAGGCAGTAAATCACGTACTAACTGACGCTCAACACGGTGTGGGGAAATAAATGCAGACAGCACAATCAAGCCTGCATCCGCCATTAGCTTAGCCAATTCACCAATACGGCGAATGTTCTCTCGACGATCTTGCTCAGAAAAACCTAAATCACTACACAAACCATGCCGAACGTTGTCGCCATCTAACAAATAAGTGTGGTACCCCAGCTCAGATAAGCGGTTTTCTAACGCCCCTGCAATGGTGGACTTTCCTGCTCCGGACAGCCCTGTGAACCATAACACCGCTGGTTTTTGCTGCTTTAACTCCGCACGACGCTGTTTATCAACCGAGTGCTGATGCCAAACAATGTTTCCATCTTTTACCGCTGTTTCAGCAGCCATAACGTATCCTTGTAAATTTACAGATTAAAACGGAAAGAAGACCGGGATCAGTGTCAGTACCAACACGGAATACACGATGGATATCGGCACACCAATTCGCACATAATCGGTCAATTTGTAATTCCCTACGCTGTAGACCAACAGGTTCGTTTGATACCCGTAAGGAGAAATAAAACTTGCGCTGGCGCCGAACAACACCGCCATAATAAATGGCATGGGATCAACACCATACCCTACAGCCATACTATAGCCGATAGGAAAAGACAGCGCCGCCGCCGCATTATTCGTCACCAACTCTGTCAGCACTAAGGTCATAATATAAGTCGCCACCAGTGCCCCTAACACACCCCAGCCATTAAAGGCTTCAATAAACATATCACCCATTCTCACCGACAAACCGGACGAGAGCATTAGCTGTGCAATCGACAGCGCTGAGCCAACTATCACCACGATATCGATGGGGAAACGACGACGAAGCTCAGAAAGTTGTACAACACCGAATGCAAGCAAAGCGATGAGATAAGCGGCTAAGCCCTTAATCAGCGGAATGACATCAAGGAGTGCACAACCGATGACTGACGCAAAGCCGAGTAACACCAGTGAAGATTTATTGGCATCCAAACGGGCACTGGAGTCCAGATCATTTATCACAACAAATTCTTTACGATGCGCTCGGCGTTCACTTTCAAAACGCTTACCGGGCACTAAAATTAAGGTATCGCCTGCCGCTAACGTAATGTTACCTAACCCACCTTCAAGGCGCTCATGACCACGACGAATCGCCACCACCACCGCATCAAAGCGGTCACGAAATCGGCTTTCTTTGAGCGTCTTACGACAAAAGGTCGCCGACGAACTCACAACGACTTCTATAAAATGCTGCCCGTTAAGATGCTGATGACCAAATAACGTCAGGCCAGAAATTTCTTGCAGTGTGGCCACACTTTCAACATCCCCACAAAACAGCAAGCGATCTTTCGCTTTTAACACAAAATCAGGTCCAACCGAGGGGACGCTGACCTCATCTCGGATCACTTCCGCTAGAAACAACTTTCTTAGCGCACGTAAATTATTTTCGCTGATGGTACGCCCGACTAGAGGTGACCCAGGCTCCACACGAGATTCTAAAAAGTATGGCAAATCCTCTTGGTTCTGATCATCATAGTTAGGCAATAAATAGCTCAATGGAATTAAGATGAGCAGCCCGCCCACCAGCACTGCCAAACCAATCATGGTCGGGGTAAAAAAGCTCAAACTCGGTAAGCCCACATCTTCCACAAAGCTGTTGATGATTAAGTTGGTCGAGGTTCCTATCAGCGTTAACGTACCACCAAAGATAGCAGCGTAAGATAGCGGGATCAGTAACTTAGATGGAGCATGTTGCTGGTTGCGCTTAATCGCACCAATCAAAGAGATTACGACGGCAGTGTTATTGGTAAAAGAGGACAATAACGCGGTTGAAAAGCCTAACTTAGCAATGACCTGACCGAGGCTCCCCTTCGAGATACTGCGACTAACCCAACTAATAAGTAACGTTTTCTCCAATGCACAAGATGCCAAGATCAACAAGACTAAAGTCAGTAGAGAAGAATTAGTGAAGTTGGCAGCAATGGTGTTAAGTTCAATCATACCGGCCATAAAGGCGACAAAAGCGGCACCAGCGAAGACATGGCTCGGTTTGATTTTACTTACGAGCAGACAAGTAATAATGCCCAGCAAAATCGCCAATACCAATCCTTGTTCCCACATAGCCTTTCCTTACTAACAAACCCGAACCGGACAAAAAGAATCACTCTTACAACGCGTGATATACAACGTGAAAAACGAGCTACAAAAACAAAACCATAAAAGAAAAATGCCAAAATGCTCGATTTCTTTGACCTCCTGAGCATTCTGGATTTGGGGAAAAATCAGCCTGACTGGTGCTGCAATTCAGCCAGGCTCAATGAACCGATTACTTCTTCAGTAGCTGGCTCAGATCCTTGGCCTCCCAGTGTGGAAAATGCTTACGAACCAGAGCATTAAGCTCAATTTCGAACGCTGAAACATCAGCAAGGCCACGTTCAACTTCAGCCAAGCTTTCTTTCACCATCCCCGCACCAACGGTTACGTTCGTCAGACGATCAATGATGATGAAACCACCCGTGTCCGCGCACGCTTGGTAATTATCGAGAGCGACAGACTCGTTCAGCGACCACTCACATAAACCAATGCCATTCAGTGGCAGTTCTGGCGTACCATAAGTCGATAAATTATTGATGTCATATTGGTGATGAATAGACTCTACATGCCCCACCGTCTTCTTACCTGCAATCTTGATGTCATAGTCTCGCCCTGGTTGCAGGGGTTGCTCCGTCATCCATACGACATCCGCCAACAGGTGATTGGTTGATTCTACTTGCGCATTCTCAAGCACAATCAAGTCACCACGGCTGACGTCGATTTCATCACTCAGTGTTAGCGTCACTGCCAATCCCGCTTGGGCTTGCTGTACATCGCCATCAAACGTCACAATACGTGCAACCGTAGACGTTTTGCCCGATGGCAGTACTTTAATCGCATCGCCGGCTTCCACCGAGCCTGAAGCAATCGTGCCAGCAAAACCGCGAAAATCCAGATTCGGGCGATTCACGTATTGCACTGGGAAGCGAAAATCCCCTGCATCTCTTGATTGATCAATATCCACTTCTTCAAGCAGCTCTAATAGCGACGGGCCTTCAAACCAACTTAAGTTTGGTCCTTTGTCGACCACGTTGTCGCCCTCTAAAGCTGAAATTGGAATGATCTGAATATCAGTCTCACCAATTAGGTTCTCAGAAAACTTCAGGTACTCATCACGAATTTCTTCAAAACGCGATTGTGAGTAATCCACCAGATCCATCTTGTTTATCGCCACAATAAAGTGCTTCAAACCGAGTAAATTGGAAATGAATGAATGACGACGGGTTTGATCCAACACCCCTTTACGCGCGTCAATAAGGATCACCGCAAGGTCACAAGTCGAAGCGCCCGTTGCCATGTTACGGGTGTACTGCTCATGCCCTGGGGTATCGGCAATAATGAACTTACGCTTCTGGGTAGAGAAGTAACGGTACGCCACATCGATGGTAATACCCTGCTCGCGCTCGGCTTGGAGACCATCCACTAGCAATGCCAAATCTGGTTTTTCACCCGTGGTGCCCACTCGCTGGCTATCCAAGTGAACGGCAGCAAGCTGATCTTCATAAATTTGTTTGGAATCATGGAGCAAACGGCCAATTAAGGTGCTTTTACCGTCATCAACCGAGCCACAAGTCAGGAATCTAAGCAGGGACTTGTACTGATGTTGTGTTAAATAGCCTTCGATACCAAGCTCGGCTAATTGAGCTTCAACTGTACTGTTCATTATCTTTCCTTAGATCAAAGGGTCTATTCACCCTAAAAGTAACCTTGACGTTTCTTAAGCTCCATCGATCCTGACTGATCGTGGTCAATCGCTCGGCCTTGACGCTCACTTGAAGTGGCGACTAGCATTTCTTCTATAATGCCCGTTAGCGTATTCGCCTCGGATTCGATCGCACCGGTTAATGGGTAACAACCAAGCGTACGGAAACGCACGCTTTTCTCTTCAATCACTTCGCCTGGTTCTAGCTTCATACGATCATCATCAACCATGATCAACATGCCATCGCGCTCAACCACAGGACGCTTGTCAGCAAGGTAGAGAGGCACAATTTCGATGTTCTCTAGATAGATGTATTGCCAGATATCCAGCTCTGTCCAGTTTGAAAGCGGAAATACACGAATGCTTTCCCCTTTATTGACTTGGCCATTGTACGTCTTCCAAAGCTCAGGACGTTGATTCTTTGGGTCCCAGGTGTGGTTCTTATCGCGGAATGAGTACACTCGCTCTTTGGCACGTGATTTTTCCTCGTCACGACGCGCACCACCAAACGCTGCATCAAAGCCGTACTTGTTCAGAGCCTGCTTTAATCCCTGCGTTTTCATAATATCAGTGTGCTTTGAAGAACCATGTACGAACGGGCTACACCCCATAGCAAGACCTTCTGGGTTCTTATGAACCAAAAGCTCAAAACCATATTTCTCTGCCGTACGATCACGAAATTCGATCATCTCACGGAATTTCCAGTCGGTATCGACGTGCAGTAAAGGGAACGGAATTTTGCCAGGATAAAAAGCCTTGCGCGCAAGATGCAGCATGACTGAAGAGTCTTTACCAATCGAATACATCATGACTGGGTTATCAAACTCAGCAGCAACTTCACGGATAATATGAATACTTTCCGCTTCGAGCTGCTGTAGGTGAGTTAAACGTTGTTGATCCATATTTTGAATTTCCTTGTTAAGCTAACCGGCTCATTAGGTTACGAATTTTGTGGCTCTGGCTATCGGCCATTCGCAACGGCGGTTTTGTTGCAATCAGTATTAGGCAAAAACCAGTCTAATTTTTGAGATAAGCGCACCACCTCACCGACAACAATCAAAGAGGGCGCCTGAGCTTGCTTCGACAGCTCGGACAACTGCGACAATACTCCTGAGAACACTTTTTGCTGAACTTGAGTACCACGCTCGATGATCGCAATAGGTGTAGAGGCCGCTCTGCCGTGTTTTATAAGTTGATCTTGAATATGGTGAGACTTCATCAAGCCCATATAGATCACTAACGTTTGATTACCTCGAGCGAGTGTCGACCAGTCCATATCGTCACTGTCTTCTTTTAAATGCCCTGTAACAAACAGCGCGGATTGCGCATAATCACGGTGAGTCAAAGGGATGCCTGCATAAGCTGTCGCCCCTGCGGCAGCCGTAATGCCGGGGACGACCTGAAAACGCACACCGGCATCAGCCAAAACTTCCAGCTCTTCGCCACCACGACCAAAAACAAAGGGATCACCGCCCTTTATGCGCACCACTTTGTGGCCTTGCTTGGCAAAATCCACCAGCAGCTGATTGGTCTTCTCTTGCGGCACGCTGTGATAACTCGCTCTTTTCCCTACGCACACCAAAATGGTATCGCTTGGGATAAGCGCCATGATCTCTTCAGAGACAAGGTAGTCATAAAGCACGACATCCGCTTGCTGCAGACAGTTTAGGGCTTTTAACGTCAGCAATTCAGGATCGCCAGGCCCGGCCCCGACTAAAGCGACTTCGCCTGATTGAAGTGATTGTTTAGCAAAACGCGGAACCTCGACGGCTTTATTATTCGCCACCAGCCGAGGCTTATTTAAGGGGAACGTCGTTACTGACTCGTTGACTGCCATGTGCTCACTCATCATCCATTGATATCGTATATCTGACATTATGGCGGCGTACGTATATTGCCGGAAATTCTAAAATTTCATTTTTTATTCAAAAAACTGCTAAGCGATTTTTGTTTAGTCTCATTTAAAACGATGAAAAGCCAACAACTCCACCATTAAACCAACCGCAATCACAGTTTTCTGCATGCCAAGCGTAGGGTTGCATCAATATTTGCTAAATTAGTCAACGCACGTTCTCTCTATTAAACTTGGAGCATCTAATGAAGATAGCAGTTAATCCCGTTTCCGTCGCAGTTTTGACTGGCATGTTAACGCTGGCTAGCTCTGCCATGGCAGACACTATCAAGCTGCGAATTATCGAAACAACCGACATTCACACCAATGTGATGGATTACGATTACTATAAAGATCAACCATCACAGAAAATCGGTTTAAGTCGCGCTGCAACGCTGGTTAAACAAGCCCGTTCAGAAGCAGAAAACAGCGTCCTCGTGGATAATGGTGACTTAATTCAAGGCAGTCCGATGGGGGATTACATGGCAGCGAAAGGGATTAACGCTGGCGAAGTCCACCCCGTTTACAAAGCGATGAACCAGTTAGATTACGATGTAGGTAACATTGGTAACCACGAGTTTAACTACGGGTTAGATTTTCTGAAAAAAACCATCGACGGGGCGAACTTCCCATATATCAGTGCGAACGTATTCGATAAAAAAACGGGTGAACACTACTTCAAACCTTATTTGATCAAAACGCACACCTTCAAAGACACTGAGGGTCAAAGCCACGAAATCAAAGTCGGTTACATTGGCTTCGTGCCACCTCAAATTATGGTGTGGGATAAGAAAAATCTAGAAGGCAAAGTCGTCGCCAAAGACATCAAAGAAACCGCGGAGAAGCTCGTTCCTCAAATGAAAAAAGAGGGTGCGGATGTGATTGTGGCGATCCCACACTCTGGCGTTTCAACTGACCCATATAAACTAGACGCAGAAAACTCGGTTTACTACTTAACGGAAGTAGAAGGCATCGATGCGATTGCGTTTGGTCACTCTCACGCCGTATTCCCAGGCAAAGGATTTAAAAATCTTCAAGGCGTCGATAACGAAAAAGGCAGCATCAATGGCGTAACAGCCGTCATGCCAGGCCGCTGGGGCAGTCACGTTGGTGTCATGGACTTACTACTTAAAGAGCAAGACGGTAAGTGGCAAGTAGTAGAAGGCCAAGCAGAAGCTCGCCCTATTTTCGACAACGCGAACAAGAAATCTCTCGCAGAAGCGGATAACGGCATCGTTAACGCACTAAAAGAAGACCATAAAGGCACGCGTGAGTTCGTTAACCAGCCAATTGGTAAAGCGAATGATGTGATGTACAGCTTCCTCGCATTGGTACAAGATGATCCAACCATTCAGATCGTAAACCTAGCACAGAAAGACTACGTGGAGCGCTTTATTCAAGGCGATCCTGATCTCGCTGACATTCCGGTATTGAGTGCAGCTGCGCCGTTTAAAGTGGGCGGCCGTAAAGATGACCCAACGGGCTTCACAGAAGTTGAAGCTGGTCAGCTAACCTTCCGTAACGCCGCTGACCTTTATCTGTACCCGAATACACTCGTGGCAATGAAGGTCAAAGGTAAAGAAGTTAAAGAATGGCTAGAGTGCAGTGCTGGCCAATTCAAGCACATCGATGTGAACAGTCATGAACCTCAGTCTTTGATTGATTGGGATAACTTCCGCACTTATAACTTCGATGTGATTGATGGTGTGAGCTACCAAATCGATATCACTCAACCACCTAAGTACGACGCAGGCTGTAAAGTCATCAACCCGAACTCACAACGTATCGTGAACCTAACGTTCAATGGCAAGCCTGTCGATCCGAAGCAAGATTTCATTATTGCGACGAACAACTACCGTGCGTACAGCAACACCTTCCCTGGTACAGGCCCTGACTTCATCGCGTTCGATTCTCCCGATGAGAACCGATCTGTGATTGCCGCTTACATCTCTCGCGTAAGTGAAGAAAAAGGCGAAGTCACACCAAGTGCTGATAACAACTGGTCGTTCGCTCCGATTAAGTCAAATACCAAGCTAGACATCCGCTTTGAAACATCACCAAGTGATAAAGCAGCACAGTTCATCAAAGCGAATGGACAATACCCGATGAAGCGTGTCGCAACCGATGAGATTGGTTTTGCGATCTACCAAATCGACTTAAACAAATAGCCTCAACCAGACTCAAAATATTAAGCGGCTTCTATAAGCCGCTTTTTTGTCACCAGAAAAAGCCGTTAGAATAGAGAAAATTCTTTGGGAGTATCACATGCACCACGCGCTTTTTTCTGACTTAATCAATCATGGTTTTCTGGAACAAGAAGCCAATCAGCTTATCGAGCACGGCCAGCAGCTTGAACTGCCTACACGACACATTTTGAATCATCAAGGCGAGTGCAGTTCACACATCTACTTTGTGTTGGAAGGCTTATGCCACGCCAGTTACCTGACCGATAAAGGCAAAGAGTTCAGCAAAGAGTTTTACTGGGAAAAAGATTGGATGATTGGCTTTGAAGGCATTATAAAAAATCAGCCTGCCCCGTATTTATTAGAAACGCTGACGCCTTGTGATCTATTTTGCTTACCCATTGAAATAGTGCACCAATGGCGCAAAGAGAAGCATCCGATTTATTTGAAGTTGCTTGAAACACAACTGATGCATAAAGAAAACAAAGAGCGCTTTATGTTGCTCTACTCACCGGAAGAACGCTACCAATTATTTTGCGCCCATTACCCTGATTTAGAACAACGCATTACAGACAGTCAAATTGCAGCTTATTTAGGAATAACCGCCATCAGTTTAAGTCGTATAAAAACGCGCTTAAAGAAAGACATGAATGACTAAAACGCAAAAGGCGCTTCATTCGAAGCGCCTTCCTAATTCAGAGGGTATCTTATTACTTCAGAATACGAGCTCGGAATTGACGACCTTTCATCTTACCGTTACTAATGATCTGTAGCGCTTTCTTCGCCACTGACTTTTCGACCGCCACGTAAGAGCGCATCGCCATTAATTGGATCTTACCCACTTGTGCACCAGTAATGCCGCCTTTGCCGGTCAAACAACCTAAAATATCACCCGCACGAACTTTTTGCTTCTTACCACCATCGATATTGATCGTCACCATTTTTGCTTGATAAGGCTGTTGGTTTGATTTCGCTGGCAGCGTTGCTGGAACCACATCCATATCCAAGTACTCTTCGATACGGGCAACGCGTAAACCGTCTTTTTCACCAAAGAAGCTGAATGCCAAGCCGTTACTGCCAGCACGACCGGTACGGCCAATACGGTGTACATGCACTTCAGGGTCTCGAGACAGTTCAAAGTTAAACACCGCATCTAGGTTGTCCACATCCAAACCGCGAGCAGCAACGTCAGTAGCCACTAGAATAGAAACACTCTTGTTCGCAAACTGAACCAACGCTTGGTCACGCTCACGCTGTTCTAGATCACCATGAAGGTCAATGACACTGAAACCTTTGTGGTGTAGTTCATCTGCCACATTCTGTACTTCTTTCTTGGTGTTACAGAACACCACCGCCGACTCTGGCTGATGAGTCAAAAGTAGATTGGCCAATGCTTCATCACGCGCTTCTGAGCCTTCTACCTTATAAAAGTACTGTGCGATGCTCGACGTATCATGAGTTGCTTCGACTTTAATCATCTCTGGTGATTGCATAATACGCTGAGCAATCTGTTCAATTTTCTCTGGGAAGGTGGCGCTGAAAAGCAGCGTTTGACGTTGCTTCGGCGCAGCCTCAATGATCGCATCCAGCGCGTCTTGAAAGCCCATGTCCAACATGCGGTCAGCTTCATCCAATACCAACGTATTCAGCTCTTCAAGATTAATTCGGCCCTTTTCAAGGTGATCGAGAATACGACCAGGTGTTCCCACCAGAATATGAGCACCATGCTCTAGTGAGCCAATCTGAGGCCCCATCGGCATCCCACCACACAAAGTCAGCACTTTGATATTATGAATACCACGACCTAACGTACGGATCTCTTTCGCCACCTGATCAGCCAACTCACGCGTTGGGCACAACACCAAAGATTGCACCCGGAAGCGCTTTACGTTGAGGTTGGATAACACACCGAGGCCAAACGCTGCCGTTTTACCCGAGCCAGTTTTACCCTGACCAATCACATCACGCTGATTCAAAATCGCTGGCAAGCTGAGCGCTTGAATTGGCGTCATATGGGTATAGTTCAATGAATCAAGCGTTTCTAGTAGCGCTGGATTTAGCCCTACTTGGTCAAAAGTTTGTTTGCTCACAGGGTAGTATCCTCAGGTGGGATGAAAAAGAGGGCACATTATCGCCAGATTTGTCACGAAGACCAGTTAAAATTAACCATAGTTAATGAGTAATTGCAGAAAACGACGTAAAGTCAGCGGCATACTCTCATTAATGGATATTGGAAATGATCAACTGGACTGCCCAACCTTTCTCTCAACTGACAACCATACAACTGTATGAGATGCTGCGCCTGCGCGTTGATGTCTTTGTGGTGGAGCAAACCTGTCCTTATCCTGAACTGGACGGCAAAGATACACTAGAAGGCGTTTTTCACCTATTGGGCTATAAAGGCAAGGAGCTGGTTGCTTGTGCGCGCTTACTGCCTGCGGGTACAACATATGACAATGTGAGTATCGGTCGTGTGGTAACCAAACAAAGCGCTCGAGGTAGTGGTCTTGGACATGAACTTCTTGAGCAAGCCCTACAATATTGCCAACAGCTATGGTCAGGTCAGACGATCGATATTGGCGCGCAAGAACATCTGATGGCTTTCTATGCGAGTCATGGCTTTAAGGTCATTTCCGAAAGCTACCTGGAAGATGGTATCCCTCATGTGGATATGCGCCGAGTAAGCTAAATGTCACCACACCTGCTAGCGTTACTCCTACTGGTTATCGGTAACTTGGCGGCATCACTCTCCGATGTCGCCGTCAAACTGATTGAGGGCGGCATCAGCCCTTTCCAATATATGTTTGTGCGCCAGTTGGCTTCACTGCTGATCATCTTGCCTTTTTACCTCAAACAAAAACCGAATAAGCGCAGCCTAAAACAAGCACCTATCACCTTGTTGCGAGCCCACCTTATATTGATTGGTAGCGGCTGTATGATGGTTGCAGTCACTCACCTCCCTCTCGCTACCGCTAACGCCATCTTTTACGCAGCACCCATTTTAATGTTGCCACTGTCAATATTGTTCCTAAAAGAGCACCCACCACTGAGTAAGATCTTGCTCACTTGCTTTGGCTTCCTCGGAGTCTTAGTGGTGCTCAGACCGGATCATTTTCATTGGGCTGCGTTGTTTGCACTCGGCACAGCAATCACACTGGCGATGTTCAATATATTGGTAAGAAAGCTGCCCAGTGAACAATCGGTCGTCACCACACTTTGGTGGACAACACTGTTCTCGTTGCCTATCTCCACAATATTAGCTAGGTTTTACTGGCAACCTATGACTTGGCACGAACTGGCGTTCGTGATCGCGAGTGCCGTGTGCATCTTAAGTTATAATGGCTTAGCTGTTTTGGCGTATCAGAAAGCTCCGGCTGGAGACATTGCCTTAGCGGAATATTCAGGCTTAGTGTTTGTAACACTATTCGGGATATGGTGGTTTGATGAGATTCCGGATTGGCTGACGGCAATAGGGATCCTAGTGATCGTACTGCCTCTCTTACCATGGAATAAGAGAAAACAGCGCGTCAATCAACAGACACAAGATTGAACATATTGAGCAGCCATACACAAGCAACTGGCGGATACAAACAAGGCGCGAATCAAAGGCCTCTAGAATAGTTACTAGTGAATGTTATTTGTTACGACCGAATGTCCCATCAGATAAACGGAAAAACATCACCGAATCGCCACTTTTCTCCAGCTGAAGCATATCTAATTTTCCATCATTAGCGAGCTTAAAGCGCACCAACTGACCTTGCTTGATTCGACTCAGAGGTTTGTCACTGCCTTCTATTTTGACCAAGGCGTTTAAGTCTGCCATCGGCAGTTGGTTGCTGCGGAATACTTGAGCTAACGTATCACCGTTCTTTACCGTGTACTCTTTCCATTGCTCAGACTTCTTTGGTTCTGAGTTTTGCACTGAACGCTGCTCACTCAAGCTTTGTGCATTCAGCTGGATTGCGACACGTTGAGTGTCAACCGGAGATTCCACCACTGCTTGCTTATCCTTAGGAGCAGGGATGAGCAAAAGCAAAAAGACCACTGGTAGCAGCACCATTAATGCACGTTGGTGTAACTTAGGAAGGTGTTGCCAAAATTGGGCAATCGGCTGAATGATTTGCTGCCACTTGGCCTTGCTGACCGGCTGCTTCCAATCGATAGCAGCGAGCTTTTGTTTCATCAATTCGACGTAGTCGACTTGCTGCTTTTTCTTTCTGCGACGATTCATGGTAATGAGTCCCTTAATACTTCTGACACCAGTATAAAAATACCAGCGCGGAGAGTATATGTTTTTCACCAAAGTAAAATGCGTTTTGGCTGAAATTGGCAAAGATTTCACTTGGAGTAAGAGATAAGTCACACCCTTGATGCCCTAATAAGACATTCCACTACAATCGTTTAAACCTACGCGTGAAACTGATATCCTGTTGCTTTCCTCACTCGAAATAAGAGCGACATTCATGTCTGAAATTAAATTTGAAACTGCTGAACAAAAAGCAAGCTACGGCATTGGTCTGCAAATGGGTCAGCAACTTGCAGGTTCTGGTCTAGAAGGCCTTAACGTTGATGCTATCGCAGCGGGTATTGCAACAGCACTAACTGGCGACATGCCAGCGATCGAAATTGACGAAATCAACAACGCACTGCAAGAGCTACACACTCGCGCAGAAGCCGTTCGTCAAGAAGCAGCAAAAGCAGCAGCAGCTGAAGGCGAAGCGTTCCTAAAAGATAACGCTCTACGTCCTGAAGTAAACGTACTTGAATCTGGTCTTCAGTACGAAATCATCACTGAAGGTAACGGTGAAATCCCAACTTCTGATAAACAAGTTCGCGTTCACTACCACGGTGAACTCACTGACGGCACGGTATTCGACAGTTCTGTATCTCGCGGTCAACCAGCTGAATTCCCTGTAACTGGCGTAATCAAAGGCTGGGTAGAAGCACTTCAGCTAATGCCTGTGGGTTCTAAGTGGAAACTGTACATCCCACAAGATCTTGCATATGGTGAGCGTGGCGCCGGTGCTGCTATCCCTCCATTCGCAGCACTAGTATTCGAAGTAGAACTACTAGACATCCTATAATCGATACTGATTAGTGATATTTTAAAGCGGCACTCCACGTGTCGCTTTTTTTTTGTCTACAATTTATTCGGACTCACTCCCGATTAGTAAGGACAAAGAATGAAAAAACTGAATCTACTTTTAACCTGCCTTATTCTTTCAACACCGGCTTTGGCCGATACGCTCATCCAAGAAACTGAAGGAGAATTGGAAAAAGCCAAGCAAAGCACTGAAGATGTAATGAAAAAAGCGGAAACTGACTCCGATACGTTACTAAAAGATGCGGAAGGAGAAACGGATAAAGCAATGAAAAGTGCCGATGACCTAGTGAAAGGGGTAGAGCTCGAGCACAGTAATCCCATTGCTGAAGCGGTAGGGAAAAAGCTCACTATTTCTACCGACATGGCCGCATCTGGCACTAGTGCTATGCTCGCTTATGCGGAAAGCAAGCTAACAGGGGACAACTTATCCGAATTGAACAAGTTAGTTCCAGGATTGTCAGATCTCACCGATATAAGTCTAACCATGGGCTCTATCGATAGCATGGATAAGGTTAAAAGTGCATTCAGTAACGCAGGCTTAGACGCCTCTCAAGTTGCCGAATTTTCACCGATCATATTAGATTACCTTAAACAGCAAGGAGCAACGAGCAATCTATTGGGTGCACTAAGCTCTCTATGGAGTGAGTGAGACGTTGTATAGATATGTACGTTGACTTTTAAGAGTCAGCGAATACAAAAAAGCCGAGCTGATGCTCGGCTTTTTTTGTTCTTACGAACTGATTACTCAGCAGCTTCTTCAGCCGCTGGGCGATCTACAAGCTCAATGTAAGCCATTGGAGCTTTGTCACCAGCACGGAAGCCAGCTTTTAGGATACGAGTGTAACCGCCCTGACGAGCAGCAAAACGTGGACCTAGTTCGTTAAACAGTTTTGCAACTACTTCGTTATCACGAGTACGTGCAAATGCTAGACGACGGTTAGCAACACTGTCAGTCTTAGCTAGTGTAATCAAAGGCTCAACTACGCGACGTAGCTCTTTTGCTTTTGGCAAAGTAGTCTTGATAACTTCATGACGTACTAGAGAGCTAGCCATGTTGCTGAACATCGCTTTGCGATGTGAGCTGTTGCGGTTGAGTTGACGACCACTCTTACGATGGCGCATGACCTAATCCTTCTAACTAGTATCGATTAATCTTCAGCGATTGATGCAGGTGGCCAGTTTTCTAGGCGCATGCCCAGAGACAGACCACGTGACGCAAGTACGTCTTTAATCTCAGTAAGAGATTTCTTACCAAGGTTAGGCGTTTTAAGTAGCTCAACCTCAGTACGTTGTACTAGATCACCGATGTAGTGAATCGCTTCTGCTTTCAGACAGTTAGCAGAGCGAACTGTTAGTTCAAGATCGTCTACAGGACGCAGTAGGATCGGATCGAATTCTGGCTTCTCTTCCTTCTCCTCAGGTACACGTACATCACGAAGATCTACGAACGCATCCAATTGCTCAGCAAGAATAGTAGCTGCGCGACGGATTGCTTCCTCAGGTTCTAGAGTTCCGTTTGTTTCCATATCGATAACAAGCTTGTCTAAGTCAGTACGCTGCTCTACACGAGCTGCTTCTACAGCGTAGGCAATTTTGTCTACTGGGCTGTAAGTAGCATCTACTAGTAGACGACCGATTGGACGCTCATCTTCTTCGTTATGGATACGCGCAGAAGCTGGAACATAACCACGACCACGTTCTACTTTAATACGCATTGCGATTTCAGCGTTGTCATCCGTTAGATGACAAATAACGTGTTCTGGGTTAGCGATCTCTACATCACCATCATGGGTGATGTCACCTGCAACCACAGGGCCCGAGCCTGATTTGTTCAGCGTAATGAACACTTCATCTTTGCCTTCGGCAACGCGAACAGCCAAACCTTTAAGGTTTAGAAGGATTTCAAGAATATCTTCTTGTACACCTTCTTTCGTGCTGTACTCATGAAGTACGCCTTCAATCTCTACTTCTGTGACTGCACAACCAGGCATAGAAGATAGAAGAATGCGGCGAAGTGCATTACCTAGAGTATGACCAAAGCCACGCTCTAATGGCTCAAGAGTTACTTTTGCGTGAGTCGAGCTGATCTGTTCGATGTCAACTAGACGTGGCTTAAGAAATTCTGTTACAGAACCCTGCATTGTGTCCTCTCTTTAGTTTAACCTTACTTAGAGTAAAGCTCGACGATCAATTGTTCGTTGATGTCAGCTGATAGATCAGAACGCTCAGGCATACGCTTGAATGTACCTTCCATCTTGCCACCATCTACTTCAATCCAAGTTGGTTTTTCACGTTGTTCAGCAACTTCTAGAGCCGCTTTAATACGAGCTTGCTGTTTAGCTTTCTCGCGGATAGATACAACGTCATTAGCCGTTACTTTGAAAGAAGGAACGTTTACAACTTTACCGTTAACTAGGATAGCTTTGTGGCTAACTAGCTGACGTGCTTCTGCGCGAGTTGCGCCAAAGCCCATGCGGTAAACTACGTTATCAAGACGACCTTCAAGAAGCTGAAGTAGGTTTTCACCCGTGTTGCCTTTTAGGCGAGCAGCTTCTTTGTAGTAGTTACGGAATTGTTTTTCTAGAACGCCGTACATACGACGAACTTTTTGCTTCTCACGAAGCTGAACGCCATACTCAGATAGACGACCGCGACGAGCGCCGTGTACACCTGGTGCGTTATCAATTTTACACTTGGTATCGATCGCGCGAACACCAGACTTAAGAAATAAGTCAGTGCCTTCACGACGGCTAAGCTTCAGCTTAGGACCCAAATATCTTGCCATGATTCTTCTCCAATAGTCCTAGAAACGTTATACGCGACGTTTCTTAGGTGGACGACAACCGTTATGAGGGATTGGTGTAGCATCTACAATGTTTGTGATGCGGAAACCAGCTGCGTTCAGTGCGCGAACAGTAGATTCACGACCTGGACCAGGACCCTTAACCATAACTTCCAAGTTCTTTAGACCGTATTCTTTAGCCATTTCAGCACAACGCTCAGCAGCAACCTGTGCAGCGAACGGAGTAGATTTACGAGAACCACGGAAACCAGAACCACCAGCAGTAGCCCAAGCTAGAGCGTTACCTTGACGGTCAGTAATGGTTACGATTGTGTTATTGAAAGAAGCATGGATGTGCGCAACGCCATCTGCAACTTGCTTGCGTACGCGCTTACGAGCGCGAGTTGGTTGTTTAGCCATTGTACTCTACCTTCCCGATTATTTCTTGATCGGCTTACGCGGACCCTTACGGGTGCGAGCGTTGGTTTTAGTACGCTGTCCACGTAGTGGTAGACTGCGACGATGACGAAGACCACGGTAACAGCCAAGGTCCATAAGACGCTTGATGTTCATTGATACTTCACGACGTAGATCACCTTCTACAGTGTATTTAGCTACACCATCACGCAGTTGATCGATCTGCTCTTCAGTTAGTTCACTGATCTTAACATCTTCAGCAATACCCACTTCAGCTAGAATAGCTTGAGAGCGAGTTTTACCGATGCCGTAGATTGACGTTAGTGCAATTACAGCATGTTTTTGATCAGGAATGTTAATGCCGGCTATACGGGCCATTATTCACTCCTAAGTGTTTCTTAAAAAGAATTAGCCGCAGCAAAGCCCGTTATGGATACGCTGCGGAGTGCTACTTCTTTTGCACGCAAAAGGTAGGCCGAGAAATATACTCGACCTATCCTTCATTTTCAAGTAAAAATTTCTGCTAATTAGCCTTGGCGCTGTTTGTGCTTTGGCTCACTGCAAATCACGCGAACAACACCGTTGCGCTTGATTACTTTACAGTTACGGCAGATTTTTTTAACGGAAGCACGAACTTTCATTGCTAAACTCCGTAATTGAAACTGAGTCTACCACCGTATTAACGGCCGTAGCCTTTCAGATTCGCTTTCTTCAACACAGAATCATACTGTTGAGACATCAGATGAGTCTGTACCTGTGCCATAAAGTCCATGATAACAACAACTACGATAAGTAGTGATGTACCGCCGAAGTAGAAACGTACGTTCCACGCGACCATCATAAACTCGGGAATCAGACAGATAAAGGTAATGTACAGTGCACCAGCAAGGGTTAAACGTGTCATCACTTTATCAATGTATTTCGCTGTCTGCTCACCTGGGCGGATGCCGGGTACGAATGCACCTGACTTCTTCAAGTTATCTGCTGTTTCACGCGGGTTGAAAACCAACGCCGTGTAGAAGAAACAGAAGAAAATAATTGCTGCTGCATAAAGCATTACATACAGCGGCTGACCTGGGCTAAGAGCCAAAGACACGTCAGTTAACCAACCGAACGCGCTGCTCTCACCGTTCTGACCAAACCACTGAGCCAGTGTTCCTGGGAACAGGATAATACTTGATGCAAAAATCGCAGGAATAACACCAGCCATATTAATTTTAAGTGGCAAGTGTGAGCTTTGCGCAGCAAATACTTTACGACCTTGTTGACGCTTAGCGTAGTTAACGACGATTCGACGCTGACCACGTTCCATGAAAACAACGAAGTAAATTACTGCAAAAGCTAATACTGCGATTAACAGTAGAAGAAGTACATGCAATTCACCTTGACGCGCTTGCTCGATTGTTTGACCGATTGCTGAAGGCAATCCAGCAACAATACCTGCAAAAATCAGAATGGAAATACCATTACCGATTCCTCGCTCTGTAATTTGTTCACCTAACCACATTAGGAACATGGTACCGGTTACTAAACTTACGGTAGCAATTAGCGTAAACATGGTTTGGTTCATTACAACCAAATTGTCGACCATGTTTGGTAAGCCTGTTGCAATACCAATAGCTTGGAATGTTGCAAGTACAAGCGTGCCGTAGCGTGTATATTGGCTTATCTTACGACGGCCTGCTTCACCCTCTTTTTTGAGTTCCGCTAACGCTGGATGAACTACAGTTAGCAATTGGACAACAATAGAAGCCGAAATATACGGCATGATGCCCAATGCTAATATAGATGCACGCTCAAGAGCACCACCGGAGAACATGTTAAACATTTCTACGATGGTACCTTTTTGCTGTTCGAACAAATCGGCAAGTACAGCAGCGTCAATACCAGGGATCGGCACAAAAGAGCCGGCTCGGAATACTAAAAGTGCACCAATTACGAATAATAAGCGCGACTTTAGTTCACTTAAGCCGCTCTGAGCACTACGAAAATCTTGTCCTGGTTTCTTAGCCATCTGTACCTCGTTCCTCGAGATTATGCCTCGATTTTACCGCCTGCAGCTTCGATTGCAGCTTTAGCGCCTTTAGTCACACGTAGACCTTTAACAGTCACTGCTTTGTTGATTTCACCAGAAAGAACAACTTTAACAAATTCGATGTTCTTAGTGATGATGTTAGCAGCTTTAAGGCTGTTTAGATCAACCACGTCACCAGAAACTTTCGCTAGCTCAGCTAGACGAACTTCAGCAGACACTAGGCTCTTACGAGAAGTGAAACCGAATTTTGGTAGACGTTGTTTCAGAGGCATTTGACCGCCTTCGAAACCTGGACGAACTTTACCGCCAGAACGTGATTTTTGACCTTTGTGACCACGGCCACCAGTTTTACCTAGGCCCGAACCGATACCGCGACCTAGACGCTTAGGAGCGTGCTTAGAACCAGCAGCCGGTGCAAGAGTATTCAAACGCATTCTGATTACTCCTCAACTTTAACCATGTAGTAAACCTTGTTGATCATACCGCGTACGCACGGAGTATCTTCAAGTTCTACTGTGTGGTTGATTTTACGAAGACCTAAACCGCGCAAAGTAGCTTTGTGCTTTGGTAGGCGACCAATTGAGCTTTTAGTTTGAGTTACTTTAATAGTTGCCATGGTGTTCTTACTCCGAAATAGCTTCAACAGTTAGACCACGTTTAGCAGCAACCATTTCTGGTGACTTAACGCTACCTAGTGCATCGATCGTTGCACGAACGATGTTGATAGGGTTCGTAGAACCGTATGCTTTAGATAGTACGTTATGTACGCCAGCAACTTCTAGTACTGCACGCATCGCACCACCTGCGATAACACCAGTACCTTCTGCAGCAGGCTGCATGTAAACTTTAGAGCCCGAGTGGCGACCTTTCACTGGGTGGTGAAGTGTGCCTTCGTTTAGCGCGATAGTAGTCATGTTACGACGCGCTTTTTCCATTGCTTTTTGAATCGCTGCAGGTACTTCACGAGCTTTGCCGTAACCGAAACCTACACGACCGTTACCGTCACCAACTACTGTTAGTGCAGTGAAGCTCATGATTCGACCACCTTTAACCGTTTTAGAAACACGGTTAACTGCGATTAGCTTTTCTTGCAAATCATTCGCTTGAACTTGTTGTTCTTTAGCCATCTTCCAACCCTACCTTAGAATTTCAGACCAGCTTCGCGAGCAGATTCTGCTAGCGCCGCCACTCGACCGTGGTATTGGAAACCAGAACGATCAAATGCAACTGCAGTTACGCCTTTTTCAAGAGCGCGTTCTGCAACAGCTTTACCTACTGCTTTTGCTGCATCGATGTTACCAGTGTATTTCACTTGCTCACGGATCGCTTTTTCTACAGTAGAAGCTGCTGCGATAACCTCAGAGCCGTTAGCCGCGATAACCTGTGCGTACACGTGACGAGGAGTACGGTGTACAACTAGGCGAGTCGCACCCAGTTCTGCAATCTTACGACGTGCACGTGTAGCACGACGGATGCGAGATGCTTTCTTATCCATAGTGTTACCTTACTTCTTCTTAGCTTCTTTAGTACGCACATTTTCATCTGCGTAACGAACACCTTTACCTTTGTAAGGCTCAGGTTGACGGTAAGAACGAATGTCAGCTGCAACTTGACCAACTAGTTGCTTATCACAACCAGTAATAACGATCTCAGTTTGAGTTGGACATTCTGCTTTAATACCCGCTGGCAGTTCATGCTCAACTGGGTGTGAGAAGCCTAGTGTTAGACCTACAGCGTTGCCTTTGATAGCAGCACGGTAACCAACACCTTTAAGTGTTAGCTTCTTAGTAAAGCCTTCAGTAACACCAACAACCATGTTGTTTACAAGTGCACGTGCAGTACCTGCTTGTGCCCATGCGTTAACAACACCTTCTTTAGGACCGAAAGTTAGGTTGTTTTCTTCCTGAGCGATAACAACCGCGTTGTTAAGAACGCGAGTCAGTTCGCCTTTAGCACCTTTTACAGTGATTTCTTGGCCGTTTAGTTTCACCTCTACGCCAGCTGGAATAGCGACAGGTGCTTTTGCAACACGAGACATAGTCTACTCCTATTAAGCTACGTAACAGATGATTTCACCGCCAAGACCTGCTTTACGCGCAGCGCGGTCTGACATCAGACCCTTGGAAGTAGAAACGATAGCAATACCAAGACCACCCATTACAGAAGGAAGTTGATCTTTCTTCTTGTAAACACGTAGACCTGGACGAGAAACACGTTTAAGTTGCTCGATTACTGGTTTAGCTTGGAAGTACTTAAGTGTAACTTCTAGCTCAGGTTTTGCTTCGCCTTCAACAGCGAAGTCAACGATGTAACCTTCAGCTTTTAGTAGTGCAGCGATTGCAACTTTAAGCTTTGAAGAAGGCATTTTAACAGCAACTTTGTTTGCTGCCTGACCGTTACGAACGCGGGTCAGCATATCCGAAATCGGATCTTGCATGCTCATATGATTTACTCCAAATGATTAAGTGGCAATTACCAGCTAGCCTTACGAAGACCCGGAATCTCGCCTTTCATGCAAGCTTCACGAACCTTAATACGGCTTAGACCGAACTTACGTAGGTAACCGTGTGGACGACCAGTTTGGTTGCAACGGTTGCGCTGACGTGATGCACTTGAATCACGTGGAAGAGATTGCAGTGTAAGAACTGCGTTCCAACGATCTTCTTCAGATGCGTTTACATCGCTGATGATAGCTTTTAGCGTTGCGCGCTTTTCAGCGAACTTAGCTACTAGCTGTGCACGTTTAGCTTCACGTGCTTTCATTGATTGTTTAGCCATAACAGTAACCCTTCACCTTACTTACGGAATGGGAAGTTAAAGGCAGCCAGCAGAGCACGGCCTTCCTCATCAGTACCAGCAGACGTCGTAATAGTGATGTCTAAACCGCGTACACGATCAACTTTATCAAAGTCGATTTCCGGGAAGATGATTTGCTCGCGAACGCCCATGCTGTAGTTACCGCGTCCGTCAAAAGACTTAGCGCTAACACCACGGAAGTCACGTACTCGTGGAAGAGCGATCGAAATTAGACGCTCAAGAAAATCCCACATACGTTCGCCACGCAAGGTTACTTTACAACCGATAGGGTAGCCTTCACGGATTTTGAAACCAGCAACAGATTTACGCGCTTTAGTGATAAGTGGCTTTTGACCAGAGATCGTTGCCATATCAGCAGCTGCGTTTTCTAGCAGTTTCTTATCGTTGATTGCTTCACCAACACCCATGTTTAGGGTGATTTTCTCGATTCTAGGGACTTGCATGACGCTTGTGTAGCTAAACTGTTTGGTCAGTTCAGCGACTACAGACGACTTGTAGTAATCATGCAGTTTCGCCATAGTAGAACTCCAAATTACTTCTATTAGTTAGAAACGATTTCGTTGTTAGATTTAAAGAAACGAACTTTCTTACCATCTTCAAAACGGAAACCGATACGGTCAGCTTTACCAGTAGCTGCGTTAAAGATCGCCACGTTAGATACGTCGATCGCTGCTTCTTGCTCTACGATACCGCCTTGGATACCTAGTGCTGGAACAGGTTTCTGATGTTTCTTAACAAGGTTGATGCCTTCAACGATAACTTTACCAGTTGCTAGGACCTTAGTTACTTTACCTTTCTTGCCTTTGTCTTTACCAGCAAGAACGATTACTTCGTCATTACGACGGATTTTAGCTGCCATTTCTACGTGCTCCTTACAGAACTTCTGGAGCCAGTGAAACGATCTTCATGAACTTATCGCCACGAAGTTCGCGTGTCACAGGACCAAAGATACGTGTACCGATTGGTTGCTCAGTAGTGTTATTCAACAGTACGCAAGCATTTCGGTCGAAGCGAATGACAGAACCGTCAGGACGACGTACGCCTTTACGGGTGCGCACTACAACCGCCTTCATAACGTCACCTTTCTTAACTTTACCGCGAGGAATTGCTTCCTTAACAGTAACTTTGATGACGTCACCGATATGTGCATAACGGCGGTGTGAGCCACCCAGAACCTTAATACACATTACGCTGCGTGCGCCTGAGTTATCAGCTGCGTCCAGCATACTTTGCATTTGGATCATGTTAGTGCTCCGCTAAATATTAATAACTAGACCCATCACGGGTCGGGCTGCCTCTTTATAAGGGACGCGAATTGTACCACCCTTTTTCGTGATTGGGTAGTCAAAAAATAAACGGCTCCAAAAAAAATTTTGGAGCCGTTTTCTATCATAGACTAAAGAAGATTACATCTTCGCTTTTTCTACGACTTTCACCAAAGTCCAAGACTTAGTCTTAGACAGTGGACGACACTCAGCGATTTCAACTGTGTCGCCTAGGCCACACTCATTGTTTTCGTCGTGTGCGTGTACTTTAGTTGTGCGTTTTACGAACTTACCGTAAATTGGGTGTTTTACGAAACGTTCGATAGCAACTACGATAGACTTGTCCATCTTGTCGCTAACTACACGACCTTGTTGAGTACGTTTTACTTCGCTCATTATGCGCCTGCCTTCTCAGTCAAAACAGTTTTCACACGTGCGATATCACGGCGTACAGCTTTCAGAGTATGAGTTTGCTGTAGTTGACCAGTCGCTGCTTGCATGCGCAAGTTGAACTGTTCACGTAGCAAATTCAATAGCTCAGCGTTAAGCTCTTCAACGCTTTTTTCGCGTAGATCTTGTGCTTTCATCACATCACCTGCTTAATTACAAATGTAGTCTTGAATGGCAGTTTACGTGCCGCTAGGCGGAACGCTTCACGAGCCAATTCTTCAGGTACACCACCCATTTCGTACATAACCTTACCAGGTTGGATTTGGGCTACCCAGTACTCAACGTTACCTTTACCCTTACCTTGACGAACTTCAAGTGGTTTTTCTGTGATAGGCTTGTCTGGGAACACACGGATCCAGATTTTACCTTGACGCTTAACGTGACGTGTCATTGCACGACGTGCCGCTTCGATTTGACGAGCAGTTAGACGGCCACGGCCAACAGCTTTAAGACCGAATTCGCCGAAGCTTACATCAGTACCTTTAGCTAGACCACGGTTACGACCTGTCTGAACCTTACGGAACTTAGTACGTTTAGGTTGTAGCATCTGTCGACTCCTTACTTACGGCCTTTACGCTGCTTCTTAGGCTTATCAGCCTTAGGCTCTACAGCGTTAGCTGCTGGCATACCACCTAGGATCTCACCTTTGAAGATCCAAGTTTTAATGCCGATCACACCGTATTGAGTGTGAGCCGAAGAAGTTGCGTAATCAATGTCAGCACGTAGAGTGTGTAGAGGCACACGGCCTTCACGGTACCACTCAGAACGTGCAATTTCAGCGCCGCCTAGACGACCGCTTACTTCCACTTTGATGCCTTTAGCACCTAGACGCATTGCGTTTTGTACCGCGCGCTTCATAGCACGACGGAACATAACACGACGCTCTAGCTGAGACGCGATGCTATCACCAACAAGCTGAGCATCTAGCTCAGGCTTGCGTACTTCAGCGATATTGATTTGCGCTGGTACGCCTGCAATTTTCGCTACAGCTGCGCGTAGTTTCTCAACGTCTTCACCTTTCTTACCGATTACAACGCCAGGACGAGCAGTGTGAATAGTCACACGGATGCTCTTAGCTGGACGTTCGATAACGATACGTGAAAGAGATGCTTTTTGTAGTTCCTTAGTTAGGAACTGACGTACCTTGAAGTCGCCGTCTAGGTTGTCAGCGAAATCTTTGGTGTTAGCAAACCATGTAGCATTCCAAGGCTTAACGATGCCTAGACGAATACCATTAGGATGTACTTTTTGACCCATTGCTTACTCTCCTAGTCTCTAGCGATCTGCTACAACAACAGTGATGTGGCTTGAACGCTTCAAGATACGATCCGCACGACCTTTAGCACGAGGCATAATACGCTTCATGGTTGGGCCTTCATCTACAAAGATTTTTGCGACATTCAGATCGTCAATATCTGCACCTTCGTTGTGCTCCGCGTTAGCGATAGCAGACTCTAGAACTTTCTTAACTAGTACAGCAGCTTTTTTGTTGCTGAACGTTAGGATTTCTAGAGCTTGGTCAACAGATTTACCACGGATTAGATCCGCAACTAAGCGAGCTTTCTGAGGCGAAATGCGAGCAAAGTTATGTTTAGCAATAGCTTCCATTATTTACTCCTTAACGCTTCTTAGCTTTCTTATCCGCAGCGTGGCCGCGGTAAGTGCGAGTTGGTGCGAATTCACCCAGTTTGTGACCGATCATTTCTTCGGTAACGAAAACTGGAACGTGCTGACGACCATTATGGACAGCGATGGTCAAACCGATCATCGTAGGGATGATCATTGAACGACGGGACCAAGTCTTAAGTGGCTTTTTGTCTCCGCTTTCCACCGCTTTCTCTACCTTCTTCAGCAAGTGTAGGTCAATAAAAGGACCTTTCTTGAGAGAACGTGGCATGGCGATTCCTCTTTATATAGATTACTTGTTACGACGACGTACGATGTACTTGTCAGTGCGTTTGTTCTTACGAGTCTTGAAGCCTTTAGTAGGCATACCCCATGGTGATACTGGGTGACGACCGCCAGATGTGCGACCTTCACCACCACCGTGTGGGTGATCAACCGGGTTCATTACTACACCACGTACGGTTGGACGTACGCCGCGCCAGCGTGAAGCACCAGCTTTACCAAGTTCACGTAGCATGTGCTCAGAGTTACCAACTTCACCGATCGTTGCACGACCTTCAGAAAGAACTTTGCGCATCTCGCCAGAACGTAGACGGATAGTTACGTACGCACCGTCGCGAGCAACGATTTGAGCGTAAGCACCAGCCGAACGAGCTAGCTGACCACCTTTACCAGGCTTAAGTTCAACGTTGTGTACAGTTGAACCTACTGGGATGTTACGCATTGGTAGAGTGTTACCAGCTTTAATAGCTGCATCTACGCCTGACTGGATAACATCACCAGCTTTTAGACCTTTAGGTGCTAGGATGTAGCGACGCTCACCGTCTTTGTAAAGAACTAGAGCAATGTTTGCGCTACGGTTTGGATCGTATTCTAGACGCTCAACTGTCGCTGGGATACCGTCTTTAGTACGTTTGAAGTCAACTACACGGTAGTGGTGCTTGTGACCACCGCCGATGTGACGTACTGTGATACGACCGTTGTTGTTACGACCGCCATTCTTAGAGTTTTTCTCTAGAAGTGGTGCGTATGGCTTACCCTTGTGTAGGTCAGCGTTAACAACTTTAACAACGTGACGACGACCAGGGGAAGTCGGCTTACATTTAACAATAGCCATTCTTAACTACTCCTGTTATTCCGCGCCGCCAACAAAGTCAAGATCTTGACCTTCTTTCAAAGTAACGTACGCTTTCTTAACGTCGCTGCGGCGACCTTGGCGTAGACCTTGACGTTTGGTCTTACCCTTAGTGATAAGAGTATTTACAGACTTAACTTCAACTTCAAATAGCTTTTCTACAGCTGCTTTGATCTCTTTCTTAGTTGCATCTTTAGCTACTTTGAAAACGATAGTGTTCGCTTTCTCAGCTGCCATAGTTGCTTTTTCAGAGATGTGCGGAGCACGTAGAACTTTTAGGATACGCTCTTCAGTGATCATGCTAGCATCTCCTCAACTTGCTTAACTGCTTCAGCAGTCATTACAACTTTGTCGAACGCGATCAGTGAAACTGGGTCGATACCAGCAACATCACGAGCGTCAACTTTGTATAGGTTACGAGCTGCTAGGAATAGATTCTCATCTACTTCGCTAGTCACGATAAGCGCGTCAGTTAGCTCAAGCTCTTTTAGCTTAGCTACAAGCTCTTTAGTTTTTGGTGCTTCTACTGAGAAGTTATCAACAACGATTAGACGCTCTTGACGAACTAGCTCAGAAAGAATGCTCTTCATAGCACCACGGTACATTTTTTTGTTTACTTTTTGGCTGTGATCTTGTGGTTTCGCAGCAAAAGTAACACCACCTGTACGCCAGATCGGGCTACGAATTGTACCAGCACGTGCACGGCCAGTACCTTTTTGACGCCATGGCTTAGCGCCACCGCCAGAAACTTCTGAACGTGTTTTTTGAGCACGAGTACCTTGACGAGCACCTGCTGCGTACGCAACAACTACTTGGTGTACAAGAGCTTCGTTAAACTCACGTCCGAAAGTAGCTTCGGAAACAGTTAGTGCATCAGCACCTTTAACCATTAATTCCATTACTTACTCCTGAGACGTTATGCTTTAACAGCTGGTTTAACGATCACGTTGCCACCTGTTGAGCCCGGTACTGCACCTTTAATAAGAAGCAGATTGCGCTCAGCGTCAACACGTACGATCTCTAGGTTTTGAGTCGTTACACGCTCAGCACCCATGTGACCTGCCATTTTCTTGCCTTTAAATACGCGACCTGGAGTTTGACATTGGCCAATTGAACCCGGTGCACGGTGAGACAATGAGTTACCGTGAGTCATATCTTGAGTACGGAAGTTCCAACGCTTAACAGCGCCTTGGAAGCCCTTACCTTTAGATGTACCAGTAACGTCTACTTTCTTAGTTTCGTTGAATAGTTCAACAGTTAGTTCAGCACCAACTTCGAACTCTTCACCGTTTTCCAAACGGAATTCCCAAAGACCGCGACCAGCTTCAACACCTGCTTTAGCAAAGTGACCTGCTTCTGGTTTAGTAACACGGTTAGCTTTCTTAGAACCAGTAGTAACCTGGATTGCTGCGTAGCCATCTGTCTCAAGAGTTTTAACTTGAGAAACACGGTTAGCTTCAACCTCAACAACTGTTACTGGGATAGAAACGCCTTCTTCAGTAAATACGCGGGTCATGCCCACTTTACGACCGATTAGACCAATCATTCTTCTAATCTCCCTTAACCTAGGCTAATTTGAACGTCAACGCCCGCAGCAAGGTCTAGACGCATTAGAGCATCAACAGTTTTGTCTGTTGGCTCAACGATGTCGATTAGACGCTTGTGAGTACGAATTTCGTACTGGTCACGTGCTTTCTTGTTAACGTGTGGAGAGATAAGAACTGTGAAACGCTCTTTACGAGTAGGTAGTGGGATTGGACCACGAACCTGTGCGCCAGTGCGCTTAGCTGTTTCAACGATTTCCGCTGTAGAAGCGTCGATTAGTTTGTAATCGAAAGCTTTTAGGCGGATACGGATACGTTGGTTCTGCATGAGACAGAGCTCCAATATTAAAAATTACACAAACAATATCGCCACTCAAACTCGTCAAGACGAGAGAATGCCGATTGATTTATGTGAAACCGTAGCATCCAAGATTAGGACGCATTGTCAGTTAATTTTCGATTAACTATCCCTATATGTCAGAGTCACCTCTGGGAACAGTTTTTCCGAAGAAAAGATAGCTAATTGTATTAACCGCGAACATAAGCTGAGTCTACATTACCTTACAAATCACGAAGATTTGCTCGCTCCTCACTGCTCATTGGTTCACAACTGGCTTAACCAGTGCGAGGCATTATACAGATCACATTTTAGGATGCAATAGCCGAACGAAAAATAATCGAATAAATTTCATACAATCAGTTTGCATCAAAAGTGTCCGTTTACCTCATAAACAAAAAGGACGCCGAAGCGTCCTTTTCTAAACTGTAATCATAATAGCGTCTGCTATTATTTCTTACCGCTTGATAGTGCGCCGAAACGCTTGTTGAAGCGATCAACACGGCCGCCTGTATCAACGATACGTTGCTTACCAGTGTAGAATGGGTGGCACTTGTCACATACGTCTAGGTGAATAGATTCTTTCGCTAGAGTAGTGTTGAACTCAAAAGAGTTGCCGCAAGAACAAGTAGCAGTTACTGCTTTGTATTCTGGGTGGATACCAGCTTTCATGGGATAACCTCAATAGTAGGCCGTGTCGCTATACGAATCTATGCCGCACACCACACGTAATTAATAATAAAATGCGATACCGCATCGACGCATTGTCGAAGCCATATCTCAAGGCGCAGTATAGTAATGAATCGCCCCTCTCGGATCAATACATTTGGTGACTTTTTTGCTACTTTTTTCGCCAACCATCGCACTGACCAGACTTTCTATTGCAATGGAGTGGCTTTACTCAGATTGCCAAGCGCGGTTTAATACCTTTCTCTCTCTTTTATATAGTTAGTAACCTATGCGCCCATCCATCGCCAGAGTGGCCCTACCCGTCCCGCTCGACAAACAGTTTGATTATGTTATCCCTGGCCATCTGTTTCCGATCATTGGCGGTCGCGTCTCTGTGCCTTTCGGTCGCCAGACTTTAGTGGGTATAGTGACAGCAATGGTGAACCACTCTGACTTTACTAAAGAGCAACTCAAACCGATCAAAGCAGTATTAGACTCTCAACCCGTATGGTCAGAGAAGCTCTACTCCTTACTCAATTGGTGCAGTACTTTCTATCAATACCCACTTGGAGAGACACTACACAACGCCATGCCGGCCGCGCTAAGAAAAGGCAAGCCAGCTGACTTCGCCACACTACAAGAATGGCAAATTACCGAAGCGGGTAAGAATAAGCTCATGCAGGGGCTTGACCGTCGTGCGGTAAAGCAACAACGTGCATTGCAGGCGTTGATCAACGGTGCCGTTCCACATCAAGAGTTGCTTGATCAAGAGATAGCCTCGACGGTGCTTAAGTCACTAGAAGAGAAAGGTTGGGTTGAACGTATAGAGAAGAAGCCGAGCATCGGTAAATGGGGGCAGCAAGTCGAGGCTGAGGTTGAAAAACCGAAACTTAACCATGAACAAGCACTCGCCATTGCCAGTGTAAATAGCCAAACCGGATTCGCCTGCTATTTGTTAGAAGGCGTCACGGGGTCAGGTAAAACTGAGGTCTATCTCAACCTAATAAAGCCAGTGCTCGAAAAGGGAAAACAAGCATTAATATTAGTGCCAGAGATTGGCTTAACACCGCAAACCATCAATCGCTTTAAGCATCGCTTCAAAGTACCTGTTGATGTTATCCACTCTGGACTGAACGAAACCGAACGCTTAAACGCTTGGCTATCGGCACGAGACAAAGCCGCAGGCATTATTATTGGCACTCGCTCTGCCCTACTTGCTCCTTTTGCTGACCTCGGCATTATTATTGTCGATGAAGAGCACGATGCGTCCTACAAGCAGCAAGACAGTTTGCGCTATCACGCCCGTGACGTTGCGGTGATGCGCGCGCACAAAGAGCAAGTACCTATCGTACTAGGCTCTGCTACCCCTGCACTCGAGACGCTTCATAATGCGCTTTCAGGTAAGTATCACCATTTAACACTGACACAACGTGCAGGTTCTGCTGTGCCAACAACCAATAAAGTGCTCGATGTTAAAGGGCTGTATTTAGAGAGTGGCCTATCCGCGCCCTTGATTGCAGAAATGCGTAAACATCTAAAAGCAGGCAATCAGGTGATGCTGTTCCTAAACCGAAGAGGTTTTTCTCCGGCATTGATGTGTCATGAGTGTGGCTGGATCGCCGAGTGTAAACGCTGTGATGCTTACTATACCTTCCATCAATATAGTAATGAGATTCGCTGTCACCACTGCGGCTCACAGCAACCCATAATCCATCAGTGTCAAGGGTGTGGTTCAACACAACTGGTCACCGTTGGCGTTGGTACTGAACAGTTAGAACAACAACTGGCGCAGCTATTCCCTGAATACAAAGCAATACGAATTGATAGAGACAGCACGCGCCGCAAAGGCAGCTTGGAAGATGCATTAACGTCCATTCGCAAAGGTGAGTATCAAATATTGATTGGCACTCAGATGCTTGCCAAAGGACACCACTTCCCGAACGTTACATTAGTCGCGTTGCTTGATATCGATGGTTCTCTATATAGCAGTGATTTTCGCGCGTCTGAGCGCTTGGCTCAGTTATTTATTCAAGTGGCCGGGCGTGCTGGGCGTGCAAGTAAGCCAGGTGAAGTCGTTTTGCAAACGCATCACCCCGAACACAGCTTACTCCAAGCCTTGTTACACAAAGACTACCGACACTTTGCGATGACAGCATTAGAAGAACGCAAATTGGCTCAGCTCCCTCCTTATAGCTACCTAACATTATTTAAGGCAGAAGCGAACCACAGTGAGTTGGTCGAAGATTTTCTGCGTCAGGTTCGCTTTACATTAGAGTCGCATCCCTTATTTGATGACAACTGTATGGTATTAGGGCCGACACCTTCGCCTTTAGCCAAGCGTGCGGGGAAATATCGTTGGCAACTATTGCTGCAAACTCAGCATCGTTCATTAATGCAAAAGTTATTAACCAGTACAAAACCTGCTATTGATTTGTTGCCGAATGCTAAGAAAGTACGCTGGAACTTAGACATTGAACCACAAGATCTCAGTTAGCAAACGTTTAACCATGTAATGAATTACCCCTTAACGTGAGTTGCATCACAATAAGAATGCGAGTTTTGTTAAACAGACCGTAACTTTCCCTCTAGAAATGAATAGACTATTCAAATAAGCAAAGTCTAACGTGAGTCAATCACATAGACTGATATTAAAACAACGACTAACGTCAACTTGGCGACAATTTGAGAGGGTATAACTATGGCGACAATGAAGGATGTTGCCCAGCTTGCAGGGGTATCTACGGCTACGGTATCACGAGCGCTGATGAATCCAGAAAAAGTGTCTTCGTCGACACGAAAAAGAGTAGAAGACGCCGTTCTTGAAGCGGGCTACTCTCCGAATTCTCTCGCACGCAATTTACGTAGAAACGAGTCAAAAACCATTGTCACCATTGTGCCAGACATCTGTGATCCTTACTTTGCAGAAATTATTCGCGGTATCGAAGACGCGGCAATGGAGCACGGCTACCTTGTATTGCTAGGAGATAGCGGCCAGCAGAAAAAGCGTGAAAGCTCATTTGTAAACTTGGTGTTCACCAAACAAGCGGATGGCATGCTGTTACTTGGAACGGATCTCCCTTTCGATGTCAGCAAGCCTGAGCAAAAAAACCTACCACCGATGGTAATGGCATGTGAGTTTGCACCAGAGCTTGAACTGCCAACGGTTCACATCGATAACTTAACGGCCGCTTTCGAAGCAGTAAACTACCTAACCCAACTTGGGCATAAACGAATTGCGCAAGTTTCGGGCCCAGATACTGCGGCACTGTGTCAATTCCGCCAGCAAGGCTACCAACAAGCATTGCGTCGTGCGGGTATTAGCCAAGATCCGCTATACAGTGTCATTGCAGATTTTTCTTTTGAAGGTGGTGCACAAGCAGTACGTAAACTGCTCGAACTGCCAACACCTCCGACGGCTCTATTCTGTCACTGTGACACCATGGCGATAGGCGCGATCCAAGAAGCAAAACGGCTTGGCTTGCGCGTCCCACAAGATCTCTCTATTGTCGGCTTCGATGATATTCAATTCGCCCAATACTGCGATCCACCGCTAACCACCGTTTCTCAACCACGTTATGAGATTGGCCGTCAAGCCATGCTAATGATGTTAGAACTCTTGAGAGGGCATGATGTGCACTCCGGCTCTCGCCTACTCGATACTAAGCTCGTCGTTCGTGGTAGTGCTGCGCCTCCGCCATTGCGATAGAAAATTAAAGGACCTAGGTTGTTAGGGCCTAGGTCCTAAGTGGAGCGTGTGGGAAGTTAGTGCATTTGATTGCTTCTCGAGAAAATGACCGGAATACCGAATACGGAGCGCTTCGCTTACGGAATACAGAAAAGACCACGTTTGCGCGTAATCCGTAATCCAAGATTTTAGGTCCTAGGATCCTAGGACCTGCGTTTTATCACGCCCCTTTCTTTTAAAACTAACAAGATTGCGCGAACAGGGTGTTTTCCATCCTCATTCTGGATTAACATATTTCGCAGAATTCTTGATGACCGAAGTAACCGTGGCAAATAAAGATTATGTAAGACGAGGGCGCGGCGCTCCGAAAAAGTCGACAAAAAAACAGCCCTCTAGAAAAAAACCTTGGCGTAGTGGTCTGCTGGCAATTTTGCTTGTCAGTGGATTTGGTTACGGCTTGTACTTATTAAGTAATGATCCAGAGCCAGAACAGCCGGTTGTCAAACAACAGCCTGCGACTACAAGCAAGCCAAAACCGAAAAAAGAGTTGCCTGCACCTCCTGAAGAGAAGTGGGAATACGTAGAGTCATTGCCAAACCGTGAAATCGAAGTCGTCGCTAAAGAGATCGAAGTGTCGAAGATCCCTTACATCATGCAGTGCGGTGCCTATAAAACTCAAGCTCAGGCGGAAGAACGCAAACTGGCGATCGCTTTCCAAGGCATCTCTAGCCAAATTCGCCAGAAAGAAGGCAGTTCGTGGTACCGAATAGTACTAGGGCCATACAAGTTCAAGCGTGACGCCGAAAAGGACCGTCACAAATTGCAACGCGCCAAAATCGAACCATGTGCAATTTGGAAAGAGAATTTTTAGGTAAAAATAAGGGCCTAGATTATAGAGCCTAGGATCCTAGGTGGAGCACTCTGCTAGTTTGTGCATTTCATTACTTTTTGAGAACGTGATTGAAATACAGAATACAGGGCGCTTCACTTACAGAAACACGCTCACTGAACCCAACAGCGTCATTCCGAACGAGCTCAAGCGAGCATCCGGAATCTATTATTAGCCTACTATTTAGTTACAGTATATTGCGTTAGTGGTGTCAAACTCAGACTGTAGATTCTGAATCACACACGTTCCTCACTGTTCAGAATGACGGTCACTTTAGCGCGCTCTCAACCGAGAAGATTCGTCATTCTAGCGAGTCCAAACGAGACTAAGAATCAAACCTCAGCAAACTCCCCAACCCAATAGAGCCATCTCATTACCGCACAATCGGATAGTAGATTCTGAATCACACTCGTTCCTCACGGTTCAGAATGACGGTCACTTTAGTGCGCTCTCAACCGAGAAGATTCGTCATTCTAGCGAGTCCAAACGAGACTAAGAATCAAACCTCAGCAAGCTCCCAAACCCAATAGAGCCATCTCACTACCGCACAATCGGATAGTAGATTCTGAATCACGTTCGTTCCTCACGGTTCAGAATGACGGTCACTTTAGCGCGCTTTCAACCGAGAAGATTCGTCATTCTAGCGAGTCCAAACGAGACTAAGAATCTAACTTCAGCAAGCTCCCCAACCCAATAGAGCCATCTCACTACCGCACAATCGGATAATAGATTCTGAATCACACTCGTTCCTCACTGTTCAGAATGACGGTCACTTTAGCGCGCTCTCAACCGAGAAGATTCGTCATTCTAGCGAGTCCAAACGAGACTAAGAATCTAAGCTCAGCAAGCTCCCCAACCCAATAGAGCCATCTCATTACCGCACAATCGGATAGTAGATTCTGAATCACGTTCGCTCCTCACGGTTCAGAATGACGGTCACTTTAGCGCGCGCTCAACCGAGAAGATTCGTCATTCTAGCGAGTCCAAACGAGACTAAGAATCTAACCTCAGCAAGATCCCCAACCAAATAGAGCCATCTCACTACCGCACAATCGGATAGTAGATTCTGAATCACACTCGTTCCTCATTGTTCAGAATGACCAGTATTTTCCTTGTAACTCAAAGTCAACGTTTGCGCGTAATCCGTAATCCCAAACATGAGGTCCTAAGCCCTAGGATCCTAGGACCTTTCTTTTAAACCTAGGACCTATCTTTTCCCTAAGCCCTTTCTTTTAGCCCCCTTGAATCCCAAACTCACCTCCCCCATATACTTAATTAAATCCAAAGAGACATAATTAAGAGGTCGACTGTGACTACCATTGTATCTGTACGTCGAAATAATAAAGTCGTCATCGCGGGTGATGGCCAAGTATCTCTGGGCAATACCGTAATGAAAGGTAATGCGCGAAAAGTTCGCCGCCTATACAACAACCAAGTGCTAGCTGGCTTTGCTGGCGGTACAGCGGATGCCTTTACCCTTTTCGAGCGCTTTGAAAGCAAGCTGCAAATGCACCAAGGCCACCTGACCAAAGCTGCCGTAGAACTCGCTAAAGATTGGCGCAGTGATCGCGCACTTCGTAAGTTGGAAGCACTTCTTGCTGTCGCGGATGAAACTGCTTCTCTCATCATTACTGGTAACGGTGACGTAGTTCAGCCTGAAAATGACCTGATTGCCATCGGTTCTGGTGGTGCATACGCGCAAGCAGCTGCCACCGCCCTGCTAGAAAATACCGATCTAGATGCTCGTGAGATTGCAGAGAAAGCACTCAACATCGCCGGTGACATTTGTGTGTTCACCAACCACAACCATACTGTAGAAGAGCTAGAATCAACTGCAGAGCTTCCTCAGCCAACCGCGTAATCGTAACGAAGTAAGGAAAGAATATGTCTGAAATGACTCCTCGCGAAATCGTTCATGAACTGAACCGCCACATCATTGGGCAAGACAAAGCAAAACGTTCGGTTGCGATTGCCCTTCGTAATCGCTGGCGACGCATGCAGCTTGAAGAAAGCTTGCGCGTAGAAGTGACCCCGAAAAACATTCTGATGATTGGTCCAACTGGTGTGGGTAAAACCGAGATTGCTCGTCGCCTAGCGAAACTAGCAAACGCACCATTCATCAAAGTAGAAGCAACGAAATTCACGGAAGTGGGTTACGTAGGTAAAGAAGTCGAAACCATCATTCGCGACCTAACCGATGTTGCAGTGAAGATGACCCACCAGCAAGCGATGGAAAAAGTAAAATTCCGCGCTGAAGAGCAAGCTGAAGAGCGCATTCTTGATGCTCTATTACCACCAGCGCGTGATGCTTGGGGTCAAACAGAGCAAAAAGAAGACACATCAAATACGCGTCAAATCTTCCGTAAAAAACTGCGTGAAGGCCAGTTAGACGACAAAGAGATCGAGATCGATATTGCCGCACCACAAATGGGGGTAGAGATCATGGCGCCTCCTGGTATGGAAGAGATGACCAACCAGCTGCAAGGTATGTTCCAAAACCTAGCCGGCGATACGAAGAAAAAGCGCAAACTGAAAATCAAAGACGCAATGAAAGCGCTAGCGGAAGAAGAAGCGGCTAAACTGGTGAACCAAGAAGAGCTAAAAGAATCTGCGATTTTCAACGTAGAGAACAACGGTATCGTGTTCATCGACGAGATCGACAAGATCTGTAAGCGTGGTGAAAGCTCAGGACCTGACGTTTCTCGTGAAGGCGTTCAGCGAGACCTACTGCCACTTATTGAAGGTAGCACAGTATCAACTAAGCACGGAATGGTAAAAACCGACCACATCTTATTTGTCGCATCCGGCGCATTCCAAGTCGCAAGACCTTCCGATCTGATCCCTGAGTTGCAAGGTCGTCTACCAATCCGTGTTGAGCTAGAAGCATTAACCAGCAACGACTTTAAGCGCATTCTAACTGAGCCTAAAGCGTCTCTGACAGAACAATACGCAGCGCTGATGAAGACAGAAAACGTTGATGTTGAGTTCACTGAAGATGGCATCATTCAAATCGCGGAAGCAGCATGGACCGTAAACGAAACCACCGAAAACATCGGTGCTCGTCGTCTTCATACGGTGATGGAGCGTCTGATGGATGAAATCTCTTACGACGCAACAGAAAAAGCAGGCGAGAAATTCGTAATTGATGCTGCTTACGTGAAAGAGCGTCTGGGTGACGCCATTGAAAATGAAGACCTAAGCCGCTTCATTCTTTAATCATTAGCTCACTGCGCGATTCAAAGTCCAGAATGTCATGTTCTGGGCTTTTTAATCCAGAATGACCGTTACTTTAACGCGCTCTCAACCGAGAGGGTTCGCCATTCTAGCGAGCTCCAGCGAGACTAAGGTTCCAATACCAGCAAACTCCAATTGTTGCTCACTCACCTTAATCCACTGCACCGCCGGACGGTAGATTCTGAATCACACTCGTTCCTCGTTGTTCAGAATGACGGTTACTTTAGCGAGCTCTAGACCAAAAGAGTTCGTCATCCTAGCGAGCTCCAGCGAGACTAAGGATCTAATAACTGCGTGCACCGTCCCCTTCTCTTTCTGAAAAGAGCGCTATTTTATTACCTCAAATATGGAAACTGTGTTCCCTCTCCGTCGCCCTTTGACTCTTAATTGAGTTGTTTCAGGTCAATAGCGTATCAGCGACTTTGTGCTTATACTGGGCACATTGGTTACTAGCACGAAATATCCATGAAACAATCATTGCAGATCTGGCTTGACGCCGCTCGCCCTAAAACATTACCACTGGCATTGGTATCGATTCTAACTGGTAGTGCACTCGCCTACTCTACTGGCCATTTTTCATTGACGATTGCCATCATGGCGTTTGTTACTGCTACGCTATTACAGATCCTATCTAACCTCGCTAACGACTACGGCGATGCCGTGAAGGGCACAGATAACGACAACCGCTTAGGCCCACAACGTGCCATGCAGTCTGGGGCTGTCAGTGCATCACAAATGAAAAAAGCGATCATCTGCAACATCATACTGACTGCAATAGCGGGGCTTACTTTGGTGTTCTACGCGCTGAGTTCAGTGGAAAGTATCCTTACTTTTATTGGCCTCGGTATTCTCGCGATCATTGCAGCCATCGCCTACACCATGGGCAGCAAACCTTATGGCTATGTTGGCTTAGGCGATCTTTCCGTATTTATCTTCTTTGGTTTACTTGGTGTATCTGGCACTTATTTTCTGCATACTGGCCATATTGAGAGTGCGCTTTTCCTGCCGGCGTTGGGGTGTGGCTTGCTCGCCGTTGCCGTCCTCAACATTAACAATATGCGAGATATTGAGAACGATACCGAGTGTGGTAAACGCACAATGGCAGTGCGTTTAGGTCAACGAAGAGCCAAACAGTATCACTTCCTACTACTGGGTGGGGCATTGATCGCGTTTACCGCTTACCTCCTCATTCAAGATAAACCTATGTGGGCTAGCTTACCGTTTTTGCTCGGCATCTATGTCGTCGCTCAACACGGCAAAGCCGTTTGGGATACCGAATACCCTGCTCAAATAGCCCCGATGATGCCAGTCGTTGTTAAGTGCTCATTAGTCACGAATGTTTTATTTGCAACAGTTGTGGTAACTCAAACTCTGATGAGTTAAAAAAGGATTGTCATTGCATTGACTTGATGCCCAGATATACTCAAAGACAATGGTTTCTGTTTATAAAGGTACGCTATGGAATACAACACTTCAGCACTCTGTGATATCTACCTTGATCAGGTAGATGTGGTTGAACCGATGTTCAGTAATTTTGGCGGTCGCGCTTCGTTTGCCGGACAAATCACGACAATTAAGTGTTTTGAAGACAACACCTTGATCCGCGAAATGTTAGAACAAGATGGTGTTGGCCGAGTACTATTGATTGATGGTGGTGGTTCCCTACGCAAGGCCCTTATCGATGCAGAAATCGCTACGCTTGCCGAAGAAAATGAATGGGAAGGCATTGTGGTTTATGGCTGCGTTCGTGAAGTCGATGAGCTAGAAGACATGAACCTTGGTATTCAAGCGTTAGCTTCTATGCCTGTTGGTGCCACAAGCCAAGGTATTGGCGAGGTTGACGTTCCGGTGAACTTTGGCGGCGTGAGCTTCTTGCCTGAAGATTACCTCTATGCAGACAATACCGGCATTATCCTTTCTCCAGAGCCTCTCAACGTTGATCTTGAGTTGGATGAGGAAGAATAACGAACCTAAAGTTCCTAGATGATAGGGCCTAGCTAGGGGCCTAGTTCCTAGGTGGAGCGTTCTGTGAGTTTGTGCATTTCATTACCTTTTGAGAAAGTGACTGGAATACTGAATACGGAGCGCTTCGCTTACGGAAACACATTCACTGAACCTAACGGCGTCATTCCGGACGCTCAAGCGAGCATCCGGAATCTATTATTAGCGTACTATTTAGTGTCAGTATATTACCTTAGTGATATCAAACTCGGTCTGTAGATTCTGAATCACGTTCGTTCCTCACGGTTCAGAATAACGGTCATTTTAGCGCGCTCTCAACTGAGAAGATTC
Source organism: Vibrio sp. PID23_8 (assembly GCF_003584965.1). NCBI lineage: Bacteria > Pseudomonadati > Pseudomonadota > Gammaproteobacteria > Vibrionales > Vibrionaceae > Vibrio > Vibrio sp. PID23_8. The sequence continues at coordinate 29,349 of NZ_LIXE01000004.1, read as the reverse complement.
GTCATTCTAGCGAGCTCAAGCGAGACTAAGAATCTAACCTCAGCAAGCTCCCCAACCAAATAGAGTCATCTCACTACCGCACAATCGGATTGTAGATCCTGAATCACGTTCGCTCCCACGGTTCAGAATGACGGTCACTTTAGCGCGCTCTCAACCGAGAGGATTCGTCATTCTAGCGAGCTCAAGCGAGACTAAGAATCTAACCTCAGCAAACTCCCCAACCAAATAGAGCCATCTCACTACCGCACAATCGGATAGTAGATTCTGAATCACACTCGTTCCTCACTGTTCAGAATGACGGTCACTTTAGCGCGCTCTCAAGCGAGACTAAGAATCTAACCTCAGCAAGCTCCCCAACCAAATAGATCCATTTCACTACCGTACAATCGGATGGTAGCTCCTGAATCACGTTCGTTCCTCACGGTTCAGAATGACGGTCACTTTAGCGCGCTCTCAACCGAGAGGGTTCGTCATTCTAGCGAGCTCAAGCGAGACTAAGAATCTAACCTCAGCAAACTCCCCAACCAAATAGAGTCATCTCACTACCGCACAATCGGATGGTAGCTCCTGAATCACGTTCGTTCCTCACGGTTCAGTTCCTAGGACCTAGGATCTTAAAAACCTAGAACCTACTTTTTACCTAGAACCTTTCCCCCAAATACGCAAACACCCGCCGAAGCGGGTGTTTTTAATTCTGGATGATGAGAGGATTATTCCACTTCGTCCATCTTGCCAAGTAGTGCACGAATGCGCTCTTGCCACTGTGCGTGCTCTTGTTGAGCTTGCTGAGATTTCTGCTCAAGCTCTTCGCGTTGAGAACGCATTTCGTTAGCTTCAGCTTCTAGTTTCACTTTATCTTCTTTCAGCTCTTCGACTTCCATCTGAAGAAGAGTGATTGTGTCAACTGCAGTTTGAATTTTCGCTTCTAGTTGTTCTAGTACTTCAAAAGACATCTTGGCCTACCTATGTTATTCCGTGGGACGATACACGACGACTCGTCGGCACCTTACCGATAAGATTCATTCTACTCAGCGTAGCGACGATAAACACTTACTATATTCGATCTTTTGTACCATTCGGTCAAAAAATCGGCGCAATCTCACTAAACTCTGACTTTTCTGAACTTAGAAGCATTTTTGTACAGTGCATTTCACGCCCACTCGACGAAAACTCACCCAAACCTTGATCAAATTCAACTGAGTTAAAGTAAATACTCAGCAAAAAAGCAAACGTTTCCCCATTGCTGTGATAAAATCCCCGAGCAAATTTCTCTTCCCTCTTGTTACTTGGAGACATCATGAAACGCGATTTAGCAATGGCATTTTCCCGTGTTACTGAAGGCGCCGCTCTGGCTGGTTACAAATGGCTTGGCCGTGGCGACAAAAACGCAGCAGACGGTGCAGCAGTTGAAGTTATGCGTACCCTACTGAACAAAACAGACATCAGCGGTGAAATCGTTATTGGTGAAGGCGAAATCGATGATGCACCTATGCTCTACATCGGCGAGCAAGTGGGCTGTGGTGGCGACGAAGTGGATATCGCTGTAGACCCAATCGAAGGCACACGCATGACGGCGATGGGTCAATCGAACGCACTTGCTGTACTCGCGGCAGGTGAGAAAGGCAGCTTCTTAAAAGCGCCAGATATGTACATGGAAAAGTTGGTCGTTGGCCCTGGTGCGAAAGGCGTTATCGACCTAGGTAAACCACTTAAAGAAAACCTAGAGAATATCGCCAAAGCACTAAACAAGTCGCTAGACACGCTCGTCGTTATCACGCTAGCGAAGCCTCGTCACGATGAAGTGATTGCAGAGATGCAAGCAATGGGTGTGCGTGTATTCGCCGTGCCAGATGGTGATGTCGCGGCTTCTATCTTAACGTGTATGCCAGACAGTGAAGTGGACGTGATGTACTGTATTGGTGGCGCACCTGAGGGCGTGGTATCGGCCGCCGTCATTCGTGCTCTAGACGGTGACATGCATGGCCGCCTACTGCCTCGCCACGAAGTGAAAGGTGACACCGAAGAGAACCGCATTTACGGTGCAGCAGAGCTAAAGCGTTGTGAAGAAATGGGCGTGCAAGCAAATGTGATTCTTAAGATGGAAGACATGGCGCGCAGCGATAACGTGGTATTCTCCGCAACCGGTATCACGAAAGGCGACCTGCTAGAAGGCATTTCTCGTCAAGGCAACATTGCAACGACAGAAACCCTGCTGATCAGAGGTCGCTGCCGTACCATTCGTCGCATTAAGTCTACACACTACCTAGACCGAAAAGACCCAGAAGTTCGCGATATTATTCTTTAAGTTTAGAGGGCTTTCTCGGCCCTAGGTGGAGCGTTCTGTGAGTTTGTGCATTTCATTACCTTTTGAGAAAGTGACTGGAATACAGAATACGGAGCGCTTCGCTTACTGAAAAGCACATCATAACCAATGGTGTCATTCCAGCGAGCCTTAGCGAGACTAGGAATCTATTATCAGCGTACTGATGAATTTCGATTTATCACCTTAGTGGTATCACTCTCTTTCAGTAGATTCTGAATCACGTTCGTTCCTCACGGTTCAGAATGACGGTCACTTTAACGCGCTCTCAACCGAGAGGATTCGTCATTCTAGCGAGCTCAAGCGAGACTAAGAATCTAACCTCAGCAAGCACCTAGCCTTCACACCTCACCTCAAGCCACAGAATCAACAGACAATAGATTCTGAATCACGCTCGTTCCTCGCTGTTCAGAATGACGACATACGTTAGCTCACATGAATATGGAGCCAACAAATCCATACTCAAAATTAAGTCAACTCTTTTCTTTACTAACCCTATCGCGCATAATATGTACTGATGTATAGATGGTGGGTATATGAAAACCGTAGATAGGATTTTGCAAATCGTTAAGCGTGATGGCTCTGTCACTGCGAAACAACTCTCTTCTGAGCTAGAAATGACAACCATGGGCGCACGCCAGCACCTACAAGGCTTAGAAGATGACGGCATCCTGTCGATTCATGATGTAAAAGTAAAAGTCGGTCGCCCAACCCGCCACTGGTCTTTAACACAAAAAGGTCACGAACAATTCACCGATCGTCATGGCGAACTCACTATTCAATTTATTGAAGCCGTTGAGCACACCTTCGGAAAAGAAGGCCTGAATAAAGTCACCTCTGAACGAGAAAAGCTAACCCTGCAACACTACCAGCAACACCTAACGCCATGCGATTCGCTAGAGAGCAAACTAAAAATGCTTGTCTCTCTTCGCGAAAAAGAAGGCTATATGGCAGAACTCGAACAAGATGAACAAGGCTTCATTCTGATTGAAAACCACTGTCCCATCTGCAAAGCGGCAACTCGCTGCCCAAGTTTGTGCCTATCTGAACTCAATGTGTTCCAAGCTCTTCTTGGTATCGAAACCAAAGTAGAACGCACCGAGCACATCATTAGTGGCCAACGTCGCTGCGTATATCGCATTCAAGCATAACAGTTCAACATACCTCTCAACAACAGGCACATGAGCGCTTGTTGTTGAGATAATTTGGCAATTTCTCCACTCCTTTTCTTCCTGTGGTATACGCTTTTAATAGCGAAACACAGCGACCCAGATGGATTTGGAGAACAGCGATGCCACGTACACCCAAGCCACAAACGCTACCATCATTCGATGAGATGGTAAAAATGGCCGAACGAGATCCCGAAGCTTTTGAGCAGTTTCGTCACAATATGGCGAAAGAGATGATTGAAAACGCATCGGAAGAGATGCAACCACGCCTATGGGCACAGCAAAGCCACATAGACCGCGTTATTCACAACTGCAAGAACCCACATCACACCAATGTCGTGTTAATGAACGAGCTACAAAAGCAGGTCGTGAAGTTTAGAGAGGCGTTGCAGGGGGAAAACGTAGAAATACAAAAAGAAAATGTTGTGCTGTTTAAATCTACAGATAACCAGGATGGCTTCTACTGATAACAATGAGACACATCAACCAAGTCAGGATTCGATTTTCGAATTAGATCTAGCTTCCAAGCTCGCCTCCATTGTTTGAGCTGTTTTTCTCTTGCGATAGCATTTTCCATATCATCGAAGGGTTCAACGTACACTAATTTGTGCACGTTGTATTTTTTTGTAAAACCCGCAACTACGCCATTTTTGTGCTGCCATAATCTTTGGGATAACCGGCTAGTTACCCCAACATAAATCACCGCATTGTTGTTTGACGCTAAGATATAAACACAAGGTCTCTTTTCCATAACAAACCTTCTTTTAGGTTATTGCTTCATTATAAAACTGCTGCACTCGGGTAGTAGATTCTGAATCACGTTCGTCCCTCACTGTTCAGAATGACGGTTATTTTAGCTCCCCATTAAATATCAGGGTGCGTCATTCTAGCGAGCCGCAGCGAGACTAAGAATCCCACTTCAGCAAACACCTAACCGTCATACCTCAAGCCACTGAACAACCGAATAGTAGATTCTGAATCACGTTCGTCCCTCACTGTTCAGAATGACGGCTATTTTAGCTCTCCCTTACATATGAGGGGGCGTCATTCTAGCGAGCCGCAGCGAGACTATGAATCTAACTTCAGCAAGCACCTCGCCTTCACTCCTAACCTCAAGTTACAGAATCAACCGACAATAGATTCTGAATCACGTTCGTTCCTCACTGTTCAGAATGACGGCTATTTTAGCTCTCCCTTCAATATCAGGGTGCGTCATTCTAGCGAGCCCCAGCGAGACTAAGAATCTAACTTCAGCAAGCACCTCGCCTTCACTCCTAACCTCAAGCTACAGAATCAACCGACAATAGATTCTGAATCACGCTCGTCCCTCACTGTTCAGAATGACGGCTATTTAGCTCCCCCTTCAATATCAGGGTGCGTCATTCTAGCGAGCCCCAGCGAGACTAAGAATCTAACTTCAGCAAGCACCTCGCCTTCACACCTAACCTCAAGCCACAGAATCAACGGACAATAGATTCTGAATCACGCTCGTTCCTCACTGTTCAGAATGACGGCTATTTAGCTCCCCCTTAAATATGAGGATGCGTCATTCTAGCGAGCCCCAGCGAGACTAAGAATCTACTTTCAGCGAATCGATAGTTCTAGAACTTATTCCGGCTCTGGCCCGTATTTATTCTGACCAGCCGTTCCTTTCAAAAATCCACATTCCACCAGGATCCATAAACCACAGATCAACGAAAGAGAAGCAATAAACACTTGTGGCATTGATGGCTCTTGAGCAGCCGGATTCGTCATCGGCGTTGCAATACGGCCAATGACCAGAGGAATATTCAACGCTAACCAATAGATCGACTTGTTACGGTCATGCCAACGCTTGGTCGTAATCGCTAAATCTGGAATAAGTAAAGCAAGCAAAAAAACAGGCAGAATGATGTAAGAAAATGCAGGAAGCAACTTGTTGATGCCCACGCCAAAACCGAGAATCGAAATGTAGTAAACAATGTTCCACATCCAATACGTTTTACGGCCTATCCGCCCCTGAAAAGAAAACAGTAACTCTTTAATCAACATCAACTTTCATCCAAAAACTAGAAAGACTATAGAGTAGCGAAGAGCAGAATAAAGGGCAAAGAAAAGGTTATAGAGCCTAGGGTCCTAGATCCTAGGAAGAACGTGCTAGACGTTTGTGCATTTCATCGGTTCTTGAGAAAGTGGCTGGAATACCGAATACGGAGCGCTTCGCTTACGGAATACTGCAAAGCACGCGTCAAGCTATCTCGTCATTCTAGCGAGCCCCTGCGAGACTAAGAATCTAACTTCAGCAAGCACCTAGTCTTCACACCTCAAGCCACAGAATCAACGGACAATAGATTCTGAATCACGCTCGTCCCTCACTGTTCAGAGTGACGGTTATTTTAGCTCTCCCTTCAATATCAGGGTGCGTCATTCTAGCGAGCCCTCGCGAGACTAAGAATCTAACTTCAGCAAGCACCTAGTCTTCACACTTCACCTCAAGCCACAGAATCAACGGACAATAGATTCTGAATCACGTTCGTTCCTCACTGTTCAGAATGACAGTATTTGTCTTCTAACCGGAAACAACGTTTGCGCGTAATCCGTAATCCAAGATTTAGAACCCAGAATCCTAGGATCTATCTTTTAACCCTAGGACCTTTTATCAATTCACCACTTTTTGAAAGCTCTCAATATCCATATCGCGCACGTTCACTGTCAAACTACGCACGTGGCTGGCTTGTGCTTGCAATACTGACATCAATGCCCGAGACAACTCTCTTTTTTGCTCCGGGGTTCTCCCTGCCAGCAAATCAAAGCCAATATGAATAAAGTCTGCGCTGTTGCCCTCTTCACCAACTAACCAGTCGTGGCACTCAAAAGCACGAGATTTGACTGAGGCCAACTCAAACAAACCGCTATCCAATGCGACTTTATGCAAATCTTCTAGCAAACCTTGTACATTCACTCGCTCATCGACAGAACTTGAATACTCTAAAACTAAGTTAGGCATGTTGATTCCTTTCTAGATACTACCCACATCAAGTGATAGTAATACCAATCTAGGCGGCAATTTCCGAGAAATGAACTATCATTCTGTCTACACGATCACCAATCGATTGCGATTGATGACATTAACAGCACCATTGCACCTCCAACCAGCGATATAAAGCCGTAGAAGACATGACGCCAATCATGATCTATTCACATTATTCTGTTATATTCTTACGTAGATTTTTTACATTAATAGACTTTTTACATTAAAGATAAGGGAGATATTCCTATGCGTCGTCCTGTAGTGATGGGTAACTGGAAACTAAACGGTAGCAAAGCAATGGTAACTGAGCTACTAACTGGTCTTAACGCTGAGCTTGAAGGCGTAGAAGGTGTTGACGTAGCAGTAGCGCCACCAGCACTTTACATCGACCTAGCAGAGCGTCTAATCGCAGAAGGCGGTAACAAGATCATCCTAGGTGCGCAAAACACTGACCTAAACAACAGCGGTGCGTTCACTGGCGACATGTCTCCTGCAATGCTGAAAGATTTCGGTGCTTCTCACATCATCATCGGCCACTCTGAGCGTCGTGAATACCACAACGAATCAGACGAGTTCATCGCGAAGAAATTCAACTTCCTAAAAGAAAACGGCCTAACGCCTGTTTTCTGTATCGGCGAATCTGAAGCGCAAAACGAAGCGGGCGAAACAGAAGCGGTTTGTGCACGTCAAATCAACGCAGTGATCGACACTTACGGTGTTGAAGCACTAAACGGCGCAATCATCGCTTACGAACCAATCTGGGCTATCGGCACTGGTAAAGCAGCAACCGCTGAAGATGCACAACGCATCCACGCTTCTATCCGCGCACTGATCGCAGAGAAAGACGCAGCGGTAGCTGAGCAAGTAATCATCCAATACGGCGGCTCTGTTAAACCAGAAAACGCTGAAGCTTACTTCTCTCAACCAGACATCGACGGTGCACTTGTTGGTGGCGCAGCACTAGATGCAAAAGGCTTCGCAGCAATCGCTCGTGCAGCGGCAGCAGCTAAAGCTTAATTTATCTCGCAATAGACGATAAATAATCGAAAGGCCGATGTGAAAACATCGGCCTTTTTGGTTTTTAAAGAAAGTGAGAGGTCCTAGGTTCTAGGTGGAGCACGTGAGACGTTTGTGCATTTCAATGAGTTTTGAGAAAGCTATTTGAATACAGGACGCTTCGCTTACCGAATACAGGAAAGCACACATCAAGCTATCTCGTCATTCCAGCGAGCCTTAGCGAGACTAGGAATCTTTCATCAACAAACCGTTGGTTCAAAATCGCACCTTCAACCAACGAGCTCTCTGTGAGTAGATTCTGAATCACGTTCGTTCCTCACTGTTCAGAATGACGATTTATTTTAGCTCCCCTTAAATATGAGGGTGCGTCATTCTAGCGAGCCCTAGCGAGACTAGAAATCTGTCATCAACAAACCGTTGGTTCAAAATCGCACCTTCAACCAACGATCTCTCTGTGAGTAGATTCTGAATCACGTTCGTTCCTCACTGTTCAGAATGACGATTATTTTAGCTCCCCTTAAATATGAGGATGCGTCATTCTAGCGAGCCTTAGCGAGACTAAGAATCTAACTTCAGCAAGCACCTAGCCTTCACACCTAACCTCAAGCCACAGAATCAACGGACAATAGATTCTGAATCACGTTCGTTCCTCACTGTTCAGAATGACGATTATTTTAGCTCCCCTTAAATATGAGGGTGCGTCATTCTAGCGAGCCTTAGCGAGACTAGGAATCTTTCATCAACAAACCGTTGGTTCAAAATCGCACCTTCAACCAACGATCTCTCTGTGAGTAGATTCTGAATCACGTTCGTTCCTCACTGTTCAGAATGACGGTTATTTTAGCTCCCCTTAAATATGAGGGTGCGTCATTCCAGCGAGCCTTAGCGAGACTAGGAATCTATTACCCACACGCGGTGTAGCCTCAACTCATCACCTTCGCGGCCTCAAGCTCGGCCCTTTCATTTCCCTACTTCCCATAAAAATCCTTATACCAAGCCACAAATTCCGCAACGCCCTCTTTCACCGTCACTTTAGGCTTATAGCCCGTGGCAGCATACAGATCTTCCGTATCTGCATAAGTTTGGTATACATCACCTGGCTGCATTTCACGAAAGTTCTTCTTCGCTTCAATATCCAGCTCATCTTCAATCGCTTTAACGAAGTCCATCAAATTGATCGGTGAACCGTGGCCAATGTTATACACCGCGTACGGAGCAGAGCTACTTGCTGGTGTACCAGTCTCAACCGTCCAAGCCTCATCTTTTTGAGGGATCACATCCGCGATACGCACCACCCCTTCAACGATGTCATCCACATGGGTGAAATCCCGCCACATATCGCCGTTGTTATTGATATCGATGGTGTCACCATCCAGGATCTTCTTGGTAAAAATAAATGGCGCCATATCTGGGCGGCCCCAAGAACCGTAAACAGTAAAAAAGCGTAAACCCGTGGTCGGAATACCATAAAGATGAGAGTAGCTGTGCGCCATCAACTCATTCGACTTCTTGGTAGCAGCGTATAAAGAGATAGGATGATCAACGTTGTCTGAGGGTGAAAACGGCACTTTCGCATTCAAGCCATACACGGAACTGGAAGACGCATACACCAAGTGTTGCACCTGATTCTGACGACATCCCTCAAGAATATTAAGATGACCAACGAGATTTGAATCGGCATAAGCATGCGGATTCTCTAATGAATAACGAACACCAGCCTGTGCGGCACAGTGGATAACCCGATCAAATTGCTCCTCTGCGAACAATGCTTCCATTGCATCTCGGTCCGCAATGTCGAGGCAGAGAAAACGGAATAGAGAGTGCTTAATGCGATTGAGGCGAGCTTGTTTGAGATTGACATCGTAATAGCCATTAAGGTTGTCGATACCCACAACATAATGCCCGGCTTGATTGAGTTTTTCTGCAGTGGCACTGCCAATAAAACCAGCAGCACCTGTCACGAGATACTTCATAGCTTTCCTTTCCTTGGAATAAAAAAGCCAGTGAATATTCACTGGCTTTATGAAGTATAGGTGGGGATTTAATCACTACCAAATAAGTCGCGGGTATAAACTTTCTCTGCAACATCCGTGAGCTCTTCAACCATGCGGTTAGACACGATCACATCTGCTGTTTGCTTAAACTCGTTTAAATCTTGAATAACGCGAGAATTAAAGAATTCCTGCTCTTTAAGTACTGGTTCATACACCACCACGTCAATGCCTTTGGCTTTAATGCGCTTCATGATCCCCTGAATAGAAGAAGCGCGGAAGTTGTCCGAACCCGCCTTCATGATCAAACGGTAAACCCCCACCACTTTTGGTTGACGCTTGATGATTGAGTCCGCAACAAAGTCTTTACGCGTGCGGTTTGCTTCTACAATCGCACCAATAATATTGTTTGGCACACTTTGATAGTTGGCAAGTAGCTGCTTGGTATCTTTCGGCAAACAGTAACCACCATAACCGAATGATGGGTTGTTATAGTGATTACCAATACGTGGGTCTAAACCAACACCCTCAATGATTTGGCGCGCATCCAAGCCATGCGCTTCGGCGTAAGAATCCAACTCATTAAAGTACGCCACACGCATCGCTAGGTAAGTATTAGAGAACAGTTTGACCGCTTCTGCCTCCGTCGAGTCCGTAAACAGGACTTGAATCTCTTCTTTTATTGCGCCTTCGACCAACAAACCAGCGAACATTTCTGCTCGCTCACTGCGCTCACCCACAATCACGCGTGATGGGTAAAGGTTATCGTACAGCGCTTTGCCTTCACGCAAGAACTCTGGAGAGAACAAGATATTCTCACAGTTCATCTCTTGTTTGATACGCGCGGTATAACCAACTGGCACGGTTGATTTGATCACCATCACCGCATCTGGATTAATCGCCATCACGTCTTTGATTACGGCTTTGACTGATGAGGTATTAAAGTAGTTGGTTGTTGGATCGTAATCGGTTGGTGTCGCTATCACCACATAGTCGGCACCATGGTATGCTAGCGCTTTGTCTGTTGTAGCAACAAAGTTCAGAGGCTTGTTAGCAAGAAAGTGCTCAATTTCCGCATCCACAATGGGTGATTGCTTATTGTTCAGCATTTCAACTTTTTCTGGGATGATATCAACTGCGACCACTTCATGATTTTGAGCTAACAACATCGCGTTAGAAAGCCCCACATAGCCAGTACCCGCCACTGCGATTTTCATAGGTTAATCCTTCAATTTATTTTTTCCAGAGAATAGCAGAGTTTGTAGTAAAGATCCTAGGGTCCTAGGTCCTAGGTCCTAGGTCCTAGGTCCTAGAAAGAGTTTGTTGAGCGTTTGGGTATTTCAATGGCTTTTGAGGAAGTTATTTGAATACGGACTACAGAGCGCTTCGCTTACGGAAACACACTCACTGAACTAACGGCGTCATTCTAGCGAGCCACAGCGAGACTAGGAATCTACTACTCACACGCGATTTAATCTCAGATTATCACCTTAACTCTTTCAAAAGCGGTCAGTAGATTCTGAATCACGTTCGTGCCTCACTGTTCAGAATGACGATATTATATAGACATGTTTTCCGTGACTGAAACACGTCATTCCAGCGAGCCCTAGCGAGACTAGGAATCTATTATCAGCGTACTGATTCATTTCGATAAACACCTTAGTAGAATCACTCTCTTTGAGTAGATTCTGAATCACGTTCGTGCCTCACTGTTCAGAATGACGATATTATTTAGACATGATTTCCGTGACTGAAACACGTCATTCCAGCGAGCCATAGCGAGACTAGGAATCTATTATCAGCGTACTGATTCATTTCGATAAACACCTTAGTAGAATCACTCTCTTTGAGTAGATTCTGAATCACGTTCGTGCCTCACTGTTCAGAATGACGATATTATTTAGACATGATTTCCGTGACTGAAACACGTCATTCCAGCGAGCCATAGCGAGACTAGGAATCTATTATCAGCGTACTGATTCATTTCGATAAACACCTTAGTAGAATCACTCTCTTTGAGTAGATTCTGAATCACGTTCGTTCCTCACTGTTCAGAATGACAAGTATTTTTCTTATAATTCAAGAGCAAAGTTTGTGCATAATCCATAATCCAAAACATTAGGTCCTAGGTCCTAAGCCCTTTCTTTAATCCCCCTCGCACACTGGCTAAATTACCACCACGTCAATGTGTTAAATCAGTACCATATGAGCGACATAATTTCTTAGGGGCGAACCATGACAACCACCATCTGCAACATTGCCAGCGTGAACCATCACGGCGGAAAACATACCGTGACGGGCTCCTGTCATGAGCTCAAACTGCCTCATGGCAGCGTTTTGATTGATTGCGGGCTATTCCAAGGTAAGGATTTGCAGTTTGGCGGACGAAAAGCATCCCTAAATATCGAATTCCCCACCAAACAGATCAAAGCCCTAGTCCTGACTCATGCGCACATTGACCATATTGGGCGCTTACCTTGGTTGCTCGCGGCAGGCTTTAAAGGCCCCATCTATTGCACTAAGGCCACTGCAGAACTGGTGCCACTCATGCTGGAAGACGGTTTAAAGTTGCAACTTGGGCTCAATTACCATCAGCGCCAACAGGTGCTCAACGTCATTAGAAAACAGCTAAAACCGTGTGACTATCACCAGTGGCTCCCCCTTAGCAACCAAACTTACCTTAGGTTCCAACCTGCCGGGCACATTCTTGGTTCTGCTTATGTGGAGTTCAAACTGCCCAACGGTGAGGTGATTGTCTTCTCTGGCGATCTAGGCCCTAGCAATACGCCACTGTTACCCGATCCTAAATCACCAAAACGCGCTGACTATTTGTTTATTGAGTCCACCTATGGAAACAAACAACATGACGATGTTTCTACACGTACTACGCGCTTAAACCACATCATTGATCATGCACTTAAAGATGGCGGCGTGATCCTTATCCCCGCATTCAGCGTAGGCAGAACCCAAGAACTGCTGTTTGATATCGAGCAGTTGATTCACCAACGTGATCTACACGCCTCTCTACCGATTATCTTAGATTCACCGCTGGCGAAAAGCGTCACCAAAACCTATCGCCGCTTTAAAAAGCTCTGGGGCCAAGAAGCCAAAAACAGGTTAGTCGGCCAACGCCACCCACTCGCATTTAAGCAATGCATTACGGTAGAAAACCACCGACAACACCAAGCGCTCGTTAATCGCCTTGCCTCAACGGATGAGCCCGCCATTGTCGTTGCGGCATCTGGCATGTGTGAGGGTGGCCGCATCGTTAACTATTTAGAAGCGCTACTGCCGGATAAGAAAAATGATGTGTTATTTGCAGGCTATCAAGCACAAGGTACGTTAGGGCGTGCCATTCAGCAAGGCAGTCACTCAGTTGCGATAGGCGCAAAGGATATAAAGGTGAAGGCACAAATCCACACCATGTCCGGTTACTCAGCGCATGCTGACCAAACGGATTTATTGCGTTTTATTACAGGCATACCAACCAAACCCAAAGCGGTGCATTTGATTCATGGAGAAAACAGTGCGAAGCGGGAGTTGGGGGTGTTGGTTGAAAGCTATGGGATCAAGGTTGTTGATTGATGGGGTTTTAGTTTTTAGGGTTTCTAGAGTCCTAGGTCCTAGAGGGCGTTTGTTGATCGTTTTGCGATCTTCAAGGGCTTTGGTGGTCGTTGTGAGATACGGAACGCTTCGCTTCTCGATGACAGAAAAAGCGCCATACGCAACCTCGTCATTCCAGCGAGCCATAGCGAGACTAGGAATCTAATACCCACACGCAGTTTAATCTCAGTTCGTCGCCTTAACGACTTCAAACTCGGCTCGTAGATACTGAATCACGCTCGTGCCTCACTATTCAGAATGACCACATTATATAGCCATGATTTCTGTTGCTAAACATCGTCATTCCAGCGAGCCTTAGCGAGACTAGGAATCTATTACCCACACGCAGTTTAATCTCAGTTCGTGTCGTAGCCTTAACGCCTTCAAACTCGGCTCGTAGATTCTGAATCACGTTCGTGCCTCACTGTTCAGAATGACCACACTACCTAGCCATGATTTCTGTTGCTGAATACCGTCATTCCAGTGAGCCATAGCGAGACTAGGAATCTAATACCCACACGCAGTTTAATCTCAGTTCGTCGCCTTAACGTCTTCAAACTCGGCACGTAGATTCTGAATCACGTCCGTGCCTCACTGTTCAGAATGACCACGCTACCTAGCCATGATTTCTGTTGCTGAATACCGTCATTCCAGTGAGCCATAGCGAGACTAGGAATCTAATACCCACACGCAGTTTAATCTCAGTTCGTCGCCTTAACGTCTTCAAACTCGGCACGTAGATTCTGAATCACGCTCGTGCCTCACTATTCAGAATGACCACATTATATAGCCATGATTTCTGTTGCTAAACATCGTCATTCCAGCGAGCCTTAGCGAGACTAGGAATCTATTACCCACACGCAGTTTAATCTCAGTTCGTGTCGTAGCCTTAACGCCTTCAAACTCGGCTCGTAGATTCTGAATCACGTTCGTCCCTCACTGTTCAGAATGACCACGCTACCTAGCCATAATTTCTGTTGCTGAATACCGTCATTCCGACGAGTCTAGACGAGATCAGGAATCTATTGTCAGCACACTCTGAGTTTAGAGCAAAGCACCCTTCGAGACGCGCTCGAGCCCCCCTGAAACAGATTCGAATCTCGCATGTTAATTATTCAGCGTAAATCATATGAGACCTTCGAACTACATACAGATATTCAAACCAAGACTCAGCATTGTTACAAATCGCTTCTTTTGTAAAATACTCATTTACGCTAAAATCACCGCGTTAAAAATACAAAAAATAACCAGTGGCCGTTTATGTTTCTCGAGCTTAGTTTTATCTTTTTTTCTTCTTTCGCCACACTTTTCTTAATGCGTAAAGTGGCCAAAAAAATGGGTTTAGTCGACAAACCAAACGCAAGAAAATTGCATAGTGGCGCCGTGCCATTAGTCGGTGGCATTTCAATCTGCTTAGTGCTAGCACAATACCTTACGTTTAAACCCGAGATTATTGAGCATAGCTGGCTATACCTGCTGTGTATCTGCACACTCACGTTAATTGGTGCGATTGATGACAAAATCGATCTCAGCTTTAAAATCCGAATGGGGATTCAAGCGCTGCTTTCGATTGTGATGATGAAAGTCGCCGGGATTGAACTGCATAGCCTTGGTAACATGTTTGGCATCGGGGATATTTCACTGGGGTGGATTGGCAGCATTATTACTATTCTCGCTGTTATTGGCGCGATCAACGCCTTCAATATGGTCGACGGCATTGACGGACTGTTAGGCGGCCTGTCGATTGTCACCCTTGGCGCATTGGCCTATCTCCTACAAGTGGATAGTCAACATGGCGCAGCGTACCTATGCATCGTGATTATCGTAGCGATGCTGCCTTACATTTTCATGAATTTGGGAATTTTAGGCCGAGAAAGAAAAGTGTTTATGGGGGATGCGGGCAGCATGATGATTGGCTTTACCGTGATTTGGTTGCTGCTTGGCGTAAGCCAGACGGAACAAACGGAGCCATTAATGCGACCAGTTACCGCGCTTTGGCTTATAGCACTGCCATTGATGGATATGGCAGCGATTATGATCAGGCGTGTACGCCGTGGTGATTCACCGTTTAAACCAGATCGTGAACACTTGCATCATATCTTCCAGCGCTTAGGCCTTGGCCCGCGCCAAACGTTAGTCGCTATCTGCGCTATTGCATTAGCTTTTGCCGCTTTTGGTATCTACGGTGAAAACGCCAACCTACCAGAAGTGGTAATGTTTGGTTTGTTTATTGCCTGCTTTATTGGCTACGCGATCGTACTCGCTTACGTTTGGCGGATCACCAGCTATCTGCGTAACAAGCTTGGAAAAAACACTCAAACGGAAAACACTGGTATTTCTCAATAAGAAATCAGGGGAGAATCTAAAATGGGACACAAAGCCGATGTCCGCTGACTAACTAAGGTAACTTGCCACCTTAGCCTGATTACTCACCCAAGAGCGGTTGGTATGAGACGCATAGCTTTCTAGCTCATCTAATGTCCCAACCGCGCAACAAAAAGCAGAACCAAAGAAGTCCGACAACTTCTGCCACTTCGCTGACGAAAGGTGAAACTTTTGCAAAATAGTTTGATTCTGAGGGGGGATATAGCCACGCTTATTAGGCTTTATCTGCTGGCCAAGTTCTTCTAATAACGATAGATAGTCTAATAAAGAAAATTCCACGCCATTGCAGGGTCGCTGTGCTCTTTGCCCACCAAGAAAACCAAATAGACCTTTACGTGGCAATACATTCAATTGACCATTGCCTTTATCACTGAGCGAGCAAACCGAATGTATGCGCTCATAAATGGAAGTGAACTCTGACTCTTCGAGGGTTTGCGCCATATCTGCACGAATTGGGTTAAGATCAACATAAGCCATGCAAGATAGTAATGCTTGCTCGTCTAGCAGAGCCTGAGATTTAAACCTCCCCTCCCAGAAACGGCCTTTACAGCCCTCTTCTTTATTCGCCTCACGTGCCACATACTCATTAAGGTTGCGCATAAACCAAGAAATATCCGTTAAGCGCTCGCGCCACTCACTAACCAATTCAAGCGCTTTGTTGGTTTCGACCTTAGATTTCAAATCACCATCGAGCCAACGGCTCACGAGCAGTGGTGCTTTATATAATCTAGTCCACCGCCTTGCGACGTCTTCGTTACTCCAAGATTGCGCCAAGGGCTCGTCAACGTGCAGCACTAAGTGGTAGTGATTAGACATAATGGCATAAGCACAGATATCAACAGCAAACACTTGGCTTAATAAGCGCATGCGCTCCACTATCCAGACCCGGCGATGCTCAAAACTTTGCCCTGAATAAGTATCTTCACCGCATAAAAAAGCACGGCGTACACACCGTGAAATACAGTGATAGTACGCCGTGTCTTGAAGAGAGATTTGTGTTGAACGTGCCTGAGTCATCCTTACTCCTGATCTATTTATTTACACGTTGTGTTACGCTATTCCCCAACAGATATAATGTATCGTAACTAAAATCTTGCTCGTTTGGCCACTCAACAGAACCAAATGCAACCGACACTCTTTTAAAATAACTGACATCTTTTAGCTCTTGAAAGATCCCCTTATCCAGATACGGCGAGACATCAAAGATCTTGGTTTCACTATTATCGAAGCTGACAATCAGTGTATAGTCATCGGAAGGTTGGACAGAGACTACGCTAGGGTTCATAACTACCTCCTACTTCAGCGGGTCAATTTTAAAAACTGACTCACCGTTTATAGCAAGCTCCCAATCAGCCATCAACTCATCTTTGTGGATTTCAATCCATGCATCAACAAGCTTCTGCTTATTCGACGGAATACTGCCTTCAAGAACACGCCCGTCAGGTATTTCAACGATGACGGAATCACCCTGATAATGCACATGTATGTGCGGGGTACTATGCTGCTGATTATCGAAGTAGTACATTCGAACTATGATTCCATAAAACATTGAGATGGTTGGCATGAGCTTCCTGTGCCTAAATAATGATAGATAATTTAAGCTTAGTCACGTTCTAATAAACCGTCAAATATATGGGTGTCCTGTCATCATTTGTTCGAGTGTAGGTGATGGTTTCGGTTTCGGGCTCATCATTGTCAACAGGGGCATCGTTAAGCTGCTCTGCCTCATTGAACAAGCAACCTTGCGCTGGGAACTTTTCACTCTGAGGAAGATAACGCTTGGCTTGGGCCCGGCGGAACTGCTCCCACATCTCAGCGATACGAGACTCATATTTGTTGGTGATTTTCTGGGACGTGGTTTCAACCAAACTATCAATGTAAGCTTGGATTTCTGGGGTGATGCCCGCTGGCTTGCTGAGTTCCTTTTGCATACATTAAGTATAGTAAAAACATCAGCATATGCATGATTTATTAGTGATTTTTTACGACATTTTCAAGTCAGTTAACGGCTCGTGGGCAACGGCATTTTGCCAGTTCAATCCATCCAGCAACCAGCGCAATTGTCTGGCAGTTACCTCAAGTGCGATGGTGTCTTTGGGGTGACGCGGCCATTTAAACCGGCCTTTTTCCAACCGGCGGTAATGGAGCCAAAATCCATTGGTGTCCCATTGAAGAATTTTTAGCTTGTCACGCCCACGATTGCAGAATACAAACCAGTGTGGCCCGATGGGATCAAGCTCTAAAACATCTTCAACCAACAAAGCGAGTGTGTTGATTGACTTACGCATGTCTGTCACACCAGTTGCCAGGTAGACTTGGCCTCGTGACGAACTAATCATGCAAGAAGCTGTAGTAATTGAGGTAATAAGCTTAGGGCAGATCTATCACTGACTGAAACTCGGTAGCCCGTTGGCGTTTCGATGACAATCGGACTTTGCGGAGTGATTGCTGGCAAAGGAACGATGACACTTTTGTCTTGCTCTTTTGGCGCAGTGAGCTTCTTCTGCCAATAATAGAAAGTCTGCACTGACAATTGATGTTGCTCGCACCACTCGTTGATAGTGATGCCGCTATCTTTTTGCCGTTGAAGGCGTTCTTGCCAGAGATGATTCTTATCTTTATGAGTCATGGTATAGCTCCTTGATGAAAGAGCTATATCAATATCATTTGGTGATGCTTAGGGAAATGTGGGGCGAAATAGGCGCTTACTCTTCAACCAACAAAGCGAGTGTGTTGATTGACTTACGCATGTCTGTCACACCAGTTACCAGGTAGACTTGGCCTCGTGGCGAACTAATCATGCAAGAAGCTGTAGTAATTGAGGTAATAAACTTAGGGCAGGTCTATCACTGACTGAAACTCGGTAGCCCGTTGGCGTTTCGATGACAATCGGGCTTTGCGGAGTGATTGCTGGCAAAGGAACGATGACACTTTTGACTTGCTCTTTTGGCGCAGTGAGCTTCTTCTGCCAATAATAGAAAGTCTGCACTGACAATTGATGCTGCTCGCACCACTCGTTGATAGTGATGCCGCTATCTTTTTGCTGTTGAAAGCGTTCTTGCCAGAGATGATTCTTATCTTTATGAGTCATTGTATAGCTCCTTGATGAAAGACCTATATCAATATCATTTGGTGATGCTTAGGGAAATGTGGGGCGAAATAGGCGCTTACTGTTGAACGCGGTTGAGTCATTTGTCAAAGCCCTAAATTAGTCACCTTGCTATTAAAGCTAGACGACAGAATTTATGCTGTCAAATTAATGGATGTCCGGTATTTTGTATTCCAGAGATCGCAGGCTCTTTGACATCTCGAATTAATGACAATTTTCAGGTTCTCAAGCCTGCATCTTCAAGTTGAACGGGTATAAATTTGGGCCGTCCAATTCTTGTTACTTACGAAATACTGCACGAAAAGCATAAAAAATAAAACATTCAACTGACAAGATCAGAGGCAGTCGTTCGACCTCTCTATATATTTGCCATTGCCTAATTGCCTTTTTAAACTTATTACGTGAGATTGAGTTGGGGAGTATACGATATTCTGTTAACACACAAGTAATAGGATAAGCGTGAATTCCTGTCTTTAATAACTTTAGCCACAACGCATAATCCTGTCCAGTTCGCAACAATGGCATTTGAATTTCATTGAAAGCATCACGCCTTAACATTACAGTAGAACACCCTATTGTCGCTTTCTTTCTTAACATATCCTGATAATTAATTGCTTTAGAATGATGAGTATCAACAACTTGACTCAATGAATTACCTTGAGCATCAATCAATTCGTAAGCTGTAAAAGAAAAATCAACCTTACTATTCTCCATGAAATCCAATTGCTTTTCTATCTTATTCGGTCTCCAAAGGTCATCACTGTCGATAAATGCAATAAACTGACCTTTAGCCCTATCTAATGATGCATTTCTTGATACAGCTGCCCCAGAGTTAACTAGATTTTTGCGTATTTTTACACGAGAGTCATTAAGAGCAATATTGTTCAAAATGGTATAGGTATCGTCACTCGAGCAATCATCGGTGACAAGCCACTCCCATTTGTGAAAAGTTTGATTGCACAGCGAGTGATACGTGTGCAATATAGTTGCCTCGCAATTAAAGGCGGGAGTAATTATAGAAACAATTGCGGTCATTTTTTATAGCCTTTATATAGTGATAACATTGTATAATATTTATGTACTATTCTTTAATTGACAAATACGCTTTAAGCCGTTTATTTTGATAAAATAAAAAATATTTTTTAGCACCAAGCTTGTATCTACTTCTTCATCAAACAATATCTTTAGCCATTGCTCACCCACAATAGGTAACCGAAATCTTTCAAAGTAATTACTAAAGTCATCGTTTAGATTGTATAGGTATTCATCATAAACTCGGTCATCCAACGTTATTAAGAAATCAACGATAGAATTAATATGATTAAAGACAGTTTTGTTTTTTAATTTCGTAACAATTGTTTCCTGCTGCCCCCCTCGGTTTAACGTAATTGGAATACAATTATTAACTTGAGCATCCAAAAATGAATAACCAAAAGTTTCACTTGCTTTTTCACCGAGCCCATAAAGAAGAAAGTGAGAATTATTCATCACATTATAGAGCTCGTTTCTTTGTATCATTCCGCCATAATCAAAACTAGAATCATTAAATTTTCTAATTCTATCCTTGATATGGTTTAGTCTTTGTTGTTCAAAATCAGATGTGAGACTGCCATAAAACTTTGCAACTACTTTTCTATGCTTTGCGACAGACTCCACAACTTTTATAAACTCACCAAAACCTTTATTTTTTGACACGCTACCAGAGAAAACCAAATTAATCTCTTTTTCTACACTACACTTGGCGCTTTTTTTAACTATGGACGGTTCTGAAAAAAAAGGATTGTAGATACGAGATACTTTTATACTTCGAGACTTAAATGCAAGCCAACCTGCATGGTAATCTGAAACACAAACACCGTGTGACACTCCACCTTTATTCAAAATATCCGTAAACTCTTGAGACATAATGAAGTTATGATTCCAAAAGATAACTTTTTGATAGGCAGAATTAAAAAGCTGATAACTTTTGATAGCATGTGAAACAAGGATTACATGGCTATATTGTTTACTATCCTCGATAGCATTTATATCACCAGAAGATGAAGCGCCTCTGACGTCTACAGCAATATTTCTGCTATTTAAAAATAATGCAACCAAACTGATTGATAACGCAGTCCCTGAACAACTAACATCCCTTGCACTTTCAATATCCTTTAATAATGGAACAAAGCTCTCATTATGTAGTATTAAAACTTTAATATTTTTCATTTAATCAATCCATTTAAAGTTAGAATTTTTGAAATGTATTTATAAAGTTTCATTTTAAAAACATATGTGTATGGCCTAACACCTTTAAAGTTCACATATTCATTTGTGATGTCGAAAACATATCCAAACTTTCGTTGTTTGAAATTTTCCTTTAAAACATTTAAAAGATGTCTTATCACACGCATCTTAGCATATTTTATATCATCTTCAGAGAGAGCACCACTATTACACTGAGCATAAAGCCTTTGAATAAATGGTAATACAAATAAGTCAACGTGTGTATTTAGTCCCAGTTCTCCATCCTTGTTATAATATGCAAGAACCTTATTTATAAAGCAAAAATCATATTTATAAGATAGTCTAATCCAATAATCTTGATCTTCTCCTTTCTGCTCGCACAAGGCAAAATAACCAGTGGCTTGTATTGCTTTCATTGATATACATATATTTGATGAGGTAGCAGGTAACTCAAATCCTGGAAATGCAATAGTTTTCAGGTAACTATCCAATATCGTATATTTATCATTGTAGTTAAAGTTATATTTATTATATACTAAACTTCCATTTTTAATGAAAGCATAGTTTACAAGCACGACATCAACACTAACATTTGTAGATAAATAATCACTAATCTCCTTTATATAATTGCAATCCCAAAAATCATCCGCATCCAAAAAGCTAATATAATCACCTGAAGCAGATTCTATTCCCAAGTTTCGAGCACTACTAACACCTAAGTTTCGAGATGAAATTATTTTAATTTTATCTGAACGGAAACTTTTGACAATAGACTCAGAACTATCAGTTGAGCCATCATTTACAACTATAATTTCAAAAGGAGATACCGTTTGATTTAAAACGCTCTCTAACGTTTTTCTTATTTCTTTCTCTTTATTGTAAAGAGGAATAACAACGGATATTTTACAATTCAAAACCCTACTCTTCTTAATGCCAGATAACGACACAAACTAAGACTTAAAACTTGAAGTGACAGAGCAAAAATAATTCCATATAATCCAAAGTCACTTGGTAAAACAGTTAGTAACAATACATAAAAAACATTTGCAAACAAAATAAATTTGGCATCCATGACAGCCTTTTCCGTAGCAATCATCATCAAACCAAAAACACTAAATGTTAGAGCTAAGATTTCTATTAAAAATATAGTAATTACAGAGTAAAGTCCCATATCAAATGCAATGAAGTTCTTTCCAAAAAACTCATACAAGAAAAACAATACTATAGACACTATAGATAAACAAAAAAAATAAATCAGCATCATTTTTTTTGAAAATGAGATAGCACCTTTTAGTTCATGACGTCTTACTAAACTTGAAACTTCGGGAAAAATAACTTGATTCATAGGTGCGACCAATCTACCTAGCAAACTACTATATTTTCTAATTAGCTTATAAACTCCAACAGTGTCCGCACCAAAAAAACCAGCAATGATAAATGAGTCCATAGTACTAACAGGAAGATCGGATACTTGTGTTAAATTAATTTTTGCTCCACTAACTAAACAACTTCTCATATCCAAACTTAAGGAATCTTTAAAATTAAACCTTATAAAGTTTATATCTGAAATTTTATAAGCTACAACATTAATCAATAAAAAATAAGCAATCTCTGTAATAACAAATATTTTTATTACAATAATTAAATCTAAATCATAAAGTAATATCAAAATAGCTCTTGAAGCGGACAAGAATACAGCACTCAACGATAACAATTCATAACGATTATTTTTCCTAATTATTGCCTGGGCTGTATCTTGGTTTCTAAAAATGATTAACAAAAAATACACAAATAGAGGCGTGATCAAATCACTAATATCAAAAAAACTATCAATAATGAGAACTACTGAGCATCCGACGATTAAAGCAAGTAATGACAAGAAAATATTTATGTAGAAATAAACACTATAGTAATTATAGTCATCTTGCCCCCATCGTATTATTGCTTGCCAACCTTGAATATTAAAAACTTTATCTAAAGTTATGTATGCAGATTGACAAATAACAAACAAACCAAATTCGTATATACCAAGATCATTAGCTATGTACGTTACACTGAATAGTGAAATAAAAGATGCTAAAATATTCCCACTAATCAAACGAGAAAAATTATTTATTACTCTACTTAACATCTAATTTCTCAAAAAATTCGAACACATCATTGATTACTTTGTCATTTAAATTATGAGTTACGTTATTTTTAACCAAACCTGTCGATAACGTACTAATAATAGGAGGGAAATGAATGTTTTTCTTGTAGACTCTTCGAGAAATCACGCCACAACTAGAAGTCACTCCTTTATACCAAATATCATCCATATATTTGGCTCTTTTAAGAATTTCATTAAAATTGATTACTTGTTCGTTTAAACTAGTCATTGGATAAAATACCCCAGAAACACCTGTAGGAAGTAGATTTATACTCCCTTGATCTTCAGAAGTATTATTATTTAAACTAGCATTATATAAAAAGTTCCCTTCTCCATCACAAACAAGATCATGACCTCTGTAACAAAGGACGTCATTAGGATATGTTACATGTTTTTTTAAAAAACCATCTAACCAATTTTGGGGATAAAGTATATCGTCATCAGCAGTAACAATGACATCATATGTGCATTTGTTTTTCATTACATAATTATACATGTATGACAATTTTTTATACGAACGCATATTTTCAGAAACGAACTTTATCTTAACCCCTCTATCCCTCAGTTTTCTCAACGACTTAGGCAACTCATTTTCTGTGCAATCTTCTTCAGATAGCCACAAATAAACGTCATAGCCACTGACATTTTGATTTAATATAGACTCTAACGTTAAATATACTGTATCGAGTCGCTCATTATATGTCGTCAAACTCACGACTACTTTATTTTTTCCAGTCGCTATAGATTTTCTAGAGAAAACATTTCGATTCTTATTTAAAAAGTAATGCCATATACTTTTTATTGCCATTATTACTTTACAAAACACTTTCATACCTTTTATATCTCATGACAAATGCAAAAAATATACTTATCCCACCTAAAGAAAAATATAAAAACTGCAGTCTTATAATGTCTATATATGCATTGGTAAACGAAGCTATAAACATAGAAATTAGCCAACTAGAAATCACAAGAAAAAAGTTCTTCTCAGTTCTTGTTTTTGCATTTAAAAAAGATACAACTGATGAATATGAAAAAATAATCATCGTCGTAACAAGCAAAATCAATCCTACCAAGCCATACCTAAATCCGTACAATATATATTGCATTTCCAATATACTCATCGTTGCCTTTGATGGACCATTTCCGAATAATATTGTAACCACATTTTTACTAGTTAATTGGATGACTTCTTTCAATTGTACGTCTCTTGCATTAAATGAAGTATTATTTCCTTCTATAAAGGCTTGGACACCATGAATCAAGTAAGGATAATTCACTTCCAGATAGTCGAAACTAAAAAACAAAACCACTACAAAAACAAAAAACAGGATTAATATTAGCGCACTTTTTTTAACACGCTTGAATTTTGATTTTATCATATCAGAGCCAAGCAGAAAAAATAACACGAAAAAATACACGAAAATCAGTATAAATCCAGTTCTACTTTGAGAAAGAACCAATGAAATAAATACACAACCAATAAGAAACATGCTTTTAATGTTTTTGATTGAAAATACTTTATCGAGTGTGCTTACGACATAAAAACCTAGCATCAGTATTGCAAATACTGAAAAATCATACGGATTAACAAATGTCCCAGTCGCTCTGCCTGTATGAACATTGTGAGTTTTTGTATACATTGCTTTCAATGGTTTGAATAAGTCCAAATTCTGTATACATGCAAATATAATTACAATAGAACCTACAATAATTAGGCACCTTTCAACATTTTGTATAGATATCCCATTTTCATACAAACGCATACCGAATAAAACAGTTATCGAATACAGTAGTGGTCTATGCAATTCAAATATGTCTGATGTTATTATTTTACCAGGTGAGATTAACATGGATACACATATTAATATGAACCATGTAATACCAAAAGAGATAACTATAGTTTCAGTTCTATTTATTCTCTTTATGTTAACTAAAAACGACAATAGCAATAAAAAAAGACCAGCATTGATAAAAATTGCACCAATTTTACCACCACCATCATCACCTCCTAAAATAGAGTTAAATGTTGGAAATAAAAAATTGAACGCAACCACAACAACGAACATGAATTTATTGACGCTGTTATCATTTAAATGATTATTTGACCTTATCATAATATTGGTCTAATTCTGATTTTGACCCATGTTGAAAATAGAATCTTTTTGCATTGAAATCTATTGGTCTGCTTCTACCATAACCGAATGGCACTTTATCAAAATGCGTAATTATCGACAGTAACTTCCCAACACCTCTAAATTTAAAAACAAATTCTGGCAGAGCACTGAGCATACGACTTGTGCAAATGGCAAACTTATTTTCAGGGGAGATTTCATTGCAATCAGATGTCATTTTACTTAGTCGTGTTATAAATGGGAGTAATCCTTTTCTTTTAATTATGAAAAATGATTGCTGTGTTGCATGAGGTGTATTACCACTGTCACCAAACATATAATCACCAGTCATATTATTTATCGCTTCTTCAATTATATTTTCTCCATAAATTAGAGCATCTTGCTCGATATACACACAATAATCGACGTCACAGAGATATGCATAGTATAAGCCTGCAAGATGAGCTCTAGTTACTCCACATTTATCACCTATATGATTAGTTGAATGCCCAAAGTTTTTGTTTAAACTAATTACTTCAATTCGAGAATCTTTCTTTTCAATAGGTGGCTTTACTGGAGATGCAGAATCTACAATCAGTATTTTATCTGGCGTAGTATATTTATTTATAGCCTGATACCACAACTTGTGGAAATCTTCGCCACGAATATACTCATCTCCTAAATACTCATTTCTTTGATCTGTTTTTTCGTTATTATCACACCACCAACCACTAATAATTACATAACTCATACTTGTCCTAACTTTATAAAAAATTTGCTTAAGCAAGGAAATCTCATGAACAACCCCATCATTCAAGGGGTCCGAGAACCTTGCCTAAATAGTTGGCATCCATCACACTCTTCATTCGTTTACGTTGAATACCTCCCTTTAAGCTCATTACTTGCTTTAAAAGGTTCAAATATGCCTACCTGATCCTTGAAAAAGCCTCTGCGCGATCATCGACTCAACTAACTAGCGCAAATGCATTACGCCTAATAAGCGCTTAACATTTAAACCTTCAAGCTAATATCGTATATCGCCGTAACTTCCATCTCTTTCGCTACTTTTTTCTGTCACATAGATACTCGATACCCATTGGTTTTAGCTCAGGCTATTAAACTCTAAAGTACTTAACTCTCTGTTTGCTTCTACTAACTTAACTTTCTGGCAGCAATATGATTTGATGGCAATTTTTCATTTAGTTAACGAGGGCCTTTTACACAGCAGATGAACTCACCATGTCAATTTCACCAACAATTGGTTAACCTGTAGGTAGTGCTTTACTAAAAAAATTGTTAAAACAATAATTTGTCGCTTCGATATATCCTTCCACGCTACCGCAATCAAAGCGCTTACCTTTAAACTTGTATGCAAGCACGCAACCACTCCTCGCTTGTTTAAGTAGTGCATCCGTAATTTGGATTTCACCACCTTTACCAGGCTCAGTATTTTCGATCAGCTCAAAAATATCTGGGGTTAAGATGTAGCGGCCAATGATAGCTAGGTTGCTTGGTGCAGTTCCAGGCTCAGGTTTTTCAACCATGTCGTCAACGCGGTAAATATCGTCTTTGATCATTTCACCAGAAATCACACCGTACTTGTGCGTCTCTTCTGCAGGCACTTCTTGAACGGCAACAATAGAGCAACGGAATTGCTTAAATAGCGTAACCATTTGAGCAAGAACGCCTTCCTCTTCATTCACGCAAAGGTCATCCGCTAGAACTACCGCGAATGGTTCATCACCAACCAACTCACGGCCAGTCAAAATTGCATGACCTAGGCCTTTCATTTCGCGTTGACGAATGTAAGTGAAGTTTGCAGAGTCAATGATTTCACGAATGTCTACCAGTAGATCTTCTTTGTTAGTTCCACTGATTTGGTGCTCAAGTTCGTAGTTCTTATCGAAGTGGTCCATGATCGAGTGCTTGCCACGACCAGTAACGATACACATACCGTTCATACCAGCTTGAATCGCTTCTTCTACGCCATATTCAATCAGAGGTTTATTCACAACTGGCATCATCTCTTTTGGCATTGACTTCGTCGCTGGAAGAAATCGAGTGCCGTAGCCTGCCGCAGGAAATAGACATTTTTTAATCATAACTAACCAAACTTGTTGTATTTAACTTTGTATTTATCTCAGACTTTTCACCACCTGAGACATATTGCATTCAAAATGAGACAACCTAATTTTGCTATCTCACTGTAATACTTTGTTTTCACCTGTTTTGCCAAACTGGCCCCAATAGGTAACGCAAAGTCTAGGCTCTTGGACCTAGCTCCTCAGTATCCTCTTTTCGAAACGCAAAACGTACTAATACGATTGCCACACCCAACATGCCACCAAGCAATGTACCTAGCACACAAATCAGTGCGCGTTTCGGTCCATCTTTAAGCTCTGGTACCACTGCTGGGTCAACGACTTTGAAGATAAACTCTTCTTGTACTTCAGCCAGCATCAGGCTCTTAGTTTGCTCTTCGATCAGTTTGTAGAACGTGCTTTGCATATCTGCTACTGCTGTTTTTTGTAGCTGAGTATTTAGGTATGCAAGGTTTTGTGAGGTTTCCGCAATCGTACGTTCTCGCATCACTTTGTTGATGTCTTCAATCAACCAGTTCACCCATTGCTGAGCTACATAAGGTGAGTAGTTTTTGACTGATACCGTGTATAAGCCGCTTTCTTTGTCTTGGCTAACGCTCAAGACTTCTTTACTGAACACTTCAAACGCTTCTTGTGCCGTTGGTGTTGCGCCTCGTAGACCTTTAGCCTCGCGTAGCCATTCACCGGTAGTTGGGTTATAAAGCTCTTCATCTAGAATCAGCTTGTTGTTTGCTAAGTCCCAATCTTTTGCCGCCATTAAAGGCACCAGCAAGTCGTGCTTATTAATAAAGGCCTCTACAAACTGGCGAGATTTCATCACTTGCACGGCTAAATCGGTTTGCGAGGATTCTCCGCCACCAAGGTTGACGCCCGCTAGTGCCGCCAAACCGCCAAGTTGGCCAGCCATTTTTGATAGCCCGCCGCCGTTTGAGCTTTCTGCTGGCGCAAGCAATGCGTCAGATTTGTAGATATTTGGCAAGCTTAGTGCGTAAAGTACCGCACTGACTGCAAAGACAAATGTGGTCGCAATGATGATCCACTTACCTTTCCACAGAGCTCCGAACAGTTCGCGCAAGTCGATTTCGTCGTCCGCAGGTTGTTGGCTGTGGGGTGGGTACGGTAGGTAATGTTGTGGGTGTTCTTTTTGTGGTTCCATTGATGTTTTAGGTCCTGGGATCCTAGGGGCTAGGATCGAAAAAAATGATTACGGATTACGGATTACGGATTACGGATTACGGATTACGGATTACGGATTACGGAATGTTATTGTTACTACAAGTCATGTAAATCGTTTCTACATTTTGTACTTTGCAATCGCGATCTGCATTTTCTATTTAGCTGATTGCTCGCTGAAAGTAGATTCCTAGTCTCGCTTTGCTCGCTGGAATGACGTGTAAGTGCCCGTATTCAGTAAGCGAAGCGTTCTGTATTCTTGCTTCTGAGAAAGAGCGATATTCGTCATTCTGAACAGTGAGGAACGAACGTGATTCAGAATCTACTGATCGAGCTTGATAGCACTAAGGTGATATACCGAAACCAAATAGTGCGCTGATAATAGATTCCGGATGCTCGCCTGAGCTCGTCCGGGATGACGCTGTTAGATTCAGTGAACGCGTTTCAGTAAGCGAAGCGTTCTGTATTCCCTACTTAACTAAGTTCCCGCTGCAAGTAGATTCCTAGTCTCGCTTTTGCTCGCTGGAATGACGTGTAAGTGCCCATATTCCGTAAGCGAAGCGTTCTGTATTCTTTCTTCTGGGAAAGGGAGATATTCGTCATTCTGAACAGTGAGGAACGAACGTGATTCAGAATCTACTGATCGAGCTTGATAGCACTAAGGTGATAAACTGAAATTAAACAGTGCGCTGATAATAGATTCCTAGTCTCGCTTTTGCTCGCTGGAATGACGTTTTTAGTCTCCCGTATTCAGTAAGCGAAGCGTTCGGTATTCTTGCTTCTGGGAAAGGGAGATATTCGTCATTCTGAACAGTGAGGAACGAACGTGATTCAGAATCTACTGATCGAGCTTGATAGCACTAAGGTGATAAACTCAAATTAAACAGTGCGCTGATAATAGATTCCGGATGCTCGCCTGAGCTCGTCCGGAATGACGCTGTTAGGTTCAGTGAACGCGTTTCCGTAAGCAAAGCGCTCGGT